>DMXM01000018.1:232690-268360 GCA_003482905.1 Elusimicrobiota bacterium
GGGTCGGTAGCTCAGTCGGTAGAGCAGTGGCCTCTTAAGCCAACGGTCGTGGGTTCGCTCGCCAGCACAGCGAGCGCCCGCTGATATAGCGGACGCTCGCCAGCACAGCGAGCGCCCGCTGATATAGCGGGCGATTCCAGTAGGATTTTCAGCAGAATTGTTCAGTGGAAAATAAGCGGGTGTAGTTCAATGGTAGAACGAGAGCTTCCCAAGCTTTAGACGTGGGTTCGATTCCCATCACCCGCTCTCTCCTTATGACAAAATCTAAAACATTCTGGGCTGCCGCGGCGTTCATCAGCCTGGCGGCCATGGCTTTTTCCGGCTACTCCATCTACGAACGCGTCTCGCTGCACTTCTCCGGGGACACCATAGAGGTGCGACCCGTACCCCTGCCCCCGGCGCCGGCGGCGGAAACCGCCGCGCAGGCGCCCGAAGCCGCCGCTCCCGAAGAGACGAACCCGGCCGTCACCACCAAAGGCGCCCAAGCCGCCGAACAGGCCGAGACTGAAAAGATAAAAGCCGTAAAAACCGCTTTCTCCTACAAAGACCCCAAGGCCAAGTCGGTGAAGATAGCCGGCAGCTTCACTTCCTGGAAGGACGTCAAATTGACAAAAAAGAACGGCGCCTGGGAAACCGTAATATACATACTGCCCGGAACCTATCCCTACCATTTCACCGTGGACGGGAAGAAGAAACTGGACCCGGGCAAACCCAAGGCCCCTACAGGGGATTCGCTGGTGGACGTGAACTAAGGCGCCGTTTTTGTTAAGCCGTAATAAACTTGTAACAGGTTTCTTGTAGACTATATCCGGGTTCTTATGAATTTCAGAAAGATACTCCCCTTATCGCTGCTGGCCCTGGCCCTGTTTACGCCCGGCGCCGGCGCTCTTAACGTCCAGCGGCACAGCCATACCTCCACCCTGCTGCCCAACGGGGATATCCTTATCGCCGGCGGCGCCGTCAACCAGGCCACGGCGACCGACAGCGTCGAAATGTACGACATGGCCTCCAACGCCTACACGAACTGGGCGGGGGGCCTGGTAACTGAAAGGTCTTCCCACACGGCCACGCTGATGTCAGACGGCCGGGTGCTTATAGCCGGGGGCTTCGGCACCACCGGCCTGGCCCTGGCTACGCTGGAGATCTGCGATCCTATTTCAAAGACCTGCGCCGCGGCCGGGGTTTCAATGGCCACGGCCAGGGGAGGGCATACGGCCACGCTGCTCTCGGTCGGTCAGAGGGCCGGGCAGGTATTGCTCTGCGGCGGCCGCACTACCGGCGGGGCAACGGTGATTACCGAAACCTGCGAAACTTTCAGCCCTTCCGGGCCGGCTATCTCGGCGGCGGGCTCAATGGTCAGTCCGCGCGAGGGCCATGCGGCGCTGCTGCTGCATTCCGGTAAGGTCTTCGTAACAGGCGGCAGGCGCAGGGACCTGGCGAACTCGGCCTGGATATACGAACCGATGAACGAGATGTTCGACCCGGCCGCCAATGCCGGCGCCGGCACCTGGGGCCCGGTTGCGGCCCTTCTCCAGGGCAGGGTGAACCATACCGCCACGGTGCTCAACAACGGCAAGATTATGGTGGCGGGCGGCTACAACGCAACGAACTCCTTATACTGCCAGGCGGAAGACGCGAACAGCCTTAAGGACGATTGCTGGAACATAAAATTCGACCCCCTTAACACGCTGGATTCCGGCACGCACGGTTATATAGACGGCGCCGAGTTCTTCGACCAGAATGGCGCCAGGGTGGTACTCTCCGAGGAGACTTACGGCGAGATCCCCTACAGGGTCTCCGGGCATACCGCGGCACTGGAGCCCGACGGCAGATGGAGGACGCACGGCGGCTACGGGAACATCGTCCCCACTTTTTTTACCAATACCCCCGCGCTTACATCGGACTCGGTGATATACCTCACGCCTACGGGCAACCACACCGCCACTATAGATAACACCAGCCTTATAAGGTTCCCCCTGATGTTCAGCCTTTCCAGACCCGTATCAGGAAGGCTCGTGGACGCGGACGTTTTTATCTCGGGACCGGTCAAGGCGGGGGACCCCTCCATAACGCTGGATACAGCAAAGATATACCTCGGCACCGGCACGGCCCCAGCCGACGCCTCCCCGGTCGGCCTGCTTTTGGGCGAAGGTTTCCTGCCCGGGGACTTCAACGACGTACTGCGCCTTCTGACCCCATCCGGGACAGCGTCATTTGAAAAGGCGACCGTAACTTCCGGAGAGACCCCCGCCACTAATATAGTAACCTCCGCGCTCACAATGGCTTCTCCACTTTATCCGGCGGAAACCGAAAAGCCCATCAGCGGCAGCGCGGAAGCATGGGTATCATTTGCCCTTCCCGACACCTATCGGAAGGTCACAGGCGTCGCGAACGTTATATCCGGGACGATACTTGATGGCGCGGAGGTATTCTCCATTACCCTTAATAAAGCCGGCAGTGGAACCTTTGACGTGCCGGCCCCGACGTTCTGCGACACTGAAAACAAGACCTGCCTTTTTATTACCACTATAAATTTTACCAGCCTGACCGGCCTTATCTCCAACCTGACTACGCTGGAAGACGGCACCACCGTTTATTCCCCGCTGAACGCGGCCGGGGACAAGATTACGCTTTCGCTGGAGCTGGACTATGGCGCCGGCGAAATACGCATATTGGACAGGGCGCCGACTTACAGCTTCGACAGGTCCACCATGGTAGTACGGGGGATGGTATTCTCCACAGAGCTTACCTATGCCCCGGACATTAACACATGGGGAGACCTGACCGACAAGAATGAATCCCCGGCCATAAACACCCCGTCTTTCAACCACACCGCCCTGCTGACCCCGGCGGCCGATACCGTTATAATGGGCGGCCGCAACTGCGAATTCAGCCCTGATACGGACTGCCTCCGGTCGGCAATGCGGTTCAGCACGGCGGCCATAACCACTGTCGGCGTACCTGTCTACAAGAGCCCGACCGGGTGCAGCACATGGCCGGCGGGGGAAAAACTAAAATCCAAAAGGGCCTTCCATACCAGCACGCCGCTGCCTGACGGCGGCATACTTACCTGCGGCGGCTCTGACGGGACCAGGCTGCTCGCCACCTGCGAACTGATGGACCCTCTGACAAAAAAATGGTCGGTTACCGGTTCAATGACCACGCCCCGTTCCAACCATACGGCCACGCTGTTGCCAAACGGCAACGTTCTGGCGGCCGGCGGCGTCACGCTGGCCGGCGCCGTGATAAATACCGCCGAGATCTATTACCCGGACACCAAACGCTGGGTCGCCACCTCCCCCATGCACTACCCGAGACAGTTACACACCGCCACCCTTATGCCGGACGGCAACGTTCTGGTAGCCGGCGGGGTCACAACAAGCACGTATACAGACACCGCCGAAACGTATATCTCTTCCTCCGCCTACTGGGAGGATACGGGCCCAATGGTCGGCGGCAGGTCCCAGCATACGGCCACGCTGCTGAAAAGCGGGAATGTCCTTGTCGCCGGAGGCATCAACGGCCTCGGCGCCATGAAACAGACGGAGACATATAATTACCTTACCCGCGCCTTTACCGCCGCCACAAACCTGAACACCGCCAGGTATGCCCACACCGCCAACCAGCTCAGGGACGGCAATGTGATAGTCGCGGGCGGCTCGGATAATACTGACAGTCTCAGATCGTGCGAGATCTACGCCGGCGGCTCATGGACGGCAACGGCCAGCCTGAACCATAACCGCGCCAACCACCGCAGCGCGCTGCTGCCCAATGGCAAGCTGATGGTTACCGGCGGAGAAATGCGCGGCACGGCCCAATCCATACCAGAAGGTTTCACCCCCGACTACAGGAGCTGGAGCGCCCAGGGGAGTGCTACCGGCAGGACGCACCACACCTCGGTGATCACCAGGGATAATATGCTGGTGGTTATAGGCGGCTGGAGCGGCGGCGTCTACCTGGACACCACGGAGACTATCCATTTTAATTTTTATCCGGATATGAACGGCCTGGAGGCCGAAACCATAAGACAGCCTTCCATTTCCTCCGGCACGGTACAATTCAACAACGGCGACAGAGCAACCCTGTTAAGCGACACCTCTAATTTCCACGGCATCACGGAAGCCTCGGGCGGCGGCGCCGGCGCGGCCAACTCCTCCTTCCATAACCCCCGCGTCTATATGCAGCAAATAGACAATCCCAGCGGCTTTATGGTGGACCTGTCCACAAGGATCTATTCCTGGTATGGCGGCCCCAACGCCGCCTGGGACAAAACGCTTTCTTCCATAACGGTCATCACCCCCGACCTGCCCGGCGTAATGCCGCACGGCTGGTACCACATGCGCGCGGCGGCCGCCGGTGTGTTTTCGGACGGCCACACGGTACAGGTAACGGTGCCGCGCCCCACGGGGGCCCCGTCCAACCCCACTGGTTCCGTACTAGGCGCCAGCTCCATAACCTGGACCTGGACGCAGGGGACCATACCCGTCAACGGCGCAGACGGGTACAACCTATACTCCTCAAGCGACAACGTGTTTATAGCCACCATGGCTTTTGTCTCCCCGGCCAGCTACACACAGACCAACCTGGTACCCAATACTCTCATTTCGGTGAAAGTCGGCGCCTACAACCTGGGCGGCAGCGGACCGCTGGCGCAGTCTTCCACCTATTATACGCTGGCCTCCGTCCCCACGGCGCTCACCGTAACTGACGCCAGCTTCACCACGGCCAAGCTCGAATGGGCTAGCGACAATTCCCCCGCAACGCCGTTCGAGGTTTCCATGTGCGCCGGCAGCGACTTCGCCAACCCGGTGCTTATTTCCACGCCCGTGCCGTTCAATCTCAATTACACCAGCACTTCCACCACTATCGACAGGCTTTTGACCAATACCAGGTATTATTTCCGCGTAAGGGCCAGGAACGGGGAGGGGATAACCACGCAATTCTCCAACAGGCCCTCCACCCTGACGGTGGCGGATGTAGGCACCCTTACCGGTACCGCCACCAGCAGCTCCACCATAAACTGGTCCTGGAACTCCGCCGTCGGCGCCGACTTCTATGAGATCTACGACGTGACCGCCGGCACCGTCAGCCCCGTCCGCGTGGCGTCTACGACCTACACCGACTTCACCCAGAGCGGGCTGGGCGCCAACCACCGCTACGCGGCGGCCGCCCGCGCGGTAAAGAACGATCCCGCCCCCGTGTACGGCCCCATGTCGGCCCCGGCCGTGCTCTACACTCTTGCCGGCGCACCGTCTCCAGACCCGGTCAACATCTTCACCAACGTCAGCACCGGCGGCTTTACCGCCAACTGGCTGCCGAACGACAACTCCACCTGGACCATCTACGGGCTGACCATCTCCACCGACAGCCTTTACCTGGGCGAGGGCGCGGCCTACGACACCACCACGGAAGACAACATGAACTTTGCCGGACTGAAAGCCAATAACCGTTATTTCGTAAAGGTCGCCGCAATAAACGGGGACGGCGTGGCCACGGTCGCGGTTTCCCTCGGCTCAAAATATACCCTGGCGCGCGCCCCGGCCTCCGTCACGCCCGCCACGGTGGCCATCTCTGGAGTAACGCTTACCTGGTCGCAAAACGACAATACCGCGGGAACGGTCTACGAGGTACGCAGCACCACCGTCGGCTTCCCCGGCGGCATAGCCACTCCCCTGCCTTTTTCCGACGGTTATACCGGCAACTCCCATACGCTGACCGGCCTGCTTACGTCCACCACCTACTACTTCGACGTGGCGGCCCGGAACGGGGATGGCGTGCTTACTTCCAGGGCGCAGGCGGTGCCCGCCGCTTACACGGAAGGGACCGTTTACAATTTCCCTCCCGGCTCCATAGCCGGCATAACGGACCCCGCCGCGCAGACGACGATAACCGGCACGCTCCCCAATAACCGCACGGTCACGCTTACCATCCCCGCCGGCGCCTTCCCCGCCGCCACGGCCATAGCCATTTCCTCGTCCGTCACCAGCGGCTGCGGCAACTACCTTGTGGACAACAGAACCGTGGGAGTGGAAATTTTCACCGAGAACGGCGCCCAGCCGCAGGTCCCCGTAGCACTCACCCTCTCCTACAACGGCGTCATCCCCAGCGGCGACGAGAAGAGCCTGGTGCTTGCCCGGGACACCTCCCTGTATTGCCTGCCCCTGGAGACCAGGATAGACACGGGCCCCCAGACGTTAACGGCCACGCTCAACCATTTCAGTTCGTTCAAGCTTATGCTTAAAGCGGCCGCCTCGAACCTGTCAGACGTACGGGTTTACCCCAATCCTTTCCGGACCAACCGCGGCAACGGCTATGTCACAATCGATAACATACCGGCCAGCGCCAAGCTGCGTATTTACACCCTCGCCGGCACCAAAGTGTGGGAAGGAACGGCCGGCACCACCGGCATAATAATCTGGCGCGGCGTGAACGCCGCGGGCAACCTGGTGGCCAGCGGCGTCTACCTGGCCGTGGTCGACTCCTCCGCGGGCAAGAAAGTTCTGAAACTGGCGGTGGAAAGGTAATATGAAAAGGTCGAATACCAGGACGGGGATCTTAACGGCGCTAGCCGCGGCGGCCTGCCTGGCCCTCTGCTTTGCCCGGGACGCCCGCGCCGGCGAGGACCCGCGCTATTTTTCCGCCGCCGCCGCCGGGACCACCGCGGCCGACTTCCTGAACCTGCCCGTCGGCGCCAGGGCCGCGGCCATGGGCGGCGCCTATTCGGCCGTAAGCGACGAGGCCTCCGCGGTCTACTGGAACCCCGCCGGCCTGGTGCAGATCCCCAAGCTTTCCGCCGTCTTCATGCGGGCGCAGTACCTGGAAGAGATCAACTACCAGTACGCCGCCTACGCCCAGCGCCTGTCCTACGACTCGGTGCTGGCCGGCTCCGTGCTGCTTACCGACATCGGCTCCATCCGGCAAACAGATATTTCCGGCAACACGCTGGGCAGCTTCGCCCCGCGCGACCAGGTTTTCACGCTTTCGTACAGCAAGGCCATCCTGGAATTCTCCGACAAGGACATGGACGTCTCCATAGGCGTGAACGCCAAGTACATAAAGTCCCGGATCTCCGGCTCCGCGCGCAGCTACGCCGGTGACATCGGCATCATGACCTATAATTTCTCGGACATCCCCTACCGCCTGGCCGTCACCGCCTCCAACATAGGGGGCGGCCTGAAATACGACACGGAGTCCAACCCGCTGCCGCTCACCTTTAAGCTGGGCGCAGCGGTCAGTCCTTTGCGCAACATGCTTTTCTCCACGGACGTGGTCTTCCCCAAGCAGAACAAGCCCAACGTCCTGCTGGGCGCGGAGCTCGTCACCACGCCCGGCGAGCAGACCCGCCTTTGCGTGCGCGGCGGCCTCAATGTCCAGCAGCTGCGCGACGGCATCAACGGCATGTCCATGGGCGTGGGCGCCACGCTGCGCTTCTTCTCCCTGGACTACGCCTTTGTGCCCATGGGCGAGCTCGGCTCCACGCACCGCATTTCTCTCACCGTCGACCTCCCTTTCCGCAGCCCCGTCTTCGAGCGCCGCGACCGCAGCATCTTCACCAAGATGAAAGGTATTTCCTTTAAATAACGGCAGTTTGACACCCCCCGGCAAATAATATAGATTGTTAGGCCGCTTGGTGGACTTAGGCCCTTACGGCACAAGCATAGCTTTAACCTAAAACCACATATGAAAGCCCTTGGCCAACACCTTATACTCGAACTTTACGGCTGCAGCGCCGCAGCCCTCTCTTCGGTGACCAAAGTCCAGGACGCCATGCTGAAGGCCGCGCGCGCGGCCGACGCCACCATCATAGACTCCATCTTCCACCACTTCAAGCCCTACGGCGTCTCCGGCGTGGTGGTCATAGCGGAGTCCCATTTCGCCATCCACACCTGGCCGGAGCACCGGTACGCCTCGCTGGACCTCTACACCTGCGGCGAAAAGACCCGCCCCTGGCAGGCGTTCAAGGTGGTCAAAAAGATATTTAAATCGACTCATTTCAGCGTGATGAAGATGGAAAGAGGCCTGCTGCCTAAATGAAAACTTCAGAATTCAAATGGATCAAGAATTCCAGGAGCATCCTGCCCAAGGGGGAGTGGTTCGTGGAGTTCTTCACGCCGGGCGAGCTGCACGCCCACCGCGCCCTGGAGGCGCTTGAAAGCTCCTCCACGGCTTTCCAGGAAGCCACCCTCATACGCACCCACACTTTCGGCAAGGTGCTGGTGATAGACGGCGAGACCCAGAGCAGCCAGTACGACGAGGCTTTTTACCACGAGTCCCTGGTTTGCCCCGCGCTGCTGGCCCACCCGCGCCCCCGGCGGGCGCTGATACTGGGCGGGGGGGAAGGCGCGACCGCCCGCGATATTTTAAACGACCGCGGCATAGAACAAGTGGTGATGGCCGATATCGACTACAATATACTGCGCTTCGCCAAGAAGCACCTGGAGTCCTGGCACAAGGGCGCTTTCGACGACCCCCGCCTGCGCCTGCTGGCCCAGGACGCGAAAAAGCTCGTCTACAACACTTCCACAAAATTCGATCTTATCTACTCGGACCTGCCCAGCCCCATAGAGGGCGGGCCGGCCTTCGGTCTTTACACGGTGGAGTTCTACCGGCGGATGAAGCGGGTCCTGGCAAAAGGCGGCATCTTTACGATACAGGCCGGTCCGGGAACGCCGCTGCAGTTCGAGCTGCACCCCGCCATAGCCAACACGCTGAAAAAAGTTTTCCGTTTCGTCGGCAGCTACACCGCCTTCATCCCCTCCTACGACATGCCCTGGACTTTCCTTTACTGCACGGACGCCCCGGCCCTGGCCCCGGAAAAGCTGAAGGCCGCGGCCCTGGACAGGGCGGCCCGCGCAAGGCTCAAGCGCCCGCTGAAGTATTCCGACGGGCTGACCATAACCGGGGCTTTCATCCTGCCCAAGTACTACCGGGACAGGATAAGGGCCTCGCGCGCCGTAATAACCGAGGCGCGCCCGATGTTTTTCAGCACTTCACGACATTGACGAGTACGGAGCCGATTATGAAAAAAACAAAGAAAGCAGTAAAAAAAAGCCCCGCCAAAACAGCGGTAAAGAGCAAGCCCCGCGCGGCCGCCCCGGCTAAACGCAAAGCGCCCCAGGCCGCCCCCGCCAAGAAGGCGTCGCCCGCCAGGGACACGCTGACCAAACAGGAGCTGGCGGAGATAGCCGGCTACCTCGCCACAATGAAGATCGAAATCGCCAAGAACGTAGAGGACAAGAAGAACCTGGACCTGCTGGAACCGGAAGTGGGCGACTCCATAGACCAGGCCACGCAGAGCCTGGACAAGGAGATACTTTTTGAGCTTTCCGACAACGAGCGCAAGATCCTGCGCGACATAGAGGCGGCGCTGCGCAAGATGGAGAAGGGCACCTACGGGCTCTGCGAGCACTGCAAGAACGTAATAGAGAAGAAGCGCATAAAAGCGCTGCCCTCCGCGCGCTACTGCATGGTCTGCCAGAGCGGCTCCGAACGCAACAGGGGGGAATAACCCCGGCAGGGAGCAAGAAAAAAGCCCCGCGCGGACGCGGGGCTTTTTCCATTCCATTCGGAGGTTGAACCTCCGTTGGAGGTTCAACCTCCGAAACCAGGCCTCAGGGGGCCGGGGGGGGGGCGTTTTGCGACGCCACCTGAACCTCAGTCTTGCGCCAGTTCCTGGCCTTGGCCGTTATCCGGTACTTCCTGCCGTTGGAGGCTATCGCCAGCGTGCCGGGTTCCAGGGTTTTGTAAAGCTCGGCGCGCACGGCGTTGACGTTGCCGGTCATATTGGCCAGGGTCTTCAGGTCGTTGGTATAATGACCCTCCCGCCGCATGTAGATTTCCTCAAGTTTCGCCAGTTTGGAAATGGTGCGGTGCGCCGCTATTATCTGCCTTTTCTCGGCGGGGGAGATCTTCAGTACGGTCTGGTTCAGCCAGGACCCGATAAGTATCGCCATCAGGCCCCAGGAGAGCGCCAGCACCAGGCCGCTGGCCAGGTCCCCGCGCTCACGCAGGCTTATCACGCGGCTGCCCGCCACGTAGTCGTGCAGCGCCCTTTTGCGGGGGGTGACAAGAGCGGCCAGGTATCCCAGGTTCAGCGTGGCCGAACTCAGGAAGTAAGCCAGAGCCCGCACGAAAGCCCGCCCAACGGAAAGGTCACCCCCGTCCAGGGCCCTCACCCGTAGATTCATTATCAGCTTGCCCACCGTGGCCCGCCCGCCGCTCGACAGCGCCGTTTCATAAACCACGTAGGCGCCTATCCAAAGCAGCTTCCACTTCCATTCATTGGCGGTAGTGTAGGCGAGAATACCGGCCTTGACCATGGCGTTAAGGGAGAGGTAGGTGCCGGCCACAAAGGGGAAGGCGTCTATTACATAAGCCAGGAAGCGCTCGTTAAAACCGGCCGGCGCGGGGCCTTCGGGTATAACTTCGGCCGGCGTGCCATCCTCCCTGACCATGGCGGACGCCTGCGGGATAAAATTAAAATCTTCGTTTTCCATAAATGCCAGCCTGCCCGGTAAACATTAACGCTACCTTAATTATATAAACATTAAACGGGACATTTGAATACCTCATCCAAATTGAATAAGATATAGGCATTATGTGCGTGATAACGGCGGTTATTTCGGCCGGGCCGGTTTCCAGGACCCTCATCAATGGATGCCCCTCCCTGCCCGCCCCCCGGATATTTTCCGGCGAAGGCCTGGTTTTCGCCCATGACGGGACGCTATTCATAAAGAACGAGATCCGCTCCCTGCTGGGCAAGTACGCCTCAAGGGTCAAAGGCCCGACCGATTCAGAGGTGCTGTTCTGGCAGGTGGTGAAGATGCTGGACGCCTATGGCTCCATGGAGACGGCCCTTGAAATGGCGCTCGACGAGATCCGCACGGTCTGGATCTCGACCAAGGATAAATATCCCGGCCGCTCCGCCCCGTACCGCGGCCTGAACCTGTTCCTGGCCTCCGGGGATTCGCTGGCGGTACTCTGCCATGGACCGCTTAAAAACAAGGCCGCGCGGCGGCCCGGGGCGGGGCGCTTGGCCTGGCGCCGGGAAAAAGACCGTATTGTTTTCTCGACCGGGCCCGCGGACGCCCTGCCGGGGTGGAAAATAATGAACGACCCGGAAATAGCCTCCGCCAAGGCGCGCGGCGGCAAACTAGAACTCTCTTTCAGGAGGCTCGGCTTATGAAATGGTTTTTGATGCTTTTGATCTTCATCTCCGGTATTTACTACCTGGTAAACCAGCACAGACGCGAGGCCGCGCGCAAGGAGATGGTGCAGCTGGCCAAAAAGGGCCAGATCAAGGCGCTGGAAGAGGCGCCGCTGCCGGTCAAGACCGAAAAGGCTTACGTCATGAAATTCTCGCTGCAGACCATCAAGACCCTGCGCGCGCTCACCGAGGATGCCAACGAAAAAGTCCGCTACGCGTCCGCCGAACTGCTCTGGCAGCTCCAGGACGAAAGCGCCCCCGCGGTCATCAAGAACATGCTGGAGAACGAGACCGAAGCGTCCGTAAAAAAGAACCTGATAGATATGCTCAGCAAAGATAAGAGCAAGCTCAGCCTGGCCCTGCTCTCGGAAGCCCTGAAAGACTACGACAAGGAAACCCGGCTGCGCGCCGTAGAAGCCATAGGCGGTTTCTCCAATAAGGATGGCATCCTGGCCCTCAGCAGGGCGCTGCAGGACTACGACGAAGAAGTGCGTCTGAAAGCGCTGGAAGCGGTAAACCGCGTGCGCCGCGACATAGAGGCGCATAAAGAACAGCAGATGAACGAAATAAAGAACAAACCGCTTTTCAGCATCGAGTAGCCGATATTGACAGGAAAAACGCGGACGATTATAATATTTACTGCCTTTTTCTGACAGCTATAAACCGCCAACACCCACTAAAACACCAAGGAGCGACACATGGACTCTGAAATCTCCAAACTGAACGATAAAATTCAGCGGGACGCCCTTTTCATCCAGGACCTCCGCAAGGAAATGGCCAAAGTAGTAGTGGGCCAGGAGGACCTGGTGAACGGCCTGCTCGTCGGGCTTATAGCCAACGGCCACGTGCTGGTGGAAGGCGTGCCGGGCCTGGCCAAGACGCTGACGGTCAAAACCCTGGCGCAGGTCATTTCGGCCTCCTTCCAGCGCATACAATTCACCCCGGACCTGCTGCCGGCCGATATCGTCGGCACCCTGGTCTTCAACCCCAAGGAAAGCACCTTCGCCGTGCGCAAGGGCCCCATCTTCGCCAACATCATCCTGGCCGACGAGATAAACCGCGCCCCCGCCAAGGTGCAGAGCGCGCTGCTGGAGGGCATGCAGGAGCGCCAGGTCACCATTTCCGACGCCACGTACAAACTGCCGGACCTGTTCATGGTGCTGGCGACCCAGAACCCCATAGAGCAGGAGGGCACCTACCCGCTGCCGGAAGCGCAGGTGGACCGCTTCATGCTCAAGATCAACATCACCTACCCGACCAAGGTCGAAGAGGCCCGCGTACTGGAACTGATGGCCCACCAGACCCTGCCGACCGCCGGGAAAGTGGTCAGCGCAGAGGCCGTAATGAAAGCCCGCCAGACGGCCGACCTGATCTACGTGGACGACAAGATAAAGAACTACGTGCTGGACCTGGTGATCGCCACCCGCGAACCGGCCAAACACGGCCTGGAGAAACTGAAGCCCTGGATCCTCTACGGCGCCAGCCCGCGCGCCAGCATCTACATGATACAGGCCGCCAAGGCCTACGCCTTCATAAACGGCCGCGGCTACGTCACCCCCGAGGACATAAAAGCGGTGGGCCTGGACGTGATGCGCCACCGCGTCCTGCTCACCTACGAGGCCGAAGCTGAGAACATAGGTTCCGAGGACGTGCTCAAGAGCATCTTCGAAGCCGTGGAAGTGCCGTAACCGCGGCGAACCAGGGAAGCGGGGACGTATGAACACAGCAGAAATACTCAAAAAAGTCCGCCAGATAGAGATAAAGACCGGGCGCCTGGTCAGCGAAACCTTCTCCGGCCAGTACCAGAGCGTGTTCAAGGGCCGCGGCATAGAATTCTCCGAAGTGCGGGAATACGTCCCCGGCGACGATATCCGCAGCATAGACTGGAACGTCACGGCCCGCGCCTCCAAACCCTTCGTCAAGCGCTATATCGAGGAACGGGAACTTACGCTGATGATCCTCTGCGACGTTTCCGCCTCGCAGAGCTTCGGCTCCGGCGAAAAACCCAAAAGCGAGGCGGCGGCGGAACTGGCCGCCATGTTCGCTTTCTCCGCGCTGAAGAACAGCGACAAGACCGGCCTGCTGCTGTTCACCGACAAACCCGAACTTTATATCCCGCCCAGAAAGGGGAAGAACCACAGCCTGCGCATCATTAGGGAACTGCTGGCCTACACGCCAAAGAACCGCGGCACCGACGTGGCCCTGGCCCTGCGGACGGCCAACCGCGTAATGAAACGCCGCGGCATCATCATCCTTATCTCTGACTTCAACTCCCCGGACTACGCCAGAGAAGCCCGCCTGACGGCGCGGCGCCACGACCTTATCCCGGTGGTCATAACCGACCGCTTCGAAAAAGCCCTCCCCGCGGCCAAAGCGCTGCTGGTCTCCGAACCGCTGGAGGGGGGCCCCGTCTTTACGGCGGACCTCTCAAGCCCGGCTTTCAGGCGCGGCTATGAAGCCGCTGCGGCGGCCAGACGGACGGCACTGGAAGCCCTGCTGAGGTCCGCCGGCGCGGACTGGATAGACATTGACCCGGCCCTGCCGGTCTACGGCCCGGTGATAAAATTTTTCCGCCAGCGCAGGAGGACCTTCCGCCCGCTATGAAGAAAGCCGCTCTCATCCTGCTGGCCGCGCTGGCGCTAGCCCCGGTTCACGCCGGGGGGGAAGAAACCGTCTCCTTTAAAATAACCCCGCCGGCCGCCAAGCCGCGCCTGGCCGAAGTTTTCAAACTGGAAGTGGAGGCGTCCTTCCCGGAGAAATACTCCATAAGCCCGGACACCTCCTCGCTGGAGGGGCAGGATTTCGGACTACTCTCGTACACGGGCACGCCCGGCCCGGCGGCCGGCGGCCTGAAAACTGAAAAATTCGAACTCCACCTGCAGGCGTTCGCCCTGGGCGTAAGCACCTTCCCCGAACTCACCTGGGCGCTTTACGGCGCCGGCGCCCCGGCCTCGGCCAAAAGCCCCGCTTTCGCGCTGGAGGTCCTGCCAGCTTTTGAAAGCAAACAGGACGAGGATATCCGGGACATTTACCCGCCGTTCCGCTATTTCCCCTGGCTCTGGCTGGCGGTTGGAGCCCTGGCCGCCGCGGCCGCAGGCTTCCTCTTATACCAGCGTCTACGGCGCTCCTCCGGCTTGCTGGCTGCCCCGGCCTGGACCGACGCCAGGGACCCCTACCACCGCGCCAAGGACCGCCTGGTGGTGGTGGAAAAGTCCGGCCTGGCCGCGGCGGGGAAGCTGAAAGAATATTACAGCGGCCTCGCCGCGGTGCTGCGCTTTTACCTGGCAGAAGAATTTTCGATCCAGGCCGACCTGATGACCACCTCCGCCCTGGCCCGCGAACTGAAAAGGACCGGCGCGGACATAAGCAGCACGCTGAAGGCACGGGAATTTTTACAGAAGGCCGACCTGGTAAAGTTCGCCAGGCTCAAGCCCGGGGACGCCGGCGCCGACGCGGCCGCGCTGCAGGAGGTACTGACGGAATTCAACCGGGCCGCCGAAACCGCCAGGGCCGCGGCCCAAACGGCGCGCCTGGCGGCGGTGAATAAACCATGATGGCCTTCAAACACCCCCTGTTCCTGCTGCTGCTGGCGCCGCTGGGCGTACTCGCCGGGCTGGCGCGCGCCCAGGCGCACCGGCGCCACAACTCCGCGCCGGTACCGACGGCCCTGCCTGCCGGTGAAAGCCTCCGCTCCGTACTTTTCGCCATAGTGCCTTTTTGGGGCAGGGTGCTGGCCATAGCGCTGCTGATCTTCGCCCTGGCGCGCCCGCAGAAGGCCGCGCGCGGGGAGGCTCCCCCGTCAGAAGGCATAGATATAATGCTTACCCTGGACACCTCCGGCAGCATGGCCGCCGAAGACTTCGCCCCGTATAACCGCCTGGAGGCCGCCAAAGCCGCGGCCACCGCCTTTGTAAAGAAACGCCGCAACGACCGCATAGGCGTGACCGTTTTCGGCGGGAACGCCCTGCTCACCTGCCCGCTCACCCTCGACTACCAGTCGGTGCTGGAACTGCTGGATTCCACGTACCTGAACATGACCAAGGCTGACGGCACCGCCATAGGCGACGCCATCGTCACCGCCGTGAACCACCTGAAGGAGAGCAAAGCCAAAAGCAAGGTGATAGTGCTGCTCACGGACGGCCGCTCCAACGCGGGCCTGGTAACGGACCTGGCGCAGGCCGCCGGGACGGCGGCCGCCTACGACATAAAGATCTATACCATCGGCACGGCCGGCAAAGGAAAAGCCAAGGTAACCACCGGCGACCCGAGGCAGCCGGTAGTCTACATAGAGGAGGACCTGGACGAACCGGCGCTGCGCGAGATCTCCGGCCTCACCGGCGGTGAGTTTTACCGCGCCAAGAATTACGCGGAACTGGACAATATCTACTCCAGGATAGACGCCCTGGAAAAGACTAAATTCGAGGCGAAGACATTCACCAGCTATACGGACCTCTACCTTTACTTCCTGGCGCCGGCGCTGGCGCTGCTGGCCGCGCTGTACCTGCTGGAAAGAACCTATTTCAGGACGATACCCTAATGGACCTGTTCAAATATCCTTCAGCTTTGATCTGGTTCACAACCGCGCTGGCGGCCCTGGTCTTCTTCCGCTTCAAGGCCGAAGAAAGCCGCCTGGAGGCGGCCCGCGCGCTGCTGGGCCCGGCTTTCGAGCGGCTCACCACCGGGCCGGCCGCCGCGCGCAGGCGTCTGCGCGGGCTCCTGTATCTCGCCGCCCTGGCGCTCGCCGCGGCCGCCGCGGCCGGGCCCCAGTGGGGCGTGGAACTTACGCCGGTAACCGACCTGAAAGGGAATATCGTTATAGCGGTGGACACCTCGCTGTCCATGGCGGCGCGCGACATAAAGCCCAGCCGCCTGGAGAACGCCCGCCTGCTGCTGGCCGCCATAGCGGAGGAATTCTCCGACTACCGCATAGGCGTGGTCGCCTTCGCGGGCGAAGGCTACGTGCAGTGCCCGCTCACCACGGACCTGGAGGCCATAAGTTATTTCGCCTCCGCGCTGACCCCGGGCATGCTGCCGGGGCAGGGCACGGACTTTTCCGAGGCCATCGGCACCACCCTCGGCATGCTGTCGCGCTATGGCGGACAGAAGGTGATGGTGCTGATAACCGACGGGGAGGACCATTCTTCCGTACTGAACACCGCGCTAGAAG
Organism: Elusimicrobiota bacterium; assembly: GCA_003482905.1. GTDB lineage: Bacteria > Elusimicrobiota > Elusimicrobia > Elusimicrobiales > UBA9959 > UBA9959. The sequence goes on from DMXM01000018.1 coordinate 249,064, forward strand.
AGGCCGCGGCCCAGAACCTGAAGATCTTCACCGTAGGCATAGGCACCCCGGACGGGGAGCTGATCCCGGTGAACGACACCGCCGGCAACACCCTGGAGTACAAGAAAGATTCGGGCGGCAAGACCGTGGTGAGCCGCCTGGGCGAGACAGAACTTATGAAGATAGCCAGCCGCACCGGCGCGGCCTACCTGCGCTACTCCGGCCCCGAGGCCGCGGCGCAGGAGATGCGCAAAGCCATAAGTTCCCTGGACCTGGAAAAAAGCAGGGGCAAGGGCCGCGCCAGCTTCAAGAACCGCTACCAGTGGCCGCTGGCTTTGGCGCTGCTCCTGCTTTTGATAGAATTAACGCTTATGGAGAAGGGTTTCAGGCTGGAATTCTCCCGGTTCAGAAAATATTTCCCCAGGCTCCCGTTCGGGGCGGCCGCCGCGGCGGCTGCGTTGCTGTTCTCCGCTACGGTCAGCCTGAACGCCGCCGACAGCGGAGCGCTGGCAAGGCAGGGCAATTCCGCTTACGGCAAGAAGGATTGGCCCAAGGCTTTTGAATACTATTCCCGCGCCATGGGGAAAAACCCGGCCGACAAGCGGCTGGACTTCAATACCGGGAACGCTTTTTACCGCATGGAGGAATACGGCAAAGCCGGCGAATTCTTTACCCAGGCCGCGGCCGCGCCGAAAGTGGCGGCCAAAGCGCATTATAACCGCGGCAACGCTCTTTACCGGGCTGGCGACCTGCCCGGCGCCATAGCCGCCTACCGCGCCGCGCTCGGCCTGGCTCCCAAAGACGAGAACGCCAGGTTCAACCTGCAGAAAGCGCTGGAGCAGAAAAAAAAGAATTCCTGCAAGGACCCCAAGGAGAACAAGAAGGACCAGGACAAAAAAGACAAGGACAAGAAACAAGCCGGCGACAAGAAAGACGACAAGCAGGACAAAGAGAAGCGGGAACAGGACAAAAAACAGGAGCAGGAGCGCAAAAAGTCCGAAGCCCGGGAAAAAAGCCGCCAGATACTTGAAATGATGAAAGAAAAAGAAAAGGCCGCCGCCCGCGACCCCCAATCCGCCCAGCGCGCCCTGCGGCAGGCCGGCAAACCGCCGCCGCGGCCCAGGCTGGAGGACTGGTGAAATTATTTTCCGCCCTCCTTCTTACCGCGGCGCTGGCCGTTTCGGCCGCCCCGGCCCGGGCCGGTCTTTCCATCTCCGCCGAGGTGGACCGCAACGCCGTGGAGATAAACGGGCACCTCTACCTGACGGTGAACGTGGCCGGCGATTCCGCCAGCGTGCCGGAACCCAAGCTGGCCAACATGCAGAATTTCAACGTTTACAATTCCGGGCGCAGCCAGAGCATCTCCATCATCAACGGCAGAATAGCCACCTCCGTGTCCTTCAGCTATATCCTGGAACCGCGCTTTCTCGGCTTGCAGCGCATCCCTCCCATCACCGTTTCCGACGGCAAAGAACAGGCCGCCACCCCCGAAATAGAGGTGACCGTCACCAAAGCAGGCCAGCAGGGGGGGCCGGCGCACCAGGCGGCCCAGCCCCGGCGCTCCGGGCGCAGGCAGGCCGCCGGAACGGCCGCCCAGGGCGCCAGGCAGATATTCATAAAAGCCGAGCCCGACAGAAGGTCCGCCTACCCCGGGGAACAGATAACCCTCAGCATAAAGTTCTACACCTCGGTGCCGCTCAGCTCCAATCCGCAATATGTGCCGCCGGCCTTCAAGAACCTGATCTCGGAGGACCTGCCGCCGGTGCGCAACGGCGAAACGGAGCTAGACGGCGTACGCTACGCCTTCAGCGAAATAAAGACCGCTCTTTTCGGCCTGACGGCCGGCGGCGCGGAGATAAGGCCGCTCTCCGTCATAGCCCAGGTGCCCTCCAACGAACCGGTAGACCCGTTCGATCCTAATTTCTTCCAGAACCTGATGGCCATGAGCGGGGCGCAGGGGAGAAGCCAGGAATTCGCCACCGAAACCATACCCCTGGCCATAAAACCGCTGCCGCCCGGCGCGCCGGCCGGCTTCGGCGGGGCGGTGGGCAATTATTCCATAACGGCCTCCGCCGACCGCTCCGCGGCCAAAACGGGGGAGGCGGTAAATTTTTCCGTCACCATCAACGGCACCGGCAACCTGAAGACCGTCGCCGCCCCCAAACTGCCGGAACTGCCCGATTTCAAGGTGTTCGACACCATGAGCTCCCTGGACGTAAAGAAGGAGGGGGACGTCATCAGCGGGAAAAAGACTTTCACCTATATCCTGGTACCGCGCGCGGAGGGCCGCAAAACGGTGCCGGCGCTGGCCTTCGCTTTCTTCGACCCGGGCGCCGCCGCTTACCGCGAGGTACGGACAAATCCCGTAGTACTGCAGGTGGAGAAAGGCGCCGAAGGCGCTAAAAGCGTTTATTTCAACCAGCCGGCCCCCGGGGGAGAGGCCGTGACGGCTTCGGGCTCCGACATCCGCTACGTCAGCGAAAAGCCCGGCGCCGCCGCCCTGCCGCGCCTGGCCGCCCGGGCCGCCGCCCTGCCGCCGTGGCTGCACGCAATACCGGCCGCCCTGCTGGCGCTCAGTTTCTGGCTGGCCAGGTTCAACCGCTACAGGTCCGCCAACCCGCTGCTCTTCAGGTTCCGCCGGGCCCGCGGCGAGGCCTCCCGCGACATACAAGAAGCCGGGGCCCTGATAAAAGCCGGCAGGAACAACGAGGCGGTCTCGGTGCTTTACGACTCCTTCCTGAACTACCTCTCCGACAAGTGCGGGGTAAAAGTAAGCGCCCTCACCATGAGGAAAGCCGTCGCCCTGATAAAAGAACGGTTCCCCGGCGCCGGGGAGCGCGCCCTGGAGGAGATACGGGAGCTCTGGACGGCGCTGGAGCTGCGCCATTTCTCGCCGGAGGCCTCCGCGGCGGAGGGCACTGCGGACCTGGCTGTAAAATACGCGCTGCTGCTGGAACTGCTGGAGGCGGAGCTGAAGAAGCCATGACCAAGACTATTTTTTTAACTCTGACCCTGGCCCTGGCCGCGGCGGCCTCCGCCTACGACCGCAGCGAGCTGGCTGAATTCAACGACCTTTACAAGAACGGCCGCTACGAGGAAGCCCTGGAGGGCTATAAGAGCGCCCTAGCGCAGGCGCCGGAAAACCCGTGGGCGCACTACAACGCCGGCAACGCTTTGTTCCGCCTGAACCGCCTGGGCCCTGCGGTACTGAACTATTCCAGGGCCTTCGCCCTGAACCCGCGCTCCGCCGACATACGCGCCAACCTGGACTACGCTTTGCGCCAGACCGGGCAGACCCTGGCGCCGGATAATGTGCCGAAGGCGCTGCATTACGCTTACTATCTCCTGTCGGAGCGCGAAATAAAGGCCGCCGCCATCCTGCTGTTCTGGCTGGCCTGCCTGGCGGGGGCGGCCCGCTTTCTGCTGGACGGCAGCGGGCCGGGCCTGGCCGCGGGCAGCGCCTCCCTGGCGGCCGCGGGCCTGCTGGTACTGACGCTGGCCTGGCTGGGCGCCAGGCAGTCTTCGCCTTTCACCGCGGCGGGCGTGGCCGTAAAACCGGGCGGGGCCCGCATGCTCAGCGGCCCCGGCGAGAACTTTAAAACCTACGCCTCGGCCCCCGAGGGCAGGCTGGTGAAGATCCTGGACGACGGCGACGACAATTATTACGAGATCGGCCTGCCGCGCGAAGGCATTAAAGGCTGGGCTCTTAAAACGGAAATCGAGAAATTATAAAGGGAACCGATATGAAAATTGCCATCGCTTGCGATCACGCCGGCTATCCGCTGAAAGCGGCGCTGATCCCGTACCTAAAGACGCTGGGCCATGAAGTGGCCGACCTGGGCACAGATTCCCCGGAGCGCCCCGTGGACTACCCGGACTTCGCCGCCGCGGCCTCCCGGGAGGTCCTGGCCGGCCGCGCCGCGCGCGCCATAGTGGTGTGCGGGTCCGGCGTCGGCGCCTGCGTGGCCGCCAACAAGATCAAAGGCATACGCGCCGGCCTCTGCCACGACACCTACTCGGCCCACCAGGCCGTGGAGCACGACGACATAAACGTGCTCTGCCTGGGCTCGCGGATCATAGGCCCGGCCCCCGCCTTCGAGATCGCGGCCGCCTTTCTCGCCGCCGCGTTTTCCGGAGAGGACCGCCACCGCCGCAGGCTGAAGAAAATAGAGGACCTGGAAAAGGGGCTCTGATGCTGACCCCGGCGGACATCGTTAAAACCGGCCAGAGCCTCTGGCTGGACAACCTCAAACGCGACTTCCTGCTGGACGGGACGCTGGCGCGGCGCATGACCGACCGGGCCGTCACCGGCCTTACCTCCAACCCGTCGATATTCGAAAAAGCGCTGACGGGGGGGATCTACGCCGCACCCATTGAAATCCTGGCGGCCGGGACGGCCGGCCCCGAAGAGATCTACGAGATCCTGGCGGTGGAGGACATACAGCGCGCGGCCGACCTCCTTGACCCGGTGTACCTGGCTTCCGGCGGCCGGGACGGCTTTGTCAGCATGGAAGTGTCCCCCAGGCTGGCCCGCGACGCGGCCCGCACCGCGGCGGAGGGCCTGCGCCTGGCGGAGCGCGTGGGGCGCCGCAACCTTATGATAAAAGTCCCCGCCACGGAGGAAGGCCTGCTGGCCGGTGAGACCCTCCTTAAGAACGGCGTCAGCGTAAATTTCACCCTTATCTTCTCGGTGGAGCGCTACCGCGCCGTCGCCAGCGCCTACATTTCCGCCATGTCCTGGCGCCTGGCCAATGCCCTGCCGCTGGAAGGCGTGGCCTCGGTGGCCAGCTTCTTCGTAAGCCGCATAGACACCGCCGTGGACAAGGCGCTGGCGGCCATTACCGGCCCCGGGGCGGGCGAGGCCAGGGGCCTTATGGGCCGCGCGGCCGTGGCCAATTCCCTCCTGGCCTACGAGCTGTACCGGCAGATCTTCCCCGCCCCCGGCCCCGCCTCCGGCATGCCGCCGCAGCGCATACTCTGGGCCTCCACCAGCGTAAAATCCCCGGCCTACCGGCCCTCGCTTTACATGGAGGAACTGGCCCTGGAAGGGTCGGTAAATACCGCGCCCGAGGACGCCCTTGAGGCTTATTTTTCCGACGGGCGCGTGAACACGGCGCCCCTGGAGGCCCGCTGCGCCGCGGCCCGGGCGCATTTTGCCGCGCTTGCAGGGCTTGGCCTGGATTTCGGCGCGATACTCGCGGACCTGGAGACGGACGGCATAGCCAAGTTCGCCGGGTCTTACGACGGGCTGCTGGCCGACCTTGCAGTAAAAATAAACGCCGCCAGGCGGCAGGAGAACCACATGCAGACCACGCTTCCGCAGACCAACAATACGGCCGCCTTTAAAAAACTGGCCGCCATGGACTTCGCCGCCAGGCTCTGGAAAAAAGACCCGGAACTGTGGAAAAAGGACGAAGCCGCAAAAAAGCACATCTCCGGCGCGCTGGGCTGGCTGGACATCCCTTTCAAGATGCTGCCCAAGGTGGGGGAGATAGAAAGCTTCGCCGCGGAGATACGCGGGGACGGCTTTACCCACGTGGTGCTGCTGGGCATGGGCGGCTCCAGCTTGGCCCCCGAAGTTATACGCACCGTGTTCCAGGACGCGCGGTCCCCCAGGCTGATAGTGCTGGACACCACCGACCCGGGCTGGGTGGCCCACGTACGCGCCCGGCTGGACCTTAAACGCACCCTGTTCATATTCGCCAGCAAATCCGGCGGCACCATAGAACCGTCCAGCCACTTCAAGTATTTCTGGGGCCAGCTGAAGGCCGCCGGCGTCAAGAACCCCGGCGCCAACTTCATGGCCGTCACCGACGCCGGCACCGGGCTGGAGAAGCTGGCCCACGAAAAGAAATTCCGCAAGGTCTTCATAAATCCGTCGGACATCGGCGGCCGCTTCTCGGCCCTGTCCTACTTCGGCCTGGTGCCGGCGGCCCTGTGCGGCGCCGACGTGGGGAAACTGCTGGAACGCGCCATAAACGCCGCCAGCCTGTGCAAGAACCCGGAAATTGACCGCAACCCCGGCGCGCTGCTGGGCGGCCTGCTGGGCAGCTACGCGCTGAACGGGCGCGACAAGCTGACCCTGGTGATGCCGGAGAAATTCAAATACCTCGGCCTCTGGGTGGAACAGCTGGTGGCTGAAAGCACCGGCAAGGAGGGCCGTGGAATAACCCCAGTCTGCCTCGAGCCCCTGATGGAACCGGCCAAATACCAGGCCGACCGCTTTTTCGTCTATACCAGGATGGAGAGCTCGGTCTCCAGGGCCGACGAGGCCCGCCTGGCCGCGCTGAAGGACGCCGGCCACCCGGTGTACACCATAAACATAAAAGACCCCTACGACCTGGGGGCGGAGTTCTTCCGCTGGGAGGCCGCCACGGCCGCGGCGGGGGCGCTGCTGGAGATCAACCCCTTCGACCAGCCCAACGTGCAGGAGGCCAAGCTGCTTACCATGGAGGTGCTGGCCGCTATCTCGCAAAAAGGCAAAAAGACGCCGGCGGCCAGGCCGGATTTCTCGTCGGACCATATGGACGTTTACGCCGGCGCGGCGCTGAAGAACGAAAGGCGCCCCCTGGCCGGCTACGACGACGTTCTAAGCGCCGTCTTCTCCGCGCTCAAAGAGAAGGAGTACATCGGCCTGCTGGCCTACCTGCCCGACGACCCCAAGGTGGCCGAGGCGTTGGCAAAACTGCGCGCGGCCCTCACCGGCCGCACCGCGGCGGCCTGCACCCTTTCCTACGGGCCGCGCTACCTGCATTCCTCGGGCCAGCTGCACAAAGGCGGCCCCGACAACGCCGTCTTCCTGATATTGACCGGTCCGGCCAGGAAAGATATAATGATACCAGGGGAAAAATACACTTTCTGGCAGCTGGAAACCGCGCAAGCGCTGGGCGACTTTGAGGCCCTTGATTCCAAACGCAGGCGCGTTCTGAGACTGCATCTTAAACACCCCCTGGACAAAGCGCTCGCTTATTTAAGCGGCCGTGTCGCCAGGGTAGGCAAAAACCGGGCGGCCCCGGGAACTGCCCCACAAGCGGAGGAGAGCGAAATGCTTAAGTTAGCCGTGAAAAAGAACACAAAAACCAACACCGCCACCAGAGCCAAGCTAGTCAACACCAACGAGTACGTCCTGGTGGATTACCCGAAGAACCTGGAGAACATCACCTCCCGGCATTATTCGGTGCGCATAGGCGCCAGCGACTGCACCGGCGTGGATATCTCCATAAACGACCAGCCCTGGCAGCCCTGCCGCCACACCGTAGGCTACTGGTGGTTCGACTGGAACAATCTCCAGCCCGGCACCCACCAGCTGGTGGCCCGCATGCACACGCGCACGGGCGGGTACCTTATCTCCAAGCGCCGCCGCTGTAAAGTAGTTTAACGGTCTAAAAGGCAGAAAAAGCCGTCTTTTGTGGAGCTTAAGTCCGGCTCCAGTTAAAGGCGGCTTTTTCTATTGTTTCCTCCCGGAGCCCCCCGCAAAGTCTAAAGGCCTATAAGATAAGAGGCCCTTAGTACCTACCGCAAAAACCGCGCGGCGCCTATAATATAGAGCGGAACTTTGCGCACTGCGGCGGTACGGAGAAACTATGGCCTCTAAAATTAAAGTTTTAATGACCTCGCTCTGCGGCGTGGTCTTCCTTGCCGCAGCCGGAGCGGCCGGGCCGCTGGACGAACTGGACGCCCTGGCCAATGCCGCGCCGGGGGAATACGGCAAGGTTTTCGACAAGAACCTGGCCTCCGCCAACGCCGGCTACGCCGCCCCAGTCACGCAGCAGCGGCTCAAACAGCTTATGCTGCAGGACCTGGACTCCCTGCGCAATATAATGGCCGCCCGCTACGCGCCGGCCCCCTGGAAAGCGGAACAGTTCGGCTGGGACCTGGACGCCGAGATCCAGAAAGCCAAGGACCAGGTGAACGCCTCCGCTTCTTTCGGCGTGAGGGACTACCAGAAACTTTTAAAGAGCCTGCTGAACTCCACGCGGGATTACCACGTTTCCGTCTCCTTCCATTCCACCGAATTCGCCTCCCTGCCTTTCGGCGTCACCGAAGCCGGCGGCAGGTATTTTATTTCCGGCATAAACCGCAAGGCCCTGCCCGAGAACGTCTTCCCCTATAAAGTAGGCGACGAAATTACGGCCTTCGACGGCAAACCCGTGGCCGAGGTTACCGCCGAACTTAAAAGGAAGGCCGGCGTGAACAACGTGCCGCATACCGACGAGGCCATGGCCGCCATGATGGCCCTGACCTCCCGCGGCGCCATGCAGGGCGACGCCGTGCCCCAGGGCCCGGTAGCCGTAAGCATAAAACCGGCCGGCGCCGCCGAGGCCGTGCCCTTCCAGATGGCCTGGCGCTACTCGCCCGAATTCATAGCCCCGCAGCCTTTCCTAGCCAAGCGGGCCGGACTTAAACTCCCCATGTCCTGGCTGGGAATGATGGCGCTGGAAACGCCTTACGGCGGCGGCGCCCAGGCTTCCTACGGCCTGGGCAACAAGGACGGCTTCCTGCCGGACTTCGGCGAAAAGGTCTGGGAAGCCCCGGCCGACAACTCTTTCAGGGCTTATGTCTACCGGTCCCCGGCCAGCGGCGCCAATATCGGTTTTGTGCGCATCCCTACCTACATGGTGAGCGACCCCGGCAAACTGGTAAAGGATTTCGCCGCGCTGGTGCCGCAGTTCAACAGCCTGGCCGACGCGCTTATTATCGACCAGACCAATAACCCCGGCGGCATAGTGTTCTACCTTTACGCTCTTGCCTCCATGCTGACCGACGCCCCGCTCGCCGTGCCCTCTCACTACATCTCCCTGACCCAGGCCGACATAGCCGAATCCCTCAACTTTATACAGGAGACGGCCGCGGCCAAAACCGACGCCGACGCCGTGGAAATGCTGGGGCCGGACCTGGCCGGCTACACCGTGGATTACGACCTGCTTAAGAACTGGACGGCCTTCCACCTGCAGGTAATAAAGCAGTGGAACGCGGGCCGCACCATGACCACCCCGCTGCCCGTGTTCGGCATAGCCGCCCTGAAGCCGCACGCGTCGGTGCGCTACGCCAAGCCCATAATGATCCTTACCAACCCGCTGGATTTCTCCGGGGGGGACTTCTTCCCCGCCATCATGCAGGACAATAAGCGGGCAGTCATCTTCGGCGAGCGCACCGGCGGCGCCGGCGGCGTGGTAAAGAAGTACAAGGTGGAAAACAGCCTGCTGGGCGTGGAAGCCGTAAACCTGACGGCCACCATAGCCGAGCGCCCGGGCGGCCAGCCCATAGAGAACCTGGGCGTTACGCCCGACGTGCCCTATACCGTAACCCCGGCCGACGTGCAGGGCGGCTACGCGGCCTATATAAGGGCGGCCGACCTGGCGGTAGCCGGGCTGCTGAGGTAAACGAGATTTTAAACCCGTAGCGGCGCCGGCAACAAACATCAATGGCCATACTGCTAAGCTGTCAGGACCTTTCCAAGAGTTTCGGCGCGCGCCCCCTGTTCCAGGGGCTGTCCTTCGGCCTTTCCGAAGGCGAACGCACCGGGCTTATCGGCCCCAACGGGGCCGGCAAATCCACGCTGCTTAAGATCCTGGCCGGCGCCGAAACGCAGGACTCCGGCGCGGTAACGCCCAGGCGCGGCCTGCGGCTGGGCTACCTGGCGCAGCAGGACCGCTTTACCGACGCCCCCGCCGGCTGGACCGTGCGCGAAGAGCTGACCAAAGCCCTGGCCGGCCTTGGCCTGGAAGATTATGAAATAGACCGGCGCGCCGCCGCCGGCCTGGCCTCCGCCGGTTTCGCCGACCCCGCCCAGCCAGTCAACGTGCTGTCCGGCGGCTGGCGCAAACGCCTGGCCATACTTACGCAGTCCGTGCGCGAGCCCGACCTGCTGCTGCTCGACGAACCCACCAACCACCTGGACATCGAAGGCGTGCTGTGGCTGGAAGACTTCATCGCGGAATTCAAATTCCCTTTCCTGGTGGTCACCCACGACCGCCGCTTTCTGGAGCGCGTCACCAACCGCGTGATAGAACTGAACAAGCGCTACCCCGAAGGCTACTTCAGCAGCGCCGGCAATTACAGCAAGTTCCTGGAGAACCGCGAAGCCTTCTTCGACGCGCAGGCCTCGCGCGAGGACTCCCTGCGCAACGTGGTCCGCACTGAAATAGCCTGGCTGCGCCGCGGCGCGCGGGCCCGCATGACCAAGCAGAAGGCCCACATAGACAGGGCGGGGGGGCTGATACAGGAGCTTTCAGAACTGGAGTACCACAACGCCCAGAACCGCACCGCCGCCATAGACTTCACCGCCGGTGACCGCCAGGCCAACCGCCTCATCCACGCCGTAAATATAGAAAAAAGCCTGGGGGGGCGCCGCCTGTTCGGCCCGCTGGACCTGACGCTGGGGCCCGGGGAAAAACTGGGCCTGCTGGGCGGCAACGGCTCGGGCAAGACCACCCTGCTTAAAATGCTGGCCGGGCAGCTGGCCCCCGACGCCGGCACCCTTAAACGCGCCGACGGCCTGCGCGTGGCCGTGTTCGACCAGCACCGAAGCGCCCTTAACCTGAACCATACCCTTAAGCACGCCCTGTGCGGCCACGGCGAGCACGTGTTTTACAAAGGCGCCGCCGTACACGTAAAAGCCTGGGCCACCCGTTTTCTTTTCCGGGCCGAGCAGCTGGAAATGCCGCTGCGCCTGCTGTCCGGCGGCGAGCAGGCCCGCGTGCTGATAGCCGGCTTTATGCTGGAGCCCGCCGACGTGCTGCTGCTGGACGAACCCACCAACGACCTGGACCTGCAATCCCTGGAAGTGCTGGAGAGCAGCATGCAGGAATTTCCCGGCGCGCTGGTGCTGGTAACGCACGACCGCTACCTGCTGGAGCGCGTAAGCCGCCGCCTGCTGGCCCTGGACGGCAGGGGCAACGCCAGATTTTTCGCGGACCTTTCGCAATGGGAGAACTGGATGGCCGAGACCGGCACCGCTACCGTGGCCGCAACCGCAGCGCCACAAGCGCCTGCCGCCGCCCAGGGCCCCACGGCCAAAGAAACCAGGGAACAGAAGGCCGCCATACGCAAACTTGAATCCGAAATGCAGACCGCAGAGAACCAGGCCGCCAAGGCCAGGCTGGCCCTGGAAGACCCGGCCATAGCCACCGACGCCGAAGAACTGGCCGCGCGCCAGAAGAAACTGGACGCCGCCCTGGCCCGCGTGGACGAGCTCTTCAACCGCTGGTCCGGGCTTCATGAAAAAGAGGAAAATTAAATTAGGCCTTGACACCCGCAAAAATTCTGCTAGAATATGTATGAGCCTGCGGCCCTTATAAACGGGACTTCGCGGGCTCTTTCTTTTGTCCCCGTAAAATTTAGCATTTGTTATAATTTAAGCGATGCCCCTGAACGCTATCTGCCGCGACGTGCGCGATTTCCTGGCCGGCCTGGCCGGCGACCTGCCCGAGATCTTCCCGGCGCCCCGCCCTAAATACCGCCGCTTTACTCCCCGCCGCGCCAGTCCCACAGCCGCCCAAACCGCCGCCCGCAGGGACGCCAGGGGCGTTATAGGGGCGCGGGTTAAACATTGGGCCGCGCTGATGAACCTAGATTACCGCCGGGTAGCCATAAAAGACCAGCGCACCCTGTGGGGCAGCTGCTCCGGCCGCAGGAACCTCAATTTTAACTGGCGCCTGGCCGCCGCCCCGCCCGAAGTGCTGGACTACGTGGTTATCCACGAACTTTGCCACCTGCGCGAAATGAACCATTCCCGTAATTTCTGGGCCCTGGTTAAAACGCACTGCCCCGACTACGCCGCCCGCCGCCGCTGGCTGCGCGACAATTGCGCCGCGCTGCGCGGCGCCGCCGGCATATGGCATGAAGATAGGTATACTGTCCCCCGCGGGATAGGCACTACGGTACTTGTGTAATTTCCAGGATGATGTAAACTTTCATTAGTGAAAGAACATAGCGTAAACTGCTCAGCGTCCGGTAAAGGAAGGCTGGCCGCCGGCCTCGTCCTTGCCGCGCTCGCTTTCCTGCCGGCCGCGGCGAAAGCCGGGGGGGAACCCGCTTTCGACTACCTGCGCGTTCTTTCCGGCGGCAATACCATTATCCCCGCCGTGGCGCCGCCGGCGACCGCGCGGACGCGGGGTAACAGAAACAGCGTTCTCGAAGAACTTGACAACCTCCCCTGGCGGGAGAACGGCGCCGTTACCGGCAACACCGCTTCCGGGAAGATATCCATGAAGGCGACGCGGTCGGCCCCGCGGTCAGGACCCGCTGGCAAGCTGCGCCGGCGGCGGGGAGTGCTGGCGCTCTGATTTCGAATGGAGCGCCGAAGGTTACGGCGCCGTTAATAATGGCGGCTTTGCGCTTACGATACCCGGTGAAATAGACCTGCAAGGCGATTTCGGCCAGCCTGTTTTCTGGAACGGCAGCAGCGGCGCCAGCCCGGAAGGCATTAACATCCCGCTGGCGCCCATACACTGGTACGTACATTCCATGGGTTCTCCGGCCTATTACGAATACAGGATCCACGCGGAAAACGTATCGGTAATGTCCTCCGGTTACGCGCATATAGAGAAGAACTGGGGCAGGAGCTTCCCCACGCGGTGGATCTGGCTGCGCCGGAAGTTTCGCCCTGGCCCTGGCGCGCCCCGGCAAAGAATTAATAATAGAGTCCGGCGCCGACGTGGGAACCTTCGGCAAGGTTTCCATCCCTACGCCCTCGGGCTTCGTTCCCGGCGGCGGGGTAGAATCGTTTTCCGCCACCACCAAAATAGAGGCGTACGAAGTAAGCGCTTCCGGCGTGCGTACGCTTGTGGAAAGCAAGACCTTCCCGAACGCCGCCCTGGAATTCGGCGCTAACAACATGTGCGGCGCTATAACCCCGGAAGAAAGAATCTAACGCCCCGTGCAGAGAGGGGAAACATCGACCTTACCTGCTGCACCAGCCTTTGCTTGCACAATTTTAACTAAAAACCACAAAAACCACCTTTTTGCAATGCGACACGCCGTTGACGGGTTGGTCTGCTATACTTTGCATAACAGGAAAAGGGATAATGTCTAAACATCCCCCGACAGGGAGGAACTTACTATGGGAAACAAAGAGAATCCATCACATTTTTTAATTTACCAGGCGGAAGACGGCAAAACGCGGTTGGATGTACGCCTGGAGAATGAAACCGTCTGGCTGGCACAAGAGCAGATGGCAGAATTGTTCGATAAAGCCCGGACAACGATCACTGAGCACCTAAAAAATATCTTTAGCGAAGGGGAACTTGATGAAAAGTCAGCATGTCGGGAATTCCGACGTACTGGGACAGACGGCAAAGAATACACTGTAAAGCATTACAATTTAGATGTAATTATTTCCGTTGGCTACAGGGTAAAGTCGGTAAGGGGAACACAGTTCCGCATTTGGGCCACACAGCGGCTCAGGGAATACATAGTAAAAGGCTTTGCGCTTGACGATGAACGCCTAAAGCAGGGCGGCCAGAAGGCGCGTTATTTCCAGGAACTGTTACAGCGCATCCGCGACATCCGCAGCAGTGAACGCAACTTCTACCAGAAAGTCACTGACATTTACGCCACCAGCATTGATTACAGCAAGGACGACAAACTGACCGGTGAATTCTTTGCCACGGTGCAGAACAAAATGCACTACGCCGTACATGGCCAAACCGCCGCCGAGATGATAGCTAAGCGCGCGGACGGCACAAAACCGCTGATGGGACTGGTTAACTTCAAAGGCAACTACATAACGCAGCAGGACGCGAAGATAGCCAAGAATTACCTGACCGAAAAAGAACTTAACCAGCTCAACCTGATAGTCTCCCTCTACCTGGATTTTGCCGAATTGCAGGCCACGAACGGCCGCCTGATGAAGATGAACGATTGGATAACCAAGCTTGACGAGTTCCTTAAAATCAGCGAAAGAGAGATCCTAACCAATGCCGGCACCGTAAGCGCCGAAACCGCGGCACAAAAAGCTGAAATTGAATTTGATAAGTACCGCAAAGAACACGACAAGAAGATGGTCTCGGACTTCGACCTTGCGATAAAGGAATTAGAGTCCAAGGAAAAGAAGCGACAGAAAGAAGACTAAGACGCAGCCACATTATGAGATCATTTTTAAATTATGGCCACCGGGAGGGGAATTTAAACGGGGGCACCTTGGTTTATTGAAAACCCGCCCAGGCCTGAACGCTGAATTGTGTCGCTTCGCTCCACCCGCTGTTCGCCCGCCATGGCGGGCTTTTCTGTTAAGTTTATGTCGCCCCCGTAGGGAGAGGGGAAAAAAGGCATAAGCAACCTGTCCGCACAAATGTTATAAGATTTATCGGGTATGAGGATATTCATTGCAGGAGCCGGCGGTTTCGTAGGCGGAGTACTGGTCAAAAGGCTGGGCGGGCATGAACTTACGCTGCCGTCCAGGGATCCCGGCAGGTTCGCCCGGGCGGGGGTTAAGGGCTCATTCCCGCTTTTCACTGATGATCTGGAAAAACTGGTGGCCAAAGCCGGGCCGGATGTGGTTATAAACCTTCTCGGCATAATACGGGAAACGCCTGGCGCATCCTTTGGCCTGGTACATGAAGAGTATACACGCCGGCTGCTGGCCGGCGCGCGCGCGGCGGGAGCCTGATGATGGCGTCCCCGAACGTCCCGTCCGGAAAGTTCCGCGGGGTCAAAGACCTGCTGGGCGGCAAAGGATAATTAAACCGGCATGACAACTATTAAAATTGCTTTTTCGCTATGCGCCGCGCTGCTCTTATCGGGGTCTGCCAGGGCGCAGTATTACCTGGACGCCGAAACCGGCTCGGTCTGGGCCGGACACAATACGGTAAAAATACCGCTCGAAGGGGGCACCCGTTTTTCCCTTACGGACCATCTCAAGTCCGGAGCCGAGCCGTACCTGCGCATCCGCATCGGGCGGAAGTTCGGCAGCAGCGACCTGTCCTTCCTGGCGGCCCCGCTGACGCTGCGCTCCAAGGGGACCTTCGGCCGGGCCGTGACTTTTAACGGCGAGGTGTTCGCCGCCGGCGTGCGCACCGAGGCCGTCTACCGCTTCAATTCCTACCGGGTGAAGTACCTCTACGAATTCCACCGGGACGAGCGCCTGTCGCTGCGCTGGGGCGGCGCGCTGAAACTGCGCCACGCCGGCATAACGCTTACCAACTCCGTCACCAGCAGCGAATCCAAGAACACTGGCTTCGTGCCGCTAGCGGCTTTCTCGGCAGATTACGCTTTCAGTCCCGGTTACCTGGCCCAAGTGGACATAGAGGCCCTGGGCGCCCCACAGGGCCGGGCCGAGGATGTTATGCTGGCGGTCAGCCGCGAGCTGCGGCCCGGCCTGCGCCTGCGGGCGGGCTACCGCTTCCTCGAGGGCGGCTCCGGGGCCGGCGAGGTCTACACTTTCGCCTGGCTGCATTACCTGCTGGCCGGCCTTACCTGGGAGTTCTGAGCTGTCTATGGCTTTCATCATGCCCGCCGGCCTTAAGCTGGCGGAGCTGCCCAAACCCGCCAGCCCGGCGGTTACGCTGCGCCCGGTGCCCGGCTTTAAAACCGCAGTACTGCGCTTTTCCGGCTGGAGCTCCGAAAAAACAGTAAGGGCAAGAACGCGGCAGCTGGAGGCCGCCCTGGAGCGCGACGGTTTACGCCCGGCGGCGCCGGTAGCGGCTTTCTATAATCCTCCCTTTACGCCTCCGTTCATACGCCGTAATGAAGTGATGATAGAGATACAATAAATTAGCCAATTGCCTAACCGGCTTTAAGCCGTGATCCCCCTATCGAGGCTGCTTTCCTGCTTCTAAATTATTTTCCTGCTGCGAATGTCTGCAGGTTAGGAAGATAGGAAGCAGCGTCCCTGGCGCCCTACGGTGGCTCTGCCATCGAAGTTGATCTGCGGGACTTCCGCCCTAGCGGCCGAGGCCGCAGACATCACCGCGAGACCGCTATCAGTATGTTGCTCTTTTTCATAATTATATTTCTCCTAACCTTTTAGATTTTGTGCCGCTATGCCCACTACAAGCAATTTATATGCCAATAGCAGGCAATGCTATTTCCCCCGTTTTTAGTAGTTAAAGCCGGGTTTTAAGAGATTAATGAGGGGAAACTGCTAAAAATATTCTCATTTGAAAATATTTATTTTCGAATGAGAATACTGGCGGGTATGAAACCTGGCTTGAATGGGGGTGCTATGCGCCCCAGGGGGGCTCTTTGCCGGTTACTTTTAGCCAAGGGAGATGGGCGAACGTTTCCGGGCTATGGCCGGTAGCCATGGAGATATTGGAATATCCTTTATTGTGCAGGCCAGCGGCGATAGTCTCGCCTTTAATGCCGTTGCCTAAGTCGGAATCTATATAAATAGGGGTGTCTTTGGGCAGGGCTTCTATGCCGGCGGCAAAATCTTCCGGGGTTTTATAAGCCTTCAGCTCCACGCCTGCGGCCTTGGCGGCCAGCTTCCAGTTCATGTGCACCAGCAGGTCGTCGTCCAGCAGCACGGCTGTGCGGCCGGCAGACTGTGCGGCGGCGCGCGGGAGTGTTATCATAACCGCTGTGCCCTGGCCGGGTTCCGACTTTATTGCGAAGCTGCCGCCCCAGCCCTCTATCGTTGTGCGGGCATGGTAAAGGCCAAGGCCGTTGCCGCCGGCCTTGCCGTGGGTTTCGCCTTTCCGGCCGAGCTTCGCCAGTATTTCCGGCGCAATGCCCTTGCCGTTGTCTTTTACTTCTATCAGAACCCTCCCGTCCGGCGCGGACAGCCCTATAAAGACCGTGCCCGGCCCGTTAAAAGCCTCAACCGAGTTGTTTACCAGATTGGAAATAAGCCGCTGCAGTTCTTTAGGCTCGACCAGGGCTCTTATTTCTTCGGAAGCCCCGGTAAATTCTATCTTCACGCCGGTTTTCTTTTTATGCTGCAGGCGCTTTTCCTCCAGCACCTGTTCCACAAGCCCGCCCAGCGCGCAAACCGCCGGTATGGCCTTTACCGGAGCGGCCGAAGGCGCCCTGTAGCGCTGCAGCAGATCGTCCGCTATGCCCTGCATGCGGCCCACGGCGCCTTCTATAAGCTTGCGCTGCTCTTCGGGGAGCGCCGGGTCCTTAGCCGCAGCCCCCAGCGCCGCCAGCGGCGACCTGATATCATGCGCCACCTGCGCGGCCAAATCGGACGTGGCTTTAGAAACCGCCAGCTCGCTCTCAAGGCGGGCGGCTTTCTGGAGCACCTCCGCCAGGCGCCCGATCAAAACGGCGAAAGGCGTACTGCGCAGACCCGCCGGCAGCGCCTGGATGCTGCACTGTATAGAATCCCGGATGCTGGAATGCTCGCCGGCGGCAGCCAGGGTATTGGTTTCGTCCACGCAGCGCTCTATGCTGAAGATCGTCTTAATGGCCCCTATATTGGAAAGGACCAGCAGGCCCATGAAGAAGAATACCACGGTTATGAACAGCACATAGTTCTGCCCGAACACCGCGGAGTTCACGTCCACCAGGTCTATCACATATTCCAGCCGGCCCAGTTCGGCCCCGTTGGAGATGAACGGCACTTCGCGGTTAAGCTGCGCGCGCGGCCGGTCGTAGAGATTGCCGACTATGGCCTCTTTGAAGATCCACTTCGTGCCTTCGAATTCTACAGGGTGGAAAGTGATGCGCTTTATATTGTCGTTCTTGACGCGCCACATTATGCGCTGGGTCTCAAAGACGTCGCCCTCAAGGAAGGCTTTCTCGAAATAAGCCGCGTTCTGCCGCATAGCGGTCAGCAGCTTGTCGTCAGCCACGCGCATCGCGGAGAACACGGAGAATAGCTGCCAGAAAGCGACAAACACCGCCACCGCCACGGTATAATATTTCCAGTTATAAGAAAATGCTCGGGTGAATACCTTTACCATCGAAGTTCCGCTACCTCCGGATACTCAAAGAATCCACGACCCACAACAAGGTTTTTTATCCCTTTCGGGTAGTGGTATTCCCTGACGCTTTGATAAAGCGGCAGCACGGCATATTCCATGGATATATCATTGGCGATCTCCGCGCCAAGGAGATTTCTCTTTTCCGGATCGTCCGTATGCTGCATTTCCTCGTATTTCCCGGTTATGCCGGGCAGTTTATAATCCAATATATGGGAATAGTTCAGGAAGGGGGCCTGATCGCTTTGGACCGCGTCTTTTGACATCACAACCAGGTTGTATTTTTTGGGAGTCTTTTTCAGCATCTCCAGGAAAACCGGCACCGGATAGGTTATTACTTTCACCTGCAGCCCCGTTTTGTTAAAAAAGGACTTAAAGAATTGTTCCAGGTCGGCCTCGTTGCCGGGCCGCAGATTTGCAAAAATCAGCTTTCCGCCGGTCTTCGGCTTTGCCGGACATACCTGCGCGGGGCGCCCGGGCGCCGCACCTGCAACCCCTATCGGCAGGACATTCTGGATATCCAGGAAGTCTCTCCTTTGTGAGATAAAAGCCCGTCTGAACCCGTCCACACCCATGCAGTTATAGATCGCTTTGCGTATGCTCTTGTCCGGATGGTTAATGCCCAGTGTTACGGTATTAAGCACCACGTCGTGAAAACCAGCCTGCCGGCTTCTGACCCATTCAGGAATATCCACGGCCGATATTTTATTGAAGTCGGATATGTTCCTGTTTTGCAGCTGTGGATCCGAAGGTCCGGTATACAGGTGTATTAAAATAGTGTCGTAGCCGCGTGACACAGACTCTTTCCTGACAAGCCGTATTTCATCCGCGGTCATTGTCTGGGTATAAAAAGGACCTAACCCGGCTTCAAAGGGTCCGCCGGCATCTATGGTGGGGGCCTGCTGATAGCGGGTTAGATAATCCAGATAGCTTTTTCTCGGCTTATTAAATCTCACGTCATAACAGCCGTTCATGCTGGAAACAACGGCAGCCTTGTCGAACGCCCTGGTTACGCTGGAGATGTATTGTTTAAAGAATTCCGATGTGAACCCCCTGCCTTGCATAAAAATCAGAGCTGTGTCAGGGCAGAAAGTATAGCGGCTATAGGTTAAATCCCGGTTCCATGATTTTAATAAACGAGAGGTGTAATCCTGGCCGTTGTCGAGCCGGAATAGCGGTTCGTGCGTCTGTTTAAGCACATAAAAAACGCCGTTTATCGCGGCATCCTTCGTTGAGACCTTTTGAGGGACGTCGGACAGCAGCACCTCCCATTGCCTGTTTCGCCGTCCAGGCCACGCGATTGCCAGGGCCGATAAAAGGACGAGCAGGACTACAGCGCCCAGCATACGGCTGTTGTGTCGGGCCGGTGTTTTGTTATGTTTTGTGCTAGTCAAGTTGGCCGCACCCCTTGGGTGAAGATGTGTTTACACCTATAATTTCCGCCTCTTAGC
>DMXM01000004.1:0-550 GCA_003482905.1 Elusimicrobiota bacterium
TGGACGCCATAACCCTGCAGCCCGCCGCCGGCGCGCACAGCGAGTTCACCGGCCTGCTGCTGGCCACGGCCTACTTCGAGGCCAGGGGCGAGAACAGGAACGAGATAGTGGTCCCCGATTCCGCGCACGGCACCAACCCCGCAACCGCGTCGATGATGGGCTTCCAGACCATCAACATCGCCTCCAAACCGGACGGCCGCCTTGACGTGGAGGAACTGAAGAAGCACATCGGCCCGAAAACCGCCGTGCTGATGCTGACCGTGCCAAACACGCTCGGGATATTCGAAAGCAACATAGAGGCCATAGCCAGGGCCGTGCACGAAGCCGGCGCGCTGCTTTACATGGACGGAGCCAACCTCAACGCGCTGATAGGCATGGTGAAGCCCGGCGACCTGGGCGTGGACATGATGCACCTCAACTTCCACAAGACCTTCTCCACCCCGCACGGCGGCGGCGGCCCCGGCGCCGGCGCCATAGTCTGCCGCCAACACCTGGCCCCCTTCCTGCCGGTGCCGACGGTGAAGAAGGAAAACGGGAAATACGTCTCCGA
>DMXM01000004.1:669-3692 GCA_003482905.1 Elusimicrobiota bacterium
TCCATCATCAACGCCAATTACGTGGCGGCGCTGCTCAAAGACATGTACCCGTCGTATTCCAAGGAATACTGCATGCACGAATGCGTATTGACCCCCGGCCCCGACATGACGGCCAAGGGCCTCAAAACACTGGACATAGCCAAAGGCCTGCTCGACCGCGGCTTCCACACCCCCACGGTATATTTCCCGATAATCGTGCACGAAGCCATCATGATAGAGCCCACCGAGACAGAGTCGAAAGAAACCCTCGACGAGTTCGTAGCGGCCATGAAATCCGTCCACGACGAAGGCATAGCCGACCCGCAGGCATTG
Source organism: Elusimicrobiota bacterium (assembly GCA_003482905.1). Taxonomy (GTDB): domain Bacteria; phylum Elusimicrobiota; class Elusimicrobia; order Elusimicrobiales; family UBA9959; genus UBA9959. Next base: position 982 of record DMXM01000004.1, read on the forward strand.
AAGGACGCCCCGCACACCATGCCGGTGCGTCGGCTGGACGAAGTACAGGCAGCGAGGCAGCCCAACCTGCGCTGGTAGAGAACTGCCGGCCGACGAGGGGGATGGGTTAGCAAAACCCTCTCGGAAGGCGAGGCTTGCGTAGCGCCGCGTGGAGCACAGCGACACTTTCTTGCCTGAGAGCGGGAGGCGCGCGCACGGTGTGCGCGACGCCGTTTTTGCGATCCATCCCCCTTGGCGGCCGGCTTAGACATGAGATGACACGCATGAATAAAGGATTAATAATCGAAACCCCTCCGCTCGACGTCTACGGCCAGATGGCCGTGGACGAGGCTATTTGCGAGACCATGCCGGCCCCTTACGTCCTGCGCTTCTACAACTGGGCCGGCCCCGGCATCACCTTCGGCTACTCCCAGCGCAAACGCGCGGTCACGGAGGCCGTCACCGCCGCCGGCAGCCCCATCACCGCCGTCACCCGCCGCCCCACAGGCGGCGGCATAGTCTTCCACCAAACCGACCTCACCTTCTCCTTCATCTTCCACTCCCCCGGGGCCTACTTCGAACCCGGCAAGACCTACGACCGCCTCCACCGCGCCATAAACGCCGAGTACGCCCGCCTGGGTATCAGCTTCGACCTCCTCAACGAAAAGACCAGGGATTACGCCGTCAACGACCCGGTCATGAACTGCTTCGCCAAACCGGTGAACATGGATATATTGTATAATGGAAAAAAAGTACTTGGCGGAGCGCTGCGCAAGTTCGGCGACTATATGCTCTACCAGGCCTCTTTCCAGGCGCCCGACGCGCGCGCCAACGCGGCGACCCACAGGAACGCCGTAATAAAGGCGTTCGGCGGGGAATTCGGCCTGGAGTGGGAAGTAACGGCGCTGCCGGAGACGGCAATGAAGAGAGCCGCGGCCGTTGCGGAGAGCAAGTACCGTTCCCCAGCCTGGAACGAGAGGATTTAGTCAGGAGGAAAATATGATAGCTTTCGTACTCTGTAAACTGGTAGCCGGCCTCGAACAGAAGGCCGTGCAGCAGATAAAGAACATACGCGGCGTGAAGGACGTCTATATGACGTTCGGCGGCTGGGACGCCATACTGGTGGCGGAATCCGACACCATAGACAAACTCAGCGGGCTTATCGTGCGCGAAGTACGCGGCATCCACGGCGTACAGACCACCGAAACCCTGGTCACCACGAATCTCTAGGCTTGCGGAAGGTTCTTAAGGAAATTAAATGGAAAACAGCTCTGGTTTCGGCAGGCCGGCGGACAAGCTGGTACTGATAGTGGACGACGACGAATCCGTAAGGGAACTCATAGAGTTCATAGTAAAAAAAGAAGGCTTCCGCACAGAAAAAGCCTCGGATGGCGAAGAGGCGCTGGCCAAGGCCCGCGCCGTCAACCCCGACATAATCCTGCTGGACCTGATGCTGCCCAGGTTCGGCGGCTTCGAGATCCTGAGGGAGCTCCAGAGCGACGAAACTGGCGGCATCCCCATAATAATAATCACCGGCCGCTACACGGACCGCTCCACCTCCGACATGATAAAGCAGGAACCGAACGTTAAGGACTTCATAGAAAAGCCGGTGAAGCCGCAGATCCTGACGGCCCTGATCCACAAGTTCCTGAACACGCAGCCGCCCATTAAAAAGGCCGCCTGAGCCATGCCCGGCATACCGCGCTCCCTGACCTGGGCCGCACTGGCGGCCCCGGTTTTTTTCCTGCTCGCCGCCGGGGACCTGGCCCTGCGGTCGAGGGAGGCCCTGGCGGAGGCGCGCAGGCAGGAGGCGTGGCGCGACAACCCCGCGCTGAAGACCGCATATTTCGAGGCCGATCTCAGGAAGAAGGAACTGGCCCTGGCGCGGGAAGCGGAGAAGGGCGGGGTTACGGCGGAAAACGCCGCCCGCTCGGCCGCCCTCCTGGCGGCGGAAAAAGACTTCCGTATCTCGGAGAGTTCCGCCAAGCTGGCCTACGCCTGGTATAAAACCGCCGCCTCCGAATTTTCATCGCCGCTGAATCCCTGGGCCGCCCGGGCGAAAGCCAGGCTGCCGTCGGCGCTGGCCGCCTGGCGGGCGGAACTGGCCGCCAAGAACATAAAAGCCGAAACCTGGATGACCGAGTAGGACAACCTCCCCGCATGCGTTTTACCAAGACTGTTTTAGGCGTCCTTATGGCGCCGGCGGCGCTAGCCGCCGCCTGGGCCACGGCCGCGGCGCTGGGCCCGTCACTGGCGCGCTTCGGGATCACGTTCCCGCTGCTGGCCGGGGCGCTGGCCTGCCTGCTGCTCCACGCCGGAGGCAAGGGCAAACGGCTTTACGTGGCCGCGCACGAACTGACGCACGCCCTGGCCGCGGTGTTCAGCGGCGTGCGGGTCAGGAAGATCTCGGTCAAGCGCTCCAGCGGCTACGTGCTGCTGGACTCCACCAACGCTTTTATTTCACTGGCCCCGTATTTCATCCCCTTCTACACTATAGCCGCCGGGGGCGCCTACTGGCTGGCGGGCCGCTTCTGGCATGCGGCCCCGCTGCGTCCCTGGTTCCTGGCCGCCGCCGGTTTTACGCTGGCCTTCCACATACTGCATACCGCTGATATCCTGGCCGGGCCGGTGCAGAGCGATATTAAAAAGGCGGGCGGCCCGGTTTTTTCCCTGCCGCTGATCGTCCTGCTGAACTGCCTCGGCCTGACAGCCGCCCTTAAGCTCCTCTCGCC
>DMXM01000017.1:0-21385 GCA_003482905.1 Elusimicrobiota bacterium
AAACTACTTTCGATTTTCCTGAATTGTCAAGGGGCACATTGACAAGCCTTAACCGGTCCTTCTATACTATTAATAAGCGCACCTGTCGGCCGCAAGCGGGCCGTCGGCGCGCCGGCCGGTCCCGGGGGCCGGAGTTCTTAATGAGAATCTGGCCGGCAGCCAGCGCGGGGAGCTAAAATGACGATAGGTGATTCTTTTTTTTCATTCATCAAGCCCTCACCGGCGCGCCCCGCGCCGAAGTCCGCCGCCGCGCCTCCTCCCCCCCCAAAGAAAAACGACGCCCTGACCGGCAAGGCGGCCGATCTTGAACTGAAGATCAAGAAGCTGGAAGAACAGTATGCCGCTCCGGCGTCCGCGGCCCAGGGCCCGGGGAGGTTAGCCCAGGAAACCGCCGAGCTGCGCGCGCGCGTCGCCTCCCTGGAGGAAATAATACGCCGCCCGGAATTTTCTGATCTAAGCGCGGCGCCGCTCGGCGTCGACCACCTTGAGCGGCGGCTGAACGGTATGGAATCCGGCCTGGCCAGCGATATAAAGGAACGCTTTTCCACTTTTGACGCGGTTTTAACCGAAACGGCCCGCAAAGCCGCTCTGGCCCTGCAAGCCGCTTCCGGCGCCGCGCAACGGATAGAAAAACTGGAAGAAGGCACCACGCGCGTGGAACACATTAAGAACAGGCTGGAAAGCCTGGAGGGAAAACTTGAGAAGATATACGATCTGGACGCCCTCGTCCAGTCCCTCAAGGCGAGCGTGGAAGGCATGGGGAAGAATGTCAACGGGGCCCTGCGGGATTCCGCCCTGATCTCCGCCGAGCACAAAAAACTGTTCTCCGATTTCGACTCCCTCGCCAACCAGGTCAGGCACTTCTCGGCGCTGTTCAGCCAGATGAGGACCGAACTGGCCTTTTTAACCCCTAAAAAACAGGAGGACCGCTGAAGGTAAGACGGGCGGAAGAATCGCCCCGCTGACGCGGCTTGTTTTCAGCTTCGGTTTTAATTCCGTATGAAGTGCGGCAGGTCGGCCGGGATCTCCAGGGAAAGCTCCACCAGGCCGGCGGGCTTGCCGTCCCGCAGCCACGGCGTCTGGTAGATGAGTTTTTTTACGCCGTTCTTTTCTATGGTGTAAACGTTGGTAAACGGCTCCGCCAGCATTTTTTTCAGCTTAGTTTTGGCCGGTTCGGGGTGGCAGTCCAGCAGATTTTTTCCCGCCAGGCCGGCGCCGCCGCTTTTGGCGAAGGTGGCTGACGCTTTCGCGTTCATCTCAATGATCTTCCCCTCCGCGTCGCAGACCGTGATGGCGAAATTTACCCCGTCTTTCCAATTTTCCATAAATTATCCTTTGGCTGAATTCAAGCCTGCCCGCCCCGCCAAGTCCGCAGCTTCTCCGCTTTGGCCCGACTATATTATAAAATATGGCTATGACGGAATCACGGTTTCTGGCACTGGCCGCCGCGCGGCGCAGCATCCGCAAATACACGCCCGTTCCCGTTGAAAGGGAAAAACTGGACCTCTGCCTTGAGGCCGCCCGCCTGGCCCCGTCGGCCTGCAACGCCCAGCCCTACAAATTCATCGTACTGGAAGATCCGGCCGCCCGCCAAAAATTCTGCGCCGCCGCTTTTACCGGGATTTATTCCGCCACCGGGTTCGCCGCCGCCGCACCCGCCCTGGCGCTGGTGGTCTCTGAAACGGGCAAGCTGAGCGCCTGGCTGGGCAACCAGGTGCGGGACACTAATTTCCGCCTGATGGACATAGGCATAGCGGCCGAACACTTCGTACTGGCGGCGGCCGAGCAGGGGCTCGGAACCTGCTGGATAGGCTGGTTCAACGCAAAAGCCGGGGCCAAAGCCCTCGGGTTGGGCTCCGGCAGGAAAATAGAAGTGTTGCTGGCCGTAGGCTACCCCGACGAGGCGCCGGCGCCCAGACCCCGCCGCTCCGCGGTAGAATTCTCCTCCTATAATAAAATATGAAAACACTGATCACAACCCTGCTCCTCTCCTGCTGCCTGACGCCGGCACGCGCCGCTACCGATTGCGCCGGGAACGCGGACGCCTGCGCCGCAAGTTCCGCTAAAACCTCCCCTTTCCTGGCGGCCTCGGCGGCTGAGCCCGCTACGGACAAAAGGCCCGCGGCCGTAACCAAAGAGACCGCGGCGCCCGGGCCCGGGACGCCGGCGGTGGCCGCCGTGTCCTCCGCGACCGCCGCCGCTCCCTCGCTGCCCGCTTCTTCCAGCCCGCTCTGGCTGATCTTTATATTCGTTTCCGTTACAGGCCTTTACTTATATCTGGGCGGTGCGGGAAAGAGGAGAAAGAAATGACCCTGGATTACGGCAGTTTCGCCAAAGCTTCAACTTTGATCCACATAGCTCAGGGCGCCGGTTTTATGCTGCTGGGCGTGGCCGAAGCCTATTCCCTCGATAACCCGGGGCGCAAAGCGGCGCTCTTAGGCCCGCTGTCCCTCCTGGCCGCCGCGGCCTCCATCCCGCTGATTATGCTGGCCCTGCCCGGAGCCTGGAGCCTGGATCAACTGCGTCTGGCCCTGGACATGCGCGGCGGCTTTTATCTCTTCCTGGCCTTCGCCTCTCTGTTAGGGGCCGCCGGCTTGAGCCGCATCACCCAGTTCGCGGCCCAACGGCATGAGGGCGCCTGGCAGGCGCTGTTCCTGTTTTTTCTGGCGGCCATCGGCCTTCTTTATTTTTTCATGGCCTCGCGCGTCAACGAGGAAGCCTGGCGGCAGGTGATGCTCTGGCACGCCGCCGCGGGCGTCACCCTTCTGCTGGCGGTGCTCCTCAAGGCCGCGCATATCTTCAACGGGCGGCGTTTCCTCCATGTCGGCTGGGCGACCCTGCTGCTGGCGACGGCGCTGCAGCTGCTGACCTATAAAGAATCCCCGGAAGCTTTCTCCCTGCGGCTGGTCACCTTTGAAGCGGCCCCCGTACTGCCCCCCGCCGCGCAGCCGGATAAACTACCACCCGCCGGTAATGCCGGAAGCGCTCCGCACCGTTCCCGGCCAAACTCTCGCCTGACCAAATAGGGTAGGAGGCGGGTGCTTAGTTCACCCGCCGTCCTCACCACACCACCGTACGTACCGTTCGGTATACGGCGGTTCATCAGAACTAATAGGCCAAAGAAAGCCGCCTGCTTACGCTCGGAAACCCCAACCTCTCAAGGCATTCGTTAGATAAGGCGTTGTTAAGGACGACGCTGCCGCCGATACTCCAACAACCCTTGCGGCTATTGGCGTATTCCCATGCTTTTGAACGTTCAAGACCTAACCTGACAAGATTGTCCTGTTTTGTCCTGATTTTCTTCCACTGCTTCCAGTAGCACATGCGTATCCGCCGTCGTATCCAGCCGTCAAGGTCACGCGCGTCGCTGCGCATGTCGGCTATGCGGAAGTAGTTAACCCAGCCCATTATAAGCCGCGTTAACTTGTCCCGCCGCCACTCCATGCCGCGCCCGTTACTCCTTGACGTGATTTCCCTTACCTTCTCCTTGAACCGCTGAATGCTCTTGGGGTGAACAAAGTTCCGTGCCTTTCCTTCTTTCATGTAGAAGGAAATTCCCAGAAACTTTCTTCTGCCGGGTATATCTACTGCGCTTTTCTTCCGGTTTACTTTCAGCTTCAGCACGGTCTCAATATAACGGGTTATGCTTTCCATTACCCGCGCGCCCGCCTTTCTGCTTTTGACATAAATGTTGCAGTCATCGGCATACCGGCAGAATTTGTGCCCGCGACTCTCCAATTCCTTGTCGAGTTCGTCGAGCATTATATTCGCAAGTAACGGGCTTAAAGGGCCGCCCTGCGGCGTTCCTTCGTCATTCTTTACCTTAACTCCGTTCACCAGCACGCCGGATTTAAGATATTTCCTGATTAGCCTTAACACCCGCTTGTCCTTGACCTTTCGCGCCACCAGCGACATCAGCTTGTCATGGTTCACGCGGTCGAAGAACTTCTCAAGGTCGAGGTCCACCACCCAGCGGCCCCCATCCTCGATATGCTTCCGCGCCGCTTTTATCGCCATGTGCGCGTTTCTCCCCGGACGGAAGCCGTAACTGTTCGCCGAGAAGCCTTTGTCAAAGACGCTATTGAGTGTCTGCGCTATCGCCTGCTGTATCAACCGGTCAACCACGGTAGGTATCCCAAGTTGCCGCGTGCCGCCGTCGGGTTTCGGTATTTCCACCCGCCGCACGGCCTGGGGATTATATGCCCCCTCCAGGATTGATTGCCGCAACGCCGTGCCATGCTGTTTCAGGTATGGCAATAGTTCTTCTATCGTCATTCCGTCCACGCCATGACTGCCGCCGTTGGCTTTTACACGCTTGTAGGCAAGGTTAAGATTCTCCCGGCTTACAATCGCTTCCAGCAATCGCTCCGCTTTCCTTTCGCTATCGTCCTGTCCACTCTCGGACGCCGAAGGGTCGCTAAGCGCTCCCGCAGTATCCCGGGGTTCCACCCCTTTGTCCTGCGGCCAGCCCTCATTTGCTATGAAGTTGTATGCTTTCATCGCTTCCCTTGCGAGTCCTTCAAGTTTCCAGAACCTCTGATGTTCGGCCCTTCTCCCGTCGTAAGGGATACTATGGCCTCTGCTGACTTCTGACAGTTCAACCGCGCGTTGCCGCACGGGTTGCCGCTTCGAAGTTCATCTCCACGGCATATCTGTCAGACCTCCGCGGGTAAGCCCGCACGCCTTCATCCCATATACCCGCCGCATTTACCCGGACAGCTTTGGATAGATTCGGACTTCGTTTTGTTATGGAAACTCGTCCGACTGTTCAGGCCTCGCTTGCGGTTCGTGTTCCTCGGGCCGGGACTTTGCCTCCGGCTTCCTTCAGATTCCGCCTCGCGGCGGACACCCTTGCCTTTGGCTAACGGTAGGTTCTATCAACCCCCGCAGGGGACTTTCACCCCCAAGCGTGCGCGCATGCCGCGCGCACATAGAAAAGGCCGCCCAAGGCGGCCTTCCCGGCGGCGCGACGTTCTTTAAACCACAAACATAAGTTTGTCCAGAAAAAGCAGCACGCCCGCGGCGGCAAGTATAACTCCGGCGGTTATTTCCACATAGCGCATGGCGACTTTAAAGCGGGCCATGAAGGCGAAGAACCTGGCCGTAAGGAAAGCGGCGGCCAGCAGCGGCAGCGCCATACCGGCGGAGTAGGTCACCAACAGGGCCACGCCCTTGCCCGCGGTGCCGGCCACGGCCGCCATGCCCAGGATAACGGCAAGAATGGGGCCGATGCAGGGAGACCAGCCCAGCGCGAAGGCGAACCCCATCATAAAGGATCCCGCCGGGCCCTGGGTTATGCCGCGCATGGAAAAGCGCTTTTCATAGTTAAGGAATTTAAAATTGAACAGGCCGGTCATGTGCAGCCCCAGCAGCGCCATCACCACCCCGAACATCTTCATCAGCAGGTCCTTATGGGAGGCCAGCAGGTCCCCCACGCCGGAGGCGGCCGCGCCCATCAGGGCGAAGGCCAGCGTGAAGCCGCCTATAAAAATAGCCGCGTTACCCACCACTTTACGCGTGACCACCCTGGCGTCGCCCTTGACTATTTCGGCGGCCGAGAACCCGGAAAGCATGGACAGGTAGGCCGGCAGCAGCGGCAGTATGCACGGCGAGAAGAACGACATTATCCCGGCCCCGAAAGCGGCAAAAAATTGTCCCATAGTTTATCCCCGTCAATCCGCCTTTGCGGCCTTTCCTGCGTGGGGTTTGATCTCCAGCTTGAAGATGTCCAGCCCCCCCCAGGGTCCGTTCTGCAGGTGGAACAGGACGGTGTATTTTTTTCCGGCGGCGTCCTTAAAGACCGCCGTCACTTTTTTTACACCGCTATCTCCGTTGACCGGCTTGGGGTTGACCGAGGATAAAGAAAGCCTGAGGATCTTTTTTGTGGCCTTCTCCTCCATAAAAAATGCGCCCTTTAACTGCGTGTCCTTGCGTATATAATCCGTCACAAAAGCCGCCAGGTCCTCGTCGTTTTCCTGTATCACGGTCTGATCGTCCTCATCGTCGGAGCTTTTTGCCGTTTCGGTGGAGACCGCTGCTTCGGAAAGCCCCTCGTCCTCGTAGGCGGCCGCGGCGGTTCCAGGCCAAAACAGGCCGGCGGCCAGCAGCGCCAGATATATGTTTTTCACTTTCCCCTCCCGCCGGATTCCCGGACTATCTTTATGGGGTCTTTTTTTATCGCGGGCCAGTGCGCCGTCTCCACGTAATCCATTACCGTGCCCCAGTGCCCCTGGCTGCGGAGTATAAAATCGCAGACTTCACGCACCGCGCCCATCCCGCCTTCCTTGGCCGTGACCAGGTGCGCCGCGGCCTTAACTTCCTCCTGGGCGTTGGCCGGAGCGCAGGCGAACCCAGCTTTTTTCAGCACCGGGATGTCGGTCCAGTCGTCGCCCATGTAGGCCACGTTCTCGGGCCGCAGCCCGGTATCGGCCAGGATCTGGCGCAGCGGCTCCAGTTTAGAGAGGAAACCCTGGTAGGCGTAGCCCATCCCCAGACTTTTGGCCCTTTCTTCGGTCCCGGGGGATTCCCGCCCGGTTATTACGCCGGTAACGATGCCGAACTGGTTAAGCAGGCGCAGGCCTATCCCGTCCAGGGAGTGAAAGGATTTGAACTCCACCATTTCCGTCCCCTTGCCGGGGATGTAGTACATTTTCCCGTCCGTGAGTACCCCGTCCACGTCCATCAGGAAAAGTTTTATTTTTTTAGCGCGCGCCGCGTTGGCCGGAAGTTTTTTGGTCATAGTTTCATCGCCCACTTTTCAGCCAGCTCCAGTTCCCGCTTGCGCGAGGCGTAATTCTTCGGGGCCGGGCCGGTGTAGCTGAAAAGATACCAGTTTATGGTCTCCTCAAGCCACTTTGCCGACGGAGTGGGGGCCCAATCCAGCTCTTTTTCCGCCTTGGCGGTGTCCAGCACGAAATCCCCCCCCATGGAGAAGGGGGTGGCCTCGAAGTTAAACTCGTTCGCCTTGAGCCAGGCATAGTCCGGGTAAAGGACTTCGGCCTCTCTGTGCATCACCCTCGCGGAGACTTTAACAAAATCGTCCAGCGTAATGGGCGAGGAATCGCCGAAATTGTAGGCTTTGCCGTAAGGGTCGCGCGCATAAGCCAGGGTTTCAAGGGCTTTGGCCATATCCTTTGAAAATATGAACTTGTTCCGGAACGCAAAGCCGGGCAGGAACAGGGGCCCGCCGTCGGCCAGGCGCAGCCAGTAGGAATAGGCGCGCAGGGTGGGGTCGTTAGGCCCTATCACCACGGGCGGCCTGGCGATGGACACCGGGAACTTCTGGTCCAGGAAAGCTTTCATGTATTCTTTTTCGGCCGCGTATTTGCCAAGACCGTAGGCGTATTTCTCCTTCTGCTGGACCTTTAACGGCAATAACTCCGCCTGATTTTCGCGGAAAGGCGAGGAAGCCCCGTCCAGAACGGAATAAATAGAGGACGAAGAGGTATAAATATAAAGTCCCACGCGGCCGTTAAAAATATTTATGGCCTTGCGCGCGTCCTCCGCGTTGTAGCAGATATTGTCGATTATCACGTCCCAGGGCTCCACGGCCATACGGGAAAGGTCAATTTCCACGGTACGGTCGCCGCGGGTCTGCCTTATGTCCAGGGGCAGGCCGTCTACCGGGGCGCGGCGTGAGAAAACGGTAACCTCGCTGCCGGCTTTTGAAAGCCGTATAGCGGTTTCTTTGCCGAAAAAGCTTGTGCCGCCCAATATAAGGATTTTCATATTTTTCCGTTCAACTCCCCCTATAGTATATAAATTTTTACGCGGCGGGTCAGGCCGGGCTGGGATACTTTTGGGCGACCGCTTCTTTTGTTCGTTCTGTCTTTATATGCCGCGCAGCCATCTGGTTAACCTGTGTTAACCGCCAATAACGGTCGCCCTGTTTTTGTCTTTTTATCACGCAAGTCGGCGAATAACGAACAAACCGTAAAGTGGCTGTTTACAAACTGGTTAACATAAGTTAACATTAGATGGCAAATGGAGCGGGAATATTTTTCAATTCCGGAAGCGGCGGCGATGCTTGGCATAAGCCGCATAGCCGTTTTCAAAAGAGTGAAAAAAGGCCAGCTAAAAGCCCTGCGCTTCGGGCGCAACTGGGCGGTGCCGGCCTCAGCGCTAAAAACAACCCCGCCCCCCTCCACCGTCCACCCCGGTCCGCCACCCCCCCCACAAAAGAACGAGGCGCCGAGGCAACGGCCATCCTCCGACGACGAAATGAACTCAATGGGCTGGGACTGACCCCCAGCCGACAGCGGCGCTTTTGCTATACCGGCCCTTTATATATATAATTGGGCCATGGATAATTCTTTCTTAGAGGACCTTAAAGAGGTCCTGGGCGAATTTAAAAATCAGAATGGAGGCAAAATGGAAAAAGACTTCTCAGGGAAACTGTTTCTCCCCGTAATACTGGCCGTTGCGGCGGTAATAGCGTTGTCGGCGTTCTTTATAGTGTCCCCGGGCGAGGTAGCCATAAAGACCCGCCTTGGCACCATAGTGGACTCATACAGCGAGGGCCTGCACTTCAAACTGCCCTTCCTGGAGAGCGTAACAAGGTTCTCCATACAGATACAGCGCGCCAATATCAAGACGCAGGCCTTTTCCAAGGACCTGCAGACCATGAACGCGCACCTCGTCGTGAACCATCGCATACAAAAGGAGACCGCCATAAGTATTTTCCGCAACCTCGGCCCCAATTATGTCGACAATATAGTGGACCCCGCGGTGCAGGAGGTTTTTAAGGCCATAGCCGCCCGCTACTCCGCGGAGCGGGTCATTTCGGAGCGCAACGAGCTGGTGTTGGAGATCAACAAAGAGGTAAAAGAACGGCTTACGCAGAAAGAGATCATCGTTACCGATATTTCCGTGGTCGACCTGGACTTTACCGAGCAGTTCCTCCGCGCCGTGGAGGACAAGCAGGTGGCCGACCAGCAGGCCCAGATGTCCGGGAAGCTCGTCGAGAAAGCCAAGCGCGACGCCGAACAGCAGATAGCCAAGTCCCGCGGCGAGGCCGAGGCACTGCGCATGCAGCGCGAGCAGGTCACCCCCGCCCTTATAGAACTGCGCAAGGTGGACGCCCAGCTCAAGGCCATAGAGAAGTGGAACGGGGTACTGCCCGGCTACGTCGGAGCCGGAGTGCCGTTCATCTCCATAGAAAAGAAATAACGCACCCCCCCTGGACAAGTCAAGTGTCCAAGGACCTCCGGCGCAATGGGGCAAAAAACTCCCCCCCGCCGGGCCCAAAGTCCCCCGCTTTCCGCGGGGGATTTTGCTATGATTAATCGACGGATCACGGGAGGAACTGATGAAAAGACTTTCTACGGCGTTTCTGTTGTTGTTCATGGCCCTGGCTTACGGCGCCATGACGGGCGCGGACCTGCTCTGCGGCACGGCCTACGCAAAATCCTCAAAGCCCAAGCCCGGCAGCAGCGGCCCGGACGATACGGACGATGATTCCGGCTCCGGCGGCGGCTCCGGCGGCGGCCCCGACGACACAGATGACGGGGGCGGCGGCGGCGGTGGATCAGACTCCGGCGGCGGCTCAGGCCCTGATGGCTCCGGCGGCGGCGGCGATTTTTAATATTGCCAAAAAAACACAATGAAAGGCCCAGGCTTAACCCTGGGCCTTTTGCTATCCCCCCCCGGATGGCAGCGCCATATGGCTTGATATTGTTGCAATACTGTAGTATCATATAAATATTGTTATTAACATCATTAAGGATATTATTAATAATATGAATATTCCAAACAAATGCCCATCGTGCAGCAGTCATTTAATAGTAACCGACCTCTGCTGCGCCGGATGCAAGACAACCATAAAAGGAAAGTTCGATCTTCCCAATTTCGCAGCCCTGAACCAGGAGGAGGGGAATTTCCTGCGGGTTTTTTTGGCCGCCAGGGGGAACATCAAGGAAGTTGAGCGCAGACTGGATATTTCCTACCCAACAGTAAAGGGGAAGCTGGAGTCACTATTAAACCGGCTTGGGCTGGGCAATCTGCAGGCCGAGATGAAAAGGCGCCGGCAGGAAATAGTCGAACGCCTGGAGAGGGGGGAAATAACCGCCCAGGAAGCGGTGGTCCTGATTAGAAAAATAAAAGAATAAGTCCTCGCCAGCCAATTGGCAATGCCGGACACAGACAGCCACAGAACAGACAAACAGCGCTCAGCCACAAAGCCCGCCGCCCACCACACAGTCAATAATAGTTTTCACGTGAAAACATCCGCCCGCAAAACACCATGAAGACGTTTTTGCCCCCAGGTCAGCGCCTCGGGGAAACATTTCACAGCCACAACATCCACTGATGTTTTCACGTGAAAACATTATTTGCCGGACAGCAGGGACATACGCAGAAAGGGAAGGCAACCACCACCCAACCACAATAACTGGTGCGGAACTGCTGGCAGGGGGGGGTGACACCAAACACTTGACTTGACCGGCTTAAATCTATAGAATTAAATAAACAATGTTCTTGGCGGATGTTTTCACGTGAAAACTAAATCCTACAATTAATGCACCTCAATGTGGGATTACTGGAGCTTATATGGCTGAAATAGTGGCGATAGCTAATCAGAAGGGCGGGGTAGGCAAGACCACCACATCCATTAACCTGGCCGTGGCGCTGGCCGCCTTCGACTACGAGACGCTCCTCATAGACTTCGACCCGCAAAGCAACGCCACCTCCGGACTGGGAGTGGACATAACCAAGAACAACAAGAACATTTACGACGTACTTTGCGGCAAAGCGCCCATAGAGTCCGCCATCCACCAGACTTCCGTGGAGTGGCTGGACATAGTCCCCACCAGCCATAATCTGGCCGGCGCGGAGATAGAGTTAGTTAGCGAATTCTCACGCGAATCGGTGCTCAAGCGCTCCCTGGCCAAGATAGGGGACATGTACAAATTCATTATCATAGACTGCCCGCCCTCCCTGGGCCTGCTGACGGTCAACGCGCTCAATTCTTCCAATTCGGTCATCACCCCGGTGCAGTGCGAGTTCTACGCGATGGAAGGGCTTGCCTACTTTATGAACACGGTCGAGAAGATACGCCAGGCCCTTAACCCCGGCCTGAAAATAGACGGCGGGGTCATCACTATGTACGATTCCCGCATAAACCTGGCCAACCAGGTCAGGGGGGAGATTGGCAAGTATTACGGAGATAGATTATATAAGACCGTTATCCCGCGCAATGTGCGTCTTGCGGAGGCCCCCAGCTTCGGCCAGTCTATTTTCGTATACGACCCCAGCTCCCGCGGAGCGCTGGCATATAAGGAACTGGCCCTGGAATTCCTTTCCAGGCGCGGCGTGGACATTTCGGCCTATAAAAACTCGGACCTCTACGTAAACGAAGAAGCCGAGCTGGAATACGACCTCGGCGGCTGACTCTATCAAGGCCCGGCCTCCTATTGAGGCCGGGCCTTGATAGAGACTTTTAGAGATTTAAGGAGATAATATATATGAGAAAGGCTTTAGGCAGGGGGATAGATTCCCTTATAACGAAGGTTAACAATAACGATATTTCCGGGGACATGGTGCAGAAGATACCGGTGGGCAAGATACGGCCCAACCGCTATCAGCCCAGGCGGAATTTTGACGAGGCCGCGCTGGCCGAGCTGTCCGAGTCCATCAAGGAGCGGGGGCTGCTGCAGCCTATCTCCGTATGGAAGGACCACGGAGAAGAACATTATGAGCTGATAGCCGGGGAGCGCCGCCTGCGCGCCTCAAGGCTGGCCGGCCTGGCCGAGATAGACGCCATAGTAAAGAAAGACCTGGATGACGAACAGAAACTGGGGCTCTCCCTGATAGAGAACATCCAGCGCGAAGATCTGAACGCCGTGGATACCGCCCTGGCCTACCGGCAGCTTATGCAGAATTTCGGCGTGTCCCAGGCCGACATAGCCAAACGCGTGGGCAAGAGCCGCGCGGCCGTCTCCAACACCCTGCGCCTGCTGGAACTGGACGAGGATATTCGCCAGGGGATACAGGGCGGCGCCATAACCGAGGGCCACGCGCGCGCCCTTATTTCCATTCCAGACTCGGCCAAACGCCGCGAGGCCTTCCAGCGCATAGTCGCCGAAAGGCTTTCGGTGCGCGATATCGAGAATTTTGCCCAGGGCTTCCATGCCCAGCGGCCCCATGCCGCCCGCGCGCCGCGCGCCGGGTCCCGCAAAACCCCGGAGGCGCTGGAACTGGAGTCTTCCCTCGAGAAAACCCTGGGGACCAAGGTGGAGATCTGTCCCGGACCCGGGCCGCAGAATGGTAAAATTGTGATACATTATTTCTCTCTTGACGATCTGGACAGGGTAACACGAATTTTAAGAAAGTAGCACAAGGCAAGAATGCGTTATTTTTTGATGGCGGCGCTGTTCGGGGGCGGGCTTCTGCGCGCCGGGGCGCAGGCGCCGGCTTCCCAGGAAGCGGGCAAAGGCCCCGCTTTTTCGGCTAAGTCCCCGGTCCCCTCCTACTATGCCGCGGAAAGGAATCTGGGAAAATACTACCTTTACGCCGACGGCGGCTTCCACGCCGACTGGTACGTGGGCTACAATAACTGCTGGATAGTAAAGCTTCCCCCGGTTCCCTCCGGCGGCTACGCCAAAGCTTTTGTGGGGGCCAAACTCGGCCGGGCCAAGATCATGTCCTGGCCGGCGTCCTGGGACACTACGCCCATCCCCGGCAAAATCTACATGGCCGTTAACCAGGCCCCCACCTTTAATTCCGACCATACCTATTTTTTGGTGGACGCAGCCGACTTGCCGCGCGAGCCCCTGCCCAACGATTCCCTCGACGGGGTGGATTCGGCGCGCTGGGTCTGGACCGAGATCCCGTTATCCCGCGTTTCCGTTGAAAAACCGAATTACCTGGCCCTGTGGTCCTCCTCGCGGTATTTCACCGCCGCCTCCAGCGCGCCGATAATATCGGCCGCCGTCAGCGACAGCCCCGAAGAGAACGTCTGGCTGAACCGCTCCATAAAGGGCAATCCGCCGTCCGGCGAGGGCGTGCTTGAAACCCCGATCTCCGGCCTTAAGCCGGCCATCGCGATAAAACTGGTGCCGGGCAACGATTACAAAGTTTTTATACGGGGCTTTTCAGCCGAGCTCGATCCCGAGAGCATCGCCGTTTCCTTCGCCGCCATCGGCGAGGATATCCGCGCCGCCTGGCTGGAGATCTCCTACGACAAGTTCGACTGGCAGCGGGTCACCCGCTATATGTTCAAGGCGCCGTATTTCTGGACCTTCGGCCGCGGGGAACTCTCCAATGAAATGTTCTATCTGCGGGCCGCGGCCGTTGACAATCTGGAAAACACCGGCTATTCCAAAGAAATAACCGTACCGGCCCCGGCGCCGAAAGCCGCGGAGAACCAGTGAAAGCGTATAACATAGCCGTGGTAGGCGCTTCGGGGATGGTGGGGGGGGAACTGCTAGGCCTGCTGGAGAGCCGGCGCTTTCCCGTAGGCGAATTTTACGCCTTCAATTCTGGCCGCGAGCCGGCCGCGGTGGAGTTTCGCGGCAAAAAATACGCCTGCGCCGCCCCCACGTTCCGCGCCCTTAAAAAAGCCGATATCGCCTTTTTTGTCTCCACCGACGAGGTGTCCGGACGCTTCGCCCGGCGCCTGGCCGCGGCCGGGACCTGGTGCATAGACGATTCTTCCCGCTTCCGCCTTTCTCCAGGCGTTCCGCTCGTAATTCCCGAGGTAAACGGGGAGGAGGTCGGGCCGGGAAAGAAACTGATCGCGGGGCCGAACTGCACCCTCACCGGGGCGGCGGTGGCGCTTGCCGCCATACACCGCAAATTCCGCGTAGCCGAATTGCGCATTGCCACCTACCAGGCGGTCTCGGGGGCCGGCAAAGCCGCCATGAAACAGCTGGAAGAGGAGCTGAGGGCGTATTTAGGGAAAGGCGCCGCTTCCTCCCGCAACGGCAGCTTTCCGCGGCCCATTGCCTTTAACCTTTTCCCGCAGGTGGGCGGCTTCGACGCTGAGGGCAATTCCGTGGAGGAAAACAAGGTCGAGGGCGAGCTCAAGAAGATCTGGGGAGATACAAGAATTAAAATAAGCGCTACCGCGGTGCGCGTGCCGGTCCTGCGCGGCCATTCCCTGGCGGTCTGGTTCAAAACGGCGCGGCCCTGTTCCCTGGATTCCGTCAGGAAGGAGCTCGGGCGCACGCCCGGCCTGAAATTCTCGGAGAAGCCCGAAAACTACCCGACACCGCTGGAGAACGGCCAGCGCACCGAGGCGGTCTATGCCGGCAGGCTCAGAAGGGCAAAAACGGCGGCCAATGAATTCCAGCTTTGGATAGTTTCGGATAACCTTTATAAGGGCGCCGCCCTTAATTCGGTGCAGATAGCAGAGCGCATAATCGAACTTTAGTTTTCTACCGGGGGGCCCGTGAAAAAGATATCTATCGTTCCGGTTCTCATTTTAGCCGTCGGCTTCGCGGCTTGTAAAAAGCGCGCGCCGGAAACCATTCCGCGGCCGATAGCGGCGGCCGCGGCGGCAGTGGTTTCCACCGGCCCGGTTAAAGCGGGCGGGCTGCCGGAGGTCCCCGGCGGCTATCTTAAGAATTCATTGGGACAGGCGGATAAGGCCGGGGAATCTTTTAAAGAAATCGCCCGGCAGGGGATGGACGCCCTTAACCTCGATAAAACCGGCGGCGATTAAGCCGCGGGGAAATATATAGCGCGGCGGCCGGCGAATAACCGGCCCGGAGGGGAGTGTATGGAATTTTTTAGCCAATATTCGTGGGCGGTCATTCTGGCAATTGCGGCCGCGGCGATCGGGCTGAACGTGTACTCCGGCTGGAGACGGCGCAAGGCGCTTGAGGCGCTGGCCTTATCCGCCGGCCTGCCGTTGCTGGCGGAGGGGCCGTCATTGGAATCGCTGGAAGCCACCGGCCTCGAGATCTTCAGGCTGGGGCGCTCGCGCAAGGCCTCCAACCTGATACAGATCTCCTCTTCGTCCGGAGAACTGCGTTTTTTCGACTATCGCTATACCACCGGGAGCGGCAAGCATAGCTCCACGCATAATTTTACCCTGGCCCTCATAGAATGCTCGCGCTGCCAGGTGCCTGATTTCGATCTGAAGCCGGAAAACTTCATGCATAAGATAGGCGAGGCCATAGGCTTTAAGGACGTAGACCTGCCGGCCTTCCCACTTTTCTCCGATAAATACAGGCTTACCGGCTCCGAAGAGGCGGCCTTGCACATGTTTTTTACACCGGAACGCGCGGCCTGGTTCGAGCGCAACCTGGGACTGCGCGTGCAGGGCTCGCGCGGCTTTCTCGTGCTCTTCAAACGCGAGGGGCTGATGCCAGTGGACGCCTGGCAGGGCTTCATAGAGGAAGTTAAAGCTTTCGCCGCCGAGGTTTTAAGATAGCCCCCCCGGCGCCAGCCTGGGGGGGGTTGACAAGTCAATATATACACCTATAATATCTGTAGCGCCGTCGATTCCCCACTGAACTTCATGAGCCCTGCAAGCCGGTTGCCCGCGTGGCGGCCGATACGCGTCGCGCTTGTCGACGCAGCGGCCCGGCCGCATACCTGTTATGAAAAGGACCACCCCTATAACCCTGGCGGCCATAGCCGTCCTCGCCGTGGGGCTCGAAGCCCAGGAGGTCTCGTTTGACGGCCTTTATTCCGCCCTGCCCCGGCCGGCGGCTTCCGGGGATGCGGCGGAACCCCGCGCCCAGCACGCCGCGCAGGTGGAACGCGAGTGGCTGGTGATGGTATTCATGAACGGCGTCAACGACCTTGGCATACTCGGCTTCTCCGACAGGAATATTAACGACATGGAAAATGTCGGCTCCACGGACCGTATGGCCGTGGTGGTGGAGTACGGCATAATGGGCGTTGACGGCGCGGCCGGCCGCAACCTCCGGTTCCAGGGCGGCTCAAAGACAATTTTTGTGACCAGGGACGCCGACGCCGCTAAGATAACCTCCCCGCCGTTCTATTCCTCTACCGACGGGGATATGGGCAGCGCCGCCAACCTGGTGCGGTTCGTCAGGCGCGCAGCGCGCCGTTTCCCGGCCCGCAAAACCGCGGTCATAATCTGGAACCACGGCGCCGGGCGCCTGGGCATCTCTTACGACGACGTCGCCAAGAACCACATGGAAGTGGACCAGCTGGGCCTGGCGCTGGGCCAGATAAAGCTGGCGCTGGGAAGAAAGATCGACGTTTTCGCCACTGACGCCTGCCTGATGCAGATGGCCGGGGTGGCCTACGAATTCAGGGACGCCGCCAAGATCATTATCGGCTCGGAAGAGACTATTCCCGGAGACGGTTTTCCTTACGGCGAGATCCTCGGTCATCTGTCGGTCGACCCGGCCATGGACGCGGAAAGCCTTGGGACCCTTATGGTGGCCGCCTACGGGGATTATTACAAGGCCGGTGTCACCCTGTCGGCCATACGCTCTTCGGCACTGCCCGGCTTCGTACACCTGCTCAATAACTGGGTGAAAGCGGTGCGCTCCGCCCCCGAAGCTTTTACCGCCGCCGCCGCCAAAAAGACCGTGAACGCCACATATAATTTCACCCTAAGGGACTCCAAGGACCTCTACGACTACCTTGGCAACGTCGGCGGCCTGCTGACCGGGAGCCCGGCCGCCAGGAAAGCTACCGTCCAACTGCAAGATTATATCTCCCGGACGCTGCTGGTGAAGGACACCGGCTTGCCTTCCATGGGCAGGGCCCACGGCCTGGCCATCTATATTCCTGAAATGCGCTACAACTCGGCTAATTATGAAAAATTGGCCTTCTCCCGCGATTCGCTCTGGGACGATTTCCTGCGCGACATGATGGAGGAGCGGCTTAAGCCGTAAATTATGGCCCGCCCGCCCGACGGAAAGCTGCGCCTGGCCGTTCTTACGGCGGGGCTGCTGCTTGGCGGCGCCGGCGCTTCCGCCCAGAACGCGGCGGAGCGCCTGGCCGCCTACGAATATTCCATCTCCGGCGGCGATCCGGCGGCGGCCGCGGCCTTTCTCGGCGACCACGAGGCAAGGGACCTGGCCGCCGGCGAGCAGAAGGCGCCCGCCCTTGCTTCCAAGGCCGAAGCGCTCAAAGACCTGAAAGACTTGCTGGCTATGCCCTGGGACCCGACCAAAGCCAATAATCTCAGCCAGGCTCTTTCCATAAGGATAGACGCTGACAAGCCGCTGGCCAGGGTGGGGATAGGGCCGGAGCCAGAGAAGCTTCTGGCTTGGCTTGAAAAATACCAGCCCGCTTACCCGCGTTCCAAAAAAGAGGCGGTAAAGAAAGCCATACGCCAATGGGACATAGTTTTCGGGACCATGACCGAGCTGCGCGCCATGAACTGGGACCAGGCCACGCTCCGTTCCGGCCGGGGAGTTACCGTAACAAAAACCGCGTGGGCCGCCATGGTGATAGGCGAGCGCAACGCGGTTATTTCCCAACTGATGAAGCAGGACCCGGCCTTCATGGTTTACGACGACGCCCTGATCTCCTCCGCCAGGGACCAGGCGGCCCTGCAGCGGTCCGTTAACAGAATTAAGGCCTCGGGCACGCTCTCCCAGGCCCGGCTCGCGCAGCTTTCAGGCAAGCCGCTGGCCGACCAAGCCTACCTGCTGGGGAACTTCTTCGACGGCGGCGCGGCCGGAAACGACGACGTGGACAGGATCCACGCGGCGCGCGATTCCCTGCCCAAAGAGGTGCTGCCCGCCCGGGAGCGCGAACTGCTCGCGGGCATGGTGGGCACGGCGGTCGCCAAAGAACTGGCCGGCACCAGGGCCGGCGATAAAGTACTGGCCTTCTACGCCAAAGAGAATAAACTTAAAATAGAAATACGGCCCTGCGACGGAAAATATTCCCGCTATGACCCCGGCGCTAAAACTATCATCCTGGACTCCGAAACCATTCAGCAGTACATGCGGCTGAATGGGTATACCGCCGGTTCCGTAATGCGCAGCCGGCGCCAGGTGGAGGAAATAGTCAAGTACGTGTCCCCCGCCGTTGTATATGAATCCGCCCACCAGATGCAGGATGCCTGGGCGAAAAGCGGCGGCGTCTATAAGCCGCGCGTGCAGGAGGACGAAATAGAAGCCATGGCGCTTGAGGGCCTCTACACCAGCGAGAAGCTGCGCGGGGACGCGGCCTTCAGGGAAATAATGGAGCCTGCCCGCAAATTCTCCTCCTACGCGGCCAAGCGCGTAGAGGTGGCCACCGAGTACGGCGGGCTCGGCGCAAAAAGATTCGCCGCCACCGTGCGCCAGCGCTATTTTTCAGGCCTGCCCTCGCTGGACGCGGCCGCCGCCCAGGTACTGGGCGCGGTTTCCGAAGAACTGGCCCGCCGCTCCGGGCTCGCGGCGGACGAGCGGGCGGGGGGAGACGCCGCTTTCCTCGGCCTGGCCGAGGCCCTGGAAATGACGCCCGAAGAACTGGCGGGCTCGGCGGGAGAGATTCGCGGCGACGTACTTGCTAAAATAGAGCGTGACCTTTCCGGGCTGGGCCTCTATAAGAGCCGCTACAGCGCCGCCGACAGGGAGTGCCGCAAGGCGCTTAAAACTTTAAAAATCGGCCCGGCGGGAGGAACCGCCGCGCCACCGGCTTTATGAATAAAATATTTTTAACGGTTATGGTCTCTTTTTTCGCCGCGGGCGCCCTTTACGCCAACGGCCCGGCCGCCGCGCCCAAAGCGGCGGCCCAGTTCAAGAAATATTCCATGGACCGCGGATATTTCTCCTGCCTGATCCCCGCCGGCTGGACGCTGGAACGGGAAAAAGAGAGGGACGCGGCGTACGGGATATTCGAGATACAGCTGATAGCCCCCGGGCCGCAGAAGGCCCCCGTCTCGGTGTTCGTGTCGTATTACTCCAAACACAACGACGACTTCGACGGCCACGCCGATTTTATAGACCGCAATTCCACCAACGCGCTGGGGGAGACCAGGAGCGACACGGAAAATTACGAACCCGTAAAGAAAATTAAACTCGGAGCCCGCAAAGGTTTCGAGCTGGCGCGCGAAAAAACGGCCTTCCTTCACCCGGAGAGCAAGTCGGACGAGAGCGTGCAGCTCAAAGAAAAAACGTACGTGCTGCCGGCCAGGCAAGGCTTCTATGTGCTGCATTTCTCGGCGCCAAGCGGAACGTTCGCCGAAAATCTTCCGGTATTCGAAAAGATAGCGGGGAGCTTTAAAGGAAAATTTTGAAGTATTTTGACGCCCATGATCACCTGCAGAACTACCGGTCAAAGACGGGAACCGCCGTGGAACTGAAACTGGCCGCGGAGACCGGGGTTGAATATATGCTTTGCAACGGCACAAGCCCCGGCGACTGGGCGGCTGTGCTGGCCCTGGCCGCGGAGCACAAGGGCGTGATCCCCTGCTTCGGGCTTCATCCCTGGTTCATCAAGGAGGGAGCGCCCGGCTGGCTTGAGGTCCTGGAAGGTTTTCTGGCGCGCGTTCCCTCCTGCGTGGGAGAAATAGGCCTGGACGGCAGTCAAAACGCCACCGACCCGGCGCGTCAGAAAGCAATTTTTACGGCCCAGCTGCGCCTGGCTAAAAAATTGGGGCGGCCGGCCTGCGTTCACTGCGTAAAAGCCTGGGGCGGGATGATGGAGACGATAAAGGAAGAAAAGCCCGGCCCTTTCATGTTCCACTCTTACGGCGGACCCGCCGAGATGATGGCGGAATTCTCCTCCCTGGGAGCGTACTTTTCTTTCAGCGGCGCCATAATGGACAAGAAAAGGGAAAAGCTGCGGCGCGCCCTTATGGCGGCGCCGGCCGACAGACTGCTTTTTGAGACGGAGGCCCCGGACGCGGACGCACCCGGCTGGCGCGGCGGGCCGGCCGGGATAGCGGCGGTGATAAAGGCCGCGGCCGGCATAATGGGGAAGCCCGCGGAGGAGCTGGCGGCGCTTTCCCTTGCCAACGGCAAGAAATTCACGGAACATATAGGCGGATAAAAACATGGAAGACCGACTTGCGCGCATAAGACTGATGCTGGGCGAAGAAAGGCTGGAGCGCCTGAAAAGATCGTTCGTGGTGGTGGTGGGAATGGGGGCCGTCGGCAGTTACGCCGTGGAGGGTCTGGCCCGCTCCGGCATAGGGCGCCTGCGCCTGGTGGATTTTGACGTGGTGCGCGCAAGCAATATAAACCGGCAGCTCTACGCCCTGGGCTCCACGCTGGGCCGGCACAAAGCCGACCTGGCCGCCGAGCGGGTGCTGGACATTAACCCGCATTGCCGCGCCGAGAAAATGAATTTATTCGCCGACACCGGCACTTTCGACGCGATACTGGAGGGGAGCCCCGACCTGGTGATAGACGCCATAGATTCGCTGGGGCCTAAAGCCGGGTTGATAGCGGAAGTTGTGAAGCGCGGCCTTCCGCTGATAGCTTCCATGGGCGCCGCGCTGCGCACGGACCCCGCCGCGGTGCGCGTCGGCCCGATAAAAGAGGTGGTGGGCTGCCCGCTGGCCGCCAAGGTGAGGAACCTACTCAGAAAAAGCGGCACTCATCTGGATTTTACCTGCGTTTATTCCCTGGAGCCGGTAGGAGAACTGAAGAAGAAGCGCCAGGTGGACCCGGAAACCGAGTTTCACGAGCAGGGCCGCCGGCGGGCCGCTCTGGGCAGCCTGCCCACGCTCACAGGCATCTTCGGGCTGACCATAGCCAATGCCGCCATAATGAAACTCGCCGGAACTGAAAAATAAAATACGCGCCGCCCGCGGCCGGATCTTGTTCATTTAGCGGAGAGACCGGAGACCCAATCCAGTATTTTCCCGGACACCCCGGGATTTTTAAGCATGCTTACGCCGTGGCCGCGGCGAGAACGGAACTCCGTTTGTTCACAAAACCCTCCTGTCAGAGCCTCTCCAATTCCTGCGCCATAGCCTCCGGAAGCAGAGCGAAAACCTTGCTGGTGGCGGCGCATTCCTCCGATTTGATTTCTATCATGACCGTCAGTGTACGGAAACCCTGCTCCAGGTCCACGATGCTCCCGAGTTTCTCGGCTATACTCTTCAAGTCTCCCTCTATGAACTGCGGGACGGCCGGCATCACGCTTCTCTTCAGGGCGTTCAGCAGGGAGCCTATAAGGCCGTTAAGAATTATATTGCCGAGCTCCGTCAGCATTATCTCCTCCGCCGGAGTGGTGGCCTTCCCCCTGGGGAAGGGAAGCCCGGTAAAGCACCTGGAGACGCTTTCGATCTGCTCGGGGCGGAACATCATTACCAGGGTAAGCGGCGCCGTCTCCCTGAGACTCAAGTAAACGGCGGAGGAGGGATCCCCGAAATCGTGCTGCTTCAGGGCGTCCGCCAGCGTTCCGGAGGTAACCTCGGCGTCGAGTATCTGCCAGGCGCCTGCCGAAACGCGGGAGAGCCTTAACAGGCACCTGGAGAGGTCCACTGCCGCCAGGCTTTTTAAAGTGACATCGG
>DMXM01000017.1:21545-56482 GCA_003482905.1 Elusimicrobiota bacterium
TGCAGCACGGCGAGGGCTCCCTTCTCCAGAAGCTGCCGGCTCATGAGGTCCTGCCGCACGGCGGTCACCATGACCACTTTGACCGCGGGATCTATGGCTTTGATCTCCACCAGCACTTCCATCCCGGTTTTGCCGGGCATAATGAGGTCCAGCAGCACCAGCTCCGGCCTCTGCTCACGGAAAATCCTGACCGCCTCTTCCCCGTTCTCCGCCTGGCCCACCACCTGGTGCCCCATTTCGGCCAATAGGTCCACTATCATGCCCCTGGTCATGACATTGTCTTCCACAACTAGTGTTTTCATAATTCCCCCTTCGTGACAAGGCGTTCCCGGCGCCGTTAAAATACCACTAGATTATAATACAAAAGAGGGAAGATTTGTTCGTCCCGCGGCTGGCCGTCAGGCCGGCCGGTCAGAGATAATGTCTCAAGGTGAGCAGCGGGTGGTAGAACGGCATTTTCGGGCCCGCGTGGCGCATTACCTCCCGTATCCGCTGTCTCTTATCGGGAGGGAAGCAATGGGTGGGACAGTTCTTGCAGGCCGGCTTGGGATGATGCGGGCATTTGGCGAGACGGCCGGCGGAATAGACCAGCAGGTCCTGGCAGCCGGCGCACAAGACCGCCGTAGCGTGGACGCTCCCGCAATAAATGGAGAGCATTTTTTCCAGGATCTCTATTTCAAGCGTGATGTTATTGCCCACCTTCATATTATATGTAAAACGAGGGGGGAAACAAAAAAGGCGGCACGGCCTTTTGACTGGGAGAGCGGCATATCCTAAAATCTAAGTATGAACGGAAAAGACAAACGGCGGGCCCCCCGCAATAAGCACAATTCGGTCATAGAGATCTTCGATGTGGAGGGAAAGGTGGCCGCCTCGGGCCGGCTTATAGATTTTTCAACGGTGGGGGCGTCTTTCAGCGTGGGCGACCCGGTTGTGATGCCTGACAAATTCCGGGCGCGCCTGAGGTTTCTGGACAAGGGAGTGCTGGAAGCCGCGGCGCGCGTCGTCTGGACCCGCCGGGAACGGAACACCACGCTCTACGGCATCGTATTCGACTCGCTCAAACGCGTCCACCCGACCGGCGAACATAAGGGCCCCAGGGACTGACCGGGACGCAAACCTCCAGGTACGACCGGAATAAGGAAAAGAGATCGTATGGCAAAGTCCGTGCTTATAATTGACGACGACGAGGATCTGTCGGCCCTGCTGAAGGATCTCCTTCAATCCAAGGGGTTTTCCGTTTCCTGCGCGCCCGACGGGGTTTCCGGCGTAGAAAAGGCGAGGACGCTGCTGCCGGACCTGATCACACTGGACTTTAACATGCCCGGGACGAACGGCGTTGAAGTCTACAATCAATTGCGCAACCGGCCGGAGACGGCGGTGATCCCGGTGATATTTTTTTCCTCCACTTTGATCGGCATCATCCGGAGGATGGTATTGGAGAACTCGCGCACTAAGTTTTTAAAGAAAGGTTGCCCCACCAGGGAACTGGAGGCCTGCGTCAACGAAATGCTGGCCATGCCGAAGCTGGCTCCGCCGCCCCCGCCGCCGCCCCGCTAAACCCGCCGGGTGGCCGTCACATTCTTTCCGGGGCCGAGACGCCGAGGAAGCCGAGACCGCGGGCGATCACGCGCTGCACGGCTTTCAGCAGGAACAAGCGGTAGGCGGTGGTTTCTTTATTCTGCGGGTCCAGCACTTTGTTCCTGTCGTAAAAGGAATGAAAGCCGGCCGCCAGCTCTGTCAGGTAGGTGGTGAGATGGTGGGGGGAAGAGTCGCGCGCGCAGTCGAGCAGCGCCTTTTCCAGCCACAGCAGCTTCAGCATCAGCGCGCGCTCGTCGGCGTTGATGACGATGCCGGCCTGGTCGAAACCCGCCGCCGGGTCCACGCCCTTCTCCGCGGCGTTCGCGAAGATGGACGCTATGCGGGCGTGCACGTACTGCACGTAGAACACCGGGTTGTCGTTGCTCTTTTTCTTTGCCAGGTCCACGTCGAAGGTCAGGTGCGTGTGCGGGCCGCGCGCGGCGAAGAAGAAGCGGCAGGCGTCCGCGCCCACTTCATCCACCAGCTCTTTAAGCGGAATGAAATCCCCGGCGCGCTTGGACATCTTTACCAGCTCTTCGCCGCGTTTTAACGCCACCTGCTGGTGGATCAGCACTTTAAATTTACCCCGCCCTCCTCCCAGCACCCCCACCGCCGCTTCCATGCGCGGCACGTAGCCGTGGTGGTCCGCCCCCCAGATATCAATGAGCCGGGTGAAACCCCTGGAGAACTTGTCGAGGTGGTAGGCTATGTCGTTCAGGAAATATGTGTTGCGGCCGTCGGCCTTCACCAGCACGCGGTCTTTATCGTCGCTTTCCAGCTCGGTGGCCGCCCCGAACCACACGGCCCCGTCCTTTTCCAAAACCATCCCGCGCTCTTTGAGCGCCGCCAGCGCCTTGGCGGGCCCGCCGGCCACGTGCAGCTCGGACTCCAGGAACCACCGGTCGAATTCCACCCCGAAAGCCTTCATGTCCGCCCGGTGCAGCTTCAACATCTCCGTAACGGCGTATTCCGAGAAGCGCGCGTCGGTCCAGCCGGCGGCGTCCTCGGGGAGGGCCGCCGCCATGTCTTTAAGGTAGCCTCCCTGGTAGCCGTTCTCCGGCGGCTCGTCCCCTTTAAACCTGGCCTTAAGGGAAGCCCCCAGCAGCTCAACCTGTTTGCCCACGTTGTTAACGTAAAATTCGGTGGAAACCGCGGCGCCCAGCGCCCTGTATATGCGGGCCAGGCTGTCCCCCAGCGTGGCGCCGCGGCCGCTGGCCAGGTGCATGGGCCCGGTAGGGTTAGCCGACACGAACTCCAGGTTTATTTTTTCCGCCTTATATTCCGGGCGCTCGAAACAAGCCGGGTCTTCCAGCTCTTTCAGCGCCTCGAAAAGGAAAGCGTCCCTGAACTTAACGTTCACAAAACCGGGCGGCACGGCCTGGGCGGAGCACTCCGCGGCCAGCGCCGCGGCAAGTTCCTCCGCTATCTTCAGCGGGGGCTTTTTTAGCAGCTTGGCGCCGGCAATGGGCCAGGCGATGGAGGCGTCGGAATCTATATGCGGGGGCGGCGCGGCCAGGTGGAAGGAGGAAAGGGCCTCCCCTTCCAGGGAAAAGGCCGCCGCCGCGCGGCTTTTCAGGCCGGCCTCGAGGATGGAGAGTTTCATTTCTTCTTGGAAGCCTTTTTGACAGCCGGTTTCGCTTTTTTGACCGCCGCTTTCTTGGCAGGTTTGGCTTTTTTAGCCGAAGCCGACTTTTTTACCGCGCTTTTTTTAACGGGCTTCGCCTTTTTCCCCGCTGCTTTCTTGGTGGCGGTTTTCTTGGCGGGAGCCGGCGCCGCGGGCGCGGCGGGCTTCGTCTCCGGCTTCTCCCGCCATTCAACGGGCTTGTAATCTGCGTAAACCTTGCTTATTGAATAAAATTCCTCGGCCTTGTTGTCGTAAACGTGCACCAGCACGCCGCCGTAATCCAGAACTTTCCAGTTCTTGGACCGCATGCCGTCCTTATGCAGACAGTAGACGCCCTCGGCCTTGAGCTTCACCAGCACTTCCTCTTCCACGGCGTCGAGCTGCGGGCCGGATTCCACTTCCAGCAGCACCGCGTAATCCGCCAGCGGGGATTTCCCGGCCAGGTCGTAGATAATGACCGGGTGGGCCTTCTTGGAGTCGCCGGCCAGGGCCGCGGTGACCGCTATTTTTTTAAAGCTGCTTTTGGGCATTGTCATATTGTGTTCTTTGTCTTCCTCAGTTTTTCCAGCATCGCGGCCTCCGCCTGGTGCTCGATGTTGGTCATAGCCGATCCAAGTATGGAGGATATTGTATTAAATATGGTGGCGAGGTTGTTTTTCTCCACGCCGGAAAGCCCCTCGGACCGCTCGAAGACGGCGCAGCCGAGCGGCCGCCCTTCGGCGGCGCAGACCATCAGATAGGCTTTGTCGTCTAGCCAGCCGCTTTCCGCGCCGGGCGGGAGGGCTGGAAGGTCTTTACGGAAGGTTTCCCTGGCGTAGACCTGCTCATATTCCTCGTTGAAGCGGTTATAAACGTACGCCTTTATGTTCCACGCTCCCTCAAGGTAGATAGGGATGTTCTCCATGACCGCGGAGAGGAAAGCCGCCGGGGAACTGTGCGTGACCAGCAGCAGGCGGCTCATGTCGAACAGCATCGTCAGTTCGCTGGAGGTATGCTGCAGGCGGCGGAACACCGTGCGCATTATAGCGCTGAAAATGTTTATGCCGGTATCCGGGTGCTCCTTGATAAAGGAATAGAATTCCCCCCTGCCGACCTCGTAAACGGAGACTTCCCGCGTTGCGCGCGCCTGCGCAAACCGGGCGGCCCCCTCTATTACGGCCATTTCGCCGAAGAAGTCCCCGCCCGAGAGGATGGCCAGCGTTTTGAACTCGCGCCCTTCCTCGTCCATGCCCTTCTCTATGACCACTTCCCCCTCCACTATTATATAGAGGGTGCTGCCGGTGCTTTTTTCCTTAAAAATAACGTCGCCGGACTTGTATGCGGTCCTCTTGAAGTAGCCGGAGAATTCAGCCAGCATGGCGTCGGAAAGATCGCGGAAAAGGGCGGTCCCCTTGAGTTTTTCTATATCAGACATCGTTCCTCCTCGTCAGCCGACCTTGCCGCACAGGGTCTTGAAGGTGTTCTGGTCGTGCGCCTTGGCCGCGGCCACATCGTAAGCCACCAGGTTCTGCAGCACCGCGTTGGCCAGCGCCTTGTCCATGGAGATCATGCCGAACTTGGCGCCCGTCTCTATGGCGCTGTAGATCATATGGGTCTTGCCCTCGCGTATCAGGTTCTGGATGGCCGGGGTCATCACCATGATCTCGCGCACGGCCACGCGCCCCTTGCCGTCCTTGCGCGGCAGCAGTATCTGCGACACCACGCCCTGCAGCGAGGCCGCCAGCTGCACGCGCACCTGGGTCTGCTGGTGCGGTGGGAACACGTCGATGATGCGGTCCACCGTGGACGGGGCGTCCTGAGTGTGCAGCGTGGCGAAGGTCAGGTGGCCGGTCTCCGCCGCCGTGATGGTCAGCTGTATGGTTTCAAGATCGCGCATTTCTCCCACCAATATCACATTGGGGTCCTCGCGCAGCGCGGCGCGCAAAGCGCTGGAAAACGAGCGGGTATGCTGGCCTATCTCGCGCTGGCGCACCACGCAGGAGTTGGCCTCGTAGGTGAACTCTATAGGGTCCTCCACGGTAAGGATATGGCCCTTGCGTTTATTGTTGATCTGGTTTATCAGCGCGGCCAGGGTGGTGGACTTGCCCGAGCCGGTCGGTCCGGTGACCAGCACCAGGCCCTTGGGGATGCCGGCGAAAGCTACTATGGCCGGCGGCAGCCCAAGCTCCTCCGGTGTCGGTATCTTGGAGGGGATCACGCGCATTACGGCCTCTATGCCGTTGCGGGCCACCAGCACGTTAAGACGGAAACGGGAAACGCCGGTTATGGCGAAAGAGCAGTCCAACTCCCAGTCCTTCTCGAACTTGGCGCGCTGCTCGTCGTAAAGAGCGGAGTAGATCAGGGTCTTGGTCTGTTCGGCGGTCAGGGGCGCCGTGCCCTCCAGAACCGGGATGACCTCGCCGTTAAGACGCATCATCGGCGGCTTGTTCACGCAGATGTGGATGTCGCTGGAACCGCGCTGAACCGCGGTCTTAAGTATGGTAACCATGTCCATAGAACCCTCCTGTATTAAGGTTGAACCTCGCCGCGAGGTTCAACCTTGCCCGAATTCAACCTTGCCGGACCTGCGCCGCCCTATCTTCCCAAAACTTCTTCGTTAAAATCTTCCCCAAGTATCACTGCCGCGGCTGCCACGCTTCTCTGGGAAGACCGCCGCACCTCCAGGGAATCCAGCCCGAGAGCGGCACGCAGCCTGAGGGCCGCCGCGTTGCCGCCGGAAAAACCTAGTATGCGCGTATTCTTTTCTATTTTATGATAAGAAGAGGCCGTAATAACGTCGAACCCGAGCGCGCGCAGGCGCTTGGCGGCCGACGCCGCCAGGTCTTTCCTGCCGGAAGCGTTGAAAACCTCCACGCGGGGAGCTGGCCCGGTCTCGGCCGCGGCTTCAGCGCCCCGGCCCAGTCTGGAAAGCTCCGTGGTTGAAAAACTGGAGAAATCGAGGCCGGAAAAATCGGAGAAGATCCTGAAAAGGTCGAATGAGGAAAGGCCGGTAGCCCCTGAGGCCCGCAGACCGCCGACCCAGGCCGCGGCCGAGAAAAAAAGCCGGGGCTCGGCCCGCCAGCCGTTCAGCGCGCCCCGAAGAACCTCCAGGTCGGGGGAGGAGGAGACTGTAACGGAAAACACCTCGGCCTGGGCGGTCGTTCCCCCGGCCAGGGCGAAAAGCGCCAGCGCCCTCTGCGGGGCGGAAATGTCGGGACGGGGCCTGGGATGGCTGATGGTGAAAGCGTCCACCGTGCCGCAGACCGGATGGTAAACCAGCAGGGCGGACCCCCGCTCCCCCAGCACGGCGAGGTTAACATCGCGCCCTGAACCAAGCGCGCGTGAAACCGGAAATAAATATTGCGCGGCGGCCAGCGCCAGCGCGGCGCCCAGGCCGGCGGCCAGCATCAGCCTTTCTTTTTTTCCTGAAGACTGTTCCATAGTGATACGCTCAGCGGATGCACCCAGCCGCCCCCGGAAAACGCATAGGTAAGTTTAACATAATTGGCCGCGCGGAAAGCCGCGTCAAAATCATTGAACGCCAGCTCGCGCACCAGGCCGGCCTCCGGAAAATCCCGTCCGGGGGCGGCCAGATCGCATACATATATAAGCCGGGCCAGCGGACCCATGCCCGGCGCCCCGGTGGCGTGCAGCTCAATGGCCTCGTCTATTTCCGCGTCCCTGATGCCGGACAGCTCCCCGGCCAGCGCGGCGCCGGCCCAGGCGTGCAGCAAAACCGGGGCCTCTTTCAGCATTGTTCCAAAGAACGGGGCGCGGGGGCAGCGCAGCCGGGCGTACTTTTTAAGCGCGCCGGGGGGCAGATCCCTGGCGCAGTCGTGGAGCAGCCCCGCCGCGGCGGCCTTCTGCGCCGGAATGCCGAGCGCGGGGGCGAGGCTTACCGCCAAAGCGGCGGTTTCATGGGAATGACGGAAACGTCCCGGCGTTAAAATTTTTTTTAGCAGGGCGCGCTCGCGTGAAAGATAAAAGCCGCGCCTCAATATACCCGCCAGCACCGCGGCGTGCAGTTCCGGCGGCTTACCGCCGAGGAAAAGGGCGGCGCGCAGATCGCTGGAAGCCGCCCGCGGAAACCTCCCGGCCAGCGCGGTAAAGGGCACGCCGCGCGCCGCCGCCATATCATAACCCGGCCGCAGGCCCACCAAAAGCCGCGCGCCTTCGAGGACGGTCCGCCACCGGCGCCATTTCTTGAACCCGCCCAGACAATCCGACCCCATCAGGAAATAGACCCGGGCGCCGGGGTGCAGCTTCCGGAAATGGGCCACCGTCTCCCAGGTATAGACGACCCGCCGCAGGCCGGCTTCGAAGGAACTTATTTTAACTTCGGGACGCCCCAGCAGGCCGGCCGCACCCAGCGCCGCCTTCAGCAGGGCGCGGCGCCCGGCGAAAGGCACGGGGCGGAGATCTTTAAAAGGAGTATGAAAACCCGGAACAAAATAGATCGCTTCCGGTTTTAACTGGCGCAGGGCCGCGGCGGCCAGCTCCATATGCCCCCTGTGGGGCGGGTCGAAGCTTCCCCCGTAAATAATGATCGGTTTTTTTTCTGACCGCATATTTTTTTGGGCCGGCGGCGCCGCCGGCGGTAAGCATTTAGTATAATATACTTTGATTAATTGATACAAAATCACCTATGGCACAAAAAAGAGACAACTGCATAATCCTCCTGCTGGACGCCCCCGAGCCCGAGAAGATCAGCCAGGAACTCAAGACGGCTTTTGGCCCCGAGAGGGCCGCCCATGTGAACAGCGACCTGCTTTTGAACGTTTACAAAATGGCCAAATCCTTCCCCGAGGCCATCCTTATCCTCTCGTACGAAAAGACGCTCCAGCACCAGGACCTGTCCTGGCTGGACCAGGAGGATCCCGGTTTCCTGGAGGTAAAGAACCGCTCCCTGGAGGACAGGATGCAGGACGCCTTCCGCCTGGCCTTTTTCACCGGCGCAAAAAAAGCCGTCGTGCTCAGCCACCTTTCCCCCGAGATAAAAAAAGACTGGCTTTACCAGGCGCTCGACGCCGCCAACGATAAGACCGTGGTGGTGGGCCCGAACCAGGACGGATCGTTCTACCTGCTGGGGCTGACGCAGCAGAACCTTAAGCTGCTGGAAACGCCGGGCTTCTCGCACGGCAAAAGCGCCG
This sequence comes from Elusimicrobiota bacterium, assembly GCA_003482905.1. GTDB lineage: Bacteria > Elusimicrobiota > Elusimicrobia > Elusimicrobiales > UBA9959 > UBA9959. The sequence continues at coordinate 29,880 of DMXM01000017.1, forward strand.
AGACCATAACCGAACGCGCCAAAAAAAACAAGCTTTCAGTATTCAATACCCCCGAAACGTACGCCGTTACCGGGGAAGAAGCCCTCAGGCAGTGGATGGAAAGCCGCGAGGTCCTGCCGCCTCTTTTTCATAACGAGCCGCCCCGGCCTAGCGCGCCTCCCCAGACCCCGGAACACAAGAGGCATCACAGGCGCCACGCCAAGAACGGGATGGAGATCCCTCTCCCCCCGACCCCCGAAAAACCGCCGCTTTAGGAAGAGATTACAGCGATAGGGGAACGATGGCGGCGATAGCAACGGACTATCGGTCTCCGGATCGTTCTCCATCGCCGTTATCTCTTGTCCTTTATCGCTATAATCTCTTGTTTGTTATCTCCGTGATCTCCCCATGAACAATATCGAGCGGGTTTGCAAAAAAATATTCAGGCTGGCCAAAGGCGTCCAATGCGAGGTTCTGGCCGAAGCGCGGGAAAGCGCCCTGACGCGCTTCGCCGATAACGTGATCTCCCAGAACGTCGCCTCCTCCTCGCTGAATTTCTCGGTGCGCCTGCTCGACGGGGGCCGGTCCGCCTGGACCAGCTTTAACCAGACCGACGACGCCTCGCTTAAGGGCGCGCTCGCCTCCGCGCTGGAGATCCTCCGGCGTCAGAAGAAGGACCCCGCCCTGCTGCCGCTGGCCAAACCCCGGGCGCTGCCGGCTGGCAGGAACCTCTTTGACCGGGAGACGGCGGAACTGGGGCCGTCCTTCCGCGCCCGAAAAGCGGGGGAACTTGCCCGGGCCTGCCGGAAAGCCGGCCAGGTGGGCTGCGGCACCGTGGACAACGGCGCGGCGGAAATAACGATAGCCAATAACCTGGGACTTTTTGCCAGACACAGAGAGAGCTCCGTGAAGCACAGCGTGACCGTGCGCGACCGCGACGGCTTCGGCTGGGCGGAACAGCACGCGCACGACGTGAACGAAATTGATTTCAGGGGCCTCAACGAGACGGCCCGCGCCAAGGCCGCGGCCGGCCGCGGCCCGCGCTGGATAAAACCTGGCAAATACACGGTCATACTGGAGCCCGCCGCCGCGGCCAGCCTGGTCTCCGGCCTCGGCTTGTACGGCTTCGGGGGCCGGATGTACACTGAGGGCCGCTCTTTCGCGGCCGGCAAACTGGGGAAGAGGGCGCTGAGCCCGCTGCTCTCCGTGGAGGATAACGCCATAGACGGGGCCTCCGCCGGCCTGCCCTTTGACTACGAGGGACAGCCCCGCTCAAAGGTGACGCTGATAGAGAACGGCGTGCTGAGAGCCGTTGTCCACGACCGGGAAACGGCCCGGAAAGCCGGGACGGCCTCCACCGGCCACGCACTGCCCCGGCCGAGCTACATGGGCCCCCTCCCCCTCAACCTGGCTATAAAACCCGGCCAAGGCTCGCTGGCGGACCTTATAAAGGGCACGGAGCGCGGCATATTGGTGACCCAGTTCCATTACACAAATATTCTCAGAACGCAGGCAGTGGAAATGACCGGCATGACCCGCAACGGGACATTCCTGGTGGAGGACGGCAGGATCGTCTGCCCCATTAAGAACATGCGCTTCACCCAGAGCCTGGCGGAGGCTTTCAATAACATAGAGGCCGTCTCCGCCCTGGCAGTCCTGGTGCGGGAGCGGGGGACCATCTCCTGCCCCGCCATGCGGTTGTCGGGCTTCAACTTCTCGTCGTCCACAAATTTCTGATTATGTTCAAACTAGCCGCCAAAGCCATGGAGATAGCCGACAAATACCGCGTGGATTTCGGAGATATCCGCGTAGTCGAGGACCGCGGCCAGTATCTCAGCGTCAGGAACGGCGGGATCTCAGGCCTTACCGACGCCACCACGCTTGGCTACGGCGTCCGCGTTCTCTACAAGGGCGCCTGGGGCTTCGCGTCCGGCAGGGAGATGACGGAACGGGCCGTGGCGCAAACCGCCATGAAAGCGGTCGCCATCGCCAAGGCCAGCCGGCGGCTTATGGCCGCCCCCGTGCGCCTGGCCCGCGAGCCGGCCTACACCGACTTCTGGCGGACGCCGTTCCTTAAAGACCCTTTTGCCGTGCCGGTGCAGGCCAAGCTGGACCTGCTGTTCCGCCTCGACGCCGTGCTGCGCGGAAACTCCAGGATAAAAGCGACGGCCGCAAGCATGCGCTTTACGCGCGAACACCAATGGCACCTGACCACCGGGGGCTCGCGCATCGAACAGGTACTGCTCTCTTCCGGGGCCGGCATGACCGCCACCGCCGTGGAGAACGGCGAATCGCAGTTGCGCGGCTACCCCTGCTCGCACGGCGGGCAGACCCTGGCGGGCGGCTGGGAGGTAATAGAAGCGCTGGACCTGCCGGCCCACGCCGAAAGGGTGCGGGACGAGGCCGCCGCGCTGCTGAGGGCCCCCGCCTGCCCCTCCGGCGCCAGGGACCTTATAATTTACGGCAACCAGCTGGCGCTGCAGATACACGAATCTGTCGGCCACGCCACGGAACTGGACCGCGTGCTCGGCTACGAAGAGTCCTTTGCGGGCTCCAGTTTTGCCACCACGGAAAAGCTGGGCAAGTTCCGCTATGGCTCCGCGATCGTCAACCTGGTGGCGGACGCCACGCTGCCCGGCGGGCTGGCCACCGCGGGCTACGACGACGACGGGGTAAAAGCGCAGCGCTGGGACATAGTAAAAGGCGGCGTCCTCGCCGGCTATATGACCAACCGCGAGTTCTGCGGCAGGATCGGCATGCGGCGCTCCCGGGGCAGCTGCCGGGCCGACGGTTACGAGAACATCCCGATAATCCGCATCTGCAACCTCAGCCTGCTGCCCGGCGATTCCTCCACCGAAGAACTGGTGAGCGGCATCCGCGACGGGATAATAATGGAGAACAACACGTCGTGGAGCATAGACCAGCAGCGCCTTAATTTCCAGTTCGGCTGCGAGATAGGCTGGCTTATAAAGAACGGGAAGAGGACCAAAATGGTAAAAAACCCCGCCTACCAGGGAATAACCCCCGCGTTCTGGGGCTCCTGCGACGCCATAGCGGACCATAAAGAGTGGCGGCTGTGGGGCGTTGCCAGCTGCGGCAAGGGCCAGCCGGACCAGACCGCCATGATGTGCCACGGCTCCAGTCCGGCGCGGTTCCGCAACGTTAAAATAGGCGCGCATGGATAAGGATATAATAAGGCGCCTGCTGCGCATTTTTTTGTTTGACTTAGCCGGCCCAAATATATAATATATAGATATCCTATTAGAAAGTCCGCAAAAGGGTGTTTTGTTTATGTTTTTGTAACATTATTCCCCTGAAATCAGGGGTTCGGGCAGAAACCCAAAAAGTTATTAATATAAAAAGTGCTTAAATCATAAACACTATTCGGGTATCACATAAAATTACTAACAGTTGTGGATAACTTGTGGATAACTTAACCGATATCAAGGAAATCTGGCAAAAGGCCCTGGAAAACCTGGGCGCCGAAATAGGCGTTCAGTCTATAGACCTTTGGATACGCCCCATAAAGCCCCTTTTCATAGAGGGCGATACATTTAAGCTTGAAGTTCCCAATTCTATAATCTACAACACGGTTAAGCAGCGCTACGAGGAAAAGATAATAGCGCTGCTGTCGGCCCTGACCGGGAAAGAACTTAAAATAAGTTATTCCATGTCCATGGCTCCGACGGAAACCGAAGCGGCGCCGGTGCATAAACCCGAGCCGGCGCCGATGGCGCTGCCGGCGAATTATTTTTCATTCAACCCCAACTATACTTTTGAATCGTTCATAATGGGAACGTCCAACCGTTTTGCCCACGCTTCGGCCGAGGGCGTAGCCAAAACCCCGGGGCAGACCAATCCTTTTTTCATCTACAGCGCGCCGGGCCTGGGAAAGACGCATCTCCTTCACGCCATAGCCCACGGCATTTTCAAGAATAACCCCCAGGCGAAGATCCTCTACACCGCCAGCGAAAATTTCGTCAATGAATACATAGACGCCGTACGCGGCCAGGCCACCGAGCAGTTCCGCAGCAAATACCGCAAACTCGACTGCCTGCTGCTCGACGACATCCAGTTCCTGGTTGACAAAGAGCGCAGCGAAGAGGAATTCTTCTACACTTTCAACTCCCTTTTCGAATCAAAGAAACAGATAGTGGTGACCTCCGACCGGCCGCCCCGGGAGTTGGCCCTGGGGCAGCGCCTCATCTCGCGCTTCCTCTCCGGCGTGGTGGCGGACATAAAGATCCCGGATTTCGAGACCCGCGTGGCCATACTGCGCCAGAAACGCGACCAGCACAAATACGATATCCCCGACGATATAGTAACCTTCATCGCCGAGAACGTCAAAAAGAGCATAAGGGAGCTGGAAGGCTGCCTTATAACGGTGGGGAATTTCTGCGCCAATATGAAGATCCAGCCTTCCATTGACGCGGTAAAAGAGATCATCAAGGACCATATCAGCGACCCGGAGCATGACGACAGGAAAATAACCATAGAACTGATAAAAGACGTGGTGGCCGCCAAGTACAACCTGGAGCTTAAGGATTTCAGCGCCAAGAAGCGCACCGAGGCCATAGCTTTCCCGCGCCAGGTGGCGATGTACCTGGCTACAAGCCTGACGGACCTGTCACTTACCGATATAGGCGACGCTTTCGGCCGCGACCACGCCACCGTGATGTACGCCAAGAATAAAATAGGCCAGATGGTGCAGACGGACCCCTATTTTAACGAGACCTTGAACCAGATGATCTCTAAGATGAAAAATGTTAGTAATTCCGTATAAGTCGGGATAAGTGTAAAAATGTCGGAGTTTTGTTAGGACTATCAGTAAAATCGGATACGCTGTTGATAACTTCCTCCAATGATTTAAGCCGTATCAACACTATAAACAGCGTACTCTTATAGAGGACTATTAAGATGAAAATAAATAGTAACAGAGAGACCCTAATAAAGGGGATACAGACCATCCAGGCGGGCGTCTCATCTAAAACCAGCACTATTCCTATATTACAGAACTTCCTGATGGAAACCGAGGACAAGGGCCTTAAGATAGTATTCACCGACCTTGAAATGGCCATTAAGCACCATATCCCGGTTGAAATAAAGGGAGAGGGCAGCATTACCGTGCCCATAAAGAAGTTCATGGAGATAGTCCAGAACCTTGGGGAGGATTCCCCGGTCAACATAGCGGTTGACGAGAACAACCGCATTTCCATCCTTAGCGGCAAATCACGCTTTAAGCTGGGCGGCGCTCCCAAGAACGACTACCCGGTGATTCCGGACCTGGATGAAAGCAACTCCTTCAAGATACCGGCCAAGCTCCTGGCCGAGATGATCACCAACACCATCTTCTCCGCTTCCACCGAAGACGACAGGCATTTCCTCAACGGCCTGCTCTGGAAATACGAGAAGGACAATTTTTCCCTGGTGGCCACGGACGGCAGGCGCCTGGCGATAATCTCTACCAAGAAGGTGAAGGCGAAAAAGGACTTCAAGGTTATTGTACCCTCCAAGATATTGGGGGAACTGGCCCGTTTTATCAAAGGTTCCTCTTTTAAGGACAACGAAGAGGTTACCGTAGGCTTATCCACCAACCAGATAGGCTTCAAGATAGGCAAGACTGTTTTTATTTCGCGCCTGGTGGAGGGGAACTTCCCCGCTTTCGAACAGATCGTTCCCAAAAGTCACGAGATAGAGATATTAATAAGCGCCGCCAATCTGATGGCCGTGACCAAGCGCGCGGCTATCTGCTCCAACGAACGCTCCGGAGCGGTGAAATACACGTTCAAGAAGGACGCCCTGGTGGTCAACTCGGCCTCTCAGAGTATGGATTTTGAGGACGAGGTTGAGATAGATTACAAAGGGAAAGAATTCCAGATCAGCTTTAACCCCAAGTTCGTCATGGATATATTGAAAGCCGCGGGCGAAAGCGACATTACCGCGGAATTCACTTCGCCGGCCACGCCCGCGCTGCTCAGGGTGAAGGGCCGCGAGGACCTTATTTATATTGTAATGCCGCTGCGCACCCAGTAATGTTCTTAGAGAAAAGAAAAGCCAACTGGACCAGGGCCAACGAGGTTTGCTCCTCGTGGAAGTTCCTGGGCGGGGTGGCCCCGGACCGCCTGGCGGTGCTGGACGCGGTGTGGGAGAAAGAGATGGGCCGCCTGGCCAAGCACTGTGTGCTGCTGGGCGTGGAGCGCGGCCTGATACTGGTAAAGCCGTCCTCGGCCGCCGCCGCCAGCGAGCTGGCGCTGAGAAGTTCCGTGCTGGTAAAGGGCCTGAACAAGTATTTCAAGCGGCCCTGGATAAAAGCGATAAAGACGGCCAGCAAAATTTAAATTAACCTTACAGGAGTTAGACAGCATGACGAATAAGACAGCCAACCCAAAAGAGGGAAGCAATTACGATGCTTCTAATATACAGGTCATGGAGGGCCTGGAGGCGGTGCGCAAGCGCCCGGCCATGTATATCGGTTCCACCGGCATCCAGGGGCTCCACCACCTGGTCTACGAAGTGGTGGACAACTCCATAGACGAAATTCTCGCCGGCGGCTGCAATAAGATAGACGTTATAATAAAAGACGACAATGTCTGCTCCATCACCGACAACGGCCGCGGCATACCCGTGGACCCGATGAAGGAAGTGAAGGACCCGAAGCTCAAGGGCAAATCCGCCCTGGAAGTGGTGCTGACCGTGCTGCACGCCGGCGGCAAATTTGACGGCGGCGGCTATAAGGTTTCCGGCGGCCTGCACGGCGTGGGCGTGTCGGTCGTGAACGCCCTGTCGGAGTGGATGGAAGTGCTGGTACACCGAGACGGCAAGATCTGGCGGCAGGAGTACAAGCGCGGCAAGCCGCAGGCCGATGTTAAATCAATAGGGACCACCGACCACCACGGCACCGTGGTCAACTTTAAAGCCGACACCGAGATCTTCGGCGAGGGCGTGCTTTCCTTTGACACCGTCTCCAACCGCCTGCGCGAACTGGCTTTCCTGAACCCGGGCTGCCGCATTACCATTATCGACGAGCGCGAAGAAGGAAAAAAGCACGCCTTTTTCTTCGAGGGCGGCATAAAGCAATTCGTAAAATTCCTTAACACCAACAAACAGGTCATCAACGAAGAGCCCATTTTCGTCTCCAAGACGGAAGGCGACACCATGCTGGACCTGGCCATCCAGTACAACACGGATTATTCCGAGACTATGTTCTCCTTCGTCAACAACATCAAGACGATAGAGGGCGGCACGCACGTGTCCGGCTTCCGCTCGTCCCTGACCCGCGTGATCAACGATTACATAAAGAAGTACGACCTGACGAAAGACAAAGAATACAGCGTCACCGGCGACGACGTGCGCGAAGGCCTCACTGTGGTGGTGTCGGTGAAGATTCCCCACCCCCAGTTCGAGGGGCAGACCAAGACCAAGCTGGGCAACGGCGAGGTGGAAGGCGCGGTAAAGACCCTCACCGGCGAGGCGCTCAGCGTGTTCTTCGAGGAGCATCCGTCCATAGCCAAGGCCATCTGCCAGAAAGGCTTGGGCGCCGCCGAGGCCCGCGAGGCCGCCCGCCGCGCCAAGGACCTGGCGCGCCGCAAAGGCTCCCTTACCGATTCCGGCCTGCCGGGGAAACTCGCCGACTGCCAGGAAAAGGACCCCAAGAAATCCGAGATCTTTATAGTGGAGGGCGACTCGGCCGGCGGCTCGGCCAAGCAGGGGCGCGACCGCGTGTTCCAGGCCATCCTGCCGCTGCGCGGCAAGATCCTCAACGTGGAAAAGTCCCAGCTGGTGAAGATCATCTCCAGCGAGCAGATCCGCAATATCATTTCCGCCGTGGGCACCGGCATAGGCGAAGGGGAAGACGGCTTTAACATAGACAAGCTGCGCTACCACAAAATAGTCATCATGGCCGACGCCGACGTGGACGGCCAGCATATCCGCACGCTGCTGCTGACCTTCTTTTACCGCCAGATGCGCCCGCTGGTGGAGCAGGGGCATATCTACATAGCCCAGCCGCCGCTCTATAAGGTTAAAAAGGGCAAGTTCGAAGCGTATTTCGACAACGAGGAAAAGCTGCAGAAGTGGCAGCTCAAAGAGGCTCTTTCCGGCATCTCCATAAAGGCCAGTGGCAAAAAGCTAGACGAGAAAGAGATAGGCGAGCTGATGGAACTGACCATAGCCATAGAGAACACCGGACGCAAGCTGGAGAGCAAGAACCTGACGCTGAAGGACTACATAAAGTTCCAGACCGACGGCCAGGTGCCGCTGTACCGCATTGAGACCGGCCCCGAGACTTACCGCTATTTCTTCACGGACGAGGAATGGGACGCCTACGAGACCGAGTACGTGCAGAAGAAGAAGGACGTGATGGCCAAGGACGGCGTGCCGGAAGTGGAGATAGACGAGGACGACCTCGGGCCCGACTTCCAGACGCTGGGCGAGTTCTCGCGCCTTAACAATATTTCCGCCAAGCTTAAGGCACACGGCTACAGCCTGGCCGACTTCCATGTGGAGGAAGAAAAAGCCCCCAACCTGTTCGACCTTATCACGGAGAAGAACATCACTTCTTCCAGGGACCTTAAAACCCTGATGGAGAACGTGATGAAGGCCGGCGCCGCCGGCGCGCACATCCAGCGCTATAAAGGTCTGGGCGAAATGAACCCGGGGCAGCTTTGGGAGACCACCATGGACCCGCTCAAGCGCAAGCTCCTCAAGGTTTCGCTCGAGGACCCCGCCGAGGCCGAAAAAATGTTCACCACCCTGATGGGCGACAAAGTGGAACCGCGCCGCGTGTTCATAGAGCAGAACGCCCTGGCCGCCCGCAACCTGGATATTTAATTAACGGAGCTATATAAAATGGCAGAACACAAAGACCTTACACCAAAGCAGGACAACATTTTCGTCAATATCGTCGACCGCGACATCAGCGAGGAGATGAAGTCCTCTTATATCGACTACTCCATGAGCGTCATAGTCGGCCGGGCCCTGCCCGACGTGCGCGACGGCCTGAAGCCGGTGCACCGCCGCGTGCTGTACACCATGGACGACATGGGCCTGCAGCACAACAAGCCCTTTAAAAAATCCGCCCGCATCGTCGGCGACGTAATGGGTAAATACCACCCGCACGGCGACGCCTCCATCTACGACACGCTGGTCCGCATGGCCCAGTCGTTCAGCCTGCGCTATCTGCTGGTGGACGGGCAGGGCAACTTCGGCTCGGTCGACGGCGACCCGGCCGCCGCCATGCGTTACACCGAGGCCCGCCTTTCCGGCATAGCCGGCGAGCTGCTGGCCGACATAGAAAAAGAGACGGTGAAGTTCGTCCCCAACTACGACGGTTCCATGACCGAGCCGTCCGTGCTGCCGGCCAAGCTCCCCAACCTCCTGGTCAACGGCTCCTCCGGCATCGCCGTGGGCATGGCCACCAATATTCCCACGCATAACCTGGCCGAGGTCTGCGACGCGACCATCGCCGTGATGGAGAACCCGGACATCGAGACCAAAGAGCTGATGAAGATCATCAAGGGCCCCGACTTCCCCACCGGCGGCATCATCCGCGGCCGCAAGGGCATCAAGGATTACTTCGAGACCGGCCGCGGCTCCATCACCACGCAGGCCCGCGCCGAGATAGAGGAGATGAAGGGCAACCGCGAGTGCATCGCCATCACAGAGATCCCCTACCAGGTGAACAAGGCCACCCTCATCGAGACCATAGCGGAGCTGGTAAAAGAGAAGAAGATCCCCGACATCTCCGACATCCGCGACGAGTCCGACCGCCGCGGCATGCGCATCGTCATAGAGATCAAGCGCGACGGCAACGCCCAGGTGGTGCTGAACCAGCTCTACAAGCACACCCAGATGGAAGCCTCCTTCGGCGTGATCATGCTGGCCATCGTGGACGGCCGGCCCCGCGTGCTGCCCATTAAAGAAGTGATGCTGCAGTACGTGCGCCACCGCCGCCTGATGGTGGTGAACCGCACCAAATACGACCTTAAAAAAGCCCTGGCCCGCGCCCACATCCTGGAAGGCTACCTGATAGCCCTGCAGAACATCGACGCCGTGGTCGAGATTATAAAGAAATCCAAGGACGCGCTGGAAGCCAAGATGAAGTTGATGGCGAAGTTCGCGCTGTCCGACATCCAGTCGCAGGCCATCCTGGACATGCGCCTGCACCAGCTGACCCGCCTGGAGACCGGCGCCATAGAGGAAGAGCACAAGGCGCTGATGAAGCTCATCGGCGAACTGCGCGCCATCCTCGCCGACCCCAAGCGCGTGCTTAAGATCATTGTGGACGAGCTCAAAGAGATGAAGGCGAAGTACGGCGACAAGCGCCAGACCGAGATCACCGGCGAGGCCGCCGAACTCGACATAGAAGACCTCATCCCCGAAGAGGACGTCATCATCACCATGTCCCACGGCGGCTACATCAAGCGCATCCCGGCCGACACCTACAAAGTGCAGGGCCGCGGCGGCAAGGGCATCATCGGCTCCGACGTCAAGGAGGAGGACTTCATCGAGAAGCTCTTTGTGACGTCCAGCCACGCCACCATCCTGATGTTCACCACCCGCGGCAAAGTGTACGCGCTCAAGGGCTACGAAATACCCGAGGGCAACCGCACTTCGCGCGGCAAAGCCATAGTGAACCTGCTGCAGATCAAGGACGAGCGGGTCACCTCCGTGCTGGCCATAGAGTCTTTCGCCGAGGCCAAGGGGAAAGAGACCTTCATTGTGATGTGCACCCGCAAGGGCAACATCAAGAAAACCCCGATAGGCGACTTCGCCAATATAAGGCGCGGCGGCATAAACGCCATAGGCCTTGAGGACGGCGATATCCTGACGTCAGTCGGGCATACCGACGGCAAGTACGAGATCATCATCGGCACCAAAGAGGGCATGAGCATCCGGTTCAGCGAGACCGACGTGCGCTCCATGGGCCGCGGCGCCATGGGGGTGCGCGGCATCCGCCTGGACAAGACCGATACCGTCATCGGCATGGAAGTGGCCGAACCCAAGACCAAGAAAACGCTGCTGACGGTCTGCGAGAACGGCTACGGCAAACGCACCGACCTGGACGAATACCGGCACCAGGGCCGCGGCGGCTCCGGCGTCATCACCATAAAGGCCACCGACCGCAACGGCTCCGTGGTGGGCATCTACCTGGTGGAGAACAAGGACCACCTGATGGTTATGACCGAGAAGGGCAAGATAATACGCATGGGCTGCAAAGACCTGCGCGTTATCAGCCGCAACACCCAGGGCGTGCGCCTGGTAAGGCTGGAGGAAGGCGACAAGATAGCCTCCGTAGAGCCCGTAATAGACGACGCGCTGGAAGGCGGCACCAAGCCGCTTATAGACGAGAAGAAGTAAAAGCGGCGCTTAAAAAGACGGCCGGGCGAGGGCAACCTCCCCGGCCGTTTTTTAAAAAATTAATACAGCAGAAGGTGGGAAACCGCCAGGGAACCTGGTAATTCTCGACCTGTTAAGCGCTATTTAAATTTTGTAGCATTGTTCCTATATTATGCCTGATAAAAGAATCTGTCCGATTTGCGGCGAAGACGCAGTTATGGTTGAGGTTGATAAATACACCGACCCCATCGCGTCCAAGGAGTATTCAGTGGTTTCGTGCGGGGCCTGTACGGTGCAGTATGCCGTCCCATTTGAAAACCCGGGAGCCGATTGGTACGCTAAATTTTCCCCGAATGATTCCTATGAGGGCTGCTGCCTGCCAAGGTTTTCCAAATTTCTGGGAAACAAGGGCATTCCGTCCGGTAAGCTGTTGGACGTTGGCTGCGGTACGGGCATTTTTCTTGAAAAAGCCAAAGCGCACGGCTACGATGTGTACGGGGTGGATATAAATATTCCCGCAGTAGGGGCCGCCCGCGCGCGCGGGCTGGACAAGATATACCTTGGCGAGCTTTCCGGGTTTATCGGGGAAAAACGCAGCAGCGATCTCGACGTGGTAACGCTATTTGATTATCTGGAGCACCTTTCAAATCCCGCAGAGACCGTGCGGATGGCTAAGGAATTGCTCAGGCCCGGCGGGTGCCTTGTCGTTACCGTTCCGAACGCGGAAAGGCCTATTATTTTTAAAAGAGACGATTTTGACCAGCCGCCTCATCACCTGACTCGCTGGACGGTCCATTCGCTTAAGGGGTTTCTAGAGCGGAACGGCTTTGATGTGGTGAGCATAGACGCCTCGTATCTTCCGGTTTGGGAGTTTACCAGGCATATCTCAAATTTCATTATTGACAGGCTTCTTACGGTTTTTAAAATGGTGCTCATGCGCGGGCAGCCTAAGAGCGCTACATTCACCCAGATGTATGGTAGCAAGGGCCCTGAACAAGGCGGGAGATTTAATCTGTTAAAGAACAGGAGTACCCGGGCGCTTCTTGTGAAAGCGTTCAGGCTTGCAATTCACTACCTTACGGCGCCTATTTTCGGCATTTTGAGGATATATTACAAGGTCGTCCGCGACAACCCGGGTGTGCACATATTTGCGGTCGCCCGAAAGGCACGGTAAGCGGATAGCCCGCCCGCGCCGCTCATCATTCCCAGTCCGATTACTGTGAGAAGGGGTCAGGTCTTGATTTTTAGCATTTATAATAACAGCCGGGGCTGGGATGCCGACAACCAGTCATTTTGCCGGCACAAATCTCATTTGGCGGCAAATTGCTAAATTTCAAGACCTGACCCCCTAAATTCTTAGGAAAGCGCGCCAGGGGAAAGAGGAAAAGCCTAGGGGAACTGTCCTTATGCTCCTCAATTTAAAAAAGACGGCCGGGAGAGGGAAACCTCCCCGGCTTCTTTTTTGTCGATACATAGAGAAATTTTATAGTATCATAACCGGCATAGGGTATATGGGGCGGCCGGCGTACAAAAAACCGTTCGCAAGGCCGAAGTATTAACTAGGGGGTATTATGATCAAAAGAATGATGCTGCACATCCAGCCGGGGTTCCAGAAGCGGCTGATGCTGTTCTGGATGCTGCAGGCCTTTGCTATAACGTTTTTTACCTGCCTGGTCACCATCGGCTGGGCTTTTTTCTACACCAATCCGACGCTGGCCAGCTACACCAGGATCATAGTGCGGCCCGCGCTTTATATCTCCGCGGCGGTGGCGTTCATGGTTTCCGCCCTGGCGGGGCTGTTCTATTCTCTCAGGATAGCGGGTCCGGTCTATCATATCAAGCACGCGGTCGACAGGGTTCTGGAGGGCGGCGAGCCGGAACTGATCCTGCTGCGCCGGCATGACGAACTGAAGGACCTGGCCACATCCGTTAATAAACTTATAGAGCGCGTTCCGCGGCAGCCAAAGAACGAGGAAGCGCCCGTAGAGGTTTTCTTCGACCCGCTGCGCAAAGAATGACACCGGCGGCCAGGTCCGGGCGGGGGAACTACCCGGCGGCTTTTGCTAAAATATAGCATGGACCTGACTATTTTTATATCCACCGTTTTCACGCTTACGCTGGTGATGGACCCACTGGGGAATATCCCGCTGTTCATGACCGCCCTTAAAGGCGTGCCCGAGGAACGGCGGCGCGCCGTTGTCACCCGCGAGCTGTTCATCGCCCTGGGGATAATGGTCTTTTTCCTGTTCTTCGGCAAATATATACTGAGCTTCCTAGCGTTGGATATGGTGGCGCTGAGCGTTGGCGGCGGCATTGTGCTGTTCCTGATCGCCATCCAGATGATCTTCCCCTCGCAGCATTCCGCTTTCGGCGACAACCCCGACGGGGAACCGTTCATTGTGCCGCTGGCCATACCGCTGGTGGCCGGGCCCTCCACCCTGACCACTATCCTGATATTCTCCATGAAGGACCCAGGGGCCTGGGGCGTATCGCTTGGCGTGGTGGCCGCCGCCTGGGTAATAAATATAGTGATATTGAGTTTCGCCGGGAAGCTTTCAAACCTGCTGGGCGCCCGCGGCCTGCTGGCCATGGAAAAGCTGATGGGCATGATACTGGTGACCATATCGGTGCAGATGATAATGACCGGCCTGAAAAAATTCCTAGTCGGGTAAAATCCCGGCATTATGAACAACCTGCTTAACCGCTGGCGCGACGCCGCCCCCGCCTTTAAGGCTTTCCTGCTGGGCGTTTTCTTTCTGGGCATCAATTCGGGGATCATTTCGTCGGCTTTCAATAATTATCTTAACGATTCCTTCCGCTTGTCGGCGGGCGCGCGCGGCTTCCTGGAATTCCCGCGCGAGTTCCCGGGCTTCATGCTCATCTTTATCACAGGGCTGCTGGCCGCGCTGCCGGTGCGGCATTGGGCCGTTATAACCAGCCTGCTTACCGCGGCCGGCGTGGCCGGGCTGGCCTTCCTGTCGCCGACATACCATCTTATGCTGGTGTGGATGCTGCTTTGGAGCACGGGCGGCCATTTGTTCATGACGGTGGAGAGCGTTATGGGTCTGCGCTTCGCCAAAGAAGGCGGCCACGGACGGCGCCTGGGGCAGATAAGCGGCATGACCAATTTTGCGGCTATCGCGGGGGCGGGGCTGGTGTGGGTGCTGGCAAAGACCGCGGGCCCCAAGCTCTACCAGTTCGCTTTCCTGACCGCCGCCGCCGCTTCTTTGGTATCGGCTTATTTATTTTCGCGCATGAAAACGGCGGCGGAGGACTCGGCGCCCCGGGGCAAGCGCTTCGTCTTCAGGTGGAAATACAGGAATTATTACGTTCTCAACATACTCTTCGGCGCGCGCAAGCAGATCTTCCTCACGTTCGGGCCCTGGGTGCTGGTCACCGTCTACGGCGCCAGTCCCGCGCTGATGGCGGCGCTGGCGCTGGTGTCCTATTTTCTCGGCGTGGTATTCCGGCAGGCTTTCGGCGCGCTGACGGACAGTATAGGCGAAAGGAAGATGTTCATAGCCGACGCCCTGATATTGCTGGTGATCTGCGGAGGCTTCGCTTTCTCAACGTTAAAGCCGGTACTCTACGCCCTGTTCATTCTGGACAGCCTGATGTTCGCCACGCGCATAGCCCGCACCACGTACCTTAATAAAATAGCCGAGCACAAGTCCGACATCGCCCCTACGGTGTCGCTGGGCGTTACCATGGACCACGCTGTTTCCATGAGCATCCCGGCTGTCGGCGGCCTGCTGTGGGCGGCTTACGGCTACCAATCCGTGTTCATAGCGGCCTCCCTGCTGGCCGTGGCCGGTTTCTTCGCCGCGCTGGCCGTGGACGACGGCCGCCGCCACCCGTTGGCGGGCCTGTATACTCGCGCCGTGGATTTTGGGATAATAGATAAGGCAAAACCGCCCGCACAAGGATAAAACAATGGCTGAAACAAAAGACACCAAAAAAGTGATCTACTCGATGGTGAACGTCAGTAAGATCTACGACAAGAAAGCCGTCCTTAAAGATATTTACCTTTCTTATTATTACGGCGCCAAGATAGGCGTGCTGGGTTTGAACGGCTCCGGCAAGAGCTCCCTGCTGCGCATCATGGCGGGCCTGGACGACGATTTCCGCGGCGAAACAGTGCTTTCGCCCGGTTATACCGTGGGGCTGCTGGAGCAGGAGCCTAAGCTCGACGAGAGCAAGACCGTGCGCCAGATAGCCGAGGAAGGCCTGCCCGAGGCCATGGCCGCCCTGAAAGAATACAACGACATCAGCGATAAACTGGCCGAGCCGATGGACGACGCCAAGATGAACGCCCTTATCGACCGCCAGTCCAAGGTGCAGGAAAAGATAGACGCCCTGAACGCCTGGGACGTGGACAGCCGCCTGGAGCTGGCCATGGACGCCCTGGGCTGCCCGCCGCCAGACACCATCATTAAAAATATTTCCGGCGGAGAGAAGCGCCGCGTGGCCCTTTGCCGCCTGCTGTTGCAGAAGCCGGACATCCTGCTGCTCGACGAACCCACCAACCACCTGGACGCCGAGGCGGTGGCCTGGCTGGAACACCACCTTAAAGAATACGAGGGTACCATTATAGCCGTAACGCACGACCGCTACTTCCTGGACAACGTGGCCGGCTGGATACTGGAGCTGGACCGCGGCCAGGGCATACCGTGGAAAGGCAACTATTCGTCGTGGCTGGAGCAGAAGGGCGAGCGCCTGCGCCAGGAGGAGAAATCCGAGACCGACCGCCAGAAGACCTTAAAGCGCGAACTTGAATGGATACGCATGGGAGCCAAGGCCCGGCAGGCCAAGGGCAAAGCCCGCATTACGGCCTATGAGAACCTGCTGAGCCAGGAGAACGAGAAGCTGTCCCGCGAGCTGGAGATCTACATCCCGCCCGGCACGCGCCTGGGCAACCTGGTTATAGAGGCCAAGAACGTCACCAAGGCTTTCGGCGACAAAGTGCTGCTGGACAATGTCAGCTTCTCGCTGCCGCCCGGAGGCATAGTGGGTATCATCGGCCCCAACGGCGCCGGCAAGACCACGCTGTTCAAGATGATAACCGGCGAGGAAAAGCCGGACGCCGGCGAGTTCCGCGTAGGCGACACCGTGCAGCTGTCCTATTCCGACCAGAGCCGCTCCACGCTGACGCCGGGAAAGAACGTCTGGGAGGTTATCTCTGGCGGCCTGGATATTGTGAAGCTGGGAAAGATGGAGGTTAATTCCAGGGCCTACGTGGCGCGCTTCAACTTCAGCGGCCAGGACCAGCAGAAAAAGGTGGAGAACCTGTCCGGCGGCGAGCGCAACCGCGTACACCTGGCCGTGATGCTCAAAGAAGGCGGCAACGTGCTGCTGCTGGACGAACCGACCAACGACCTGGACGTGAACACCATGCGCGCGCTGGAGGAGGCCCTGGAGAGCTTCGCCGGCTGCGCCGTCATTATCAGCCATGACCGCTGGTTCCTGGACCGCGTGGCCACGCATATCATGGCTTTCGAGGGAGACAGCAAGATCGCCTGGTTCGAGGGCAACTTCTCCGAATACGAGGCCGACCGTCACGCCCGCCTGGGAACGGCCGCCGACACCCCGCACCGCATAAAATACAAGAAGCTTACGCGCCCATAGAGCGCGTAAACGGAGTTATCGGTAAATTTAACGTGAGGATATTATGATTTTTAACACAAGCGTTATAAAAAATATCTGGCGGGACATTCGCGCCCAGGGCTCTGTCAGCGGGGGGCTTCTTCCGCGCGTTATATGCGTGATCGCGTATTACATGTTCTACGGATTCAACAGGCGGCGTGGTTGGGACCAGGACAGAAGCCGCCTGGCGGCCTTAAAGGCTCTTACTCGATGCGGGATTTCAGGTTGGCTGGTTACAGTGCGTTCTCCTGAAGGCCTGATCCTGAGGCTGGACGCCTTCTCCGCCAGTTTTATATTAAAGGAGATAAGGGCTGAGCGGTCGTATACGCGTTTCGAGGGTTTTCTTCCCGCTCCCGGAGAGACGGTTGTGGACGTGGGGGGGCACCAGGGTATTTTCGCGATGGAGGCCGCCAGGTTAGTGGGAAAATCCGGCAGGGTGCTGGTTGCCGAGGCGTCTCCTGTTAATGTAGGGATTTTACGCGAGAATGTGGAAATAAACGCCTTTAAAAATGTGACGGTCGTCCATCGGGCGGTAACCGATTATAAGGGAGAGGCTATTTTATATCTTACCGATGAGATGAGCGGCGGGCATTCCCTGGTAGTCAACGAACCAGATCGCACGCCGGTGAAAATAGCAGCCGACACTCTAGACAGTATTCTTGCCGCGCACGGCATAGGCCGCGTCGATCTGCTCAAGATAGACGTTGAAGGGGCGGCTATGCAGGTTCTGTCCGGCGCGACCGAGACGCTAAAAACCCTGCCCCGCATCGTTATGGAGGTGGAGGGAGGAGAGGAGAAGTGCCGGCTGATCCGGGAGCGCCTGGAGGCGCTGGGTTACAGGACCAGGGAAACAGGCGCCATCGTATATGCCGACCCCGCTTCGGAGAGATCGTAAACAGGGAGTTCTTTGAATTTTCCCTTTCTCAACACGTTAACTGTTTTAAAAAGCCTGACATATTAAAAAACCCCGTGAGAACGGGGTTTTTTAATGACCGGCCGCGGCAAATATATCTGGAGAATTTAGTTTACGCCCATATCGGCCTGAAGAACTTCCAGCGCCTTTTCCGAGTCCGAGACGTTCAGCAGCAGGCGGCCGCTGGAGCCGCCGAAAGAAGTGCCGTAGACGGTGGTGATGTTGATGTTGCTCTCGCCGAGCACCTTGGTAAGGCGCAGCAGGGCGCCGGGTTTGTCGGGCAGTTCCAGCGAGATCATGGAAGTCTCAATGGTGGTAAAGCCGGCCCCGGTCAGCAAATGGCTTACTTTACGGTCCGCGTCCACGGCCACGCGCACCACACCGGAATCGTCGCGTATTTCGGAGGCTATGCCGATGATGTTTACTCCCTCGTTGGCGAACAACTCGATGAATTTGGAGAGCGCCCCCGGGATATTGGGCAGGAACACGGTGTATTGCCTGATAAGTTTTACTGGCATAAAAGCTCCGGCTGCCGAAATTTAAAGCCATGGTTGGCCAAGGCCTACCTAATTAAATAATTTTTGGGGCCCGGGGTAAAGCGCGGTGAAAAGTTATATAATCAAAACCAGATGATAAGGCTATTTCCCGAGGGAAGATCAAGGGCTCTTTCGGCGACCGCGCTGGCCGCGGCGGCCTTTTCGGCCATGATGGCGCTGAAGGCGGCGCGGGACCTGTTTACCCTGCTGGACGTGTTTTCCACGCCGGCTTTCTTTCTGGCCCTCGCCCGGTCCACCGTGCCCGCGCAAATGCCCCCGCTGGCGGCCATGCTTACCTATAATATCCGCTCCGTTTTCGTCCTTGCCCTCATTTTCTGGCTCTCCGCCGGAGTTCTGGCGCTGGGCGTCTGGCTGCGCCGGGACTGGGCCAGGCGCGGGGCCGTCTGGATGCTCTACCTGCTGGCCGCGGCCGCCCTGCTGCTGCTGATCTTCCCGTGGCTGGTGGTGCCGCGCCCGCTGTTCTACGAGGGCGTCTCCGTGGCGCCGGAATTCAACGCGGCCGTCAAAACCGCCGCTTTTTTAGCCCGCGCATTGTCCTTCCTGCTGGGCAGCCTGTGCCTGTGGTGGGCCCTGGCCCTTGACCGCGGGCGCTTAAGGCGAGAATTCGGGCCGGGTGGATTATAAGCGGGGGATTTAATAAAATATAGGTATACCGGCGCACTCTCCCGCCCCGATATCCTGCCGCAGCATAAACGCCAACAGAGGTATATTATGTGGAACTATACTGATAAAGTATTCGAACATTTCAAGAACCCCAAGAACGTGGGGGAAATAGAGAACCCGGACGCCGTGGGCGAGGTGGGCAGCCTGGTCTGCGGCGACGCGCTCAAGCTGACCCTTAAAATAGACAAAGCCGCCGACAAGATCACCGACGCCAAATTCAAGACCTTCGGCTGCGCCAGCGCCATAGCCTCATCTTCAGCCCTCACCGAGATGGTGAAAGGACTTACGCTGGAAGAAGCCTCCAAGATCACCAACCAGCAGATAGCCGACTTCCTGGGCGGCCTGCCCGGCGAAAAGATGCACTGCTCCGTGATGGGCATGGAAGCCCTGGAAGCCGCCATAAAGAACTACCGCGGCGGCAAAGCCGAAAAGGTCATCATCGGCCACGCCGAAAAAGTGGTATGCAAGTGCTTCAGCGTCGCCGAATCCACCATCATCAAGGCCATAAAGATCAACAACCTGCATACCGTAGAAGAAGTAACCAATTACACCAAAGCCGGCGGCGGCTGCGGCCAGTGCAAGGGCGAGATAGAGAAGATAATAAAAGATTACTGGGCCGAGGCCGAGCATAAACGCTTCGTCAACATGACCGTGGTCGAAAAAATAAAGATGATAGAGAAAGTATTGGCCGAGGAAATAAACCCCAAACTAAAAGCCGACGGCGGCTGGATGGAACTGGTGGACATACAGGGCCAGAGGGTCAAGTTGCGCTTCCTGGGCATGTGCCACGGCTGCCCCTCCTCCGGCGCCACGCTGAAGAACGTGGTGGAAAAAGAATTGCGCGAGCGCATAGACCCCGCGATAGAGATAGAAGCGGAATAATTTGTAGTGTCGGAGGGGCGGCCGGGATAATACCCCTGAGCACCCGTTGCGGAAGGGGGCCCCGCCATCAAAGTCAGGCGGGGGGAACCGACGCAAGCGTGGACTACACTTGCAATGTGTCCCCGGACACTGTAGTGTTCCCTCTTCCCGGGTGAGCAGGGGTATTATCCCGGACGGCCCGACTGGGCATCTCGCGGTTCAGGTCTTTGGTAGTCCGAGGATATCTTATGGAAAAAGTCTATTATTTCGACAATAACGCCACCAGCCGCGTAGCGCCAGAAGTAGCCAAAGAAATGGAGCCTTTCTTCAACGAACTCTACGGCAACCCCTCCAGCATGCACTTCTTCGGCGGCGGCAACCAGAAATACATGGACCTCGCGCGCTCTCGCGTGGCTAAACTCCTCGGCTGCGAAACCTCCGAGCTCATCTTCACCAGCTGCGGCACCGAGTCCGACTCCACCGCCATCTGGTCCACCATCCAGTCTTATCCAGAGAAGAACCATTTCATCACCACCAAGGTAGAGCACCCCGCCGTGCTAAACCTGGCCAAACACATGGAATCAAAGGGCTACCGCGTGACGTACCTCCCGGTGGACACCGCCGGGCAGATAAACCTCGACGACCTCAAGACCGCGCTGACGCCCGACACCGCCCTGGTCTCCATTATGTGGGCCAACAACGAGACCGGCGTGGTCTACCCCGTGGAAGAAGCCGCCCGCATAACCCACGCCAAAGGAGCCCTGTTCCACACCGACGCCGTGCAGGCCGTCGGCAAGATACCGATAAACCTCAAAGAGACCAAAATAGACCTGCTCTCCCTGTCCGGCCACAAGCTGCACGCGCCCAAAGGCATAGGCGCGCTGTACGTGCGCAAGGGGATACGCTACTCTCCGTTCATGCTGGGCGGCCACCAGGAACACGGCCGCCGCGCCGGCACCGAGAACGTGCCCTATATAGCCGGCCTCGGCAAAGCGGCCGAGCTGGCCGCCGCCAACCTGGAAAAAGAGAACACCTACGTTAAAGCCCTGCGGGACCGCCTCGAGAACGGCCTGACGGCCGCCATAAAGAACACCCGCGTTAACGGCGGCGGCGCCCCGCGCCTGCCCAATACCACCAATATCAGCTTCGAGTACATCGAGGGCGAATCCATATTGCTTATGATAAGCGAACTGGGCATCTGCGCCTCCTCCGGTTCCGCCTGCACCTCGGGCTCGCTGGAGCCGTCCCACGTCCTTATGGCCATGGCCGTGCCGCAGACCTACGCCCACGGCTCCATCCGCTTCTCTCTCAGCGTCTATAACACTGAGGAAGAGGTGGACTATATAATAAAGTCCTTCCCCCCGGTAATAGAGCGCCTGCGCGCCATCTCGCCCTTCGCCGAAGGCAAACCCCTCTTCGGCACCGAAGCCTGCGAACCGCACCACCACTAAAACCAATAAAAACATCGGAAGACGGGCCCCCCAAGGCCCGTCTTTTCATTTCATATGAGAATAAATATTTTCAAATGAAAATATTTTGCCCCGTTTTCTGACAATTATTCCCTTAACAAAGCGAGTTTTGGCCTGTTCATGGGTTGGCATAAATATTGCCCTGTATCGGGTGCAGGCGATAAAAAGCAAAAAGGAAAAAGCAATATGAAAGGAATAAACATACTGACGGTGGCGTTCGCGGTGCTGGCGGCAGGCTCCATAGCCCGGGCCGAAGAGGTAAACATAGACTTTGACGGCAAACAGGGCTCTCCGCTATTCGCGCAGTTCGCCGTGCAAGAGCCGTACATTCCTGGTCCAGGTGAAGGGGCGGTTATGCCTGCCCGGACAGCCCCGGAGTTTACGCGCCGTCAGGTTCTGGAGATGGATAAATCTATAGGAAGCGCAATTGACTACGTCAACGCTCACGGGCAGGGCGCTTACCTGGCGCAGGGTTTCACCTGCCTGCGTCAGAACGGCACCCCCGAACAGAAATACTTATTTGTTTACCAGGCCGCCGGCACAACCTATTCGCTGCCGGCCAACTGCGTCATGCAGAATAAGGGCGTGTGCACATGGATTTTTGATACTGTGTGTAAAACAGTAACATATATGGCGTGTGCGATAATGGCCGACGGGTCAAAGGAATGTCACGAGGAAGCGAGAGAAGATTGCTCGGTAGTAAAAAAATGCCTTTTCCCGGAAGAATGAGGCGAGGAAAAAACTTTCGATAGATCGACAGGCGGTTAAAAGGAGCAAATAAAATGGAAACTATTTTGATAATGGCCGGGCTTACAGGGCTCGCCGTGCTTGAGGGAAGTTCCGTGGGGGCCTTTGTCATGGCGGCGGCGGTATCGGGCGCGTTCTGGATAGCCGCGCTTTGGCAGGCGGCAAAGGGTGGCAAGCCCCGCGCCAAAGAGTTCGCGCTGAAAGCCGCCGCCTATATGGTGCTGATAGCGCTGCTGTTCGGCTTGAATGCGGCGAATAAGCGTATCGGCCGGCTGGGAATGGAGCGGATCGCCGCGGCCTGTGAGGCGTACAAAGCCCAGAAAGGGACCTACCCGGAGGCCTTGGCCCAGTTGGCGCCGGAGTATATAAAAAACATCCCACCGGCGAAGGCCTCGTTGAGGTGGTCCCGTTATTGGCTTAAGGGTAATCAGATCATGTTCGCCAGCGAACCCGGCCTTGTTGTCGCATACTACGATCTGGCGGCAAAAGAAGGGGGCTACGTCGGGATGTATAAAATGCTGGAGAATCGGTAGCGTTGACTGCCAGAAATTCAACACCGTAGGAATCAAGGAATCAGCGTCCCGTACCTGGCCGCTATCTAGCCGGTTTTGCTTTGCGCGCGAGGCGTAACGATTTAGTTATAATTTATCTGTCGTCATTTTGGCAACGGGGTGGAACAATGAAAACAAAAGTGCAGATAACTTCGAACGGCAGCGATCCGGCGTTCAAGCGCGTCTGCGCCACGGCCGCAAGCCAGATGAAAAAGATGTGCGTGCCTGGAATGGCGCTTGGAATATTCCACAAGGGGAGGGAGTATTATTCCGGCCTGGGCGTTACCAGTATAGAGACGGAATTGCCTGTGGACGCGGACACCCTTTTCCAGATAGGCTCCATTACCAAAACCTTCCTGGCCCAGGCGGCAGTAATGTTGGCGGAGAAAGGAAAACTGGACCTGGACGCACCTATTCGCAGGTATCTGCCGGAGTTCAAGCTTAAAGATAGCTCCACGGCAGTCAAAGTGACGATGCGCCACCTGCTCACCCACACCGGCGGTTGGTTCGGGGACTATTTTAACGACTTTGGTAGTGGTGACGACGCGCTGAAGAGGATGGTAGAGGAGGTTGGCCGGCTTCCGCAGATAACCCCGTTCGGGAAAATCTGGTCGTACAATAACTCGGGTTTCTACGTGGCCGGCCGTGTGCTAGAAAAAGTGGCGGGGAAGGCCTTCGAGAAGCTGATCCACGAGCTGATATTTGCACCACTCGCCATGGATAACTCGTTTTTCTCCGCGGACGACGCTATCTCCCGCAGGTTTGCTGTGGGTCATAAGTTCGTCAAAGGGAAGGTTAAAGTGGCTAGGCCATGGGCCATCGGCCGCGCGGCCCATCCAGCCGGCGGGGTAGTTTGCAGCGCCAGGGATCTTATGAAGTACGCGCGATTCCATATGGGCGACGGGCGCTTGACAGGCGGGAAGAGGCTTATCTCCCGCAAAGGGATGAAGGCGCTGCATACACCACTGTTTCACGCGACAGGCGATAAGAGTGTAGCGCTGAGCTGGTTTGTTGCTCCGCTGGGCAAGGCTAGCGTTATTTCTCATTCTGGCGGCACCAACGGACAGCAGACGCAGTTAAACATTGTCCCGCAGGAAAAATACGCGTCCATTATCTTTACCAATGGGAACCGTGGATCTGCGGCCGCGATGTATGTCTATCGGAGCGCATTAAAAGAGTTTTTGGCCAGGTCTCCGGAGAAAAAACAATATCTGACTTTGCCGCCGAAGGAAGTCTCCTGTTATCTTGGACAATACGTTCTGCCTGATACCGAAATCAAGATCTTCAGGAAGAAAAACAGCGTCATCGCGCAGCTGGTGGATAAAGGCGGCTTCCCGACCCCTAAGGATAAGCCGGAGCAGCAGCCGTCTCCCAGCCGCATCGCATTCTATGGCCAGGATAAAATAGAGATGCAGGATCTGCCCTATAAAGGGAGCACAGGTGAATTTATTCGCGACGAGAAAGGCAAGGTGAGTTATCTGCGCCTTTTCTCCCGGGTTCATGTGCGTAAATAAGGTTAAGGCAAAGGAATAGTTTTTTTGAGGAGATAGGGAAGCGCCCTATTTATTCCCACAGCAAAAGGTCGCAGTTGCCTTGATTCTAGACCTGACCATACACATTTGATTATGTGCGACCCACGTTTAGACAGCGCCGGCGCCTACCTGGACCAGAGTGACGTGATATTGGCGAAGATAAACCCCTCGGAAGTAGACATAGACACGCAGGAACTTTTCCAGATAATAAACCCTGGTATCCCGGCAAAGACCCCCCTTGGGCTTAAATATTACATGGAAGGAATAAGAAAAGGGTCAAGGCGCTCCTGAAAGCCAGACTTCTTTTCATATGAGAAGTAATATTTTCAAATGAAAATATTACAGCCTCGTTCCAATACATTTTCACCACAAAAGCGCCGTTTGCGTATAAAAAACAGCGGTTTTCGGCCGGTTGGCGCTGGCACTATAATTGCTCTGTATGCCATGCGGCAATAAAATCTTAAAGGACTGGCAGGATAGATATGAAAAAGAGCAAAATAATAATAGCGGTATTCGCGGTTGTAATGGGCACGGTGTCTTCAGGCAGCGCAGAGGATATCAAGGTGGACTTTGACGGCAAAAACAGCTCTCCGCTCTTCGCGCAGCTGGCGACCCAGGCGCGGGAGTCCTCCCTGGAGGCTGCCGTGGAGGCAACCCTGGAACGTGTTCCGGCGGAGGATTTCTTCAACCCGCGCATGATGTCCGTTCTGGACGCTTCAATTAAAAGCGCCATAGATTATTCCGAGGCGCACGGCGACGAGGTTTTAAAAACGGCTTTTACCGAGTTCCTCGCCAGGGCCACCCCGCAGCAGAAATATGATTTCGTCTACGGCGCCGCGCGGGTTTACCACATGCCGCGGTTTTCGGCCAATAAAGGCGTGGCCCAGTGGGTCTGCGAGGCCATAACAAAAACCGTATGCAAAACCGTCTGCGACCCGGGCTGCGTGCAGGATTGCCAGGACATAATAGTTGATTCCTGCAAATGGATGTAATAGGCTTTCAGATACTAACGGAAGATAAAGGGAGAGTTATGATAGAAACAATTATAGTCGGGGCGGTAATACTGGGCGTTTACGCTATATTCGGGCAATTCGTTACGGCCTTGTGGTCAGCCGGGGCGATCGCCGTAATGCTGGCAATCGCCGCACTTGCTGCGCTTCTTGGGGGACGGAAGCCGCGCGCGGCGGAATTGTTAAAAAAAGCCGGGGCTTTTGCATTGCTGTGCCTTCTGGTCATAGGATATTCCAGGGCTAACGACCAGATAGCCAGGCACCGGGCGGCCCGGGTGGCGGCCGCCTGCGAGGGCTACAAGGCCAGGACCGGCGCCTACCCGCTATCGCTTAAGGCTTTGGTGCCGGAGTATATGACGGACATTCCCAGGGCCAAATATACGCTGGTCTGGGGGAATTTCCGCTATATCAACGCGAAGATAATTTACGTGTACGAACCTTTCCTGGCGACCCCGGCATATGACCTGGCTGAGTCCAAATGGGGTTATGTTCCGCCGCTGAGCATTTTTGACCCCCGGCCCGGGATCTAGTTGCGCCGGCCGGCGGAGTTTAATAGAAGTAAAAGACAAAGAAAGTAGCCCAGGAGCGGGGGAGCATAAAAGGACGCCATGGTTAATTATTATCTGGATGCGATAAAGAAGTATGCGGTTTTCAGCGGGCGGGCGAGCGTGCCGGAATTCTGGCAATTCGTGCTGCTCAACGTGCTTGTCAACGCCGCTCTGTATATACTTGAAAAACACATCTTGGGCATACAGACGCGTTATTTTTCCGCGCTTTACAATATGTTCGTGTTCCTGCCTTCCCTGGCGGTAACGGTTAGAAGGCTGCATGACACAGGCCGCAGCGGATGGTGGATCCTAATTTCCGGGATCCCGGTACTGGGCGCGATAATCCTGATAGTATTTCTTATGTCGGAAGGCGTGGTTGAAGCAAGGCCGTAGGAAGCCGGTCTTACAGCCGCTGCGCAAAAGAAGGGGGACCTATAAAAGTATTAAAGGCTGCAGAAAAAGAAATTCTCCTTGAAGTAATGGGTCCATCAGAGTTTTCACGCGAGGCAGTAAACTCCCTTAAATGGACAGAATCTTTGCGGGCAATGCGATTTTACTTGGGACGAAGGGTATGTGATGAGGAAAATGCCGTAAAGCTTCTGCTCGGAATCTATCCGACATGGGTAATCTATTCAGCGGATAAGAACGACTTTTTGTCCGCACCAACGGAATCTCCCGTCCGCTTAACCCCTGTCACTCAGATGGATTTGGAGCATTTGCGCCGCGCATATGCGTACACAAATAATTTATATCATGACTCAATAGGGAAACTGCATATTCCGACCCAATTCGG
>DMXM01000022.1 GCA_003482905.1 Elusimicrobiota bacterium
CCGGCGTCCGCTGCTGCGGCCGCCGCGCTGGTCTTTTCTGTTACTGTTTTGCAGCCACCGGGGAGAGAGCTGCGGGGAAATAAGGTAGCAGAGGGCCAGGTCGGTAGCGTCTTGCGCTCGGGAGGCGCCGCCGCCCCCGGCCTGGCCCGTCTTATTCTGTCCCCGCCCATTCATGATACGGCGTATTTACCCGCCCGGATTCAATTCCTGGGCACTCAAAATGCCTGGTGTCTTGCTTATATATCGAATATCTACTACGATATTCTACATATGGAAGATAATCTCGTTTTCAGGGAAGTGACTCTTGCCTTCTGGAAGGTTCATATATTGCACCACGCCGCCAAGGAGCCCGTTTATGGCCAGTGGATAATCAATGAACTGCGCCGGCATGGTTATGATATCAAGACCGGCACGCTCTACCCTTTGCTGCGCCGCATGGAAAAGAACGGCTGGCTGGCCGCCGAGAGGGACCCGGACCGCGGTCCGCGCGGCCGCGTGAATTACCGGCTGACGAAAGCCGGCCGGGAAGTGCTCGCCTATCTGCGAAAAAAGACAAGGGAGCTTTATAATGAAGTCATTTGACATGCATCATGATGGCGTTGCCGGGACGGCTGGCGCAGCGGAAAGCGGACGGCATAAGCGGAGAAACTCTCCGAAGAGCGCGGCCGCCGCGGAGGAACGCGTGATAGTAAGGAACACCGCCGGGCAATGGCTGTTCCCGGTCCTGCTCTCTGGTTCCACTTTCCTTTTCTTCATGTATTACCACACCCTGCGCGGGAAGCCGTATTCACTGTTTACCGCCAACAAATGCGCCGGGATAACCGCGGTTATAGTCTTCTCGGCGACCCTGCTTATCGGGCCGCTGGCCCGCATAACCGGGAAATTCCGCCGGTTCCTGGTTTACCGCCGGCCGCTGGGGCTGGCGGCCTTCGTTTTCCTCTCGGCGCACGCCTTCGCCTCGCTCTTGCTGCTGCCTGAGCAGTTCCCGCTGAAGTACTTCCGGGAACACCTCTTCTCCACCCTTACCGGCGTGGCCTCTTTTATTCTGCTGGCGCTGGCCGCCGTCATCTCTAATGCCCGTTCGCTGCGGCTGCTGGGATATAACAGGTGGAAGTTATTGCAGTCCCTTTCCCGGCCCGCCCTCGCCCTGGGCCTGGCGCATTTCGTGGTGCTGGGGAAATTCGCTAACTGGCTTAAATGGTTCCGCTCCCCTGATTATATTTATCCTCCCGGGACCATGCTGCCTTTCGCGGCCGGCGTCGCGGCCCTGCTGGTATTCGTCGCCAGCCTGCGTCGCGGCAGAGGCGCGCGATGAAAACCGGGCGCCTGATGGCCGCGGTGTGCCTGCTGCTGGCGTCCGCCGGCGGCGGATACGCCGAGGACAAGACCGACACTAAATTGTGGCTGGCGCAGAAATTCTCCCTCGCCCTGTCGTCCCGGTTCAAAGCGCGGCTGGACCTTAACGAGCGGTTCTACTCCGACGCCTCGCGGTGGGAGGAGTTCTATGTGGACGCCGCGCTGGATTATTCTCCGGCCGCCTTTCTAACGCTTTCTCCGGTTTACCGGCAGGTGAGGGCTAAACTCAACAGCGCGGAGGAAGCGCGGGAGGACCGGTTCCACTTCAACCTGGACGTCAAGCCGCGCGCCGGCGGGCTGGCTTTCTCCTTCCGGTCGCGCTACGAGTACAGAATATTCGCCGACAAGATCAAGCATCGTTTTACGGAGCGGGTGAAGGTCTCGCGCCCGCTTCCGGCAGCGGGTTGGCTGCGCGGGGCGTCCGTTTATGTTTCGGACGAGCTGTACTATGACATCGACCTGGCCCGGGCGAATAACAATGAGGTCCGCCTGGGGCTGGAGTGGGCGCCGGGCAGGAATACCGCGCTGGAGCTGTATTACGGCCATGAGACCAAGCGTTCTGGGGCGGCGTGGGATTACAGCACCGATATCGTCGGGCTGGAGACGGCGTTGAAATTGTGAGGAGCGGCGGAGGCTTTAAAAGGCATCGCCGCGACGAGGATGATAAGTAATATGCGCGCCATATTTGAGACCTTCCTGGTTTCCCTGCGCCTGGGCCTTACCTCTTTCGGCGGCCCCATAGCCCATTTGGGCTATTTCGAGCGTACCTACGTGCGCGAAAAGGGCTGGCTGACCCACGAGGAGTACTCCCACCTGGTCGCGCTTTGCCAGCTCATGCCCGGGCCTGCCAGCAGCCAGATAAACTTCCTCGTCGGTATGCGGCGGGCAGGCTGGGCGGGTGCGCTTTCTTCCTGGGCTGGTTTCACGCTGCCCTCGGCGCTGCTGCTCTACGCTTTCGCCGTGCTGGCCCCTAAAACCCACGGGCCGCTGCTGGAGGCCGCGCTGCACGGGTTAAAGCTGGTAGCCGTAGCGATAGTGGCGCAGGCGGTATGGGGCATGGGCAACCGGCTCTGCCCGGACCGCGCCAGGACTGGCATCGCCGTGGCCGGGCTGGCCTTGCTGCTCCTTTTCGGCGGCGCCTTCGCGCAGGTAGCGGTCATAGTTCTGGGGGCTGCCGCCGGGGTCTGGCTGTGCCGGGGCGTCACCACAGCCTCCGGGAGCCAATCCTCGCCCGTCAGCGCCAAGGCCGCGTGGACCGCTTTCGCGGCTTTTGTCATATTCCTGTTAGGTCTTCCCGTCCTGGCTGCCTTAGCGCCGGGAGGGTTGGCCGCCATGGCGGACCTCACATACCGCGCCGGTGCGCTCGTCTTCGGAGGCGGGCACGTTGTTCTGCCTTTGCTGCGGGACGCTGTGGTGCCGGCCGGTATGATGACCGACGATACTTTCCTTGCCGGTTACGGCGTGGCCCAGGCCGTGCCCGGCCCGCTGTTCACCCTTGCGGCTTACCTGGGCGCGGCGGCGGCGCCGGCAGGCGCCTCGCCGCTGGTCTGGGGAGCGGTAGCACTGGTCTTCATCTTTCTTCCCGG
>DMXM01000021.1:0-879 GCA_003482905.1 Elusimicrobiota bacterium
CTAAGAGGCGGAAATTATAGGTTCAATCTGATAGAGGCTTTATTGTGGTTCGTGGTGGGCGGGTTTGTGCTTTCGGCCTGCGCCGTACATTTTGCGCCGCGTTATTTCAGGCTGGTGCGGGCGACGGGCGTTCTTTTCCTGCTGCTGGGGTTTGCCGCGCTGGCGGAGTTCGTGGTGGTGGCGGTGTCGGCGCCTTTGTGGCTTTTGGTCTGGAAGACGGCCAATGTGGCGGCCCTGCTGGTCTGCGTTACGCTGTTGTTCTGGGAGCATAAGCGCGGGCGCGGGGGTAGCGGCCGGTGATCGAATTAATGGAATAAAGGGATTTAATATGGATAATGCCGGCGAGACATTGGTGATACGGGCGGAGGCCGCCGGGGATGTACACGCGGTAAGGAAGCTCAACAAGAAAGCTTTCAAGGGGAACAGCGAATCCAAGCTGGTTGACGCCATCCGCGAGGCCGACTATTTTATCCCCGGGCTTTCTATAGTGGCCGAAAAGGGCGGCAAGATAGTGGGGCATATATTGTTCTCGCCCATAAAAATAAAGGACGCGGCCGGCTCCACGCCCGCTTTGTCCCTGGCGCCTATGGCCGTGCTGCCGGAATATCAAAACCAGGGCATAGGGACAGCGCTTGTAAAATACGGGCTGGACGAGTGCAGAAAATCAGGCTATAAAATAGTCGTGGTGGTCGGCCATGCCGGATATTATCCGCGCTTCGGTTTTGTTAAGGCCGGCGGGAAAGGACTGAAGCTGCCGTTCGAGGCGCCGGACGAGGTATTCATGGCGCTCGAACTGGCGCCGGGCGCCCTGGACGGCGTTAAAGGAACTATCGAATACCCGCGGGAATTCCACACGGTTTAAGAAGGGGACATTACCTA
>DMXM01000021.1:1010-33025 GCA_003482905.1 Elusimicrobiota bacterium
TAGGTAATGTCCCCTTCTTAAACTTCCGGGCCCAGTAGTTTGCGGATATGCGCTAGCATACGGTCCCAGTCGAAAGGTTTATTTACATAAGCGTCGGCGCCGGCCTTAAAGGCGTCTTCCATGTCGGCCACCTTTTTTTTGCCGGTGAGCATGATTATGCGGGCCTGCTTGGTGGCGTCGGTCTTTTTGATAAGGCCGCAGAGAGTTATGCCATCCATTTCGGGGAGGCCGATGTCCTGTATGACCAGGTCCGGTTTTTCCTTTTGAGTCAGCTTCCAGCCGGTCTCGCCGTCATACGCGACCAGGGTCTTATAACCCATGCTCGAGATATTGTCCACCAGCAGCTCGGCCACAAGCACGTCGTCTTCCACGATCAGGATCTTCTTCGGCACGTTTCCCCCTAGCCACAGCTTCAATAAAAACCTGTGTACGCATGCTATCATTATCGGTGTAAACCCGTCAATGTAACCGGCGGATACCGAGATTTTTAAAATAATCGCCGCGTTTTGCGGGAGGGCGGTTACTTTGGGGTTGCTCTTTTTGTATCATAGCCTTATGCGAAAACCTTTTTATATTTGTTTTGTTTTAGCGGTCCTCGCCGGCTGTTCAGGGACGAGAACGTCCGATAGCGGCGATATGGCGGCCGACGCTTCGCGCGGAGACGCCGCGGCCGGGGGGCCTCCTGTTTTCGCTCTGCCCGGCGTCCCGCTTAAGACGGAACAGATGGGCGAACTGCCGGCGCCGCAGGCCGAGGAAATGAACGCCGCAGACCCCGCCGTGCCGCCGGTGGAAGCCGCTCCAGCGGAAACCGCACCGACAGCTGCCGCGCCGGCCCCCGGTAAGGACCTGGATTTCCACTTGGCCGCGGCCAACAAATATTCAGCTAAAAAGAAGTACCGCTCGGCGGCCGCCGAATACGGGGCCGCGCTCGGTTTTCTCACCGCCGGGGACGCCCGCGCTGTGCGCCTGCTGGAGAGGCAGGGCGCCATGCTGCTGCGGGCTGGGGACGGCGCCGGGGCGCAGGGGCATTTTCTCGCGGCTATCGGTAAAGCCAAAGAGCTGAATGTTTCCGGCAAGGACCTTGCCGCCGCCCATTTGGGTTTGGGCTACTGTCTGGAAAAAGTGAATAATATCCCGGACGCGATAATCAATTACGAAAAAGCCCTGCAGCTTTCAAGCGGTAAAACGATCAAAGCCAGGATAGCCAAGACCATAAGCGATCTTAAAAAAGCCCCGTAGGAAAAGGCGCGGGCGCCTTCTGGAGAGACAGAGCATGGAAAAGAAGATAAAAGCTAAAAGATTCTACGCGCATTGCGATCTGATCGAGGGGACCACCGACGTGTGGTATTGCAGCTTCTGCAACAAGCTCGTCAAAGAGAAGCATTTCAGCGAGGAGCACCTGAACAAGAACCATAACCAGAAATTCAGGGCTACCCTTCACGAGTGGAAGCAGAAAGAGGCCAGGGGGACCACCAGGGTGCGTCCCGACGACGCTCCCAACAGGCTTAAGGACCGGTGACGCACGGGCCGGAGGCTATAGCGCGAATATTTGTCGGCCGTTTTTGGGAAGGCCGCCGGGGAAGCCCGGCGGTTTTATGTTTGCGGGGGGGCGGTTTCTTCGCCGGGCCGCTTTAGCGGGAGGTGGAAGAAAAAGCGGGATCCCGCTCCCAGTTCGGACTCAATGCCCATTTCTCCGCCGTGGCGCAGCACTATCTCACGCGCGATCTTGAGGCCCAGGCCGAAGCCCGCTTTGCGCATGCCCTGGGCTTCCTTGGTCTGAAAGAAGCGCTCCCATACGCGGGGCAGGTCTTCCCTGGAAATGCCGATGCCTGTGTCCACTACGCTTACCACCACCCGGTCGGTGGCCGTTTCCACTTTAATGGTCACCTTGCCGCCTTCCTTAGTGTATTGAATGGCGTTGGTGCAGAGGTTCTGTATCACCTGACCTATACGGGCGCCGTCCCCGGCCAGCGGCGGAAGCGCTGGCGGAACTTCCACCGTGAAATCGATGTTGCGTTTCTGGGCCGCTATTTCCACGCGCGCGCGCACATCCCGGACTACGGCTGGCAGGTCCAGCGTTCCGATCTCCACGCGCAGTTTGCCGGATTCTATGGCGGCTAGGTCCACCAGGTCGGAGATCAGCACATTGAGAGTTTTGGCCGAGGTCTGAATGTTGGCGGCGTACCTGCCCTCGTTGGGCAGGGCCTTCAGCTTCATGGTCAGCACTTCGGAGTAGCCGAGTATGGCGGCGAGGGGGCTCTTTACGTCATGGGCGACCGTGGCGAAGAAATTCTTCTGAAAGCCGTTCACCGCGGCCAGCTGGCGGTTGAGATCCTGCGTCTCTTTGAGAAGGCGCGAGTTCTCCAGCAGCAGGAAGCGCCGCTCCAGGGCCTTCTCCACCGAGAATATAAGGCGCGAGGCCTCCACGGGCTTCAGGATGGCGTCGTCAAGGCCCAGTTCCACGACCTGGCTGACCCCTTGCAGCGCGGCCTGCAGGGGGTACCGGTCCACCATGAAGATAATGCGCAG
Organism: Elusimicrobiota bacterium; assembly: GCA_003482905.1. Lineage (GTDB taxonomy): Bacteria > Elusimicrobiota > Elusimicrobia > Elusimicrobiales > UBA9959 > UBA9959. Next base: position 3,540 of record DMXM01000021.1, read on the forward strand.
GTCGGGGTCGCGCTCCCTCATCTTCTGGGCCAGCTCCGCCCCGGAATGCTGGGCGAAAGTGATGGCCGTGCCGATGACCGCCAGGTGGAAGGCGTCTTTTTTGCAGAGCTCCAGGGCCTCGCCGCCGTCCATGGTGGAGGTCACTTCGTAGCCGGCGCCAAGCAGGGCCTGGCTCAGGGCGGTCAGGGCCGGTTTAAAATTGTCCAGCAGCAGAATGCGCTCGTTGCCCCTTTCCTTCAGGCGCACGTCCGCGCCCTCGCTGTTCTCTATCAATATGCCGGCCACGCGGCCGGCCTGCTCGCGGGGGAGGGCCACCGAATGCCCGGTTTTGAGCGACTGGATGGCGTAGCGCACCGTGTCCGTGCCGGAAACAAGGTAGCAGACGGCCTCCGGAGTGGCGCCGCGTATGGCGGCGTCCAGAGCGTGGGCCTGCGCCAGGGTGCCGGTGAATTGCGCCACCACCACGTTACCGGGCAGCTGCGCAGCCGCCGGCGCTTCTTCACCGCCGCCAAGCAGCGACCATGACCTTTTGGGTTTCGTGGCCAGAGCGGCTGAAATACGGGCTTCGTTCTGCCGGCGGACGTAATCAGGCATGTCCTCGGCCGATTCCAGGGACAGCGGCTGTACGCCCGCCTGCTGGAAGGCGGTCTGCACGGCCCCGGTGGTGTACAGCACCTGGTCGGCCAGAATAATTACCTGGCGCGCGACCATCCGCACCTGGTCTGCAAAACCCATCGGCAGCGGCCAGCCCAGGCGGCGCAGGGACGAGGCCAGGACGGGCGTAGTGCTGGCGGTGGACTCCAGCGTGAAAAAGTGGATGTTGGGGTATTGCCCGTGCAGGGTGAGGAAAGCTTCGCGCTCGGCCGGGGCGACCTTGCTGAAGTCCACCACCATGGCGGAGCAGTCGCCGGTGGCCAGCCGGGCGGCCGCATATTTGAGCGTCGGTACGCAGACCAGCTCCAGGCCCCTGCCGGACATGGACGGCGTTATCTCCTCAAGGAGTTCCTTGCCGGAGGTGACTACCAATACGCGGCCTTTGATATCTGCCATTGGAACTATTATAGCGGTAGGGCAAGACTTCATGCAAATTTTAAAGATCGGCAGGGCGCCCCGGGCGGTGTGGCGGTCTTATTTGGCGGAGAGTTCTTCGTCGGTGAGCCGCTGCGGGAGCAGGGCAAGGAGTTCGGCGGCGGAGGAGCGGCCTTCGCGCTGCATGGCGAATTTGGCCGATACTATGACGAAAACTCCGGGGCCGGCGCCCAGCCAGTTCTCGATAGCCCCGGGATCTCCCTGGAAATGCGCCGGCACGGAGGGGATGGCGGTCTTGGCGAAAGCCCTGAGCAGGGCGTTGGCCAGCGCGTTAAGCACAATGTTACCTATCTCTATGATGGTGACCTCGGGCTGGTCGGCGCTTAAGTAACCGTAATAGGCTTCCTCCGCGAAACAGCCGGAAATGTGTTTTGTGTCTTTCGGGTCGTATAGGAGGACGGTGGTGAACGAAGGGTCCCCTTTTATCTTCACGCGGATGGCGGCGCCGTGCGGCGCCTCGAATTCCCCGCGTCTCAGCGCGTCGCGGGTGGTGCCGGCAAAGACGCGCACGCCGGTCAACTGCCAGGCGCCGGGCGAAGCCCCGGTCAGCCTGAGCAGGCATTTTTCCAGTTCCGCCGCCGCCAGGCGCGCAAGCTCGGTTTCGGTCGTGGTGCTCATGGGGTTTGGGCGCTATTGTATCCGTGCGAAGGCCTTTTCCAGGTCCCCGTGGGAGAAGGGTTTAAAAACTACCGCCGCCGCGCCTTTGTGGTTAAGGTCGCTGGTCACTTCGTCCTGGTCTACCGCGGTCAGCATGATCACCTTGGCCCTCGGGTCAATCCTGCGTATCTCCTCCAGTACCACTATCCCCGAGATGCCCGGCATGATGATGTCCAGCAGGACCACTTCGGGGCGCAGCTCCACAAAGGCTTTCAGGGCGCTCTTGCCGTCCTCGGCCTCGCCCAGCACCTCGTGGCCCGCCTTTTTCAGGATAATGCCCAGCATCTCCCTTGTGCTGGCATTATCGTCCACAATAAGCACTTTCATGTTACCCCCCCGTAAAGACACGGCAGATTAAAGCCCGCCTGAAAGCAGTTTAGGCCCACGCATAGCCTAACAGGCGCGCGCCGGTTTGTCAAGACGCAGCCGGGGTGGGGGTGGCGGTTTGTTTTTTCGGCCGCGGATTGGTATTATTGGCGGATGAAGATAATTATCAATCTGATCCTGAGCGCGGTGGCGGTGTACGTTACGGCCCGGCTGCTGCCCGGGGTCACGCTGGACGGGTTTATGACCGCGCTGGTCGTGGCGGTGGTGCTGGGGGCCGTCAACGCCGTGCTGCGGCCCGTACTTATTATCCTTACCCTGCCCATAAACGTGCTATCGCTGGGCTTGTTCACTTTCGTAATTATAGGCGGGCTGGTGCAGCTGGTCAGCTGGCTGGTGCCGGGGTTCCAGGTGGCCAGCTTCTGGTGGGCCCTGGTGTTTGCCCTGGTGCTGTGGCTCATCGGCGCCGTCCTGTCCACGTTCAAGGCCTAAAACGTCGACGCATATCCGTCGGGGGTTGGAGGGAAAAATGGTGCATAAATTCAAGGTTACCACTTCCGGAAAGTCGGAGATGGCGGATATTACGCGCCAGGTCCGGGGGATAGTCACGGAGAACGGCGTGGAGGAAGGGGTCTGCCACGTCTTCGTTCCGCACACTACCTGCGGCCTGGCCATAAACGAGAACGCCGACCCGAATGTCAGGCGCGACATCATAGCCAAACTTAATGAAAGCGTATCCGAGGATTTTCCCTACCGCCACGCTGAGGGTAATTCCCCGGCGCATATAAAGTCGGTCCTGGTGGGGCCTTCGCTTACGGTTTTTGTGGAAGACGGCGCGCTTCAGCTGGGCACCTGGCAGGGCATATACCTGTGCGAATACGACGGCCCCCGCACCCGCGAGGTGTGGGTGAAAATTATCAAAGCATAGGGCGGCTTTGCCGCGTATCAGCGTTTTCCGCCGCGCGACGCCGCGGTCATATTCACCGCGTCCTCGAATCTGGGGCGGCCGTAGTGGTCGTAAAGGTCGCTCTCGTAATCCTCGCTGACCGGCCGTGAAGGGTCGAACGCCGGGCTTTCTTTCACGGCTTCCCGCGTAAGGGCCACAAAGACTTCCGAGGTTTCCCAGTCCACGCGCTCTATCCAGTGGGGGGAGATCAGCACCTTGCGGCCGGGCAGCCAATTGCCGGTACGGGCCACCAGGTAGCGGATCGCCCATTTCCCGTCGTCGACTATGTAGTCTTCCACGTGCCCTATAAGGCCGTCGGCCGCGTGCAGCTTGTAGCCTGTGACGGCGCGCGTGCTTTGCAGATGGGTTTCCCCTACCGGCCGCCCGGCGGATCCTTTCCCTTCTTGCTCACCGGTAGGCGGGAAGAGCGTGCCGCCTGACATGGAGCCCGCGTAGAAGCCATCCCCCCAGTACAGCGGCCAGGCGTAATGGCTATGCAGTTCCAGCTCATGCCGGCGTGTCACCGTTTTTTGCGTGTCGATATCGGGGCTGTTGGCCACCTGTTCCCGCGTCAGGGCGACCGGAAAGGTTTTGGCCTTCCAGTCGGGCATTTTCATGGCCGCCGGCGAAATGAGCACCTTGCGGCCGGAGAGCCAGCCCCCGGTTTCGGCGACCAGATAGCGGACGAGCCAGGTCTTGTCGTCAAAAAAGAACTCGTCCACCTTGCCGAGTTCTCCGTCGGTGGCGTGGATCCTGTGACCTATCAGACTGTTTATGTTGCGCAGCATTTTCCCCCCCTCGGTTTTTATCGCCGTTCCCCGGCGCCTTAACCCTGTGCGAATAGCGGAAAAACCAGCCGCCATCTCTCCGCGAGAAGCGCGCCATGGTCCGCATGTATCCGTTTTCTGTTACTATCCCCTACCCATGGGGCTATTCTAATAGATTTGAACCAAAAAATACAACCTTTAATTTATAAAGCGGCTGCCGCCTCTTTTGGCGCCCCCGCGGGTGAAAACGCGGGCAGGATATCGTATTATTTAGCATGGCCATGGAACTGATAATAAGCGGCTTGATGGTGCCCGTTGAAAACGACGGGCCCGGCGAATATTTAAAGGCCGCGGCGGCAAAACTTGGCGTTGCGCGCCGGGAGATCCGGGTCGTCAGGATACTTTCCAGGGCGCTGGCGGCCGGTGACCCGGAGCAGTTCTATTACGAGGTCTCCCTGGCCGTAAGCGTGCCCGCGGGTTACCCGAACGCCGATAATTTCCCGGCGTACGCGGCCAGGCCGCCCGCGCGCTATAAGCCCGCGCCCGCGGGGCCGCGGCCGGTGGTGATAGGTTTCGGCCCGGCCGGGATGTTCGCGGCCCTGGAACTTATCGAATACGGGCTTAAGCCCCTGGTATTCGAAAGGGGCAAAAAACTGGAAGAGCGCCACCTGGATGTGGAAAGGTTCATCGGGCGCAGGGTTCTGTCCGCCGAGTCCAACATCCAGTTCGGCGAAGGCGGCGCGGGCGCCTATTCCGACGGTAAACTGTTTTCCAGGGTCAATAATTCACCTTATGCCAGCCGCGTGCTGGACACTTTTGTCAAATTCGGCGCGCCGCCCGATATCGCCCACGTCAGCAAACCGCATTTGGGCACCGATGTGCTCACCAGAATAGTGGTCAACATCAGGAAGCATGTCCTGGAGAGGGGCGGGGAAATACATTACGGCTCTAAAATGACGGACCTGATCGTTTCCAACGGCGGGGTCGCCGGCGTGGTGATAAACGGTTCCGCTGAGTATCCCGCAGCCGGCGTCTACCTGGCTGCGGGGAACTCGGCGCGGGATACTTTTGAAATGCTGCACAGGAAAGGCGTCTCCCTGGAGGCCAGGAACATAGCGGTCGGCGTCCGAGTGGAGCACCCGGCCGATACCATCAACCTTATAAGGTACGGGCGGAAGTACCGCAATTTCCCCGGACTCGGCGCCGCTACCTATTCTTTTAATTATACCGACCGCAAAACCGCCCGCGGCGCCTACACTTTCTGCATGTGTCCGGGCGGCGAGGTGGTGAACGCTTCCTCCGAAGAGGGCGGGCTGGCGCTTAACGGTATGAGTTACGCCGCCAGGGCCTCGGCGTTCTCCAATTCCGCCATAACGGTGACCTGCGGCCTGGCGGACTACGGTTCTCCCCACCCGCTGGCCGGGGTGGGTTTTCAGCGGGAGATAGAGCGCAAAGCCTTTCTGGCCGGCGGCGGCGACTGGCGCGCTCCGGCCCAGAACCTGAGCGACTTCCTGGGCGGCAGGCTCTCCTCAGTTTTGAACGCCAATTCCTATAAAATGGGCACGCGCAGCGCGGACCTGGCCGGCGTCTTCCCCGGCTTCGTGAACGAAACCCTGCGCGCCGCTTTCTCCCGGTGGAGAACGGAGGCCCCCTTGTTCGTGGCGGACGACGCCGTGCTGGTGGGGGCGGAAACAAGGACCTCCTCTCCGGTAAGGATAAAGCGCGGTGATAATTTTGAATCTGTGTCGGTGCGCGGCCTGTTCCCTATAGGCGAAGGGTCTGGGTATACCGGCGGCATAACCAGCGCGGCCTCCGACGCCATAAAAGCCGTGGAAGCCGCGCAAAAAAACCGCTAAAAGGGGTCAGGCCCCTTTTCTCTTTTTGTCTACGCGTCCCAGTAGGCTTCCTGCAGGCTGTCTTCCCTTTCGGGCAGGGCACGCGCCAGGCGCGGGGAATTCTGCGCCAGCACCTCGAAGCTGACGCGGTTGGCGTACTTGGAGATCTGCGACAGGGACGAATAGCTTAAGGAATTTACCAGGTTCTTAGGCGAGTTGGGCACTTTGGCCTGGTGGTACTTCCTGGCGCCCAGGTCGTGCAGGATGGCCGCCAAAGCGCCGTCGCCGGCGCCGTTGGTGTTCTTTATTATCATCGGGCCGCCCAGGAAAGGGTTGATGTGGGTGTAGATCTTTATCGGCTTCTCGCATTCTTCCTTGCGCATCGGCCGGCTGAACTCGTACTTGTTATAGTCCACTATGGACTTTGTATGAAGCTTGTAGGTGGTCTTTCTGGCGAATTTCTCGTCGACATAGCCGCCCAGATAAAGCCCGTGCGCTCCCACCGTCAGCAGTACCAGGTCGGCCAGGTCCAGCGTGTCCTGCGCGGCCAGCAGAGGGTCGTTCAGTCCGGTCAGGGCCAGGGCTTCCTGGTCGTTCATGGCCACACAGGTCACGTATTTTTCTATAAATTTGCGAAAGAAATCCCTCTTGGATTCTATCAGGAAGCTGGTTCCCAGCGTCATAACTACGGGCACCTTCGCCTTCAGGGCGATCTCGCAGGCTTTCACCGTAGAGCTGAATATGGGGTCTTTCTCCTCGCGCAGGAGGTAGGCCGAAATAAGCAGCGCCGAGGCTTTTTCTATGACTTCCTCCGGGATGAACTCCGGGGTCAGGTCGTTCATGCAGCCCTTGCTGATCCCGAAGGTCCTTTCCCCGTCGGGAGTCACGAAGCACATGGCTCTGCCCATCGGGTTCTCCGACGGCTGGAGATAGGATAGGTCCACCTTGGAACTGGTGTTGCGGATATATTTAAAGGCGTAGTCGCCCAGCGTTATATTGCGGGTGATGGCCCCGAGGGCCACCGAGCGTTCGTCGGACAGGATCGAGTAATTGTGCAGGGTGTTGCCCACCGAGCCGCCGGCGTATTCTCCCAGGATCTTGCCCTTGGCCTTCAGGTCGCGGTAAACGGCTTCGGCCACTTGGTCGTTCAATATCTGCGACTCGCCTTTTTTTAGCGAGTGCCGTGAGAGGAACTCCGGTTCAACTTCGCATTCAATGTCCACCAGCAGCTGGTCTATGCCGACCAGGTAGAACGGTTCGGTTTGTAAAAAATGGGGGTCGGCGCTCTCGCGCCCTTTTTCGGTGACCGGGAAATAATGTTTGTTCTTTCTTTTTCCGGGAAATTTCATTATAGCCTTTAACGGATCGCGCTTATTAGACATATTATAGAAAATAGGGGCGCGGCTGTATAAGCCCGCAGCGGCGCGGAGGGGGTGCGGAATGTATTTTGCTATTATTGTTACGGGCCGCGGCCCTCATTTGTGAAAACAAGTTAGCCGGCTTTTTAGCCACCATCATGGAAAAAGTCTACATATACGCGCTAGCGGCCAATTTAAGTTTTGCCGTTGGCGTGCAGTTCTTCACGCATTACGCCAGGCGCGTCTCCAGCATGTGGGTGAACTGCTTTAAGGCGGTGGTGGCGGCGGCGCTGTTCCTGCTGACCGTCCTGGTCCAGGGCGGCTTCCACCAGATAGACCCGGTATTCGCCGGCCTGTTCCTTCTCTCCGGCATGGTGGGCCTGGGCCTTGCCGACGTCTGCCTCATTAAATCCTTCTCTTTGATGGGCCCCGGCCGCACCATGCTGATCTTCGGTTTCCAGCCGCTGGTGATAGGCCTGCTCAGTTACTTCGCTTTCGGCCAGGCCGTGGAGGCGCGCAAGCTCGCGGCCGTCTTCTTCTTCATCGCCTGCCTTTTCATTTTCTCCCTCGAGTCCTTCAGGAAGCACGGCCACTGGAACCTGCGGGCGAGCCTCTTCGCCCTGGGCGGCGTGGCGCTGGACGGCGTGGGCGTGATCATAACCAGGTTCGCTTTCAACGCCAACCCGGGTATCGGCACCACCGAAGGGAATTTTTACCGCGCCGCGGGCGCTCTGCTTCTTTTCGCGGCCATGTCGCGAGTGAGGCCGTTCCACTTTTTAGAGAAGCTTCGGACGCTTGGCCGTGGCAGCCTCATCTGGATAACGATAGGCAGCTTCGCCGGCACTTATCTTTCGCTGATGTTCTATCTGAGCGCCGTGCGCTACGCCGGGGCCCTCGCGGCGGTGTCGGGTATAGCCATAACCGGCACGCTGTTCGCCTCCGCTTTCGAATGCGCCTACGAGCGGAAGCCGCCGTCGGCTTATCTGCTTATTGCTTTCGTCTTCTTTTTTGCCGGCATGACATTCCTGTTTTAGCGTGGCAGTGAAAGAACCTGTTTTTTTGTATTATAGGGGTTTCGGGGGCAGGCCGGAGGCCCGGCAAGGGGGATATAATGGACGTAAAAGAAGCTATAGAAAAAAGGCGCTCATACCGGGCGCTCGCGCACGCGGAGATAACGGACGGGCTGATGGCGGAGCTGGCTAAGGCCGCGCAGCTGACGGCATCTTGTTTTAATAATCAGCCGTGGAAGTTCGTGTTCGCCAGGTCCAAGGACCAGCTTGAGAAGCTGCATGGTTGCCTGAGCAAAGGCAATGAATGGGTAAAAGGCGCCTCGGTAATAATAGCCGCTTTCGCCAGGAAAGAGAACGACTGCGTAATAAAAGAGCGGGAGTATTACCTTTTTGACCTGGGGATGGCGGTTTCGGCCATACAGCTGCGCGCGACCGAGCTCGGACTGGTGGCGCACCCGATAGCCGGTTTCGACAATGAAAAGGCCCGTATCGCCCTGGGCATACCGGAGGGGAATATGGTGCTCACGCTCCTGGTAGTCGGTAAACAAAGCGGGGACTTGTCCGCGCTTACGCCGCAGCAGGCCGCCATGGAGCCGGCCCGGCCGCCGCGGCTGGCGCTCGAGAATATTTTCAGCGTGGATGCGTACGATGAGAAACTGGCGGTAAAACCGGCGCGTTAGCAATTAAAGGAGATAGAATATGTCCCAGGAAGAAATTACCCTGAAGTCCGGCTTAAAATACATAGATGTGGAATTAGGCGAAGGCCCCGCGGCTGTGCCCGGCAAAGAAGTGACAGTGCACTATACCGGCACTTTTCCCAACGGTAAGAAATTCGACAGTTCGGTGGACCGCGACGAACCTTTTGCTTTCAAGCTGGGCGCGGGGCACGTGATAAAGGGCTGGGACGAGGGCGTGGCCGGTATGCGCATAGGCGGCAAGCGCAAGCTTGTCATACCTGCCGAGCTCGGCTACGGCAAGCGGGGCGCGGGTTCCGTTATACCGCCCGACGCGGTGTTGCATTTCGAAGTAGAACTGCTGGGCGTGGAGTAGGAGGTCCCTATGCTCACGGAATTAACCCCTGTGGAAGCCAGGGTGCTGGGGTCGCTGGTGGAGAAATCCCTTACTACCCGCGAGCAGTACCCGCTGACCTTCAACGCCCTTCTTAACGCCTGCAACCAGAAGACCAGCCGCGAGCCGGTGATGAACCTGGACACGGACGCTATGGGGAAAGCCGTGCAAACCCTCATAGAAAAGGGCTTGTTGGAACGATTGCAGACCCCCGGAGGCCGCGTGCCTAAATTCAGGCACGATATGGGCAAACTGCTGGGCTCCGACGACGCCAAATTGACGGGCGTTATGACCGTGCTGCTGCTGCGCGGCTCTCAGACGCCTGGTGAAATAAAGAACCGCACCGACCGCCTCTGCTCCTTCGAAAGCACCGCCGAGGTGGAAGGCATAATGCAGGGCCTTTGCGCCGCGGCCGAACCCACGGTAGCCCGCCTTTCCCGTCAGTCGGGCCAGAAAGAGGCGCGCTACCAGCACCTTTTCTCCGGGGCGGCTCCCGCCGCCACCGCGGTTGAACGCGAGGCCTACGCGCCGTCGCCCGACCGTCTTGCCCTGCTTGAGAAGCGGGTGGGGGACCTTGAGGTTCTTGTCAAAGGTCTGGAAGAGCGCGTAGGCCGGCCGGAATAGCCCTGTGCTAAAACGGCACCCCGGACTTCCGGTCCGGACAAAGCCCAAAACCATTTGAACCAGCGGCGCCCGCTACGAGGCGCGGCCGCGGGGCTTGACAACTAGTTTAGTATATGCTAAAGTACTATACATGAATAAAGCCATGCTCACCAAAGCCGGAGACATAGCCGGCATGCTTTCCTGTATTGCGCATCCCTCCCGGCTCATGATAATATGTATGCTGTTGAAGAGGGAAATGTTCGTGCAGGAAGTCATGGATAGGCTCGGCACGACCAAGGGGAACATCTCGCAACATCTTCGCGTTCTTGCCGACCGCGGGCTTATACAAAAGCGCCGCGACGGCAACCGCATCTTCTATAGCATAAAGGACCCTAAACTGGCCGATCTTATAGCCAGGATAAAGACGCTTTATTGCCCGAATTTCGATATTTAGATACGGAGGACTATGTTATGGACCTTAGCCAGATAAAAGCGGATAAAGTGGTGGACGCGCGTTCCATGGCCTGCCCCGGGCCCCTGCTGGAGGCCAAGAAGGGCATAGCCGGCGTCCCCGTGGGCGGGGTGCTGGAAATACAGTCCGGCGATAAGGGCAGCCGCGAGGATATTCCCGCCTGGTGCGGCAAGGTGGGCCACGAGTATATGGGCGTGCTGGAGCGCGACGGCTACGAGAGCCTCTTCGTCACCCGCAAAAAGTAGAGAAATAACCAGTAATTGATGATTGGTTTGGGGCGATGTTTGCGCGCGGCGCGCCGCGGGGACAGGATAAGCAAAACCCTGCCGGAGCCCGACGCTTGCGTAAGCGCGGAGGGCGAGGCGGGGAAGCGCGAGCACGGTGTGCGAGACGCTGTTTTTGCGTTCCTGTCCCCGCGGTGCGCCGAAGCAGTCAGTGACGCCTGGAAATAAGATGCCGAAAAAAATATTAATTATAACCACAAATCATAGTTCCTATCCGGGGGCGGATGCCGTGGGGCAGGCCAGGATGGGGTATGACGCCAATACCTATATTATACGCGTACCCGACCCGGTCATGTTCCCCGAGGACTTCTACATGAAGGCTTTCGATAAGGGGATAGCCGGCATTATCATCATGTCTTCCGGCTCGGACTGTCCTTACGAGGGCGCTTACGAGAGGCTTTCTAAGCGTATCTCGCGCGTCTACGAGAAGATGAAGGCCAAAGGGATAGCCGTCAACAGGCTTAAGCTCACCACTATATGCACCGTGTGCCGGGCGGCTTTCCTTAAAGAGATATCGGAAATGGAAAAGGCGGTGGCCTTATGAGCCCCATGGAAAAAATAGAAGTGGACACGCTGGTGGTGGGGTCAGGCATAGCCGGGCTGCAGAGCGCGCTTGACCTGGCGGACCAGGGCTTCTCCGTGGCCATAGTGGAGAAGGCCCCCAGCATCGGCGGCAAGATGATCAGTCTCAGCAAGGTGTTCCCTACCCTGGACTGCGCCAGCTGTATTACCACCCCGCGCATGGCCTCGGTGTCCCATCACCCCCGCATTAAAACACTTACCTACAGCACCGTGGACGCTATAAAGCGCGAAGGCAAAACATTCACCGCCGCCGTTACCCGCAAGCCCCGCTACATCGACGAGAAGGAATGTATCTCCTGCAAGCGCTGCGAGGAAGTCTGCCCGGTTTACCTGCCCGACGAGTACGAACAAGGCCTTGGAGCCAAGAAGACTATTTCGATACCCTTCACCAACGCCATCCCGCAGCTGCCGGTGATGCATCCCGAGCATTGCATACGCTGCGGCGCCTGCGCGCGCGCCTGTCCCAAGGACTGTATAGAATTCCTGCAGGAGCCGGCCCCGGTTGAGATCAAGGCCAAGGCCGTTATTCTCGCCACCGGCTACGAGACTACCCCGATGACCGCCAAGAAACAATACGGTATGGGGGAGCTTCCCAACGTTATTTCCCCGATGGCCGCCGAGCGCCTGCTGGCGCCGCACGGCCCTTACGGCCGCGTGCTGCGCCCTTCCGACGGCAAAGTGCCAGGCTCCATCGCCTACGTGCAGTGCGCGGGCTCGCGCGACAAGAGCATAGGCGTGCCGTACTGCAGCCGCGTCTGCTGCATGTACGCCATCAAGCAGGCCGTCCTCCTTTCCGGCTCGCTGCCCATAGCGGACATCACCATCTATTACATGGATATCCGCGCTTTCGGCAAGGGCTACGAGCAGTTCTACAGCAACGCCAAAGCCATGGGGATCAACTTTGTAAAGGCCAAGGTGGCCCGCGTCACCGAGGACGCGGAGCATAACCCGATAGTGCGCATAGAGCGCCAGGAAGGGACCTCCGCACCGGAAGAAGTGAAGCAAGACCTGGTGATCCTCTCCCAGGGCCTGGTGCCCGGCTGTGATGTCTCCAAGTTCGGCCTCGGCACCGGTTTGAACGCCTTCGGCTTCGCGCAGCTTTCCGACGAGACCGTCTCCTCGGCCGTTACGGCCGGCGCGGGCGTGTTCGCCGCCGGCGTGGTAAAGGGCCCGCGGGACATCCCGGACTCGGTGGTGGACGCCGGTTCGGCCGCCATGGAAGCCGCCAGCTATATAAGGAAACTGTGATGGACGAGAAAATAAAGGAAGAAGCCGCCAAAGATAATTACCGGCAGGAGCCGAAGGTCGGGGTTTACGTTTGCCATTGCGGCGGCAACATCTCCGACATCATCGACGTTAAGGCGGTGGCCGCTGCGCTGGCCAGGTATCCCGGCGTAACGGTGGCCCGCGAATACGCCTTCATGTGTTCCTCCAACGGGCAGGACCTCATAGCCCAGGATATAAAGAACCTGGGCATCAACCGCACGGTGGTGGCCGCCTGCTCGCCCAGCCTGCACGAACTCACCTTCCGCAACGTGCTGCAGCGCGCCGGCGTGAACCCCTACCTGCACGAACATATCAATATCCGCGAGCAGGCCAGCTGGGTGCATAAGGCGGACCACGACGGCGCCACGGCCAAGGCCATAAAGCTGGCGCAGGCCGGCGTGGAGAAAGTGCGGCGCAAAGATCCCCTTAACGCTATCCGCGTGGCGGCCGAACCGCGCGTGGCCGTGATAGGCGGCGGCGTGGCCGGCATGCGCGCGGCCCTTTCGGCCGCGGGCAAGGGCCTGGAAGCCGTCATCATAGAGAAGTCCCCTCGCCTTGGCGGAAAACTCCCGGATTTCGGAAAGATGTACCCGTCCGGAGAAGAAGGCCAGGCGATAGCCGGAAAGCTGGAAACCCTGGTGCGCGGGGAACCTAAGATCACCGTGCATACCGGCGCCGATATAGACTTCGTCGGCGGCTTCGTCGGCAATTTTAAAATAAACTTCAAGAACGCCGACGGGACCTCCTCCCAGGTGAAGGCCGGCGCCATTATAATGGCCACCGGCTACCAGCATTACAAGCCCCACCAGGGCGAGTTCGGCTACGGAGAGGACGCCAACGTGGTCACGCTGCCGGAGTTCATCTCCCTTATGAAGAATTCCCCGGCCGGCAGGCTAGAATATTCAGGCAGGGAAATACAGAGCCTGGCCCTGATCCACTGCGTGGGCTCGCGCCAGGTGGAGGGCGTGCACAAGCCCCAGGCCGACGGCAAGATCAACGATTACTGTTCCCGCGTCTGCTGCTCCTCCGCGCTTTACGCCGCCAACCAGGTGAAGGACAAGTATCCCGGCGTGCGCATTTACGACGTCTACCGCGACATCCGCACCTACGGCATGCAGCATGAGACCTATTACGACAAGGCCTCCAAGGACGGCGTGCTGTTCCTGCGCCACAACGAGACCGACCAGCCCGTGGTGACCTCGGACCGCACCGGCCACTTGGTTAAGGTGAAGGACGTACTGACGTGGGGAGAGGAGCTGGAAGTGAAGGCCGACCTGATAGTGCTGGTCACCGGCATGATGCCGGCCGACATCTCGCTCATTAAATCCCAGATGAAGATGCCCTCCGGCTCGGACCGTTTTCTGCAGGAGGTGCATTTGAAACTGCGCCCCGTGGAAATGGCCAACTCCGGCATATTCATAGCCGGCACGGCCCAGTACCCTATGGACGTACCCGAGGCCATGGCCGCCGCCGGTACCGCCGCCGCCAAGGCGTGCATTCTCCTGGCCGAGCCGGATATCCCCCTGGAACCTTTCGTGGCCGTGGTGGACGAGCACAAGTGCACCGGCTGCGGTCTGTGCCCGGCAGAGTGTTCTTACGACGGCGCGCTGACGATAGCCGTGCACAGCGGCAGGAAAGTGGCCGTGGTGAACCCCGCCCTCTGCAAGGGCTGCGGCGCCTGCGTGGCCGTCTGCCCCGCCCGCGCCATAGACGTGGCCGGCTGGACGCTGGACCAGTTCGACGCCATGGTGGAGGCGATAGCGAAGGAATAATATGGCAAACACGGTAAAACTCGCCGAACAGCTTAAGAAACTCAACGAACTCCGCGGCCCGGTGCCGCAAGCCCTGCGCGACCGCGTGGCCGCGCAGACCAAGGCCCAGAAAGCCATAATGGAAGCGCTCAAGACCGGCCCAAAAACGGCGCCGGAACTGGCGGTCTCCGCCGGCCTGCCGCACGACGAAGCCCTCTGGCACGTGGCTGCCCTGCGCAAGTACGGCAAGCTCTTCGACGTGGCCGGCCGCGGCGATTACCCCAAATACGAGCTGAAGGCCGGGGAGGCGAAATAATGAAGGTCAACCCCGAACTCATCGACGAAATAAAGAAGTACGGCGCTTTCGATATCTCCGCCTGTTTTAACTGCGGCAACTGCACGGCGGTTTGCCCGCTGTCCAAAGAGGACGCCTCCTTCCCGCGCAAGCTCATCCGCGCGGGCCACGTGGGCATGGAGGAAATGGTTTCCTCCGCCATCGAGCCCTGGCACTGCTACTACTGCGGCGAATGCTCGGCCACCTGCCCGCGCGAGGCCCAGCCCGGCGAGTACATGATGGCGCTGCGCCGCTACCTGATAGCGAAATACGACATCACCGGCCTGTCCAAGGTCTTCTACAGGACCGGCTGGCTGCAGACCTGGCTGGCGGCGGGCCTGTTCGCCGCGGTGCTGTGGCTGTACAATTCCTACACCGGAGATTTCGGGGCTCTCGCCGGCAAAATAGAGATGGCCTTCCCTGTGTACGTCACCATCGCGCTGGGCGGCTATGTCCTGAACATGTACCGTTACGCCATAGTCAAACCGCTGGGCGGCATAAAGGCCACGTTCAAGCCCGCGCATATAATAGAAACATTCATCCACGGCTTCACTCAGAAGAACTTCAACGGCTGCGAAGAGACTGACCTGGTGCGCTGGATAGCGCATCTGCTGGTGATGAGCGGCTACACGCTGACGCTGGTGATCTCCAACCTGCACCTGCTGGAACCGCTGAACAGGCAGTACGGCGTGTTCAGCCCGGTCAGCCTGCTGGTGTGGTACGCTGGCCTCGCCATCATCGTCGGCGGCGGCTCCATGTCGCTGCGCAGGATCTTCAAAAGCTCGGAGTCATCCAAGTTCTCGCACCCAAGCGACTGGCTGTTCGTCGTCATGATGTTCCTGATCGGCGCCTCCATGCTGGCTACGCAGTACGTCAACGTCACGCAGGGGCCGGCCAGCCCGCTGCTGGGCGCGCTGTACCGCGTGAACATCGCCATCGAGACCGTCTGGATCATTTTGGTGGTGCCGTTCACCAAGTGGATACACATATTCTTCCGCCCGCTGGCCGTCTATTTCCAGCATGTTAAAAAAGAGGCGGCGGCCGGCACGGCCTTCAGTTTTCAATCGGTTAAATAAGGAGAACATATGGCTGACATCAAAGAACTGGAAGCGCAGATAGCCGCCCTCAAGGGCGACGTGGAGACCCTCAAGGCCAACGCCCCGCAGGATAAGTTGTCCATGGTGGTGATGAGCGGCGACATGGATAAATTACTGGCCTCTTTTATTATCGCCACCGGCGCGGCGGCCATGTACGATAAGGTCGTCATGTTCTTTACCTTCTGGTCTATCCCGGCGCTGAAAGACCCCCAAAAGACCGTTTCCAAGAGCGTCGTGTCCAAGATGTTCGAGATCATGCTCCCGAAAGGCGCGGCCGGCGCCAAACTATCCAGGATGCATATGGGCGGGATGGGCAAACTTATGATAAAAGCCATCATGAAGAAGCAGAACGTGATGAGCCTGGAGGCTCTGATGAAGACGGCGGCCGATAGCGGCGTGGAGATCTACGTCTGCCAGATGAGTATGGACCTGATGGGCTATAAGTCCGGAGAACTGATAGACTACCCGAATCTCAAGAGCGCCGGCGTGGCCAAGTTCCTGGCCGAGGCCGGCACCAGCAAGGCGACGTTGTTCATATAAGACGGCGGCGGCCCCGAATTTAGGAAAAACTGTCAGGAGGAAACATGAAAAAATCGGTCAGTGCGTTAGCGGCGGCTTTAGTGATGGCCGGCCTCTCGGTCAATGTTTTCGCCACTAACGGCGACAACCTGATCGGCGTAGGTCCCACCTCGCGCTCCATGGGCGGCACCGGCATAGCTGCCCCCCAGGACGCCATCAGCGCCATATTCTCCAACCCGGCGGCGCTCTCGCAGATCACCGGCTCGCAGTTCAACTTCGCCGGCACCTACTTCGCGCCCACGGTGAAGGCTACGGTGGTTTCACCGGCCTCTCCCGCGGGCGTCGGCAACTGGAAAGCCACCAGCCAGGACGCGGCCTACGCCGTGCCGGCTATCGGCCTCTCCACCCCGATGAACGACAAAATGAACTTCGGCATAGCCGCTTACGGCGTGTCCGGCATGGGCGTGGACTACCGCAACAAAGACCCGAAGTACACCAACACTAAGGTTTCGGTTATGAAGTTCGTGCCGGCGGTTTCCTACAAGTACGGCGCGCTTTCCTACGGCGCGGGCCTCGATATAGACTACCAAGCCGCCGACTTCGGCGCCGGGCTCTCCCATAACTACGCCATAGGCGCGCGCCTCGGCGCCGGCTATGAGTACCAGAAATGGAACTTCGGCCTCACTTACGTTACGCCGCAGAACGTGGACCACAAGCGCATCTACGACTTCGACGGCTCCGGCGGGCCTACGATGACGTTCGATAATTCCTTCGAGGACCTTAAACTGGAAAATCCGGCGCAGTACGGCGCCGGCGTTGCCTACAAGGGCCTCGATAAATGGGTGCTCTCCGCCGATATTAAATACTTGGATTGGGCCAACGCCGACGGCTACAGCGACTTTGGCTGGAGGAGCCAGACCGTTTACGGCGTGGGCTTACAGAATAAGACCACCGACAAACTGACGCTGCGCGCCGGCTGGAATTACGGCAAGAATCCCCTGAAGCTGCACAACGGCTTTAATGCCGGCGGTCTGACCCCGGTGCAGGGCTCCAACATGTCCACCTTCGGTTACGAGTACTTCCGCGTTATCGGTTTCCCCGGTATCGTGGAGCACCATGTTACCCTGGGCGCGGGCTACGAGTTCTCTCCCAAGTTCACCCTTAACCTTGGCTATAAAAAGGCCCTGGCCAAGACCGTGAGCGAAACCGACAGCTCCGGTACGATAACACTCAAGTCCAAGCTCTCCGAAGACGCCTACGACATGGGCCTCACCTTCAAGTTCTAAGAGAAGCGGGGAATATTAAAGGGCGTCCACGGGGGCGCCCTTTTTATGTATGCTCATCCGGGTCTATTCTGGTGCGGCCAGTGCGTTGCTTACGGCGGTAAGCAGGGCTTTAACGTTGAAAGGCTTGCTAAAGTGGCCGGGCAGGCCGTATTTGTCCGCTATACTCTGCATCTCATTCTTTTCCAGCACCCCGGTGATCATTATAACCTTGGTTCGGCGGCCGGTCCTCGCGCGTGCCGGCGGCCAGGGTCAGCGAATAACCATCATCGTCCAGGGCGCACTTGTACAGCTGTAATGGTTTTTGTCATATAACCGGCCTCCAGGTTGTAACAGATTGGCGCGTCTTGGGCGAAAAAGGTTTAGTCCCAGCCGGACTTTATATAATTATGGTTGTCAGGCGGTAAGCGGTACTAAACCTTTCCGGTGGCTTGAACGTCCATATTAAAGTGGGAACAATGATCGTGACAGAAAACAAAGACATTGCGCCGGAGCTGCCGGAAGAACGGGTGGAAGGCCGGTTCGCCGGGCTCATTGAGGAGCACCAGCAACGGGTTTATTCCATGGCGCTGCGCCTTACCGGCAACGCCGCCGCGGCGGACGACATAACTCAGGAGACTTTCATAGCCGCCTGGAAACATATTAAAGGTTTTCGCGGTGACAGTTCTTTAAAAACCTGGCTCCTGCGTATAGCCGCCAACAAGGTCCGGTCCTATTGGCGCTGGAAGAAACTGCGTTCCTGGGTGGGTTTGGCGCGCGGCGAGCGAGAGGAAGACGCGCCGGCGCTGGAAGACCTGCTGCCGGACAGGCCGCAGGACAGGCCGGAGGCCGCCGCGCTGGCCGCCGACCTCGAGCGCAGGGTTCAGGCGGCTATAAACCTGCTGCCGCCGCGCCAGCGGGAAGTGGCCGTACTGCGGGCGCAGGAATTGAGCATAGCCGAGATAGGGGCCGCGCTGGGGATGGCCGAGGGGACGGTAAAAGCCCACTGGTTCGCGGCCAAAAAGAAGCTCACCGGTTCTCTGGGGGAATATTTATGAAAGAAGAAGAGAAGGAAAAAGAACTGGCGGCATTGCTGGCGGTCCGCCGCCCTGAGGATTTCTGGCTCAGGCAGAAGAACGCCATTATCTCAGCCGCTTCCGAAAAGCGCGCGCCGGCCCGGGCGTGGCTGCTTATGCCGGTAGCGGCCGCCGCGGCCCTGATGCTGGTTTTTCTGGCCAGGACTCCGGTGCGGGTGCCTGGGCCGGAAACGCTGATTAGTACGGCATTTCTGGACCATCTGGACCTGCTGGACGATATGGACGTGCTGGAGGCGGTGCCGGAGAACGAGTTATGAAGAAAAGAACGCTTACGGTTTATATCAGTCTGGCGCTGGGCGCCGCGACCATGGCGGCGGCAGTGACGGCGCCGGCCGAGGTGATAGACAACCTGGCCTTTTTCAGCGACTTCGAGCTGCTCTCCAACCTTGAAATACTCGAGGAAGAACCAGTGGCGAACGGCGGCGTGTCGGTTTCCACCGCTACGGCGGCGGTTCCGGCCTCTACCGAAACACTAAAAGCGTCTGCGGCCGCAGTGGAGGGATTATGAAGACTATAAAATACATTCTGATCACGGGGCTGCTGCTGGGCGCCGCCTCATTGCCCGCCGTCTCCGGGGAAGAGCGGGCCGGCGCCCGCAGCGCGGCCTGGGAGAAGCTGCCGGACGGTGAAAAGGCCCGCGTGCTGGCCAGCTATGAGAAGTGGAAAAATCTGACGCCGGATAAAAAAGCGGAGATCAAGGCTAAGTTCGAACGCTTTCAGACCATGCCGCGCGCGCGCCAGGCAGAGCTGCGCGCCCGGTGGGGCCGCTTTCAGGCCATGCCGGAAGCCGCCCGCAATGAACTGGTGAAGAAATTTCAGAAGTGGCAAAAGCTTACAAAAGAGCGCCGCGAAGAACTGCGCCGCGAGTACCGCAGGGAGAACAAAGCGGAGCGCCGCTCAGGCGCCGGTCCGGGAACCGGCGGCGGCCGCGGACGGCGCTGAGTTTAGACGGACTAAACCTGAACCGCGATGAGAGTGTCAGTATAGAAAGCGGGGCAAAACCGCCTTGCTTTTAAGGAGGAGTTATGAAAACCACGATAATGATAGCGTCGATGTTCTCCCTGATGGCTTCCCTCTCGATGCCTCTGCCGCTCAGCGCTGAAGAAGCGACCAAGGAGCAGGACAAGACACAGACACAGGAGAAGCTGCAAACGCAGGACAAGCTGCAAACGCAGGAACAGGTGCGCGAGCAGGATCGCCTGCAAAGCCAGGACAAGTTGCAGGCCAAGGAGCAGCTCCGCCTCAAAGATGGTAAAGACGCGGAGAAACTGACCGGGGGCGGGGAAACCGCGGTGAAGGAGCAGGAACGGGCCCGCTTTATGAAAGGCGCCGAGAACGCCCAGGGCGAGGCCGTAAGGGAAAAGGCCGAGAACTCCGGCGCCGAGAAAGCCCTGAAGAATCAGGAGAAGAACGGCGCGGGGGAAGAGAAGGCCGTGAAGGCTCAGGAGCGCAAGCAGGAAAAAAAGAGGCTCAGGAATAAGGAGCATCTTTCCGGCGAGCGCGGGTCGCGCCAGGAGGGCCGCGGCCAGAACCGCGGCGGGGCAGGCAGGCGCAGGTAGGGGTAGATGCCGCCGCCCCCGCTAAGGGGGCGGCGGTAAAAAAGGAAATACATGAAGCGATGTCTGATCTGCGCTTTGTTCATTTTGTTTTCGGCCGGCGGAGCCTCCGCCTATACGGATATAGGCGGGCGCTACACGTACGGCCGGGAGGGATATTCCGGAGCCAATTTATTCGCCGAGTGGGGAAATGACGACTATTACATGCGCCCCGCCATGAAAACCTATAAAAGCGACGTAGCGGACAGGTATTCGGCCTATTCGCTGGGCGCCGGCCTGGAGCGCGAGCTCTGGCGCGCCGGAGCTGAATTCAGCGTCGCTCCTGAAACCGGAGGATATAAGAACTCAGCGGCTTACGCCGACTTCTCCTGCAGCCTGCTGGGAGGGCCGGCCGACAGGGCCGCCCTGGAAGACGTCTCTATCGGCGTCTTCGCCGGGATCACCTGGCACGAGGACGCTTATTCCATTTCCACCACAACGGTTTCTGGCACCGGGTTTGGCCGCAGAACCAATAGTTCCGTTTCCACCCTTGCCGACGCTTTCAAGCTGGCCCAGACTGATTACGGCCTGTCGGCCTCTATTAAGGCCTATGGCTTGCGGGCCAGCGGCCGTTTCACTAAGACCGCCTACGACAAGGACGTCACCATTGAGGCCCGCCGGCTGCCGCTGGATATCGGGGGGGTCGGGGCCAACGGCTTTCCGGATACCGCCTTTTCCGCCAGTTTGCGGGTGCCCGGGCTGCCGGTAAGGCCGGAGGCAGGATATACCCGCGCCACCTACCTGCTGGAGCAACCCGCCTCCGAGAGTTTTAGTGCGGGGCTAGCCTTCGACGCGGGCAGGGCGGAGGTCTTTGCGGGCTGGGAAAACTTCAACCCCGGAGGCGGCCTGCCCAGAAGCGACTATTATTCCCTGGGGCTTACTTTCGCCTTTTAGGCCTGGCTTGGAGAGCGACTACGCCGCGGCATGAAACCTTTCGTGCCGCGGCGCATCTTAATTCCACTGACAGTAATTGAAATAAATTGATATATTGCTTTTAACGCGCAGGCGTTGAAAGGGGGAGATTAAAAATAAAAAAAACAGTAATGGTGCCGCTGCTGCTGGCGGCCGTGGCTGTTTCGTCGGCGTTCGCCGAAGGCGTGCCGCTTATTGGCGACGACGCGCCGGCCTTCAAGGCCGTTACCACGCAGGGGCCGGTGGATTTCCCTGCCGACTGGCGCCCGGGTGAAGAGGTTATAGTGCCGCCGCCCAACTCCTGCGGCACGGTAAAGACGCGCGTGGACACCCAGAAAGAGACGGGCATTCACTGCTACGACTGGTTCATGTGCTTCAAGCCACTGCCCAAGGACGAACCTAAGAAAGACGATAGATAGGCGGGGCCCCGGCTAAGCAGGGAAGGCCCCGTACAACCGGGGCCTTCTCTTTTGGCGGCGGCGGGCAGGGCGGGCGGGAAACTCATATTATCTGGTAAAATAGTATGAACATGAAAAACACGCCCCTGGAACGCTTTACCGTCTGCCTTGAAAAAGGCCTGCTCGCCAATCTGGATGAGATCTCCGCCGAGCGCGGCTATCCCAGCCGTTCACGGGCCATGGCCGACTTTATACGCCGGGCCATAGTCAAAAAAGACTGGAAAGGAGGGCGGGAATGCGCCGGCACCGTCTCCATGGTTTACGATCCCGCCGACGGCCGCCCGGGCCGCGGCCTTGAAAACCTGCTGCGCTCCCATGCCAGAAACGTTCTTTCCTCCCAAACCCACAGACTGCGCAACGGCAACACGCTCTGTACGGTAACCGTCTCCGGCCGCCCGGCCGAGCTTCAGCGGCTGGCAGACCGCATCCGGTCCCTTAAAGGCGTCATGAACGGTTCCTTCTCCATTATAGCGCCGCTGTAAAAATGAACGGACCCGCCCAAACCCTTATCTGGCGCAAGGCTGCCGTGCTCGGCAGCCTCTGGGCCGCGTCCGAAATAATTCTCGGCAGTTTCCTGCATAACGCGCGTATCCCTTTCTCCGGGCGGCTGCTGACCGGCATCGGCATAGCCATACTGGTGGCGGGGCACCGCCTATGGCCGGAGAAAGGGCTGCTCTGGCGCATCGGGCTGGTTTGCGCGGCCATGAAGTCGGTTTCCCCCAGCGCTGTATTGCTCAGCCCGATGATCGCTATATTCACCGAGGGTCTGCTGGCCGAGGCCGCCGTGCGCCTGGCAGGCGCCAATATGGCCGGCTACCTGCTGGCAGGCGGCCTGGTGATGAGCTGGGGGCTGGCGCATAAGGTCGGCAAGATGTTGCTAATCTACGGCCCCGGCTCGGTCGCCATATACGCCCGCGGTCTCGAGAAACTTCGGGAAATATTAGGCGCTCCCGGCGGCGTCTGGGGACCGGTGCTGGCGCTGGCCGGATTATATTTTATAGCGGGGACCGCGGCCGCTTTATTGGGCCTGAAAGCGTCCGGCAAAGGGAAACTGCTGGATTGCCGGCCAGCGGGCGAAGAGGCGCCAGCTTGGTATAACGTAGCCAGGAATTACGGTTATCATTCGGTTTATTTGCTGCCTTTTCACCTTTTGGTAATCTCAGGACTGATGGCTTCCGGCCGCCTGCCTTTATGGTCGGCCGCGGGCCTGTCCGGAGCTTATGGTCTGATCTGCGCGCTGCTCTACGGGCGCGCCCGGGCCCTGTTGGCCAGGGCTGATATCTGGACGGGCGTGGTTCTATTTTCCATTTTGGGAGGCCTGTTGCTCGGGGATTGGGGTTCCGGTCTGCGTATGGCGGGCAGGGCCTTCGCGCTTACGCTCGGATTCGCCGGAGTGGCGCAGGAACTGCTCAATCCCTCTATCAAGGCGGCTATGGAAAAGCTGGCCGGCAGGACCTTCTTTGAAACCCTGGAACACGCTTTCGCCACCCTGCCGCTGGTGCTTGCTTGCCTGCCCTCCGGTAGGAATATACTGCTGAGTCCGGCGGCTTCCTTGCGCACCATTATCTCCCGGGCCCCAGCGTTGCTACACGAGCCCTCCGCCGGGGCACGGCTGTCACGGCTTGACGGCGGCTCGCCGGAGTGTTAATATATGGTTATTGGCATACGCTAATAACTATGACCCGCCCGTTAAAATGCAGAAAGGTGACTTCGGAGCCCAAGGCTTATTACTTCAAGCCGCGGGCGATGCCGCTTTGCGGGCTGGAGGAGATCAACCTTCAGCTCGACGAATTCCAGGCGCTGAAGTACGCGGAGCTTGACAGAAAAGACCAGGCCTGTTCCGCGGCCGCTATGAAGATCTCAAGGCAGACTTTCGGGAATATACTCGCTTCCGCCAGGAGGAAGCTGGCCGACGCCGTGGTCAACGGCAAAGCCCTTAAAATAGACGGGGGGCCGGTGGAGGCACCGCGCGGCCTCCGCTGAGGAAAACTCAAATGAACATCTGCGTACCTGTGGAAAGCAGTGACGGTATGAAATCTACGGTTTACGGTCATTTCGGCAGCGCCCCGTTCTTCGCCATCTGCGATGTGCAGACCGGTAAAGTGGAATTCCTGGACAACGGCAACCAGCACCACGAACACGGCCAGTGCAACCCGCTGGGGGCTATAGCCGGGAAGGCCGTTACGGCCATAATTGTCGGCGGCATAGGCGCCCGCGCCCTGCAGCACCTGAACGCCGGCGGCATAAAAGCCTACCGCGCCCCCCAGGGCCCGCTTTCAACAGCTCTTGAGATGTTCAAGAAACGGGAACTGCCGGAGATCCTGCCCACCGACTGCTGCCAGGGTCACGGCTGTCACTGACGGTTATTTTAAGGGTTGTTTTGTAGAATATAACCATGAGGCTTCGGGTTCTTAAAACCGCGCTGTGCCTCGTCTTCGCGGCTGTCGCCGCGGGGGCGTGGGACCTGCATATGCTGGGAGCCGGCCACGCGGCCGGCGACGACTGCCAGGTCTGTGTGGTGGCAGGCGCCCCCGAACTTAACGCCGACTGCGGGAGCTCCCTGCTGGTCCGGCCCGACCATTTTGTTCTGACCAGCGCCGCCCTCCATGGCGGTACCGTTAAAACCGCAACCACAGCGGCCTTCCGCGGCCGCGCTCCCCCTCTTTAAAAAGGTACCTGGTACCTTTTGGTACCTTTTGACCCTTTGAACCCCAAAAAGGTGCCTGGCACCTTTTATGGGTACGAACTAATTTAAGGAGATTTATGAAAAAAGGTTTTATATTTATAGTGTTTCTGGCGCTTGTTGGCATAGCGTCGGCGCAGGAGGCGGGTACGCTGCCGCAGGGGATGCGCGGTAAAGTCATAAACCTGCCGGATATAAGCGCGCTCGGCAATATCACAGGCCGCCTGAGCGACGACAAGTCCGACTCCGGGCGCAACGAGCTGGGGATAAACGAGGTGGAAACGGCCTTCCAGGGTTATATATACCCGGAAATGCGAGCCGACATCATACTGGCCATACACAAGCACGACGGCGATTATGAAAGCGAGATCTGCGAGGCCAAGGCTAGTTTTAACAAACTGGCGGAGGGCTTGTCCGGTGAAATGGGCAAGATACACCTGGACTTCGGCCGCATTAACAAGCTGCACACCCATCACCTGCCGATGGTGGACAAGCCCGCGGTGCTCACGAACTTCTTCGGCGACCACGAACTGGCTGGCCAGGGCGGCACGCTGAAGTACCTGTTACCCTTCACGCCGTTCTACACGCAGGTGCAGGCGGGCGCCTGGACCATGGCGCCGCATGAGCACGGGGTCACCGCCGATTACCCGGAGGACGTGCTGACCATAACCGGCTCCACGGTTTCGGTGCCGTCGCTGGTGCACGAGGACGCGGATTTCTCCCCGGCCGGGAAAGTTTATACGGCCCGGATAAACTCCTCCTTCGCGCTGGCAGACAGAACGGAGCTTGAGATAGGCGCCAGCGGTCTCAAAGGGCGGGGCGCGCATTACGAGGAGCATATGGACAATGTGGAGGTCACCGGAGTGGACCTTACCCTGCGTCTTTGGCCTTCCTCCTATAAGAAGTTCACCTTCCAGAACGAGTGGATACATCTCAAGAGGGAAGTGCCCGTCGGGACCCTGCACCGCGACGGCTTCTACTCCTTCCTGAACTACCGCCCCGATAAGTACTGGGACTTTGGCGCGCGTTTCGACTACGCCGAGGGCGCCTGGCCCACCATCAGCTATGGGCGCTCGCTGTCCGCTATCGTTACGCGGCACCTTACCGAAACTTCGTACTGGCGCCTGCAGTACAAGCACCGCAACCTTGACGGCGAGAACGTCAACGAGGGCTGGCTGCAGGTGTCCTTCGGCATAGGCCCGCACAGCCACGAACTGGAGTAAAGCGACCATGAAAAAAATAATATTAGCCGGCGCCGCGCTTGCCCTCTGGGCCGGCGCCGCGCGCGCTGAAATAAAAGTGGTCACCGCCTCCTCCGACCTGAAGTACCTCTGCGAACGCGTGGGCGGCGCGGAGGTAAAGGTAGAGAGCCTGGCCTCCGGTGACCAGGACCTGCACATGGTGGAGCCGCGCCCCAGCATGGTCTACAAACTAAAAAAAGCTGACCTGGCGGTGCGCGTCGGGCTGGACCTGGATATGTGGGTGGATAGCCTGATAAACGCCGCGCGCAATCCCCGCCTGTTCTACGGCAAGGAAGGTTATGTGGACGCTTCGGCCAAAGTGCCGCTGCTGGAGCAGCCGGAGGGGAAAGTGGACGCCTCCATGGGAGACATTCACATCTATGGCAACCCGCATTACTGGCTGGACCCGGCGAACTCCAAAATAATGGCGGGGAATATCCTGGCTGGCCTCAAGCGGGCTGTGCCGGAGAAAGCCGCCGCCTTCGACGCCAACTACGCCTCCTTCGTGAGGGAGTTGGACGAAAAACTGGCCGGCTGGCAGGCCCGCATGGCTAAACATAAGGGGCTTAAGGTAATAACCTATCACAGTTCCTGGCCCTATTTCGCCGCGCGTTTCGGCTTGTTCGTGGCGGGCCACGTAGAGCCCAAGCCGGGTATTCCGCCTTCAGCCTCGCACCTGGACGGCCTGGTGAAAAAGATGAAGGCGGAGAATATAAAGGTAATATTGACGGAGAGCTACTACCCGCGCAAAGGCCCCGACTTTTTGGCCGGCAAGACGGGCGCGGCGGTAGTTATCGCGGCGGTAAGCGCCGGAGGGGCCAAGACGGTTAAGACCTACTTCGACGTGTTCGACAGGGTGATAGAAGACCTGGAAAAAGCCGCCGGGAATAAATAAAACGACGCTCCCGGGGCGGCGGGCCGCCCCGGGGCGCTTTTAAAGGAATTTATGTTCGAAATAATGCTGCCGGCCATGGCCGCGGCCGTGATACTTGTGGGGATACACGCCTACCTGGGCATACATATATTGGCCAGGGGAGTGATATTCGTGGACCTGGCCCTGGCGCAGATAGCCGCCCTCGGGGCTATCACCGGGGTGCTGCTGGGGTTCGAGCTTCATACTACGGGTTCCTACTTCGCCTCTCTGCTGGCTACGTTCCTGGGGGCCGGAGTGTTCTCCCTGACCAGGGGAAAAAAAACCTCCGGGGCCATGCAGGAAGCCGCCATAGGGATAGTTTATGTGGTTTCCGCGGCCATGGCCGTAATGGTGCTGGACCGTCTACCCGGCGAGGCGGAACATTTAAAGGGCATGCTGGTGGGTAATATTCTTTTTGTCACCTGGCCGCAGGTCCTGAAGACATTGGCGCTATATTCGGCGGTGGGGCTGGCTCATTATTCGTTCAGAAAACGGTTTATAACCATTTCCTGCGATCCGGGCAGCGCGCAGGGACAGGGCTGGTCCGTCAGGTTCTGGGATTTCATGTTCTACGCGCTATTCGGCCTGGTGGTGACCAGTTCGGTGGAATTGGCAGGCGTGCTGCTGGTTTTTACCTTCCTTATTATACCGGCCGTGTCGGCCATGCATTTTGTCTCCACTATAAGCGGCCGGCTTTGGCTGGGCTGGGGGCTGGGCGTGGCCACAAGCCTGGCCGGCATTGTTCTCTCCGCCGCTTGCGACCTGCCTACGGGGCCCGCCATAGTCTGCGCTTTTGGCATATTGGCCTTGATCTCCTTTGCCGGCAGCAGAATTTTAAAGCCCAGGAGCGGGTGAACCGTGGGATATTTATGTCCATGGCGCGGTTGCCCGTCCGATGATATAATAGACATGCGCCGCCGCAGTTATGGCCGCTGCGGGCGCGGTACTGATGAAAAGAATATATACGCATATCCGGATAAATACAGTGGCCGCCTTTTTGTTTTGCGGCAGCTCCGGCGCGGCTTCTATAAGCGTGATAGGGCCCTGCTCGGAAAAACCGGTTTTTGAGCGGGAATTCAAAGTGGCCGGTTCCAGTGCCAGCGCGGGGGAGATATCGGCGGGCATTTTTAAAGAGAACGGCCTGCCTTATACCGGCGACGCGGACGGCTTCACTTCCATAATGGGCTCTCCCTCCGGAGCCCAGGCCATAGAATTTGTCTCGGCCGGTAAAATGCGCTTTTATGGCTGGTGTTTCTCGGTCAATGGCGTACTGCCGGCTGTGATGCCAGGTTCTTTCTATTTAAAAAACGACGCGGACAGGCTTACCTGGTTTTACGCGTTCACCACGTATGAAAACGGGGTATGGATTGACTCCTGCGTTCCCTCATATACCGTAAGGGCTCCCCAGTTCTGCGGTCCCGGCCTGACCGCGGCCCGCAACAAAGACCTTTCTGTCTGGCGTCCTTCCATAACCTTCGGGTGCCCCGCTTTTGAAACCCTGGCGGGTATGGGGAACTAACGGATTTGTCGTGTTTTGATTAAATTCCTCTAATACGGCAATGGGGTCAGGTCTTGAAATTTAGCATTTTTGGATTTAATGATATGGTTGCTGTGGCGAATTGCTAAAAATAAAGACCTGACCCCTACGCCCGCCTAGCTTTTCCCGGACCTAATGGCCCAGGGGGGGCTGGGTCCTTTTACGTGCGGTGGGCAGGTACTAAGCCTCAGGCGGATATCGGGGTGAAGTCCTATACTATAAGTAGCAGAACGGAATAGCAATGTGGCGCATAAAACAAACGGAGGATAAATAATGAACAAAGTTCTTATGACAGTGGTCATGCTGGGAATGACCGGCGGCGCGTATGCCGCTGAGTTCAGCGACCTTGCGGTGAAAGCCGCCGTCCTGAGATCCGGGGTTGCTGCGGAAGGCGTTGCCGTTCCGGCTGTTTCTAGAGCGGCCGGTGTGCTTGAAGAGCCGGTTGAGTTCATTACTATTCCCGGAGGAAGGTTCATAATGGGGTCCGAGAGCGGCCACCATTATGCTTACAACGTTGGCGTGCCGATGCGGACGATAACTGTCAAAACCTTCGAGATGTCGAAAACAGCGGTTACAGTGGAACAATACGCGGAGTGCGTGGCCCAAGGCGCGTGTACGGAACCGGATAAATCCACGAAGTATTGCAATTGGCGGAGGGATACACACAACCTCCATTCCCACCAGTTATGGTGGGGGGGCAAAGACCACCCGATCAATTGTGTAAGCTGGAATCAGGCGCAGGAATACGCCAGGTTTAAAGGCGCCAGGCTGCCCAGCGAGGCCGAGTGGGAATATGCGGCTAGAAGCGGCGGCAAGGGCCAAGTATACCCCTGGGGCAACGATGATCCAACCATCCAGCGTGATCAACTCGAAATCCCTAGCGTTTGCGGCATCGAGCCAGATACTCACCGGGTTTGCTTACATCCCGCCGGGAACACAGCGCATGGTTTGTGCGATATGGTAGGAAGTGTAATGGAG
Organism: Elusimicrobiota bacterium; assembly: GCA_003482905.1. GTDB lineage: Bacteria > Elusimicrobiota > Elusimicrobia > Elusimicrobiales > UBA9959 > UBA9959. The sequence continues at coordinate 32,178 of DMXM01000021.1, forward strand.
TGGGTGCAGGACATGTATAAAGATTCGTATGTGGGCGCGCCTACGGACGGCAGTGCGGTTGAAGGTCTGGGCAATGTTATCCGGGCGGTACGTGGCGGTAAATACAACAAATGTGAACCCAATTACCTGTTGCGGGTCGATAGCCGCTACGGCGAGTTTGCTAGCGATGACAGTGTCCAGATCGGGTTCCGCCTTGCGCGGTCCCGTTGACCTTTGGATACTTGTAGGGGATAGGGGTGCGTTGTTTCCTATCTTCCTAACTTCTGAAGAGCGAAGCCGCCGGGGAAGCCCGGCGGTTTTGCTTGGGGGAAACTAGGAATTGGAATTGGGGACAGGCTACTTTTTGTAGTCGGACGGGCAGGCCAATCCTTTTACACCGAGTTTGGACATAAGCCAGACCGCCGGGCAGTCGCTGCCTACCGTCAGGCGGAAGAATAGCCAGCCGGTCGTCATAGCGGCCAGATAAAAATTCGGATTCCTTTCCTTACCCAGGAACATAAAGGCCGCTGTCAGCAAAGCTGAAATAATTATCCCAAAGGTCTTCATTAGCACTCCTTCAGCCCGATCTTCTTAAAGAACCATATCGCCGGGCACCACTTGGTAGAAGCCGACTGCAACAGGTTCGCCCCCACAAAAACCGTCAGCCACAAAAAATACTCGTTCACATAAACAGCCAGCCCCACGCTCAACAGCACCACCCCTCCCGCCAGCAGCCTCAACGCATCATTCATCTTCATTTCATCCTCCAATTATTTAAAAATATAAGCCCATTTTTTTGCCGCCGGAGGGGTGGCCGGAGTTTTGCCCCGCGCACCCTTTGCGGATGGGGGGGCCCCGCCATCAAAGTA
>DMXM01000037.1 GCA_003482905.1 Elusimicrobiota bacterium
GGCTTTAAGGGGAGCAGTGGAGGGTGCTGTTTTTGACTACCTGCGAAGGCCCGATGGCGCTTACCCAAATCGCGAAAAATGGCTCAAGCTGTACACTTTGGACCGGCGGAAACTGTACACTTTTGGACCGCCGCTAACAGTTTGTGATCGTGTCGTCAAAAAACACAATCTCTTCTCCATCCTTAACAAGCAGCCCAACGCCTTTTTCGTTGAAAAATTCTTTAACCTTTCTCTGGGTCTCATGGTTTGCTTTAAGGTTTACGATGTCAATGGGGTTTTGGGAGTTTGTTGCTTCCGCTATTTTAAAAGCGTGTTCGGGGGAAGCTTTAAAGACTCGTAGAATCACATTGGCCTTTCTAAATTGTTCATCGTATCGGCCGGGTTCGCTTTCAAATAGATCTGCAAGTAGCCCTGTCGTTTGACCACCATTTACGATGCTCGCGCCAGTCAGGGTAAGATTGAACAATGCCCCAGCAGTAGGCTCTACTCTGTAGTCAGTGCATACAATGGAAATTCCATTGTTAAGGAAGCAAAAGTCTTCCGGATGGGTTTTAAAGCAGTTTTCAATTCTTTTGTTTACGTTGCTCTTCTTTAAGAGAAATCTCACATTCTGGCTGAGTAGTTGTTTCTTTCCTGCGCGCATGTAAAAGTCTATGTAGTCATTAACCGAGCAGGAGGCGAGTAATCCTTCCATACAGGCATCTGGATTTCTGAAAATAGAATCGGTCTTGTCGCTCTCATCTTTGATGTTGATACGGAGAGTTCCATTCGCGGCTTGCGGTTCGCTTCCAAAAGCAGTCGCATCAGCAAAAACGAATTCGATGTTTCGGCTCTGTGCATCCAGAATACATTGGAGGCTCTTATGATCTTCATGTATTACCCCGTTGGTCGCTAAAAATATTGTTATTGTTATCGACGGGTTGCCATTTTCGTTGAGCAATGTGCGATATCGGGCTATCTTTTCCTTAATTTTGTCATTCGGATTTTCTAAATCTCTGCCAGTTAGGATGGCAATAGCATTGGAGACTAATGTCTTAATTTCATCTCCTGTAAAGGTTCCTGTGTCGCCCGGAATATTTTTGTATTTAGATTGAATCAAAACCAGCTCGGTAAGCGTATCGGCATCATCTGAATAGTGTAGGGCATCAATTTTGCAGTCGCCATCTCCCTCACAAATAGCGGAAAAGGCTTCTTGAAAATTTAATTTATAATACTCCTCCAGAATGGAGATGCTAACGGCCCTGGTGTATTTTCCATTGTCATCCAGTCGCAGATTGGGCACTCTGTCAATGCGCTTCTTGTTTTCTTCAATTAGGGTTGTGAATTTGTTTAGCTTGGTTTTATGTATTGTCATGAGATTGTGTGTCTGCGCTGATTTTTAGATCCGATTGCGCTTTTATGAGTTTATGCGTGTGAGTAGAAGACTGTAGGAAGCCCTGTTGACTTCAGGGATGTCGGTGGTGGGCATATCGTCTAAAATGCCCTTAATTTTGCGATGGTTGCTGCTGGGGATATTTTCCATTTTGGACAGTATGTTGATGGCGAAAAAACGCTTTTCTGTGTTTAGATCAGCAAATATCGGAAACACTTTGCCCACCAATAGCGTCTTTGTTCCGTCCTCAAGGAGATTTGAGTTTTCAGCGATGGCGTTCATTAAGTCATGGTTCTGTATAATCTTGTCTGAAGTGAGTTCCTCTAGTGTTTTATGCACAAAGCTGGAATATAACTCCGTATCTATTTCTTTGATTAATGGGATTAGTTTAATTCTTTGTTCTAAATCTCCTTCCGAGGCAACTTTGCCGGACAGTTTGGTTTTAATCGTTTGGCTCTTTGAGATGGTAATGAGCCACTGCTTGGCGCTTTGTCCCTGCGGGGTGGCTCCTTTTGCTAGTGCTAAATAATGTGCAAGTATCTTTTGCGCCTGGGCATCACTAATCCCAGCGGTATCTGTGGACATTAGGAGCATCTTATTAATAGTCTCTGCGAATTCGGTTTTAACTGAATCATTCGGAGGGGTGATGCATTTGTCAATTATGGTTTGTGCAAATTCCCAATTGAATGCCCCTGTGGCGTCAACAATTTCTGCGCAACGGGTATTTGCATATGACATGACTTTCGAGGAAACAGCGGTGTTTAGGAAAGTTTTTAACCAATTGCAGGATCTCGCGCTTCTATCTAGGAGATATAACTCTTTTGCCACATCGAGAAAGGCGCAATAGGCTTTAATCGCTTCGGCGGAAACATTATTGGATCGTGTATATTGGGGAATAATGACGTTGGTGAATCTGTTTTCCATCACGTCGCTTAAGGATTTGGCGATGGGCTGGGAAACTTTGTCTATAACGCCAGTTAGTGGGGACAGCCAGTTGGCAAGGTTGTTAAGTTCCGCGGTTTGGAGGAAGCCAGATACTTTTGCCACATAGACATTGTTGGCCGCGATGGAGGATACGCCAAGTGCGGATAGCCTTTGAAAAATCGTTGCCCTAATTTGAATTTCAGCGGCACTTGTTGGTGGTAAAGTGTTGGCCAGCTGGATAAGTGTTTGGTCATTTAGTAAATGCCGCCAATGGCTGGCCTCTAGTATGGGGTTATACTCTGTGAAGTCATTGGGGGTTGTTGCGATAACATAAGAAAATGTTGCGGAAAGTTGTTTTAAATAATCCTCTCTATCTTTGAATCCTGAAATGAAGTGGAACAGTAGCTTTTTCTTGTTCTCAAATTGCGCTGTGGCGTTGCCGCTAATCGTTGTTATTATATTTCTGCTTAGTCTGTTAATTCCGTTTTGCTCCAGAAATAATGAAAATGAGACAAGCTGGGCAGCATCAAATCCGACTAAAAGACTTCTCATTTGCTTTGGATTAAGAAGGCTTTCAATCTTGGCCAGTTTGCCCCTGGAATATTTTTCAACCAATTCATTTTTGTATTCGGGGTCACTATAAATCTTCAAAACCAATGCGAGGATATTGTTGCCGGAGGTTGCGTATAGCTGATTCTTAACAACATCTTCATCAAGGCGATGCTCAATTCGTTCAAGCAGTCTGTCTAGTGTTATGTCTTGGTTTTTAACCTGCTTTTTTAGAGAGTCCCAATCTTGAGAAATTATCAGGTTGTCAATTTGGTGTGGGATGTCGCCAAATAGATTCCTGTTGAGTATAAAGTTCTCAATTCCATCGGTATTGATATAGGCCGTTCGCATGAAGAACCGGTGCTGTTCGTCAGAAAGCGTTAGTGATGATATTGGACTGGGGGTGGGGGTTGGATTAGCTGTGTCGGCTTTCACTTTCCATGTCATGCTCTTCTCGTCAAGCTCAAAGCCGTTTGCGGCATATAGATAATTTAAGCGCTGAATAAACTTTGGGTCGTCCAGGAGTTTTGCGTATAGCTCGGGCCACTCTTCCCGAATAATAATAATTTTCGCTAGAGCGTCTAAATTCTCATGGTTGTTTGCATCAAAGTCGGAGCCGAGTTGATTTGCCAAGACTTGACGCTCTGTAAGGAAAGTATTTATGAATTGAATTATTCGCCGTGGATTCTTTGAGTATTCTTGAGTTATTATGGATATAGTTGTTTTGGGGAGCTTTAAGGCATGTCTATCATTTAATTCCATGCAGAAATTCAGCATCTCAGTGGGGGAAAACTCTTTTATCTTAATCGTCGCGTTAAATAGTTTCCGTAAGAATTCATTCTTGTCTTTGTGCGACATTTGAATGTACTTTCCGAGACCCAGGTCATCTACGGGGATAATAAATACTACGTTTTCTATCTCCAAAAAATTCTTTACGGTCAGGAGTAGTTCTAACGCCAAGTTTTTTTCGCAGCGATCAATATTGTCTATGACAATCACCAGTTTTGTTATGTGGCGTGGTTCACCTAGGAACCCCTTTATCCAGCTTTCCGGTCTATTTGCGGGAATAAGGGTTCCTATGATATCTTTAAAAATACCGTCAAATTGTTCGGGGGTAAAAACGTGCGGTTTGGTTACAGAAATCTTATATTCAATAAATGTTTCTTTTAGGATAAAAGCCCCAGCAGTTAAAAATACTCCAATAAGACTGAAGACTGCTTTCTGGGTAAGGCTGATTTCTGTGGAAAAATTAAATAGTAATAGGGCAAGGGGGGATAGCGCTATGGGGACTAACCACCATTTTTTGTTGATATGAACATTGTGGTCAATCTCTTCATGGCGGTCTGTATAGAATTTATTGAGATCTGATGTCGCATCCAATTTGAAGAAGTCTTTTAGTTGTAATAAAAAAGTTCTTCGGAAGGAATCTTTGGAATATTTCCACGCGTCATATCTAAAAACCTTAATCTTTGAATCGTCGCCAAACTTCTCTTCCAGGGTTTTAATGATTGATGATTTCCCCGTTCCCCATCCACCCAAGAGTCCTATTGTAAACGGGGTGTCGCAATTCGTTATTATGTTGTGCAGGGTTTCCGCATAGGGGAGTGTTCCCAGTAGGTCGTGACCTTCTAGATTGATTTCCTGGTCTTTGATGTATTTGAATTCCATATAAGGGCTCCCAATAAGGTGCAATCGCGATTAAAATCATCCATGCGTGGCTTGGATGCTGTACGTCTGGCCAGAGGATCTGATGGTTATGCTTCCGGTGTTGTAGCGTTCCCTAGCCCTCTTCTTATTATATCCTTTGGGTGCTGTTTCGGCAAAATGCCTAGAACGGCTCTTGCCTTAGGTTGCGGGGTTCGAGGAATTAGTCTCCTGGCCACATTTTAATGTTTCTATGTGCTTTTGGCCAAGGTTCTGAGGGGTACTCCCTAAAAGTAGTTGCTATCTACGGCCTTTTGTGTCATTTCGTTTGGGGTATAGGTGGGCAGGGTTTTGTCGGAAGATCGCTCATGATAGCTGATATCTATGTGGTTTTGTGCGCCAAAAGTGGTGCGGTCAGTGGTGCGGTCGGAGGGGCAAAAATGGGCAAAATCGGACAAAGTGGCGCAAAGTCAAAAAGCGCGAAAAGTGCTTATTTTTAGAGGGGAAAGTGCTCTCAAGCTGCTTGACGGGGATTGGGTCGTTTTGGGTTACAAAACAGCTGCTCTACCAGCTGAGCTAAGTCGGCGATCGAATACAATTTTAGCAAGTTTTATCCGCCTTTGTTATAATGGTTTTGGGGTTGGGAGGGAGATATATATGAAAAAAATAGCCATGTTCATAGCTTTTCATGGGTTCCGGGACGAAGAGTATACGGAGCCGAAGAAGATACTGGAGACGGCCGGGCACAAGGTGGTAACGGTTTCCACCGCCAAAGGCGAGGCCAGGGGTAAATTCCGGGTCACGGCGCAGGTGGATAAGACGGTGGACGAAATAAACGCCGCCGATTATGACGCGCTTACCCTGGTGGGCGGGCCCGGAGCGCTGGAATACCTGGATACGCCCAAGGTCTACGCTGTCTTTAAAAAAGCCATGGAGTTGGGGAAACTGGTGGGGGCGATATGTATTTCGCCGGTGATACTGGCCCGCGCCGGCCTGCTGAAAGGTAAAAAAGCGGCCTGCTGGCCGGACGGCGGGGCCGAGGTTGAAAAGAGCGGCGGGAAATATACAGGCGCGGAGGTTGAGATAGACGGCAAACTGATAACCGCCAGCGGCCCGCTGCCGGCCAAAAAATACGGACAGGCGCTGACCGAAGCTTTGAAATAAAAGATAGCGGGGATTTAAGGAGAAAATATGAGGATATTAACGGCGGGTTTATTGGCGGTAATGCTGGCCGGCGGGGCGGCCGCCGGCGAACAAAAAAAACAAGCGGCCGACGCCTGGAAAACAAAGACCTTTACCGCGGAGGAACTTAAGAAATATAACGGCAGGGACGGCATGCCGGTCTACGCGGCGGTGGACGGCATAGTCTACGACCTCTCCGGGTCCAAATACTGGAAGGCCGGCCGGCACATGAAAATGCACGACGCCGGCACAGACCTGAGCTCGGCCATACATGACCGGGCGCCGAAGACGATACACAAGGACGGGAAGATCCTTGAAAATATGCCCAAGGTGGGCGTGATGGCCGGGCCCGAAGCGGAAAAGACGGCCGCCGCGCCGCAGCAGCCGGCGGAGTCAAAATTACTAACCATGCATAAGATAACGAAAGAGGAAATAGGGCTGGAGACAGCCTGCCCTGTGACGGGAGAAAAAATAACGGTGTCGGAGAAAACGCCCGCCCTGGATTTTAAGGGAAAGACCTATTATTTTTCAAGTCCGTCCAGTCTTCAAAAGTTTGTCAGTCAGAACAAAGATTACATGGGCGGTCTGAAGGATAAGGCCAAAAACCTTTTTAAGAAAAAGAAGGGTTGAAAACTTTTCTGAAGTCCTTCCAGAAGCCCGGGTATGATTTGTTCACGCAGCCCGGGTTTCTTATTTCCAGCCCGGGGCACACCAGCGCCGCCGCTGCGGCCGCCATGGCTATGCGGTGGTCGTTGAAGGTTTCCACCGGCTCCGCCGCCGCAAAAGCCGGCCGGCCGATGACCCTCATGGAGCCGCCCTTATAGGAAGCGGTTACCCGCAGCGCGGCCAGCAGCGCCAGGGTGCTTTCTATCCGGTCGGATTCTTTTGTGCGCAGGCCCTCTATACCGCCTATGACGGTGGTGCCGTGGGCGCGCGCCGCCATCAGGGCCAGCAGGGGAACTTCGTCTATCATGGCGGGTATCTCCGGCGCCCTGATAACAGCGGCCCTGAGGCGTGAAACGGAAACTTCTATTTCTCCATATGGCTCCGGGAAGGCCTCCACCGCCCTAATTTTTATTACGGCGCCCATTTTTTGCAGGGCTTTTATGAAACCCAGCCTGGCGGGGTTGAGGCCGCAGGAAATTATCTTAAGCGGACGCCCGGCCAGGACAGCGGCGGCAATAAAAGGCGCGGCCGAGGAGATGTCCCCCGGCACTGTCAGCGGCCTGGCGGTGAGAGGGCCCGGTTCAAGTTTTATGCGGGCGCCGGCCGTAATTATTTTTGCGCCCATCAGGGCCAGCAGCCGCTCGGTGTGGTCGCGCGTGGGAGCGCTCTCTTTGATCTCCAGGGGGCCGCGGGCGTTAAGGCCGGCCAGCAGCAGCGCCGATTTTATCTGGGCGCTTTCTATGCCGGAGATCTTCGCGCCTTTCAGCGAGGCCGGTTTTATTGAAAGCGGCAGGCGGCCATTGGAGGTTTTTACTGCGGCGCCTATCTTTTTTAACGCGGCGGCCAGGGGTTCCATGGGCCTGTTTAGAAGCGAGCCGCTCCCCGTTACTACGGAGGGGAAATCCTGCCCGGCAAGTATGCCTGGCAGCAGGCGCGCCAGCGCCCCGGATTCCCCGGCGTCCAGCGCTGCGCCGGGTACTCTGAAGCCTTTCAGGCCCCGGCCTTCCACTATATAGGCGTTGCCGTCGCGGCAAAGCCTTATTCCCAGCGCTTCAAGACACCGGATGGTGGCCTCGGTGTCGGCGCAGAGCAGGGGGTTTTCAATACGAGCGCTGCCGCCGGCCATGGCGGCCAGCAGCAAAGCTCGTATGGTTATGGATTTGTCCGGCGGCGGAGTATAGGTTTTCATCTAATTCCGGCGCAAAGATCCAGCGCTTTCAGATACGAGAAGATCCCTTCTCCCATAAACTGCGCCTGGCAGACGGGTTTTATTACCGAGATCCTGCGGAAGGGCTCGCGCTTTGAAATGTCGGACAGGTGGACCTCGGCGGCCGGAAGTTCCAGCGCCTCTATGGCGTCGCGTATGGCGTAGCTGTAGTGGGTGTAGGCGGCCGGGTTGATGACCAGCGCGTCGGCCCAGGCGGCGTTGGCGGTCAGCAGATCTATTATTTCGCCCTCGCAGTTGCTTTGGAAAATACGCACCTTGACCTTAAGCCAGGCGGCATGTTCCCTTAAGGCCGCGTTCAACTGCGCCAGCGTGGCTTTCCCGTAAATTTCTGGGCGGCGTTTTCCGAGCAGGTGCAGGTTGGGACCGTGGATGACGAGAACGTTCATTTCAGCGCCCCTTCAAAAGCTTTCTTAAGCAGCGGGGCCCTGACATTTTCCACCGCTACCGGGTTGCCGGCGCTTTCCAGCAGTATGAAGCGGTTGCCGGCGCCGCGCGCTTTTTTGTCGCGCGATACCAGCGCCAGGAATTTGTCGAAGTCGCGGCGTACCGCCTTGGCCGCCGGGAGGCGCAGGGTGTCTATCAGCGCGTCCAGCTTTTTGAAAGCTGGCGCCGGGAGCAGGCGCATATCGCGCGAAATTATCAGCGCGGCGCGCATGCCGCGCGCCACGGCCTCTCCGTGGGGCAGGCGTCCGCCGGCCAGCGCCTCCAGGGCGTGCCCGGCGGTATGGCCGAAATTAAGGGGCTCTCGCGCGCCGGTTTCGTCGCGCTCGTCGCTGGCCACCACGCTTAGTTTATAGGCGGCGCAGGCGCTGACGCAGGCGGTCAGGGCGGTCTTGTCGCCGGTGATGGCCTTGGGCAGATGTTTTATGATGGCGCGCCGCAGCGAGGCCGGGCCTACCATGGCGTATTTGGCCAGTTCGCCGGCCCCGGAGCGCAGCTCGGCGTGGGGCAACGAGTCCAAAAAGGCCGTGTCGCAGACGGCCAGGGCCGGCTGGTGGAAGGCGCCGGCTATGTTCTTGGCGCCGCCCAGGTTTACGGCGGTTTTGCCGCCCAGGCCGGCGTCTATCTGGGCCAGAAAGGTGGTGGGCACGCTAACCCAGTTTATGCCGCGCATGTAAATGGCGGCGGCAAAACCGGCCAGGTCGGTTACGGCGCCGCCGCCGGCCGCGATAATAAGCGAGTTGCGCGAGAAACCGTGCCTGAAAAGAAAAGAGCAAAGCTCGCCGGCGGCTTCCAGGGTCTTGGCCTTTTCCGATGGAGGGAGCCAGAAGTAAAAGCGGGGGGTCGTGCTTTCCGGGAAAAGGGCCAGCGCCCTGGCCCGCAGGCTCGGTGGCGCGTCGGAGCCGGTGACCAGGCAAACTTTGTCGGCACCCGAGAAGAGCGCCGGGAACTGCGCCGGTATGTTTTCCATGTTCCGGCCCAAAGCCGCTTTTACCGTGCCGGTGTGTTTTACCGTAAAGCTGAAAGTTTTCATATTTTCCTTCTGACCAGCCCGGCGATCTTTTCCGGGCTTAAACCGGCTGTATCAAGCGTAATGTCGGCCCGCCGGTAGAAAGGCAGCCGCCTGCTGTAAAGTTTTTCCGCCCGTACCGCGGTCCTTTCCCAGGGGCCGGCCAACAGGGGCCTGGGACCGGCAGCTTTTTTCAGCCTGCCTGCCAGTTCCGGCCAGGGGCAATTGAGGAAAATGGTCAAGCCGGTCCTGTTTAAAAGTCCCTTCCATTTGCGGGAAGGGTAAACCCCGCCGCCCAAAGCCACTACCTGCCCGCCGGAGGATGCCAGGGCCCGCATGCGCGCGGCTTCCAGCCTGCGAAAGCCGCCGAGGCCTTTTTCGGCCACCAGCTCTCCCACGGTCCTGCCTGTTTCTTTTTCCACAAGGGCGTCGCAGTCACAAAACGGCAGGCCGAGCAGCCGCGCCAGCGCCCTGCCGGCAGAGGTCTTGCCGGCGCACATGAACCCCGCCAGGTAAATATTACCTACAGGCGCTGGAGTATTCTTCTTGTTCTTTTTCGCCATTCTTCAACGCGGGGCCGCATTTCCTTTAACGAATCGCCGCCGAATTTTTCCAGCAGGGCATTGGCCAGTTCCAGGGAGGCCGCGTGCTCCGCCACCACGGCCGCCGCGTAAACCGCGGTAGTGTCCGATGTTTTCGAGATAGAAAGTTTTTTACGTAAGCTCTTCAGGTCCGTTGAAATGGCGCCGCCAGGCAGGCCGGGCACCGGTTTTACGGCGCAGCGCAGTACCAGGCGGCGGCCATTGGTCATGCCGCCATCCAGCCCGCCTGAAAGTTCCGGGTCGCGCAGCACGGTTTTGCCGCCCATCGCCGCCAGTACAAAGCCGCCGCCTATCTCAAAACCTTTGACGCCGTTTATGCCTAACAGCGCGCTTCCCAGGCGCGGGCCTAGTTTCCTGTCCGCCTGGGCGCAGCTGCCGAGGCCCGCCGGGACGTTCTCGAATACCAGTTCGAATTCCCCGCCAAGGGTGTCTCCCTCGCGGCGCGCGCGCCGCAGGGCGGCGGGCGCTTTGTCTATGGCAAGGCCGATGGCGCCGCCTACGGAGATAACGCGCGATATTACGCTTATGCCGAGCAGTTCGTTGAGGCGCCTGGCGAAGCAGCCGAGGGCGGTTTTCATGGCGGTTTCCCTGGCGCTGGCCCGTTCGCGGATAAGCGCGGCGTTGAGGGTGTCGTATTTTAACATCCCGGCCAGGTCGGCGTGGCCGGGGCGCGGCAGGCTTGATGGCGGCGGCACTTCGCGCGAGATGTTCTTAATGATCAGGGCAATCGGCGCGCCGGTAGTGACGCCTCCGCTCATGCCGGCGGTAATATCAAAAGCGTCCGTCTCTGCGGTCTGCCGGGCGCTTCTGCCCGGCGCCAGCCTGCGCCGCCGCAGCTGGGCGGCGATATAGGCCGGGGTTATTTTTACGCCGGCGGGGAAGCCCTCTATTATCCCCGACAGGCATGTGCCGTGTGATTCACCGGCGGTAAGGTAGCGGAGCATTATTTAATATCCCCCTGCTTGATCTGTTTTCTGAGAAGCCCCAGCGCTTCATCCGTAAATTTTACAATATCCCCGGCCGGCAGGCCCGACCAGAACTTAAGCGCCAGGGCGGCCTGCCGCACCAGGAGCTCCAGGCCGTCCACTACGCGCGCGCCCGCCGCGGCGGACGCCGCCGCGAAAGCGGCGCCGCCAGCGGCGTAGGCCATGTCCACGGCCAGGTCGCCGGGACCGGGAGCGCAGGGCGGGCGGCCGGGCGCGTACATGCCCAGCGGCGTGGCGTTAATGAACATGTCCGGTTTGCCGCCGGGCGCTTCGAAAGGGGCAGCGGAGAAAACCGTCCGGGGAAAAGCGAAGGAAAGCCTGGCGGCCAGGCTAGCGGCGGCTTCCGGATTCCGCGCGCAAAATGTCACCGAGGCCGCCGCGGCGCGTCCCAGGGCCCAGCCGGCCGAGGCAGCCGCCCCGCCGGCGCCGAAGACGGCGGCGGTCTTGCCCGCCGCGTCATAACCGCAGCCGCTCAGGGCGTCCAGCAAAGCCCTGGCGTCGGTATTGAGGCCCTCCAGGCCGGCGCGCCCGAAGCGCACTGTATTGACCGCCCCGGAGGCTTTTACGGCCGGGTCGGTCAGGTTCAGCATGGCGCAGACCTTGGTTTTATAGGGGATGGTGACGTTGAAGCCGCTCCAGCCTTCGGCCCGGGCGCCGTCTATGGCTCCGGCCAACTGGTCCGGCGGTACGTCGCGCAGTTCGTAGGAGATCTTCGCTCCGGCGAGGCGCGCGAAAATGGCGAATATGTCCGGGGACAGGGATTTGGAAAGCGGCCGGCCGAAAAGGCCGGCTTTTACAGGCTGGATCTGCATTTTCCCGCCAGGGAGCGGAAGGTTTCTACGGTAACCGTCTGCCGCCCGTCCACCAGAGCCCTGAACGGGTTTACGCTGGCCTCGATTAGAAGACCATCGGCCCCGGAACTGAGCGCCTTTACCGCCAGAACCGCCGCCAGCTCCCTGTCTCCGGCGGCATGGCTGGGGTCGGCCAGCATCGGCAGGCCGGTAAGTTTCTTTGCCGCGCGCATAAGCCTGAGATCCAGCCAGGGGCCGCCGGCCGGGAAAACCGAGTCGCCGCGTTCGCAGAGGATCAGCTTCTTCGCGCCGTACTTCAGCAGATACTCGGCCGAAAGCAGCCATTCCCGCAGGGTGGCGCGCATGCCGCGCTTAAGCAGGACGGCGCGGCCGGAGCGCGCGGCCTCCTTAAGCAGCTCGTAATTGCGCATGTTCCGCGCGCCTATCTGGATGATGTCGCAGACTTCCGCGAGGCGTTCAACCTGGCGGGTGTCGGTGGCCTCCGTGGCGAGGGGCAGCCCGGTGATATTTTTAGCTTTCGCTATTATCCCGAGCCCGGCCCAGCCCAGACCCTGAAAGGCGTATGGCGAGGAGCGCGGCTTGAAGAGCGCCGCGCGCAGGGCGTGGGCGCCGCAGGCTTTTAGCGCGCGGGCGGAGGACAGGTACGAGGCCTCGTCCTCCACGGCGCAGGGGCCGGCTATAAAAACCGGTTTCTTCCTGAAATCCAGCGGGGAAGCGAAAGGGCGCGCGGTTTTAGCCAGGGCCAGCGGGCAGAGCTCCGCGTCGGAAAAAGAAACAGTGGCCACACCAGGCATGTTCTCTATAAGAGGCGCCGCGTCCGCGGCTTTTCCGGGAGGCAGGCCGGAAACACGCAAGCCGCCAGCCGCGGGCTTGAACGCGGCCCCGGGAAATCTTTTGGCCAGTATCGCGGTCAGGATCTTGCGGTTAGCGGCGCCGGTATCAGCCAGGTGTATTATCATTTAGAGGACTGGAGCTTTTTTGACTGTCTGATTATTTCGGAGAAAACAGCGGCGGCTCCGGCCCTGAAGGCCGGTTTGCCAGCGTTATGGCGGGCGTTCCGGATAACCTGCCGTTCCCTGGCTAGGTCGGTGGCTCTGTTTTTCAGTTCCTTCAGGGGCGCCGCCAGCGTGAAGCGGCGCGCCAGTAGAACGGCCAGTTTTTTATCCAGCACGTCTATTTTGGCGCGCGCGGCGGAGAGTTTATCGGTCATCATATAGAATTCTATTAAAATACGGCTAAAAATAAAATTGCTAAAATAATAACCATGGCAGAATCCCTGGAACTTAAAGACATCGCCAACAAGCTCGCTTACCTGGAGGGGGCTTTTTCCGACGCCGCCAAGCTCTACGGCCTGGACAAAAAACGCTCCGAGCTGAAAGAGAAAGAGGCCGTTTCCGGCTCCGGCGATTTCTGGAACGACGCCCAGAAAGCCCAGGCCCACCTTAAAGAGCTCAATGACCTTAAAAAAGGCGTTGAGATGCTGGACGCCGCCGGGAGCGAGCTGGAAGATTTTAAAGTGCACTTCGAACTGGCCCGCGACGCCGGCGACGCCGGCGAGCTTTCGGTCATCATGGCCGGCCTGGCCAAGGTGGAAAAAAAACTGAGCATAATGGATTTCGAGCTGAAACTATCCGACCCGATGGACAAGCTGGACGCCATTATAAGCATACACTCCGGGGCCGGCGGCACCGAGGCCTGCGACTGGGCCCAGATGCTGCTGCGCATGTATACGCGCTGGGCGGAGAAAAAAGGCTTCACTTTCTCCATAACCGATATGCTGCAGGGCGAGGAGGCCGGCGTGAAGGGCGTGACCGCCTTTATCAAGGGCCGCTACGCTTATGGTTATTTAAAAAGCGAAATAGGCGTGCACCGGCTGGTGCGCATATCACCTTTTGACGCCAACAAGCGGCGGCATACCTCTTTCGCCTCCATAGACGTGCTGGCCGATATCGAAGAGGATATAGAAATTAAAGTAGAGGACAAGGATATCAGGTTGGACACTTTCCGTTCCGGCGGCGCCGGCGGCCAGAACGTCAACAAGGTGGAAACCGCGGTGCGCCTGACGCATATCCCGTCGGGCATAGTGGTGGCCTGCCAGATAGAGCGGAGCCAGCACCAGAACCGCGAAACGGCCATGAAAATGCTGAAGGCCCGGCTTTACGAAGTGGAGATGGACAAGAAGCGTTCCGAGATGGAGCGCCATTACGACGCCAAGGGCGATATAGGCTGGGGCCACCAGATCCGCTCCTACGTCTTTATGCCGTACCAGCTGGTAAAAGACATGCGCACCGACCACGAGACTTCCCAGATAGACGCCGTGATGGACGGCGACCTGGACCCTTTCATGCACGCCTACTTAACGTGGTTCGCCAAGAACAAGAAGAAGTAATGCTCATAGATACTCACGCGCATTTAAACGACAAGAGTTTCGACGCCGACCGCAAAGAGGTGGTGGCGCGGGCGGCCGCTTTGGGAGTGGCGAAAATAGTGGAGATAGCCTGCGCCCCGGCGGAGTGGGCCCCTGGCGAGGCCTTCGCCGCCGCTTATCCGGACGCGGTGCGCTGCGCCTTCGGCGTCCACCCGGAATATATAAAAGACCTGCCGCCGGCCTATCTGGCGGAACTGGAAACATATCTTCAAAAGAGCTGCGCCGCTGCCGTGGGGGAGATAGGCCTGGATTACTGGTGGGAGCCGAAGCGCAAGGAAGAGCAATTGGAACTGCTGGCCGGCCAGCTGCCGCTCTGCGCCAAATTTTCTAAGCCCGCCGTGTTCCACGCCAGGAACGGCAAAGAGCCGGCGCAGAACGCCTATGGCGACCTGCTGATTATCCTCAAGCACAAATGGACCCATTCCCCCGCCAGAAAATTCCGCGGCGTCCTTCATTGCTTCTCCGGCGCCTGGGCCGACGCCAAAGCGGGAATGGACCTGGGCCTCGCCCTCGGCGTCAACGGCACGTTCACCTATAAAAACAACCACGACCTGCGCGACACCATAAAAAAAGCCGGCCTGGACAACCTGGTCCTGGAAACCGACTGCCCGTACCTGCCGCCCCAGTCCGCCCGCGGCAAAAGGAACGACCCCGCTTTCATCCCCGAAATAGCCGCCATGGTGGCCTCTCATCTGGGTCTGAGCAATTCTCAGACCGCCGACAAAACCACCACCAACGCCTTCGAACTTTTCGGAGTGTTTTAGGGTAGCAAAGAGTTGTTCGGATCGGAGAAAAATAAGCGGCTTGGGTGTATTCGGAGGGGGCTGCCACTGGCAGACACCGACTGGGCTAACCTGCGGTGCCTATTTTAGGAACATTATGACCAATGAAGAAATAAATAAACTTTTTGCGGAGCGCATACCGATATTCGACGGCGCCATGGGTACCTACCTCCACGGCTTCGGCCTAAAAGAAGCCGACTATGCCGGCCACGACGGCCTTAACGAGATGCTCTCCATCTCCCGCCCCGACGTTGTAACCAGGATACACGAAGATTACCTCGCCGCCGGCGCAGACTTCATAGAGACCAACACCTTCGGCGCCAACGCCGCCGTCCTCGCAGAATACGGCCTGGCCGCCCGCGCGCGCGAGTTCAACCTGGTCTCCACCCGTCTGGCCCGCGCCGCCGCGGATAAATTCTCCAATTCCGGCTCTCCGCGCTACGTAGCCGGCTCGGTCGGCCCCACCAACAAAGCCCTGTTCGTCACCGGCGGCCTCAGTTTTGACGATCTGCGCGGCCTGTACCTGGAGCAGCTCGGCGCCCTTATAGAAGGCGGCGCGGACCTGCTGCTGCTGGAAACCGCCCACGACATACTCAATCTTAAGGCCGGCCTGGCCGCCGTGCGCCTGGCCTTTAAAAAAGCCGGCAAAGAGCTGCCGGTCATAGTTTCCGCCACCATGGACGAGCGCAATAAAATGCTGTCCGGGCACGACGCCGAGGCCTTTTACGCGGCGGTCGAGCATTTCCCCCTGGCCGCGCTGGGCTTTAACTGCTCCACAGGCCCCGAGGGCCTGGGGCTGCGCCTCGAGCGCCTGGCCGCCCGCGCCCAGTACCCGGTTTTTGCCATGCCCAACGCCGGCCTGCCCGACGAGAACGGCCGCTACCTGCAGACCCCGGAAACATTCTCCGCCGTTATGGCCGGTTACGCCTCCGGCGGCCTGCTCAACGCCGCCGGCGGCTGCTGCGGCACCACCCCGGCCCATATCAAGGCCCTGGCCCAAAGCGTGAAAGGCGTGAAGCCGCGCGCCCCGCGGCGGGACGCCCCCTGGGTGGTATCCGGCGTGGAGGCGCTTTTTTACGACGAGATAGAGCCGCCGGCCATGGTGGGCGAGCGCAATAATTCCATAGGCTCCAAAAAATTCAGGGACATGGTGACAGCCGGCGACTGGGACGGGGCCCTGGCCCTGGCCAAGGCCCAGGCCGCCGCCGGCGCGCATATACTCGACGTCTGCCTGGCCAATCCCGAGCGCAACGAGCTGGACGACGTTAAAACCTTCGTCCCCAGGCTGGCCCGCGCCGTGCGCCTGCCCATAATGACCGACACCACCGACACGGCCGTAATGGAAGAGGTATTGAAGGCCGTGCCCGGCAAGGCGCTGCTCAACTCGGTAAATTTCGAGTTCGGCCTTGAAAAACCCCGCGCCGCAGCGGCGCTGGTTAAGACCTACGGCGCCAAGCTGGTCTTCGGCTGCATAGACGAGGACAAGAAGAACGGCCTGCCGCTGGACGCGGAGCGTAAAGTGGCCATAGCCCGCAGGGCGTACGCTTTCCTCACAGGGGAGTGCGGGATGAAAGCGGATGACATAATCTTTGATACGCTGGTTTTCCCGGTGGCCGTGGGCGGCGAGCATTCAAAGACCGCGCACGAGACCATAAAAGCCATTGAGACCATAAAGAAAGAATTCCCCGGAGTTAAAACCGTGCTGGGTGTCAGCAATGTTTCCTTCGGCCTGCCGCCGGCCTCGCGCGAGGTGCTCAACTCGGTGTTCCTGCACCACGCGGTCAAGGCCGGCCTGGACCTGGCCATAGTGAACATTGAAAAATTAAAGCGTTACGCCTCGCTCTCCGCGGAAGAGCGCGCCCTGGCCGAAGACCTGATATTCGCCAGAAACCCCGACGCCGCGCAGGCCTTTGCCGCGCGCTACCGCGACGCGAAAAAAACCGGGGCGGGGCCGGCGCTCGAGAGCGCTCCCCCTGAGGAAAAGCTGCGCCTGGCCGTACTGAATGGAACCAAAGCCGGCATTGAAGAGGCCGTGGCCGCGCTGTTGACCGAACGATCTCCTCTTGAAATAATAAACGGCCCCGTTATGCAAGCCATGGCCGAAGTGGGGCGCCAATTCTCCGCCGGAGACCTTATTGTGACCGAGGTGCTGCAGAGCGCCGAGGCCGCCAAAGCCGCCGTAACCGCCCTGGAGCCGGCGCTTAAAGAGCAGAAAGCCCCGAAACGCGGCCGTTTACTGCTGGCTACGGTTAAAGGCGACGTGCACGACATAGGCAAGAACCTGGTGAGCATAATCTTCGAGAGCAACGGGTTTGAGGTTGAAGACCTGGGCGTGAAAGTCGCGCCCGAAGACATAGTGGCCGCGGCTTTGAAGTCCAAACCGGACTTTATAGGCCTGTCCGGGCTGCTGGTGCGCTCGACCGAGCAGATGACCATAACGGCGCGCGAACTGGCCCGCGCGGGCGTGAAAGCGCCCCTGCTGGTGGGCGGCGCCGCTCTTACCGAAAAGTTCACCCAGGCAAATATCGTTCCCCATTACGGCGGGACGGTGTTCTACGCCAAGGACGCTATGGAAGGGCTTAACTACGTCCTTAAAGCGGGGGTCGCTAAATAATGGCCGAAGGTTTTTGCCCCGACGATATTCCGGTCCCCTCCGACCTGGACCGGCATTTTACAGGCGAAGCCGCGCTGGAAGAACTCTTTGAGAATATCGATGAGAACCTCTTTAATCTGCGCTTTTTGAAGTTGAAAAAAGCGCAGGAGGAAAAAGGCCGCGAGGCGGCGGAACTGCTGGCCAAAATAAAAGCGGAGATATTAAAAGGCGGTCTGATCAAAGCCCGCGGTGTCTACCGGTTCTTTCCGGTGAACAGTTCCGGTGACGAGATAATCTTTTATAACGGTTCCGGTGAAAAAGCGGCGGCTTTCGGCTTCCCGCGCCAGGCTGGCGGCGACCGCCTCTGCCTGGCGGATTTCGCGGCGCCGGCCGCCGGCGGTAAAAAGGACTACGCCGCCCTGTTCGCAGTTACCTGCGGCGAGGGCGTGCTGGAATATTCCAGGCGCGAGCGGGAAGCCGGGAACTATGTTAAATCCTATCTGGTGGAAGCGCTGGCCCTGACGCTGGCGGAAGCCTTCGCCGATGTGCTGCATTACCGGATAAGGCAGGAATGGGGCATAGCCGAGGCCGACCCGGTCAAGCCTCTGCTTAGGAGCAAATACAGGGGCAAACGCTATTCTTTCGGCTACCCCGTCTGCCCGGACCTGGCCAACCAGGCGAAACTTTTTGACCTGTTAAGCCCGGAACACGACGCCGGCATAAAACTTACCGACGGTTTCATGATGGACCCCGAGGCCTCCGTGTCCGCCATAGTTTTCCACAACCCCAAAGCGGTGTATTTCAACATAAACGACTAAAAGGCCCTTCGGAGGTTCAACCTCCAAACAAAAGCCCGGCCTCTATTGAGGCCGGGCCTTGATAGGACCTGTATGGATCCTTTGTTTTAGACCTTGCCTTTGTTCTCCATCGCTTTCTTGAGCATTTCGCCCATGGAGCCCAGTTCCTGCGGCGCCGCTTCGGCCTGGCCGCGGTACTTGTCCATGGTGGCGTTGTTCTCGTCTTCGGCGCGGCTGAGCGCGGCGGGGACAAGGGAGAGTTTCTTGTTGACGGTGTCCACGGCTTCCACCCGCACTTCGATGGTCTGGCCGACCTTGAGGACCTCTTCCGGGTGGCCTATGCGGCGCTCGCCGCCAAGACGGGAGATATGGATAAGGCCGTCCACGCCGTCGCCCAGGGTTATGAAAGCTCCGAAAGGCACCAGGCGCGAGACGGTGCCGGTGTGGTAGGAGCCGGGGGGCCAGTTGCGGTCCGCGGTGTCCCAGGGATTAGGGAGGATGTCCTTGAGGCTGAAAGAGATCTTCTCGTTCTGCCAGTCCAGCCGCTTTATAAGAACTTCCACCGGCTGGCCCACGGAAAGTATGTCCCCGACTTTTTCAGTGCGGCTCCAGGCTATCTCGGAGACGGGCAGCAGGCCTTCCACGCCGCCAATGTCGACAAAAGCGCCGAACTTCTGTATGGAGGTCACCACGCCTTTTATCCTGTCGCCTTCCTTCAGCGTTTCCTTCAGGGCCGCGGTTTTTTCCTTCCTTTCGGTTTCCAGGATGGCCCTGCGCGAAAGTACCACGTTGCGCTCGCCGCATTCTATTATGTCGAAAAGCAGGGTTTTGCCAACGTAGTCGGCCTTGGCGTCCTCACGGCGGGTCCCCATCTGCGAGAAGGGACAGAAGGCGCGGGCTCCGCCGACGGCTATTTCAAAACCGCCCTTCATCTCTCTCGAAACTACGCCTTCAACCGGGATATGGTTCCTGAAGGCGTCGGCTAGCTGGGCGCGGGCCGCGGGGCCCGATCCTATTCTGGTGGTAAAACGCATTTCGCCCTCTTCGGAGCCCACGAAGTAGGCGCGTATCTTGTCGCCTTCTTTGACCAACAGGCC
The DNA here is from genome assembly GCA_003482905.1 of Elusimicrobiota bacterium. GTDB lineage: Bacteria > Elusimicrobiota > Elusimicrobia > Elusimicrobiales > UBA9959 > UBA9959. The sequence goes on from DMXM01000037.1 coordinate 19,113, forward strand.
GCCCTCTGCGTCCTTCAGCTCGTTTATGTCCACGTAGCCTTCACCCTTGCCGCCCACTTCTATCAAAGCCCACTCGGGGGTCAGTTTGACGATGGGGGCTTCTATTTTCTGGCCGGGTTCCATTCTGGAAGGCTCTTTATAGGCCTGTTCGAACATCTCCGCGAAACTTTCTTCGTTCTCGGCTGTGTCGTGTTGATCGTTGGTGTGCATGTGTTCCTCGTGTTCCGGATTAAAGGGGGAAAGGTTGCCGCTTTATCATTATATCTTTCCTGATAGCGGCTCTGCAAATCGACGGCGGCACCGCCATGGGCTTGGCCGTCTGATGAGCATAGCTCCTGTTACGGCACTGCCATAGGCTTGGCCGTCTGATGAGCATAGCTCCTGTTACGGCACTGCCATAGGCTTGGCCGTCTGATGGACATAGTCCCTGTTACGGCACTGCCATAGGCTTGGCCGTCTGATGGACATAGTCCCTGTTACGGCACCGCCATAGGCTTGACAGGCGTTAAATCGAAATGATAAATCCTTGAGTAGGGGGAGAATAATTATCCGTTTTTTGATCGCCGCGGCGCGCCGGGCAGGTTTTTTGCCCTTCGCCCGGATTTAACGCCTATGATAAAAATTATTATCTGCGCCGCCGCCGTACTGATCGCCCGGGCCCAGCCGGCCAGCGCCGCCGAAAGCGCGTACGCGCGCGAGCAGGTTAAATTCCTGAAGCTGCTTACCGCCGTCACCGACGACCCCGACAGCCCGGCCCTGCGTTCGGAGCTTATCCGCTTCGCAAGCGGCATGGCGGTCAAGCCGAAGATCCCGGTAGAGGCGAAGAAATACTTCATCAAGGCCATGGCCGTGCACCTGGACGCGGTCAACGACGCCGAGTTCGACAAAGCCGCCAGGCTCTACGGCCAGGCCATTAAGATAGCGCCCTGGTGGACGCAGTGTTATTATAACCGCGCCAGCGCGCTGGAGGCGGCCAACCGCCACGAGGAGGCGGCGGAGGACAAACAGTTCTATGCCGCCGGCGGCGGGGTGGTTAAAGAAAAGCCGGCCCCGGCGGAGGGCAGGCCAGTTGTGCCGCGGTCAGAAGGGGCCGATTACCGCGGCAACTGGGGCAGCGGGCTGGACTGCTGGCGCTATGAATTCGATATCAGAGGCGACGACCTTACCATAATAATGCATTGCTGGGACTTCCCCAAGGCCGTTTACGGCACGGGCAAGGTGAAAGGCAGGCGTTTCGAGGGCAGCTCTCCGGGCGGCATATCCGGCACCGGGGTGGGCACCAGGAGTCCCATACGGTTCAAGGGGGCTATAAACAACGACAACACCGCAATAGAGATCTCGAGTATTCTGGCGCCAGAGCTGGCCGATACCGAGGGCGCCATGAGCGCGGCCCGGGAGCAGGTACGGGTGTTCGGCGAGCCCTCCTGGCAGACCCAGACCTGGCGGCATATGGCCAGGGACTAGGCCGGAGGCTCTACCTCAATTCTGCGAGGTTGAGCCTATCCCCCTACTTTTTGTATTCAATCCCTTTGGCGTCTATATAGAAAGTCCGGCCTTTAAGCGCCACCTTGGCCAAGCCGCCGCGAAAGCCGGCCGCCTGGTCGTATTTAAAAGGGATCGCGGTCCTTCCGGACTTGTCTATGTATCCCCAGCCGCCCTTAAAATCCCTGAGTACCGGGGCCAGCCCTTCGTCGAAAGCGGCGCACATGGCGAACCTGAACGGCAGAACCTCCTTCCCTTCCGCGTCTATGTAGCCGCAGCGGCCCTCGGCGGCCAGGCTTTGGGCGTGCGCCAGCCCGTCGCTGTACGGGCCGATGCCGATATACGGTTTTTCCTTGAAGCCCAGGGTGCCGCGGCTGATGAAACCGTATTTATCGCCCAGCCTGGCGGAGGCGAAGCCGCCGCTGAAAGGGAAAGCCTCGGCGTAGACGGGCGGCAGGGCCTCCCTGCCGGAAACGTAGATGTAGCCGTATTTGCCGTTAACGCGCACCCGGGCCAGGCCTTCGCTTACCGGATAAATTTCCTCGTAGGCCCCGTCCTTGAACTCCCCCGTGCCTTTAAGCAGCAGGCCCCAGCGCCCGTTCTTTTTGGCCGGCGCGGCGCCCTCTTTGAACGGCAGCAACTCCTCGTATTCGAACGGCACCGCGGCCTTCCCGGCTTTGTCCAGGCAGCCCCATAGCCCCCGGTATTTTACCGGGGCGCAGCCCTCGCTGAAAGCGCCGGCCGACTGATATTTGAACTGAACTATCTTTTTGCCTTTTGTATCTATGAACCCGTAGGAGGCGCCGGAGCGTACCAGCGCCAGGTCCTCGCTGAAGCGTTCCGCCTGGTCATAGCGGGCGGGGATGGCCAGCCTGCCGCCGGGCGCGGCGTAGCCCCATTTCCTGCCGGCGTTATAGGGGACGAGGTCCTGCGCGGCCGCGGCCGGGGGGAGGGCCATGAGAAGGACTAAAAGTGCCGTTTTCATATTAGAGAACAATATAACTTTTCGCGCGCCGAAGTTCCAAATGGAAATTGTATAATCTGCTTATCATGAAAAAGAAAATAGCGGTTTACCCGGGCAGTTTCGACCCGGTCACGTTCGGCCACCTGGACATCATAGACAGGGCCGCCAAGATCTTCGACCAGGTGATCGTCAGCGTCTTCGTCCACAGCGAAAAGAAACATATGTTCGATATTGACGAGCGCGCCGCCATGCTGAAGCGGGCCGTGAAGGGAAAAAAGAACGTCAGCGTGGACTGCTTCGAGGGGCTGCTGGTGGATTACGTCAGGAAGAAGAAAACCGACATCGTGATAAGGGGGCTGCGCGCCATCTCCGACCTGGAGTACGAGTTTCAGATAGCCGCCGTCAACCGCACGCTGTACAGCCCCATCGAAACCGTTTTTTTCATGCCGCGCCAGAGGTACACCTATCTTTCCTCCAGCGTGGTGCGCGATATCGCCCATTTTAACGGGGATGTCTCAAAACTGGTGCCGCCGCACGTGGTCAAAGCCATAGCCGCCAGAAAAAATAAATAACGGAAAGCGGTCAGCTTCCGTGTCCCCCTGCCTGGGACGGTTATGAAAAACTTTTTTAAATTCGAAGAGCGAAATACCGACCTTAAAACGGAGATCCTTTCCGGCGCCGCCACGTTCCTGACGATGGCGTACATAATATTCGTGAACCCGGGCATACTGTCGGCCGCGGGCGTGCCATTTGCCGGCGCCGTTACCGCCACGGCCCTCGGCGCAGCCCTTATGTGCGCGGCCATGGGACTGATAGCCAACCGGCCGCTGGCGCTGGCCTCGGGTATGGGGATAAACGCGGTTCTGGCTTTCTCGGTCATAGGTTTCAGGCAGGCCAATGTGCCGTGGCAGGTGGGGATGTCCGTGATCTTCATCGAAGGACTGCTCATTTTATTGCTGGTGATAACGGGTTTCCGCGAAGCCGTCATGAATTCCATTCCGCTTAACCTCAAGCGCGCCATCGGGGTGGGCATAGGGTTGTTTATCACGCTGATAGGTCTTAACGAGGGCGGCATCATAAGGCCGGCGCCGATAACGCTGGTGGCGCTCGGTGACTTCTCGCAAAACTATGTCTGGGTGACGCTGGCCGGCTTCTTTTCCACGGCCGTCTTCATGGCGCTGAAAGTGAAAGGCGATATACTTTGGGGGATAATGACGGCCGCGGCCGCCGCTTTCCTGCTGGGAGTCACGTCGGTGCCGGCCTCTTTTGTCGGCGCACCTGACTTTGCTACTTTCCTGGCGCCTTTTCAGACGGTGAACGGCACCCCGGCCATAGCTCAGGTGCTGGCCCCCGGGCTGATATTCGCCGTCTTCGCCATAATGCTGACGGACTTCTTCGATACCATGGGCACGGTAGTGGCCGTGGGCGAACAGGCCGGTTTCGTCAACAAGGACGGGACGGTCAGGGATATTAAAAAAATACTCGTGGTGGACTCGGCCGCCGCCGTCGTCGGCGGGCTTTTCGGCGCCAGTTCCATAACCACATACGTGGAGTCGGCCGCCGGCGTGGCGGAGGGCGGGCGCACCGGCCTCACGGCGGTGGTGACCGGCCTGCTGTTCGCCCTGTGCGCTTTTTTCGCCCCCGTTATCCAGATGATAGGCGGCGGGCACCGGATACTTAATTCTACCCATTACAGCCTGCTGGTGAACGGCGGTTTTACGCCGCCGGCCGACGTTATCACGCCGGGTTCCGGCGATTATTTTGTTTACCCCATAACGGCCGGCGCGCTGATCATAGTGGGGGCGCTTATGATGAAGATAGTGCGCGACATAGACTGGGATAATTTCGACGAGGCCCTGCCGGCTTTTCTGACCATGATAGGCATACCGCTGACCTACAATATAAGCTACGGCATCGGTTTCGGTTTTATCACCTATACGGTCATAAAACTGGCCAGGCGAAAGTTCGGCCAGATCCACCCGCTTATGTACCTGGTAAGCCTGGCTTTTCTGGCTTCCTTCGTGGCGTCGTCGAGATAGGCCGCCCCCGCCCACTTTTTTGTATCATAGCTGTGGCCAATTCGCGGTCGGGATAAAAAATGGACAACAACAAGAAAGAACACTTCATCCTGGGCATAGCCGGCGGTTCCGGCTCGGGCAAGACCACGCTCGCCGGCAAGCTTATAGACCAGTGCGGCAAGATAGGGATAGACGGCCAGCTGTTTTCCCTGGACAATTATTATCAGCCGCTGGACCACCTGGATTTCGAGGAAAGAAAGACCTACAATTTCGACCACCCCGACGCGATAGACGCGACCCTGGCCGTAAAACATCTGACGGACCTCTGCGCCGGCAAGACCATTCACCAGCCGGTCTACGATTTCAAGCTGCACACCCGCGAAAAAGAATGCATCGCCTGCAAGCCCACCCAGTTGATAGTGGTGGAAGGTCTGTACACGCTGCATTTTCCCAAGCTGCTCAATCTCTGCGATTACAAGATCTTCGTCTCCACCGGCATGGTGACCGCGGTGCTGCGCCGCGTGCAGCGCGACATCAGCGAGCGCGGCCGCGACATCGAGGGGATAAAGCACCAGATCCTGGCCACCGTGCTGCCTATGTACGAGAATTACGTGAAGCCCACGCAGAAGAACGCGCATTTCTCGATAAACTGGGAGGGGGAGGAGATCCCCGGCAAAGCCACCGAGGGCCTGGTGCGCATGATGCGCGACCATTTCCGCTGATCCCCCGCGGAAGGGCCGTTTGGATATTATTGATATAATATTTATATCAATCTATTTGGAGGCTTCATGTCGAAAGCGCCCGATTTTTCCTATACCCCGGAACAAGTAAAAAATCTCTCCGAAACGGCTATCAAAGACCTCGAGGCGAAGCTCGGGGCGCTGGCGGCCATTCCGGCTGCCAGGCGCGATTTTAGGAACACCATGCTCGCCTTCGAGCGCGCCACCAGCGAATTTGGAGAGGCGGTCGGAGTGCCGATAATGCTGGCCTACGTTTCCGGCAACGAGGAACTGCGCAAGGCCGGCCAGGAGCTGGAGCTTAAGGTCAGCCAATATTCCGTGGACCTGATGACCCGCGAGGATATCTTCCGCGCCCTCAACGAATACGCGGCCCTTGGCGAGAAGCTCGGAGAAGTAGAGGCCCGCCTGCTGGAGAAAACGCTGCTGGATTTTAAGCGCAACGGCCTGGGGCTCGAGCCCCGCAAAAAGAACAAGATCAAAAAGCTCATGAAGGAGCTGGTGGGCATAGAGCTGCAGTTCTCCAAGAACCTGCGCGAGGTTAACGACGCCCTGGAGCTGACCGCCGAAGAATTGAAAGGCCTGCCGGAAGATTTTATGGCGCGGCTGAAGAGGACGGAGGCGGGCGGCTACCTGGTGACCATGAATTACCCGGACTACGTCCCCTTCATGCAGAACGCAGAAAGCGGCGACGCGCGCCGGCGCCTGGAGCACATGTTCAACAACCGCTGCTCCGGGGTAAATATCAAGCTGATGGAGGACGCCATCGCCCTGCGGCGCAAGATCGCCGGGCTCCTCGGCTACGCCTCTTTCGCCGACTACGTCCTGGACGACCGGATGGCCAAGACCAGCGCCAACGTTTTCGACTTCCTGGAGCGCACCCAGGCGAAGCTCAAGAAGAAAGGCCGAAAAGAGCTGCGCGTGCGGCTAAAGCTGAAGGGCAACGGGGACAAGGTGCTCAACTCCTGGGAGAGCGGCTATTACAATAACCTGCTCAAAAAAACCAGGTATTCCATCGACCACGAGAAGATAAAAGAGTACTTCCCGGCAGAGACGGTGCTGAAAGGAATGTTCGAAGTGTTCGGCGAGGTTTTTGGCGCGAGTTTTGTGCCGGCCGCCCTGCCGGTCTGGCACAAGGATGTGCGCGCCTACGAGGTGAAGAACGCCGACGGCTCGATCGCCGCTTATTTTTATCTGGACCTGTTCCCGCGTGAGGGCAAATACAAGCACGCGGCCTGTTTCGGGGTGAGGTCCGGGCGCGAACTGGCGGACGGTTCCTATGAACTGCCGGCCGCCGCCATAGTGGCCAATTTTTCCCCGCCCTCCGGCGACGCGCCGCCGCTGCTGAAGTTCGACGAGGTCGTAACGCTTTTTCACGAATTCGGCCACGTCACCCATAATATTTTCACCAAAGCAAAGTACGGCAAATTTTCCGGCACCAGCGTGTCGCGGGATTTTGTGGAAGTGCCGTCCAAGATGCTGGAAAACTGGGCCTACGACCCCGCCGTGCTAAGGCGCATCTCGGGCCATTATAAAAACCCGGCCGAAAAACTGCCGGAGGCCCTGATAAAAAAGCTGATAGCCGCCAAGAACATGGATTCCGGGCTGGCCTACCTGCGCCAGATATTCTTCAGCGTGCTGGACATGCGCTACCACACCGCGCGCGGCAAGGTGGACACCACAAAGCTCTACGACAAGCTGATGAAGAAGATCTCGCTGCTGCCGCTCAGCCCGGACACGCATCCCCAGGCCAATTTCGGCCACCTGATGGGCGGCTACGAAGCCGGCTATTACAGCTACCTCTGGAGCGAGGTTATAGCCATGGACCTTTTCGGCGCTTTCGAGGCCTCCGGCGTGATGAGCCCGGAGACCGGCGCCAGGTACCGCGAACTGATACTGGCCCCCGGCCGCAGCTACGACGAGGCCGCCCAGGTGGCCAAGTTCCTCGGCCGGCCGGCCGGCGAGGACGCGTTCCTCAGGAGCATAGACGCGGCGTAAAGGGCATGTTTTTATGAAAGCCAAGATCTCCATTATCGCGGGCTTCCTGATAGGCGCGGTATTGCTTTACCTGGCTTTCCGCAGTATCGACTTCTCCGGGCTGCTGGCCATTTATTCCAAGGTCAAGGCCGTTTATATAATCCCCTTCGTCATCACGGCGCTGCTCGAACTGCTGTTGCGGGCGGCGCGCTGGCGCCTGCTGCTAAACCCGTCCAACCCGGTACGGCTATGGGACGCTTTCAGGCTGCAGGCGGCGGGCCTGGCGCTCAGCAACATCCTGCCGCTGCGCCTGGGAGAGATCGCCCGGGCCACTTTCGGCGCCGGGATATTCAAGATCCCCATGCTCACGGTGTTCGCCACCATTCTGGTGGAGCGGGCGCTCGACGTGCTGGTCCTGTTCCTGCTGTTCGCGGCGGCCGCGCGGCTGGGCGGGATAACCGGCGGCTTCATGAATTACGACGGTTTGCTCTGGGCCATGTTCGCCGGCCTGATAGCGGCCATGGCTGCGCTGATCTTTTCCGACGAAATAATTTCCCACCATTGGTTCTCCGGCTTCTTCTCGCGCTTTCCGCGCCTGCGCGGCGTATTCGAGCGCCTGGCCATGGGCGTGAAAGGTTTTCACTCCTTTAAAAGCGGGGCGCTGATCTTCCTGTACGCGACCCTGCAGTGGATGATGGACGCGCTCAACTATCACTGGATGGGCAGGGCTTTCGGCCTGGAGGGCACGCTGGATATTTTCAAGTGCGTCGCTCTCGTGTTCACCGGGGCGGTAGCCGCTTCCGTGCCCGGCATGCCCGGCTATTTTGGTAATTTTGAGTTCACCCTGACCCGCGTGCTGGCCGCCTGGGGCGTACCCAGGGACGTCGGTTTCGCCTACGCTTCCTACGCGCACGTGCTCGGCTACCTGCTGGTAACCATTGTGGGCCTGGTCTTTGTCTACCAGATGGGCCATTCGCTGGGCAAGGTCTGGGGAGAATTTGCCGGCGGCGGGAAAGAAAAAGGCGCGGCGTGAAAATAAATTCAGTGCTGATGCTGAGCCAGACCTTCCACCCGGTGATAGGCGGGTCGGAAAAACAGGCGCTGGAGATCTCCAGGGCGCTGGCGCGCCGCGGCTTCGGGGTGACGGTGCTTACGCGCAGGCCCGCCGGCCTGCCGGCCGAAGAGGTCCTCGACGGCGTGGTGATAAAACGCCTCTCGACTTTCGGGCCGCGCGCCGTGGATTCCCTGGTGTTCATGGTTAAAAGCTTTTTCTGGATGCTGGCCAATCGCGGCGCCTACGACGCCGTGCATGTGCACCTGGCCTCCTCGCCGGCCGTGGCCGCGGTGCTGGCCGGGCGGCTCACCGGCAAAAAAACCCTGGTCAAGCTGGGCGGCGGCAAGGGGGTGGACGAGATCTCCCTTTCGCAGGGGACCGTATTCGGCAGGTTGAAGCTGGCCTTTTTCCGCGCGGCCTCTCCCGAGCTCCTGGTGATGAACGGAGAGGTTTATGAATGGCTTAAAAATTCCCCGGAATTTTCCGGCCTCAGGCTCCGCTTATTTCGCAACGGCGTGGACACCGGCCGCTATACCCCCCGGCTTTACAACGAGAAAATAAACGCCAAGGCGGCCGTCGGCCTGGATAACGCGCCGGTGTTCCTGTTCGTGGGCAGGCTGTCGCCGGAAAAGCGGGTGAAGGAATTTGTGGAGACCTGGGCGGAACTCTTCAGCGAGGCTGCCGTGCCTCCAAGGATGCGGCTGGTCATAGTAGGGGGCGGGCCAGAAGAAGCGGCGCTCAAGCGTGCCGTCGCCGACCTGGGGCTGGCCGGCAGCGTCACTCTTACCGGGCCCAAGGACGACCTGCTGCCTTATTACAGCGCCGCCGACGTCTTCATATTGCCCTCCATTTCGGAGGGCCTGTCCAATTCTATGCTGGAGGCCATGGCCTGTGGCGTGGCTATAATGGCCAGCCGCGTCGGCGGGGCCAGGGAAGCTATAATCCCCGGCTTGAACGGCAGCCTGTTCGACCCGCTCAACAAGGCCGAGCTTAAAAAATGCCTGCGCGCGCATATCGCCGACCGCAGCCTGGCGGTGAAGATGGGGGAACAGGCGCGCAAGACGGCCGTGGATAAATATTCCATGGCCCGCGTGGCGGACGACCTGCTGGCAATATACGGAGAAAAATAGGCATGTGCGGAATTTGCGGAATTTATAACTACGGCTCCGGGCTGCCCGTTACGCGGGAGGCCCTTAAAGCCATGAACGACCTTATCGTCCACCGCGGCCCGGACGACGAGGGCTACTACGCGCATGAGAACGTGGGCCTCGCCATGCGCCGGCTTTCCATTATAGACCTGTCCACCGGGCACCAGCCCATCTCCAACGAGGACGATACCCTTCAGATAGTCTTCAACGGCGAGATCTATAATTTCCAGGAATTGCGGGAAGGCCTGCTGGCGCGCGGACATACCTTCAAGACCAAGAGCGACACCGAGGTGATACTGCACCTCTATGAGGAAAAGGGCGCGGACTTCCCCAAAGAGCTGCGCGGCATGTTCGCCGTGGCCATCTGGGACAAGAAAAAGGCGCGGCTGGTGCTGGCGCGCGACCGCATAGGGAAGAAGCCACTTTATTACGCCGTCACCCCGGCGTTCATAGCTTTCGCTTCCGAACTGCGCTGCCTGCTGGCCGTGCCAGGCATGCCGCGCGACATAGACCTGAAGGCCGTGGACTCCTATCTGACGCTGCAGTATATACCCAGCCCGATGAGCGTTTTTAAGAGCGCCCGCAAACTGGAACCGGCCCACACGCTGGTGTTCGAAAAAGGGCATATCAAGACCGAGCGGTACTGGAACCTGCCGCTGGGTGAGAAAAAATTAAACCTGCCGGTGGAGGAATTAAAGGAACGCCTGCGCGCCGAACTGGCCGAGGCGGTAAAGATCCGCCTTATTTCGGAAGTCCCCCTGGGTGCCTTCCTGTCTGGGGGCATAGATTCCTCCGTGGTGGTGGCGCTGATGGCCAAGGCTTCGCCCGAGCCAGTTAAAACATTTTCCATCGGTTTCAAGGAAGCGGAATTCTCGGAGCTGGGCTACGCCAAACAGGTGGCCGGCATGTACGGCACCAATCATACCGAATTCGTGGTGGAGGCCAATATGGCTTCGGTGCTGGAGAAGCTGGCCTGGCATTATTCGGAGCCCTACGCCGATTCCAGCGCGCTGCCGTCGTATTTCGTTTCCAGGGAGACCCGCAAGGCCGTCACCGTGGCCTTGAACGGCGACGGCGGGGACGAGAATTTCGGCGGTTATATCCGCTACCAGGCGATGAAAGGGGCCGCGTATTTCAGGGCCCTGCCGGTCTGGGCCAGGAAAGCCGCGCTGGCGGCCATGGAGCCCTTCCCCGAAAATACGGCCCCGTTCAATACTGTGTGGCGGCTGCGCAAATTTCTGCAGGCCGTCTCCCAGCGCGAACTTTCCAACACCTATCTTTCCACCGTCTCCTACTTCAAGACGGACGAGAAGGAACTGCTGCTGTCCGACGCTTTCAAAAACGAGCTGGGCCGGGACATAAATTACCCGGAGCGCTATATCGGCGGGCTATTCAAAGAAGCGGAGGGTCTGGGCCTTACCGAGAAGCTGATGTATACCGACCTGCGCTCCTACCTGCCGGACTGCCTGATGACCAAGATGGACATAGCGGCCATGGCCAATTCGCTGGAGGCGCGCTCGCCTTTCCTGGACCACAAGGTGATGGAATTCGCTTTCCGGCTGCCGGAGAATATGAAGCTGCGCGGTTTCACCGGCACCAAGTGGATACTGAAAGAGGCTTTCAAGGACATGCTGCCTCCCCAGATCTACAAGCGGGGCAAGATGGGCTTCGGTATTCCGCTGGGGCCGTGGTTCCGCGGCGAGCTGAAGGATTACTGGGCGGGCGCCTGTCTGTCGCAGAAGGCTCTTGGCCGCGGCTATTTCAAGCCGGAGGCTATGTATAAGCTTTGGGACGAGCATCAGAGCGGGGCGCGCGACAACGGCTACCGCCTGTGGGCGCTCCTGATGCTGGAATTGTGGCACAGGCAGTTCGCCCCCGACTTTAAACTGTAGTCAGACAGGGCGTTCAGTGCGCAGACGCAGTCGGCATGGCATTCGGAACGCAAAAATAGTGTCAAGAAAGTGTCGCTTCGCTCCACGCGCACACCGTGCTCGCACTTCCCCGCCTCGCGCATGAACACTTAATTGTGTCGCTGCGCTCCACCCCGCGCTTACGCAAGCGTCGGGTTCCGGCAGGGTTTTGCTAACCCGAACGCCATGCCGACTGCAGTCTTCTCTGTGTCCAAAAAATAATTAATATGAAAATTGTTTTAATCAACCCCGACATTCCGTGGAACGCGGGGAATATCGGGCGGTCCTGCGTGGCGACGGGCACGGAGCTGGCTTTTGTTGGTAAGATGGGTTTTGATCTGAGCGCCAAGGAAATAAGGCGCTCGGGGCTGGATTACTGGCAGTTCTTGAAATATTCGGTCCACGCGGATTTCGAGGCCTTTCTGAAGACCCTGCCTGAAAACCCGTCGCTGCTGTTCTTTTCCACGCGGGGCGGCACCAGTTACTGGCAGGCGCCGTACAGGGAGGATTCCTGTCTGATATTCGGCGCCGAAACGGCCGGCTTCCCGGATTGGATATACGAAAAGTACGCCGGGAATATGTACAGGATCCCGATGTGGTCGGACAGGGTGCGCTCGCTAAATCTTTCCACTTCCGCCGGCGTGGCGCTGTACGAGGGGCTGCGGCAAACGGGGAAGAATTAATCTTTACCCAGTTCTATCGGTTCGCGGTTCAGCGCGTCCCTGCCTATCAAATATAAACTCCAGAATATTACCGCGGAGCCTGAGAGGAAAATAACTTTAGCCACTCCCGCCGGATGGGCTATCAGGCCGGTTTCGGTCAGCAGGTAGGTCCAGTCGTGCACACCTCCGCCCACCAATGGCAGTTCCTGCTTTATGGCGTCACCCGCGTAGACGCTGACATTCAGCAGGTTCTCTCCTATCCAGAACAGGCAGAGCTGCCAGCCCAGGTTTGCGCCGCGCCGCAGCAAGTGGACGAGGCAGACCGCGGGGATCAGCAGTTGGAATATAGTGCCGCCCAGCGTCATGATGAACCGCCCGAGGAACCCCAGGAAAATATGCCCCGCCTCGTGAAAGGCCAGGTTGACGTAATCCAGGAAAGAAAAATAAGTTTCGTGATTCAGCCAGCGGGTATAAAAGAAGAATAGCCCGGAGATTATCGCCAGCCGGGCCCAGAGGCGGAAGGCGGGGAGGGAAGGGCCACCCCCGCCTACAGGTTCCGGGCGCGGCCGGCCGGCTGCCGCCAGGATCTTTTCGGCTTTGGCCTCCGCGCGGACTTCTACCGGGATATGAAGTTTCTTGTAGCAGGCGCCGCAGAACTCGCCGTCCAGTGCGTTGGCCGCCCCGCAGTAAGGGCATTTTGTAAGATCTTCTCCGTTCTCCATCAATTCGATTATATTAAAAAGCGCCGGTCCCACATGCCGCCCGTACGGTCCATACTGTATAATATCCCCTGTGCCGTCATATGAAAAAGAAACTCTTCATCTGTTCCTGCGGTCTTAAGACCGAGCACCTCACCCTGGAAACGATAAAGGCGCTTAAAAGCTCCGAGGTCGTTTTTTCCCACAGCATAGCCGGCGGGCCGGCCGAGGCCTTTATCCGCGGTCTTTGCGGGGACTTCCGCGCCCTTGTAGGCAGGTCACCCGGTGAGATCGCCGCAGCAGTGGCGGAAGCGTTTAGAACCAAAGAAACCATCGCGTTCCTTACTTATGGGAATCCGTTCTTTCTGAATACGGCCGCCGGCCTGCTGAAAAGCCGGCTAAAAAGCAAAGGCGTGCAGGTGGAAGTGCTTTCCGCCGTCTCTTCCTTCGATTCCATGGTCAACCTGCTGGACCTCAATGAATTCGCCGCCGCCGGGGTCCGGCTCGTCCATGCCGGCCTTTCCGGGGGGAATATAAAGTTCTCTCCGGAGACGGACACCCTGGTCTTTATGATGGATAACCTCAGCCGGGTAGAAAGGCCGGAACACGCCGGCGCGCTGAAAAAATTCATTAAGGGGTTGTCCGCCGCCTACCCCCCGGGACATGAGGTCCTGATAGTGAACGCTCCGTTCATGGAAGACATAAAAGGCCGCATCCTGCGCACCAGCGTCAAAAACCTGGAGCGCGACTTCCCCAAAGCCGACAAGAACAGCACCCTTTTCATCCCCGAGCTTAAAAAATAGCCCGCCGCGGTTTATAAACGCGTTTAAAAGTAGTTTAATATAGGTACTATGCTTAAAAAACTCGTTGAATCCATCATTGGTTCCAAGAGCGAGCGCGCGCTTAAGACCATACAGCCCGTGGTCGACCAGATCAACGCCCTCGAAGAAGAAATTTCAAAACTTACGGACGCCGAACTGCGCGCCAAGACCGACGAGTTCCGCGAACGCCTCGCCAAAGGCGAAACCCTCGACGACATTCTGCCCGAAGCCTTCGCCTGCGTGCGCGAGGCCTCCAAGCGCGTGTTGAATATGCGCCACTACGACGTGCAGCTTATCGGCGGCATAGTGCTGCACCGCGGCAAGATAGCCGAGATGCGCACCGGCGAGGGCAAGACCCTGGTCTCCACCCTGCCCGCCTACCTCAACGCCCTCACCGGCCACGGCGTGCACGTGGTGACCGTGAACGATTACCTGGCCAAGCGCGACAGCCAGTGGATGGGTCCCGTGCACGAGTTCCTCGGCCTCACCGTAGGGTCCGTGCAGCACGACATGAAGAACGAGGAGCGCCGCGCGATGTACGCGCGCGACATCACCTACATCACCAATAACGAGGTGGGTTTCGACTATCTGCGCGACAACATGGTGATGGACAAGGAAGACCGCGTGATGCGCGAGCGCAACTTCGCCGTGGTGGACGAGGTGGACTCGATCCTGGTGGACGAGGCCCGCACCCCGCTGATCATCTCCGGCCCGGCCGAGGAATCCACGGACAAGTACTACATAGTCAACCGGGTGATCCCGCTGCTGAACGTGCGTTTTATAACGGAGAAAGAAGAGATAGAGGCCAAACGCGACGGCGTGGACCTGGGCGTGGGCTACGACGCCATCGTAGACGAGAAGAGCCATACCGCCACCCTCACCGAGGAGGGCGTGCACAAAGCGGAGAAGATCCTGGGCGTGGGGAACATCTACGACGACGTAAATTCCGAATGGGCCCACCACATAACGCAGGCCCTGCGCGCCCACCACCTGTTCCGCAAGGACGTGGAATACGTGGTGAAAGACGGCGAGATCATGATAGTGGACGAGTTCACCGGCCGCCTGATGCCCGGCCGCCGCTGGTCCGACGGCCTGCACCAGGCCATCGAGGCCAAAGAGAGCATGCGTATCAAGGAAGAGAACCAGACGCTGGCCACCATCACCTTCCAGAACTACTTCAAACTCTATAAAAAGCTGTCCGGCATGACCGGCACGGCCATGACCGAGGCCGACGAATTCTGGGAGATCTATAACCTGGAAGTGGTGGAGATACCGCCCAACCGCCCCATGGTCCGCCAGGATTCCCCGGACCGCATCTACCGCACCGAGCGCGAAAAGAACAACGCCATAGTGGCGGAGATAGAAGAGCGCTGGCGCAAAAGCCAGCCGATGCTGGTGGGCACCCGCTCCATAGAAAAATCGGAAAAACTCGCCACCATGCTGCGCGTGAAAGGCATACCGCACCAGGTCCTCAACGCCAAATACCACGAGATGGAGGCCCAGATCATCGCCCAGGCGGGCCGCAAGGGCCAGGTGACCATAGCCACCAACATGGCCGGCCGCGGTACCGACATCATCCTCGGCGGCAACCCGCCGCTGGAGGAGGAGCACGACTACGTCGGCTCCATAGGCGGCCTGCACGTGATGGGGACCGAGCGCCACGAGAGCCGGCGCATAGACAACCAGCTGCGCGGCCGCTGCGCGCGCCAGGGCGACCCCGGTTCCTCCGTCTTCTACGTTTCGCTGGAGGACGAGCTGATGCGCCTGTTCGGGTCCGAGCGGATCTCCGCCATCATGGAGAGGCTGGGGATGGAAGAGGGCGAGGTTATAGAATCCGCGCTGGTCAGCCGCCAGATAGAAGGCGCCCAGAAGCGCGTGGAAGGGATGAATTTCGACGCCCGCAAGCAGCTGCTGGACTACGACAATGTGATGAACAAGCAGCGCCTGGCGGTTTACGAACTGCGCAACGCCATTCTCAACGGCGAGGGCGTGCCGGAGCGCGTGAAGAGCATGATCCACGAGGCGGTGGAGGAGCAGCTTGACCTGAACGCGCCGCAGGACCAGGCCTCGCAGCTGTGGAGCCTGGAGGCCCTCAATATTTACCTGAAGAAGACGGCCGGCTTCGAACTGGCCTACACGCCGGACGAGGTGCACGGCCTTACCCGGCCCGTGCTCTACGACGAGGTGATGCGGCGGGTGGACGAGGCTTACGCCAGGCGCTTTGCCGACTTCGCCGAGCGCAATGTGGATTTCGCCGAGCTGCAGCGCGTGCTGCTGCTGCAGATCATGGACCATATCTGGAAGAACCACCTGTTCGAGCTGGACCATCTTAAGAAGGGCGTGGGCCTGCGCGCCTACGGCCAGAAGGACCCGCTGATAGAGTACCAGAAGGAGTCCTATTCCCTGTTCGAGACCATGCTGGGCCGCGTGCGCGACCAGATGGTGGAATATGTTTTCCGCATACAGCTGCCCCCGCGCCCGGTGGCGCGGCCGGCGGTTGTGGAGGGCGCCCCCCGGGAGGCGCAGCCTTCCCAGCCCGCTGCGCCGAAGCCGGCTTCAAAATTCACCGACGCCAAGACCGGCCGCAACGATCCCTGTCCCTGCGGTTCGGGGAAGAAGTACAAGAAATGCCACGGGGTGGGGTAGGCTGGGCCCGACAGGGGGATTGGAACGCAAAAACAGCGTCGCGCACACCGTGCGCGCGCTTCCGCGTCGGGGAAAGAGGCCGCCGCGGCCACCCGCCCTCCGCGCTTACGCAAGCGTCGGGCTCCGACACGGTTTTGCTAACCCAATCCCCCTGCCGTGCCCAGGGGTAAATAATGTTGAAGAAAATTCCGACCGCGTTTTTACCTTTTCTGACGGCGCTGCTGCTGGTGCTCAGCTATCCCAAGTTCTACCAGGGGTGGCTGGCCTGGCTGGCTTTGGGGCCGCTTTCATATTATATCCTGCGGTCAAAAACCCCCAGGGCGGCCGCGGCTGGCGGGCTTGTCTGCGGGGTTGTGTTTTACCTCGGCATACTTTACTGGATCTATCCCACCATGCGCGCGGGCGGCGTGAATCCGGCGGTCTCGGCCCTGGGTCTGGCGCTGCTCAGTCTTGTCCTTTCCGCCGAGTTCGTCCTGATCTCGGTCTACGGCTTTTATATTAAAAAGACCGGCACAAAGGCCTGGCCTTACT
Source organism: Elusimicrobiota bacterium (assembly GCA_003482905.1). Classification (GTDB taxonomy): domain Bacteria; phylum Elusimicrobiota; class Elusimicrobia; order Elusimicrobiales; family UBA9959; genus UBA9959. The sequence continues at coordinate 35,761 of DMXM01000037.1, forward strand.
TGTTCGCGCTGGGCTGGTTCCTGCTGGAATACGGCAAGGTATATTTAAGCCTGAAGGCGGTCTGGTTCCCCTGGTTCATGCTGGGCTATACGCAGTGGGATTATGCGCCGCTCATACAGGTAGCCTCCATTACCGGCGTATACGGCCTCAGCGCCGCCGTCTGTTTTGCCGGGGCGCTGGCTGCCTCCCTGTTGGTGCTGGAGGCGCCGATATATAAAAAAATTATCCGCTTCACCCCGGCTATCCTTGTTTTTTGCGGCATCTGGCTGTTCGGGAGGGCCGAGCTGAAAACAGCGGAGGCCGCCGCGCCGCTCAGGTCGTTTAAGGCGGCGCTGCTGCAGCCCTCTATAGACCTTTACTCCAAATGGGCCGAGGCCGAGGCCGGCAATATCCGGGCCATTATTGAGGGCCTGGCCGCCGGCGCCAAAGGCGCCGACCTGGTGGTCTGGCCGGAGAACGCCCTGCCCGGCTGGATAGAGGAACCATTCTATTCGGCCTGGCTAAAGTCGCCGGATTTTCGCGGCCCCGCCGGCAGTATAGTGGGTTCCGTCTCAAGGGGCGACGGGCGGCATGTGGCGGCTTTTCTGCTGGATGAAAAGGGGGAGATAGCGGCCTCGTACAATAAACGGCAGCTGGTGCCTTTCGGCGAGTATGTGCCGCTGCGCGGCCTTCTAGGCAGGTACATAGCCCCTGTGGCGGCGCTGGGAGAATTCGCCCCCGGCGCGCCGGAGCAGGGACTTATGGCCTTCCGTGGTTTTAAAATAGGCGCGGCCATCTGCTATGAGTCGGTTTTTCCTTACCTTTTTTCGGCGGACGCCAGGGCCGGGGCCGATGTTTTTGTAAACATCACCAACGACGGCTGGTACCTGGACACCGCGGCCCCCTATCAGCACTTTATCGCCAATATTTTCAGGGCCGTGGAGAACCGACGCGCCGTCATCCGCGCCGCCAATAACGGTATATCCGGCGTTATAGACCCATGGGGCAGAGTGCTGGCAAAGACCTCGCTGAACGAGCGCGTCGCAATGATAGTGACGGTTCCCGTCTACGCGGAGCGGGCTTTCTTCCCGTTCTACGGCCAGTGGTTCGCCTGGGCGGCTATGCTGGCGGTTTCGGCTTTCCTCCTGGCCGTGCTTTTTATATAAATGAAGATCGTATTTTCCAAATACTACACGGTAAAAACCCCGGGGCATGTTTTCAGGGCCGGTAAGTTCGAGGCCGCGCTGAATATGCTGCTGAAAGACGGAATCGTTTTAAAAAAAGACATAGTCGCCCCGGCAGCGCCTTCAAAAGCCGACCTGCTGCTGGCCCACAGTCCGGCCTGGGTGAAAAAGAACCTTAAGTTCGGCTTTACTCCGGAGGACAGCGTGAAGGCCGAACTGACCATAACGCGCGGCGTGGCACGGGCCCATATGATGAACGTGGGCGGCACAATTAAAGCCGCCCGCCTGGCCCTTAAGAACGGCGTCGGCATAAATTGCGGCGGGGGCGCCCACCACGCTTTTAAGGACCACGGGGAAGGTTTCTGCCTTTTAAACGATATCGCCATAGCCGTCAAAAAATTACTGAAAGAGAGGCTGATCAGGCGCGCCATGATAATAGACCTGGACGCCCATCAGGGCAACGGCACCGCTGCTATCTTCCGGGGCGATAAAAGGGTTTTCACTTTCTCTATGCACGGGGTGGAAACCTATCCTGAGAAGAGGGAGAGAAGTTCGCTGGATATAGAACTTAAGGCGGGAACGGGTGACGCCGTTTACCTGGCGGTCCTCAAGCGCGGGCTGTCCCGGGTCCTGGACGAGTTCCGGCCCGATCTCGCCGTTTACCTGGCCGGCGCCGATGTTTATAAGGGTGACGCGCTGGGCGGACTTGGCCTGACCATGCTTGGCATAAAAAAAAGGGACGCTTTTGTCTTTTCCGAGTGCCGGGGCCGCGGGGTTCCGGTGGCGCTTACATTGGGCGGAGGCTACGCTTTAAAGCCGGAAAATAGTGCTAAAATACATGCTGAAACAATAAAGTCGGCGCTAAGCCGCCACGCGGGGGATTTATGAAGATACTTATAGCCGAAGATGACAGGGGGATGCTCGCTCTCCTGGAGTTGGCTTTACAAAAACAAGGCTACACGGTGGAAGGAGCCTCCGACGGTCTGGAGGCGTTGGAGAAGGCTCTGGCCGCCCCTCCCGATCTTATAGTTTCCGATGTTATGATGCCGGAGATGGACGGCTTTATGTTTTGCAGGAAGGTCAAAGATGATGCGCGCCTTAAACATATCCCGTTTATACTTTATACGGCCACCAAAACCGAAAAAGACGAGCAGTCCCTGGCCGCCAAGGTCGGGGCATCCAGGCTGGTCATAAAAATTGGCGGGCTGGGGCCTATAATGGAAGCGGTAAAAGAGGAGCTGGAAAAAATAAGGGCCGGTAATGTAACGCATCCTCCTCCGCAGGGAATCGATCTGGACGCTGAATATATCCGTGTCCTCTCGCGCAAACTTCAGTTAAACGAGCGCGAGCTTAAGCGGGAGCGCGACCTGGCGAAAATGTACCTGGATATAGCCGGGGTCATGATAGTGGCGCTGGACCGGGACGGCCTGATCACCATGATAAACAAGAGGGGCGGCGACGTGCTCGGATACGGAGACGGCGAACTTTTGGGAAAAAACTGGTTCGACTCTTGTCTGCCGCCTGACAGCAGGGGAGAGGTTAAACGGGTGTTCGGCAGACTTATGGCCGGCGAGATCTCACTGGTGGAGTATTATGAGAACCCGGTACTGACAAAAAAGGGGGAAATGCGGACGGTAGCATTTCACAACGCTGTGATCCGCAGCGGTTCCTCCGCTATAACCGGGATACTGTTTTCCGGTTCCGACATAACCGACCAGCGGCGTTCCGAGCAGGCGCTGCTGCAGGCCCAGAAAATGGATTCTATCGGCCAGCTTTCGGCCGGCATAGCCCACGACCTGAACAATCTGCTCGGCCCGGTGCTGGCATACGCGGATTTCCTGCGCAAAAGCATTCCCTCCGGCGACGCGCGCCACGTCGATATCGACGAGATAACCAAGGCCGCCAGCCGCGCGGCGGCGCTGGTGCGGCAGCTGCTGGCTTTCAGCCGCCGGCAGGTGCTGGAACCCAAGGTGATAGACCTTAACGGTATCGTCAACGGCCTGGGCGGGATGCTGGAGCGGATAATAGGCGAACATATCCGGATAATCTACGCCCTCGACCCTTCGGCCGGTCTCGTAAAAGTGGACCCGGTGCAGATGGAGCAGGTGATCATAAACCTGGCCGTGAACGCGCGGGACGCCATGGAGCGCGGCGGGACGCTTGCGGTGTCTACGGGCGCGGCCGAGCTGGAGGCCGCGGGGGAAAGGCCCGCCGGGCGTTATTTTGTCCTTACCATAAAGGACACGGGCTGCGGGATGGACGCCGCCACCCAGGGGCGCATATTCGAGCCATTTTTTACCACCAAGGGGCGCGGGCATGGCATTGGCCTGGGGCTCTCTACGGTCTACGGGATAGTAAAACAGAGCGGCGGGGAGATAAAGGTGGAAAGCCAGCCCGGCCAGGGCTCAGTTTTCAGCGTATGTCTGCCGTTGGTTAAAGGCGCCGCCGAAGCGGCCGAGGCGCACGGCCCCGGGCGGGCCGCCGCCGGAAAAGGCGTGGTCCTGGTGGCGGAGGACGACGAGCCCATGCGGCGGATCTCAAAGCGCATTCTCAACGCCGCCGGCTACGAGGTGTTGGAGGCTGTGGACGGGAGAGAGGCTTTAATGGTCCTTGAAAAAAGGTCCGGGGCGGTCTCGGTGCTATTAACGGATATAGTGATGCCGGAACTGGACGGGGTAGGCCTGGCGCGGGAGGTCATGGATAGGTATCCCGGAATAAAAATACTGTGCATGTCCGGCTACGCCGACAAGCAAGAGGACCTTGAGCGGGTGCTTGGGAATAAAGTCGGGTACATACAAAAACCGTTCATTCCGGACGAATTTCTCAGGAAGATCGAAGAGGTGTTGGCGCGGCCCTGAAGGCCAGCCCGTAATAAAGAAACAGCCGGCCAGGGGCCGGCTGTTTCTTTATACGGTGTCCGGCGCTATATCTGAAAGAGTATCGGGGTGCAGGGCGCCTGGAATTCGGCGGCCGGCAGCGCGGGTCTGCTATAGGCGGAGCCGCCGGTGCATTTGTACATGCAGGTGTCGTTCTCGAGCTTGCTGAATATGCAGGCCCTGGCCTTAACCGAACGCCGCGACGGCTCTTCTTCGCTTACGAAGTAACCGACCACGTACGAGTAATCTGTGGGGCCGGACCGGACCAGTTCCGTGAACGCTACGTCGTTGCCTTCGTTCTCCAGCCGTTCAACGCGGTCGAACATCTGGTTATAGGCGTCGGCTTCGCGCCTGAAGCTGACCCCGGGGTAGACTATAAGGCTCCGCCGGGAGAGGAAGGTTATCTGGAAGTCGTAGTCGTTGGGGCCCTTGGTTACCAGCTTTGAACCGGTTATTTTGGCTTTGGCGTAATTGAGGCCGTTCAGCGTCTGCTCCATGGCCAGCGCCGCTTCCTGCCGGGTGCTGTAGCTGCCGAAGCTGTTGAAGGTCTGCCGCCCAGCCGCGGCCTTGCCCAGTGGGCCCGCGGGTATGGTGCGTATGATATGGGTGGCGCAGGCGCCGGCCGGTTCGCCCGCGGAGAAGTCCGGTCTCATGGCCGGTTCCTTAAGGATGGCCCCGCTCTGGCATTTGAAATAGCATTTATTATTCCTGAATTCCGTGAACACGCAGGTGTCCAGCGTTACCGGGGCCGGCTGCGGCAGGTTGTTATGCTGGTTGTTGATCTGGTTCCAGACGCTGCCCGCGTCTATAGGCGGCAGCTGCGGCGCGCGCTGCTCGGCCGCGGCCGGGGCCGCGAGCGATATGGCTATTAGAAAGTTTGCGATAATGTTCATGTTTCCTCCATTTAACTTACTACCAGTATATGAAGTATTGGCGGGCCGCTTTAGAGTCCAAGGGCCCGCTTATTGCCGGGAAAGAGCCTATCCCCGCAACGGCATTTAGCGGGACGGTCTGGGTACTTTGGCGGAGACCCCGGGGAAACACTGAGAACGTGGTTTGAGTATTCCTAATCACATCTGGGCCCTTCTCCAATGAGGCATTGACAAGTCTATAGGCCTTAGGGCCCAAAAAGCAATAGGCCCAAAGACTAAAGCTTGACTAGGCCCTTTGGTCTTGATTATAATCAATGATGTCACTAAACTATACGTGTCAGCCCAGGTATCATTTATAAAAGCGGTCCAGGAGGAAGTAATGCTTAGGAAAGCCGTCTCAGTATTCGCAATCATCGCCGCAGTCTCAACCATGGTGTCAGCTGAAATCTCTTTTGACGCCACCAACAAAACCACCCTTCAGCAGGAAATAGCCGGCCTGGAGCTGAGCGTCCCCGAGGCCGCCCCGGCCGTGGAAAAGGCCGTTCCCGCCAAGGCCGAGAAGGAATGGACCGTAATGGTCTTCATTAACGCCAAGAACAACCTTGAGAAGTACGGCCTCCTGGACGTTAACGAGATGGAAAAGGTCGGTTCCTCCGACAAGGTCAATATAGTTGTGGAAATGGGCCGCATAAGCGGCTATGCTGCCAATGACGGCGACTGGAAGACCACCCGCCGCTACCTTATAAAGAAAGATACAGACTTCGCCAGGATAACTTCCCCCGTGATAACGGACCTGGGCAAGACGGACATGGGCGACTACAAAACCCTGGTGGCCTTCGTGAACTGGGCCAAAGCCGCCTACCCCGCCAAGAAATATATGCTGGTGGTCTGGAACCACGGTTCCGGCTGGGACAAGTCCCGCGCCATGGACGTCACCAAGGGCATTTCATACGACGACGAGACCGGCAACCACATAAGCACCCCGCAGCTGGGGCTGGCCCTTAAGGAAATGGGCGGCGTGAACGTATACGGCTCCGACGCCTGCCTTATGCAGATGCCGGAAGTGACCTATGAAATAAGGAATTACGCCGAATATATAGTGGGTTCGGAAGAGACCGAGCCAGGCGACGGATACACTTACGACCTGTTTGTGGGGCCCCTGGTCGCCAATCCCACCATGACCCCGGCCGAACTGGGCAAGGTGGCCGTGGACGGTTATAGCGACCATTACCAGGCGATCAGGCAGGGTTCTACCCAGAGCCTGCTCGCGACCGCGGCCCTGACCGGCTTTGTGCCCATGATCAACGACTTCGTGAAAGCCGCCATGGCCACCGGAGAGAAAGCGCTGGCGAAGGGCGCCGCCGCCGGCTCCCAGAGCTACGCCGTCTTCGAGAATAAGGACATGTGGCACTTCCTTCACCGTTACGCCGCCACCACCATGAGCGCGGACGTGAAGGCCAAGGCCCAGGCGCTGAAGGCTTACCTGGACGGTACCCTTATCGTACACAACCGCGTGAACGGGGAATACGCCGACGGTTTCAGCCACGGCCTGTCCGTCTATATGCCCAGCTACGACTTCAACAACGACTACAATGAATTAGCCTGGGCCAAGGACGCCCAGTGGGACGAGTTTATAAAGTGGTACCAGAAATAATTATCTGTCCTGGTGACGGAGGGGCCGGCTGGAAACAGCCGGCCCTTTTTTTATCCCCTTAAGCCTGGGCCATAGGGCCCAGGGCCCCGAGGGTCCCTGGTCCCTTGTGGAAAATTAAGGTTGGTGTAGAATATAAGTATGTTCAACGCCGCGCTCAAGATTACGGAGGTTTACATGATACGCAAAATATCGCTGTCGGCCCTGACCGTCTCCATGTTCGCTTCGCTCGTTTCAGCCGGGATAGGTTTCGACGGCGTGGGGATCTCCGATCTCAGGCAGGAGATATCCAATATGGACGTCGCCGCCCCGGCAGAGGCCGTGGAGAATGGCCTTCCCCCCAACTGGCTTATGGGGAACAAAACGCCCAAGGAATGGACCATAATGGTTTTTGTAAACGGCAAGAACGACCTTGAGCCCTTCGCCATGAAGGATATGAATGAGATGGAGATGGTAGGTTCCTCCGACAAGGTGAATATAGTGGTGGAGACCGGCCGGATAGCCGGTTATGACAACTCCGACGGCGACTGGAAAGGCACGCGCCGCTTCCTTATGACCAAGGACAAGAACGCCTCCAAGGTAACTTCCAAAGTAGTCCAGGATCTGGGCAAGGTGGACATGGGCGACTACAAAAGCGTGATGGCTTTCGGGAATTGGGCCAAGGCCAATTACCCCGCCAAGAAATATATGCTGATAGTTTGGAACCACGGCTCCGGCTGGGAAAAGGGCCTGGGTTCCGCCCGGATGAACAAGGGGATTTCATATGACGAGGAGACCGGCAACCACCTTGATACCCCCCAGCTGGGCCTGGCCCTCAAGGGGATGGGCGGAGTTAACGTGTACGGCTCTGACGCCTGCCTGATGCAGATGGCGGAGGTCGACTACGAGCTCAAGGATTCCGTGGAGTATATAGTGGGCTCCGAAGAAACCGAGCCCGGCGACGGCTATACCTACAATACCTTCCTGGCGCCAGTGGTTGCCAGGCCCGCCATGACCCCCGCGGAGCTGGCGAAAGTGGCCGTGGACGCCTATAGCGACCATTACAAGGCGCAGCGGGAGGGTTCCACCCAGAGCTATATAAAGGCGGCCGCGGTGCCCAAGCTGCTCACCCTGTCCAACGCCTTCGTCTCGGCCGTGATCAATTCCGGAGACAAGGCCCTTGTCAGGAATGCCCGCGACGGCGCGATGAAGTACGCTATAGAGGAGAACAAAGACCTTTACGACTTCGCCCGCCTGGTGGTGGAAGGCACGAAGAACGCCGAGGTTAAAAAGGCCGGCAATGAACTTATGACATTCATCACTACGGAACTGGTGATGCACAACCGCACCAACAATTCGGAGGGCGGCTGGGGCGGCGTAGTCAAATATTCCCTCTCCAAAGGCATAGCGGTGTACCTGCCTTCCTCCGTGGCGGGGCCCGGCTACTCGGCCCTGCAGTGGGCCAAGGTCTCTAACTGGGACGACCTCATAACCTGGATGAACCAGCGGTAAACCGTACATTGACGTAAAAAACGGCCGCCCCCTCTGAAAGGGGGCGGCCGTTTTGCTGGCAGGGCCGTCTTTTTACATCTTGTTCTTCATCTGGCGCGTCTTACTTGAAGAGCATTTAAATCAGGCCCGTTCGTTCGCCGGGGCGGCCGCGGCGGCGCCGCCGGCGGACGCCGGGGAGCAAGCGGCGTAGCCGCCCTTTTCCGGCTCTATTTCGCGGGCCCTGGCCAGTTCGCAGGAGCGCTTCTTTTCCGCCCTGCCTATAAAATATATGGCGATGAACATCAAGGTAAGGCCTATCCAGTCTTCGGCCTTGGGGGCTTTCTGTCCGGGGATAAGCCAGAATACCAGTATGGTGGCCGCGGTGCCGGCTATCAGCGAGGTGAGGCGGTTGACCAGCCCGGCGAAAGTGGCGGTGCGGCCTTTGAACATGAACAGAAAAACCGAGAAGAAGGCCGCCGCGCCGAAAGGCAGGCCGGCGCCGATGGTGAGCAGCCATTTCGGGGTGGGGTTTTTGGCGGCGTCCGAGAATTGGAAGGCGAAAGTCTTTCGCACTCCGGCCACCGGCTTGTCCAGCGCTTGAACCGCGGCTTCGAACGCCTCGGGTTCTGTCTTCCCGCCGGCTAGCAGGGAGGCGGCGGCAACAAGGGCCTCTTCGGTTTCCGCGCGCTGGGCGGGGGTGAACTTGGAGGTGTCGGAGGCCAGCAGGTTTTCGGCCTCCTGCATGGCGGCGCAGAGCGTGACGCGCTCCAGGGAAGCCGCCGCCTGCGCGGCAACGGGGGCGGCTATCGGCGTGAACGGCAGTTCGGCCGGCTTGTTGACCGCGCGGAAGAATATGAAGCCGGCCAGCACCAGGGCCAGCGTGGAGGCGATCTGCTCCACGGCGAAAAAGCCTTTGGTGTCGTAAACGGCGCCCGGCTTGCGGGTGTTCTTATAATAGTTGAATATGTAGATGCGTATGGAATAGGCCGTCAGGTAGAAGGCCAGTATGGTCATGGCGGCCGCGTTGCCCAGGAAGTCGAAGCTGGATTTGTCGAACACGAACAGCTGCGGGAAGAAAGCGGCGTAGTCGCCGGTGGCCTGCGCCACGGCGGTGGCGCCCTTGAAATTCAGCATCTGCAGGGCCACGGCGCACAGGGCTATGACCACGCCCATGTTCTCTTCCCAGTACACTTTCTTGTGCAGGATGCCCTGCCGGATCTGTATGGCGTCGACAACGCGGCTTATTATTATGACGCTGGCCCGCATAATTATCATGGCCACCATCACGGAGATGGGGAGCACGTACATCAGGGTGGTGGTGGGGATAATTACGGCGGTGCAGATGCCGGAGGGGATTATATAGAGGAATTCGCGGGGCATACTGACGCCCAGGACCTCTATTTTACCGGCCGACTGGAATTTGTACCAGCCCCAGACAAGCACCACCGCGTTGCAGACCAGCATGCCGCCTATGGTGTTGTAGAAGGTGTACTGGATGCCGTCCACGCCGAGCGTTTTGGCGAAGTACTTGGCCAGGAAGCCGGTTATCACGTACAGGCCGAAATAACCGAAGGAAAGCTGCAGCAGCCTTTCGGTGGTCCCTTCGTGGGTTTTTTGCGTGAAAACAGTGTTCAGTGTTTTTAACATGGAATGCCTCTCGCACTGGATTTAAGTATTTAACCGCCCCGTCCCGCGCGCGTTTGAAAATGTCAGGGCTTGGGCGCCCGCTTGCGGGAAAGCTCGGCTGCTTTTCTTATCTTGGCGATCAGAGTGTCGAGGTCGAAGGGTTTAACCAGGTAGTCCATCGCGCCGAAAAGCAGGGCGTCGTTAAGGGTGGCGGCGTCGTTAAGGCCGCTGACCGCGATTATGGGGATGTGGGCGGCGGCGTCTTTGGAGCGGATGTCCCCCATCAGGCTTATGCCGTCCAGGCCCGGCATCATGATGTCCATCAGTATTACGTCGGGGAGCGTGCCTGGCCCGGCCTGCGAGAAAAACTCGCGGGCCTTTTTCGGGTCGGAGAAGGCGGCCACTTCCATGCCGGCGGAGGCCAGGCCGGTCTCGTAAATTTCAAGAATGGTCTCGTCGTCGTCGACCGCGGTCACTTTTATACGCTGTTCTTCTGTCATAGGCTTATTTTAACAAAATTAAGGGCGCCGGTAACCAGCCCGACCGGCCCCGCGGGCGGCGGGTCTTTTTCCTCCCGGCCGCGAACGTGCCGCGTCTATCACCCGGCATTTAAAGGTGCCGCGCGTGCTGGGCAGATAAAAAAGGGCGCGCAGGCCGTACAGCCGCATGGCGGTGACGAAGTCCTGAAGTTCTCTGACTTCGGCCTCGGTTTCCAGCGGCACCAGGCGGTGGGGCTCCTTGATGGCGGCCATCAGAGGCTTTATCCGGCTGATATCCTCTGTTTCTATGTACTTTATTTCCCCGTCCACCGCTATCTCCCCGCGGAAAGCGTCCAGGGCTTCGCCTTTCAGCGGTTCCGCGCACAGGAAGGCGCTCAGGGCCGTTTCCGGGGGCAGCGCGGCGGCGGCTTTTTTCACCTCGCCGAACGCGTGGGCGAAGGCCTCGCCGAAATCGCCAAGGGGGGCTTCGGTGCGGGCGAGTTCGCCGCTTACATAGGCGGAGATCCGGAGCACGTCGCCGTCGTAGGCAACCATCCGGCTCCGCTTTACGCTCTGGGAATTGATTATTTCCGAATTGTCTATTTCCCGGAAGAAGTCCCTGACCAACTGCGGCTTTACGATCCCCCGGCGGGTCAGCAGTCTCTTCCGCGTTTCCTCGCGCATTATGGCCCGGCCGTCCTGCGCCAGCTCCAGATAATACTCGCCGCCGGTCTTCGGCGAGAGGATCGTCATCCACGCGGCTTTGACGGAACCGCGCTGCTCAGGCGGCCGGAACGCGGCCAGGGTCGCGGCGCAGGCGGCCAGGACTGCGATTATAGCCAGGTTACGCGTCATGCGGCCCGACCAGCCGGTCCGCGGACATGCTGCTGCCGTATCTGAAGGCCGCCCAGGCCAGGACGATCAGGCCGATGTTCTGGATGAATTCGCGGGTAATGGAGTTGCCGCCGCCGCTGCCGAAGCAGCCGCAGGAGGTTATTGGCAGGCCGCGCAGCCAGGCCTGGGCCAGCATGAATTCGAAGAACAGCAGCATGGCGCCGTTGAACAGGGCGGAGAACCTGGTGAATATGCCGGCGGCCAGCAGCAGCCCGGCGTAGAGCTCTATCCACGGGAAAACATAAGCGGACCAGAGGGCCAGCTTAGGGGTAAGCAGGCGGTAGCTCTCTATGGCGTAGGCGAATTCCTCGGCCGGGGCCAGTGCCTTGATGACGCCGGCGTATATGAATACCCCGCCCAGTATTAAACGGGCCAGCAGGCCCGCCAGTTCTTTAGCGGTGGGTTTTGTGGTCATGGTTTTGCCGCGCTCCTGAGCACGTTGTCGAACTTCATGGCCTGGTCTATCAGCTGGGCCGAGCCGACCGCGCGCCGCCCGTTCACAAAGAAGGTGGGGGTGGCGTTAACGCCTTTTACGTCGCCCTCGGCGATTTCGAGTTTCAGGCGTCTGAGGGTTTCAGGGGCGTCCGAGCAGGCCAGCATCTTGGGCCAGTCCAGCTTGAGCTGGCGGGCGTAGGCCTGGAATTCTTTGGGCTCCTCTTTGGTCTGGGCCCATTTTTCCTGGCCGGCGAACAGCAGCTCCGCGTATTCCTTGAACCTGCCCTGCTCCCCGGCGCAGTCGGCGTAGGCGGCGGCGCGCAGGGACCAGAGGTGGATGCCGGTGAGGGGAAAATGTTTAAAGTGAACGCGCAGCCCGGCGCCGAATACCCGCATCATTTCGTCTATTTTTTCGGCGGCGTGGCGGCAGGCGGGGCAGGCGAAGTCCGTATATTCGTATATCTGTACCGGCGCGCCGGCCGGGCCGAAAGCGCGGTAATCCGGCACGGCCATGGTGGGCCCCAGGTTGAACTGGCGCGCGAGCAGCACGGCCAGGGTTGAGAGGAAAATAAGCAGAGTTGCCAGCGCCAGCAGCCGCGCGTTCTTGCGTTCTATCATATAAGAATTATACCGCAACTCCCTCGTGGAAATCTACTTATAAAGAGAAGGGCTGCGAAGAACTCCGTTGGGGTGTCGCCAATGCAAGTTCAGGGGCCTGGCAAGGGGGCCGGAACGCAAAAACGGTGTCAAGAAAGTGGCTTACTGCCACACGCACACCGTGCTCGCACCTCCCCGCCTCGCCCTCCGCGCTTACGCAAGCGTCGGGCTCCGGCAGGGTTTTGCTAACCCGGTCCCCTTGTCAGGCCCCCGACTGGGCTTCTCGCGGATTTATATACTATTTTTCTATTTCGGGAGAGATGATCTTTACTATTTTGGCGGGGGAGGTGGCGCCTTTGATTAGCATTATTTTTTTAACGTCTATGCCCAGGGCGATGGACAGCTGGCGCAGGGCGGAGGCGTTGGCCAGGCCCCGCTCCGGCGGGGACTTGGTCCAGATCTCGTAGGCGTCGGGGGCCTTCTTGAGCAGTTTGTCCCGCCGCGCGCCCGGGTGGACTTTAAGTTTGATGAACATTATTCCGCTATCAGCGACTCGGAGGTCATCGCCTCGGGCTGCTCCAGGCCCATCACCGCCAGCACCGTGGGGGCGATGTCGGAAAGTATGCCGTGCGGGCGCAGCTTCACCTTGCCGGCGTCTTTGGCTATGTAAATGAACTCCACCGGGTTGGTGGTGTGGGCGGTCTTGGGCATATTGATCTTGTAGTCCCACATTTCCTCGGCGTTACCGTGGTCCGAACTCACCATTACGGTGTAATCCTGCTTCAAGGCGGCGGCCACCAGCATGCCCACGCTGGCGTCGGTCACTTCCACGGCTTTTTCGGTGGCCGGGTATATGCCGGTGTGGCCGACCATGTCGCAGTTGGCGAAGTTGACGAGGATGAAGTCGTATTTGCCGGCTTCTATTTCCTTAAGGGCGCGGGCGCGCACTTCGGGGGCGTTCATTTCTGGGTGCTCGCCGAAGCTGGACGGGTCCCAGGTGCCTTTTATTTCCACCTGGTCCTCGCCGGCGTAGGGTTCGGTGCGCTTGCCGTTGAAGAAGGAAGTGACGTGCTTGAATTTCTGGGTTTCAGCCAGGCGCAGCTGTTTAAGGCCGTGCTCGGATATGACCTGGCCCAGCAGGTCGTCCATGCCGCCGCCTTCGTCCATGGGTGGCAGGGCGCTGAACTTGAACTCGTCGTAGTAGCGGGTGAGGCCGCAATAGGCGACGTCCATTTTCTTCCAGCGCGCGCCGGGGTAATTATCCTCCACAAAGGCTTTGGTGAGCTGTATGGCGCGGTCCTGACGGAAGTTGAAGTGGATGACGGAGTCTCCGTCCTTCATGCCGGGGTAATCGCCTATGATGGTGGGGGGGATATACTCGTCTACGATGGGCTGGCCGTTGGGGTTTTTGAGCGTGGCGTAGGCGTCGTTCAGGGCTGCTTCGGCGCTGGCGGCTTTGGCTCCTTCGGCTCTGGTGAGGGCGTTGTAGGTGGCGTCGGTGAGGGCCCATTTTTCGCCGCGGTCCATGGCGTAGTAGCGGCCCATTATGGTGCCGACCGTGGCTATGGGGTTTTCCTTTATTACTTCTTCCAGCATTTTTAAGAAGGAGAGGGCGCTCCGGGGGGGCGTGTCGCGGCCGTCGGCGAAGAAGTGTATGTAGACTTTCTTTATGCCGATCTTTTTAGCCTGCCGGATTATGGCGTACATGTGGCCCTGGTGGGCGTGGACGCCTTCGTCCTGTACCAGGCCCATCAGGTGGAGGGCGGAGCCTTTGGTTACGCAATTGTCGAGGGCGGCTTTCAGGGCGGGGCGGCCGAAGAAGGTGCCGTCCTCTATCATGTCCATTATGCGCTTGAGTTCCTGTATTACTATGCGGCCGGCGCCCATATTGAGGTGACCTACTTCGGAGGATCCCTGGTAGCCCTTGGGCAGGCCGACGGCTTCGCCCGCGGGTTCCAATACAGTGTTGGGGTACTGCTGCAGGTAGCGCTTCATGTTGGGTGTCTTGGCGTTCACTACCGCGTTAAATTTATCGGGCCTGTACATCCCCCACCCGTCCCGTACGATGAGCAGAACTTTTCTCTTATCCATATTTTTGTCCTCGGCTATTATCGAAAAGTATCGGTTGAAATCAGCGGTGTACTCCCTATATTTTATGAAATCCAGAGGCCTTTGAGTAAAGGAGAGCAGGGCTACTTGGGGGAATAGGGGGGAAATAGAAATAGGAGAAATAGGGGACCCTATTGTTTGCCCCGGTGGAACCGGCGGCTTTTTTGCGGATAGGGATAAAGGGTAAAATGGGGTATGGCCAAGTTGGAGAATCAAACTATGCTGGTAACCGCCCAGCGTGGTCACCGCGCCGCCGGTCGTGCCATGTGAGGGGAGTTATGAGGGATATGTTCCTGGACAAAATTGTGACCGGTTCTGGGAGCTCTGGATCGGATATTAAGGCTCTTAAGGGGGGGCTGCCGGTCGTTATTTATGGGGACGGGTGGTATGCGCCTTATGTCAGGGAGTTTTTGGGGAGGGCGGGGGTGGAGGTGGCGGGGTGTTTTGTGGATAGCGGGTTTACGTCCTCCGCCGGGACGGTTTCTTTTGACGAGATCAAGAAGCGGTTCGGTAAATTTAACGTGGTTATCGGTTTTGCTGATTTCAGGCTGGCCAGGAAAAAGCTCGCGCAAAAGGATAGCGGGCAGGTGGCGGGGGTGTATTTCTTTGACGTGATGGGCGCGCTGCTGGATTATAATATGGACCACGCCTATGTGGAACGGCATAAAGAGAAGTTCAACCTGGTCCACGATATGCTTTGCGATGAGCTGTCCAAACAAACCTATGCCGCATTCCTGAGATCCAAGTTGAGTGGCGATGCGGAAGGACTGTACGGCGTGTGGCGTAAGGACCAGTATTTCCCGGAAGGGGTGATCGGGCTGACGGAGCGCGAGGTGTTCGTGGACGGCGGGGCTTATACCGGGGATACCATGCTTACGTTCATGCGCAAAACGAATGGCAAGTATGGCAAGTATTACGCTTTTGAGCCAGAGCCGGAGAACGCTGCCAATTTAAGCGCCAAGGCCGGCAAGCGGGGACTGCGCGATGTCAGCGTGGTGCGCAAGGGGCTGTGGAGCAAAGCGGCCGTGCTGCCCTTCGCCGCGGCGCAGGGGACCACCGGTTCGGCGATATCCGCAACGGGAAGCGCGTCCATAGAAGTGGACGCCATAGACGATCTGGCCGCCGACGCCACATTTATCAAGCTGGACGTGGAGGGCGCCGAACTCGAGGCCTTAAAGGGCGCCGCTAGCACTATCAGGCGCAACAAACCCAAACTTGCCGTCTGTCTGTATCACAAGCCGGGAGACCTGACCGAAATACCCCTGTTCATTAAGTCGCTGGCGCCGGATTACAGGTTCTTCCTGCGCCAGCATCAGCCCGTTTCCTGCGAGCTGGTCCTGTACGCGGTAGTTTAAGCTGTAAAAAGGCGCCAGGAGATTTTTTGGGGCGGTTGATTTTGTATTATGGGGGTGGGTGGATAAAGGGGGTGTCTATGGGGATAGCTGATAAGTTCAATCCTGTATTTAAGGCCTCTTA
>DMXM01000009.1:0-1956 GCA_003482905.1 Elusimicrobiota bacterium
CAGTTTTCGTTAGCGCCCAGGAAGAAGAATTAAACATAAAGGAAACGCCCCCCTCTCCGGCCGTTAAAAGGCCCCAGCCGCCCGTACATCACCCCCGCGACAATAAACGCTTTAAAAGAAAAACGCCGCCGGGAAGGCGGCACTTTTAACACATCTCCCGCCCCGGCGCCGGCCTAAGATCAGCGTAGGTTAGCCTCCATCTCCAAAACAAGTTCCGGATCCGCACTAAAATCAAAGTTCTTCAGTCCCGTGTCCGCGCCCACGGACGCACCTCCGCCAAGAAGCGCCTGCAGTCCCTGAACTGCCGGGACCAGAACGGCCTTTTTACCATAGCCGCCTCCGGCGGAAAAGGCGGCCGCCGTCTTGCACTTTCCCTCGATAACGCGCCTGTCCGTGGCGGGCAGACCATGGTTGGCCGGCAGCGGCACCTCTACGAGGTCCGGATCCGCGCTGGCTACATGTAACCCCACCACCTTGCCGGTAACGGCGCTGAACACGCCGCCGCCTGAATTACCACCGGAAGAATCCAGATTGGTATACATGACCCCCCGGGCCGCGTCTACGGAGCGGATCACGCCCCCACCCAGCACTTTCAACGGTAAACCATAGGGTCCGCCAATGGTAAATATCTCTGTTCCGGCCCTGGCTGGAGAAAAATCCACCTGCGCCGGCTTATGTCCGGTTACAGGCCTGTCCAGGCGCAGCACCGCGTAATCCCGCCCCTCCCCAAAGGCGAATAAAACTTTCCCCTTGCAGGAATAAATCTCCGAAACCCGGATCAGCCCCGGCTGGTCTCCGTCAACCGCAATTGAATGCCCGAAAATAAATTTAGTCAGAAAGCACCGGCCAGCCTCCTCCCCCGCCGCCTCCATGCAGTGGCCGGCGGTCAGCACCAAGTCCGGCGCTATGAGAGTTCCGGAACAGAAAGCTGCCGTCTTTTGTGTAAAGAAACGTTCTCCAGGACACATCCGGCGGGCCTCCGTACCCAGTATCCATCCCCCAAACCGGCAATATTCTCCATCGCACACAAGAGAAGGGGGGGACTTGAACAGCGAAACAGCCGAGTCCATAACGCGGCGCTGCACCGGGTCGGTCACCTGAAAAAAATCCAGGCGGCCGTCCGAGCCGTAAATGGTCTTGTCCAGCGCCGCCAGGTAAACCGGCTGGCACAAAAGAAGACCCGCGAGGAGCACCAGGCTGATCATATATAAATGATACCCGCCAGACCTTGACTTGTCAAGGGGCAGCGGGGCAGATGGAGGTTTTCAGGCGCCGCCGACCGCCCCGGCCCGGGCGGCCCGGCCGCGGGGAGCGGCCATGCGGCGCTGAGCTCAGACGACCAGCTCGGCCAGAGTTTTATCCGTGCCGTATTCCAGGACCTTCACCTCGGTCGAATCTTTTCCCAGGGCTTTCACCCATTCGCCGGCAACTATCCCCAGGAGCTGCTCCTGCTGCGGCCGGGAAAGTCTGGTAAAACGCTGGTCCACATAAACGCACAAAGTGTCTTCCTTATAGCCGATATCCGCCACTCCTACGGCGCCCAGGTCTCCGGCCCCTTTTTCCTTTATCTTCCGTATCGCCCCGTCCTTAACGCTGACAACGGCCGTCCCGTTCCCCTCTGGCCCGGCCGCTGAGCCTGCTGAATGCGAACGCACGGAGATCTTGGCTGCCACGCCAAGCGAGACGACCGCCAAAAGTATTTTAAACAGGGGAAAACCCCGCTTCCCGGCCACACCGGATTCCTTCCTGGCGCCGAGCTTGGCCTTGCACCTGGGACAAATTTTTGCGCCCTCGTCCACTTCCGTCAGGCACAGATAACATTTCTTAACCTTAACCATGACATCACCTCTATCGTTATTAGGCCCTGCCCGCCTTCCGGCGGGGCCGTTAAAAAGAAGATGCCGCCTTGCCGGCGACATCTCCCCTCACGTTTAAATCTGGTGGGTGGTACAGGAT
>DMXM01000009.1:2127-42605 GCA_003482905.1 Elusimicrobiota bacterium
TCTGGTGGGTGGTACAGGATTTGGTCACAAGTTCCGGTTTCGCCGCCGCTCAACCGGACTCGCGACCCCGGCTCGCCGCTGCGGCCTGCTGGCCTCGCGGCTCCGCCTTTCAAATCCCGCGCGGATCAAACTGTTGATCCGCTTAACCTGAAAATCTGGTGGGTGGTACAGGATTTGAACCTGTGACATCTGTCGTGTGAGGACAGCGCTCTACCGCTGAGCTAACCACCCGAAAACCGACCTGTCACATATATTCTACAAAATAAAGCCGGATTCTTTTAGCTTTGATCTGGGCCGGTCTGATCCGGAGGCAGCCTCCGCGCAAGCGCGTCTATGCGCGCCAGCAGTTCCTCCATGTCGAACGGCTTCGCCAGGTAGTCGTCAGCCCCGAAACGAAGCCCCAGCACTTTATCCCCGGTCTCCGACATGCCGGTAAGCATGAGGATCGGGACGGCTTTAAAGCGGGGGTCCTTCTTCAAAGCAAGGCAGAGATTAATCCCGTCTCCGTCGGGCAGATCACGGTCCAGCAGGACCAGGTCGGCGCCGTATTCTTCTATCGCCGCGCGGCCCTCTTTGATGGTTTTAGCCGTACGCGTCGTATGCCCTATTTCCTGCGCGGCGGCTTCAAGAACCTTCTGTATGTTCTCATCGTCGTCTATGATCAATATGGTCAGTTTTTTCATAACGGGGCGTGAACGCAGTTTGATCGCTTCAGAGGCCCGGTCTGAAACCATCGGACGCCTCTGTTTAACTTTACCAGTTTTGTCGCCCTGTTTCCAGCTCCCGGCGGGCGCCGGATTATAGCTATAATAGATGACATTGACCCCGATCCCCCCGAATGCCGGGTGAGACAGAGAAACAACAATGAACGATAAAGAAATAAACCCGCCCGCGTTGGAGCAACGGCTGCAGGCCGCGGTAGAATTACTGGAGGCCATCGCAGCCAACCGCGAACTGCTCGCGCGCGTCCCCGAGGCGGAACGCACGCGGCTGCTCTCGGCCGCGGGGCGCGTCTCGCGTCCCGACGCCGGCGCTCGGCGGCGGCTGCTGAAAGTTTACAGCCGCCAGCGCAAGGCCGCCAAGCTGGAGCGCGCGGAGAGCGCGCTGAACAAGACCGGCATCCGCGTGCTGCGCCGGCAGTCCGTCTTCACCACCCCCAACGCGCATCCGCCGCCCGACCTCGGGCGACTGGAGACCGCGGGCGCCACCGGACCGGGCGAAGCGCCTAAAGAGCACAACTGCTATATCTGCAAACAGGATTACTCGCGGCTGCACCATTTTTACGACCAGCTTTGCCCGCCTTGCGCGGAAATAAATTTCCGCAAACGCACGGAGACGGCGGACCTGCGCGGGCGCGTGGCGCTGCTGACGGGCGGGCGCGTGAAGATCGGTTATCAGGCCGGCATCAAGCTGCTCCGCGCCGGAGCGCAGCTCATCGTCAGCACGCGTTTTCCGCGCGACTCGGCCCTGCGCTACGCGGCCGAGCCCGACTTCGGGGAATGGGGGCATCGGCTGGAGATCTTCGGGCTGGACCTGCGCCACACGCCGAGCGTGGAGGCGTTTTGCGGACACCTGCTCGCCACGCGCCCCAGGCTTGACTTCATCATCAATAACGCGTGCCAGACCGTGCGGCGGCCGCCGGATTATTACGCGCACATGATGGAACGCGAGCAGGGGCCGCTGCACGACCTGCCGGAGGCGGCGCGCAAACTCCTCGGCGCCTACGAAGGGCTGCGCGGCTATCACCTTTTACCCGAGGGCGGGGCGGCCGGCGGCGACGCGCGGCCCGTGGCGCCGCCGCCCGGGCTTGCAAAAATAGCGGGACTGACGCACGCGGCGGCTTTATCGCAGGTTCCGCTGCTGCCGGACGAACTTGCGGCCCAAAAGGACCTGTTCCCCGAGGGGAAGCTGGATCAGGATCTGCAGCAGGTGGACCTGCGCGAGCGCAATTCCTGGCGGCTTCTCCTGGCGGAGGTGCCGGCGGTGGAATTGCTGGAAGTGCAGCTAGTCAACGCCATTGCGCCGTTCATCCTGAACGCGCGGCTGAAGCCGCTCATGCTCCGCGCTCCGGAAGCAGACAAACACATCGTCAACGTCTCGGCGGTGGAGGGGCAATTCTACCGGAAGTTTAAGACCACGCGGCATCCGCACACCAACATGGCCAAGGCCGCGCTGAACATGATGACGCGCACTTCGGCGGCGGACTACCAGCACAGCGGCATCCACATGAACGCCGTGGACACGGGCTGGGTAACGGATGAGGACGCGGTTCAAATAGCCGAGCGCAAAGTGAAAGAGCACCGCTTTCATCCGCCGCTTGACATCGTGGACGGCGCGGCGCGCATCGTGGACCCGATCATCTCGGGCTTCAACACCGGTGTACATGTCTGGGGAAAATTTCTGAAGGATTATCAGCCGACGGACTGGTAGCGGATAAAGATATCTTGCGCCGTCCGGCCTGCCCGCGGCTTGCCCCGTCTTGCCCGGATCTCGCCCGCGGCGCCGCGTCTCCCGTCGGGCTATTTGTTCCCGCATAAAATGCAGAGGCGGTACTAAAAAGCCGTTGAACCGCGCTTTAAGTACCGCCTTCTGTCGTTAAGTAACGAAGTTATTTCTTCTTGGCTTTCTTGGCAACTTTCTTCGCAACTTTCTTAACGGCTTTCTTTTTCGTAGGCATTGTTATTTTTTCTCCTTGCGCCAACTATGCGCTGAATTGAATTCTATATATTGTGCTATTAAAAAGCAATAGTTATTTTTATTTATTTATTTATTTTTTCCGCGGAAGCCCTAATAATGGTCCGGCGCATGCCCCTCTTTCACCTCTTTGGAGAAAGAAAGCACCAGCAGCAGCGCGGCCAGCGCCAGGTAGCCGAGGGTAAACTGGTACGGCACCTGGTTGGCGGGATACGGCAGCGTCCAGGGCAGGTACATGTTCCCGTCGGGGATGGCCGAATGTATTATGCCGAAGAGCGTGAGCGCGGCGCAGACCAGCACGTAGAAGGCGGCGGCCCGCACGTGCCTGTCTATCAGCTTGGCGACGAACGCCCCCCACAGCATGGCCGTCAGGATGAAACCGTTGCCCAACGCCACCGTCACCAGCATTTCCGGCAGGGCCCGTTCCACGGTCGTCATCTGCTTTGCGAAGATCTCCGGCGGCACCAGCGCGGGGTTGGACATTTTTATCTGCAGCAGGCGCGCCACCGTCGGGAAGAAGGCGAAGGCCACGGCCGGGGCGTGCCGCACCGGGCAGGCGTGGAAAGCCTGGCAAATAATATCCAGAGCGACGAACACCAGGATAGGCGCTATTACGGCGCGCGGTATGACCTCGACGATAAAGCCGACGTAGCCAAGAAATCCCCCCAAACCGATGAAGATGCCTGTCAGCAGCGTGTAGCCGGCGCGGCTGCCCATGGCCTTGTAGGCCGGCTGCCCGATATAAGGCGTGGACTGCGCCACGCCGCCGCAGACGCCGGCCACCAGCGTGGCAATGGCCTCGGTCAGCAGGATGTCGCGGGTGTTGAAGTCGTCGCCGGCCACGCGGGCGCTCTCGGTGACATTAACGCCGCCCACCACGGTGAGGATGGCGAACGGAATGGCTATAGGCAGGAACTTGACGGCTTCGCCCAGGCCTTTAAGGAAGTCGAACGACGGGATCGGCAGCCCGAAGTGCAGCTGCGCGGAGAAGGCCTGATAATGCCCGCCGGCCAGGCCGTACGGGGCCAGCACATAGTAAAGACCGGTCCCCACGGCTACCGCGGCGAAAACCCCGGGGAAGTTCCTGGGCAATTTTATGCCGGCTATCAGCGTGTAGATGACGAGGCCCAGGGCGATCATCCCCACGATGGGCATGCCGAAGATCTCCACCACCGGGATAAAGCCTATAAGCGCCAGGCCTATGCCGGCCAGCGAACCCAGCAGCCCGGCCTGAGGGATCTGCCTCTGCAGCCAGCCGCCGACGAAAGAGAGACCGAACTTGACCACGCCGATCATCACCATCGTGGCCATGCCCAGGTACCAGGTCAGCATGGCGGCGTCGTACTCGGCCATGCCCCTGGCCTTGAAGGAAAGGAAAGCCGGGCCCAGCACGGCCAGCGCTATGCCGATGGTGGACGGCGTATCGAGGCCCAGCGGCATGGCCGTCACTTTAGGATTGCCGGTGCGCTTGGCCAGGCGGAAGGCCATCCAGGTGTAGACCAGGTCGCCGAAGAGCACGCCGAAGGCGGTGCCGGGGAACATTTTCTTGTAGACGATCTCGGCCGGGAAGCCGAAAGCGAAGATCATTATGCCGGCCAGGAAGGACAGCACGGTCATGTTGTCGAACATGAGCCCGAAAAATCCGTTTATGTCCCCCAGGGTGAACCACTCGTATTTAAAAGGCGCCCGCACCGTGTTGTCCGCCATATTATGATCTCCTTAGATAAAGGGCCGCTCAGTGATAATAACAAAATCGGCCCTAAGTTGTATAATTGGAAATATGCCGGAAAGCTGGGTTGAAATAACGCCGCAGGGCGAATTAAAAGAGGGCGTGCCGCACCCGGTATTCCCCAAGGGGCTGCCTGTACTGCTGATACGAAGGGGCGCGGAAATCTTCGCCCTGGAGAACCGCTGCGCCCACATGGGCTGCCCGCTGGCCGCCGGAAAACTGGAGGGCCACACGCTCCAATGCCCCTGCCACGACTGGCGCTTCGACATCCGGGACGGGAAATTCCTGGACGCGCCGGAGCTGGCGGTAAAGACTTACCGGGCTGAAATAAGGAACGGAAAGGTGTTCCTGAGGATATCATAATGAAAAAAGTGACCATCTACGCGCTCAGCACCTGCCTGTGGTGCAAGAAGAGCAAGAAATATTTTGAGGACAAGAACGTCCCGTTCGAGGCCGTGGATTACGACAGGCAGGACGACGCCGTCCAGGAAAGAATGATGGAAGAGATGCGCGCGGCTGGCTGCACGGGGGCCTTTCCTTTTATAAAGATAGGCGGCGCCTGCGTGCAGGGCTACGACCCGGAAGAGTTCAGGAAACTGCTGGGAGACGAATGAGCGTACAGGCCCGCAAAGAAGCCTTGCGCTATCTTTTTGAACCGATAGTCGACAAACTGGGCTACAAGTTCACCCCCGCGGCCGAGGACGCTGATTTTTTACTGGAGCAGGAGGCGGAGCTGGAGGCCCGTTTGGGCGCGCCGTACTGCCCGTGTCAGGCCAGGACGAAGGACCGCGCGGAGAACATGAAGATCGTCTGCCCCTGCATCCCCTTTCACCGGCGGCATTATGACGCGATGCGCCGCTGCTGGTGCGGGCTGTTCGTCCACAAGGACGTGACCGACCCCGACAAGCTCAGGCAGATCCCGCCGGACAGGTTTTTTAAGGAAGCAGAATGATCATTAAAGCCGCCAACGCGGAAGACATAGCGCCGGGCGGGATGAAGCCGGTGACGATAAACGGCCGCGAAATAGTTTTATGCAATTACGCGGGGACCTTTTACGCGGTTGAGCGCGCCTGCGGTCATGCCGGCGCGCGGCTCGAGCGCGGCGCGCTGACGGGCTGGATACTGACCTGCCCTCTCCATTACGCCCAGTTCGACGTCCGCAGCGGCGTGGCCCTGAGCGGTCCCGTCCCGAAAGCCCCCGAAAGCGCGCACGCCGACCCCGCCGACCCCGCCCTGAAAACCCGCGCCCTGATAACCTGGCCGGTGAGAACTGAAGGCGGACAGATTTATTTAGACCTGCCCTGACGCCGTCCGTCCCCAAAAAAATCCCCCCGCTGTGACACGGGGGGATTCGTCAATAAAAAAGAAGTTCTTACTTCTTTTTCTTGCCGGAATTCTTCATTATAGCGCGGGACACGTTGCCTTTCTTGTCGAGGAAGTAAAGGTAGCCCTTTTCTTTCTTCAGGCCGACCTTGGTGACCTTCTTGGCCTTGCCGCCTTTCTTTTTGCCGCGGGCCATGACAGCGCAGGAGATGTCTCCGGCTTTGTCTATGAAATAAAGGAAACCCTTTTCCCGCTTGAGTCCGACTTTCTGTACCATTTCTGCCATTTTTAATCCCTCCGTTATGCTTCCCCCCGCTTTACCGCCGGGGCAGATTTTCATCCCCGTCGGGGATGTTAGGTAAATACTACATTATGCCGACGTGGAATGCAACAATATTTTATTTTTTAATTTCCTGCGTTCCTTCCTGGGCGGGCTCGGGCAGATGCTCTTTAAAGAAGGCGGAGAGTTTTTGGCGGTAGACTTCCCCTCCCACCTCGGCGCATTTGGCGTGGGAGGCCCCGGCTATCACCCACAGCTGCTTTTTCTCCGACGGGCACATGCCGAAAAGGGTTTCCGCGTCCCGTACGGGAACCAGGTCGTCGTTATCCCCGTTTATGAACATGGCCGGCATCTTAACCCGGGCCACGCTGTACACCGGGCTGTACGGCTCTGGGTCGGCCTTAAGTTTGCGCCGCACGAAGAAAAGCGTCATGGCCACCAGCGGGAAGTAGGGCGTCTTCAGGCGGTTCCAGCTCCAGTTAGCCACCACCTTGTTATAGGAAAGGAAAGTGTTTTCCGCCACCACGCAGGCCAGCTCCGGGTACTTGGCCGCCGCGTAGATGGCCACCGAACCGCCCATGGAAGTTCCGAAAACACCGACCGACTCCGCCGCGTGAGGGCGGTGGGTTTTAAGGAATTCATAGGCCGCGTCAAAGTCGCGCGTCTCAAGATAGCCCACGCTGGAAACGGAACCCTTGCTCTCCCCGGAGGCGCGGAAATCGAAATAAAAGAGGTTAAAACCCTGCTCCGCCAGGAAATACGTGTCGCGCAGCGTTTCGCCGCGGTTGGAGCCCCAGCCGTGGCAGAAAATTACGGTCCGCCCGCTTTCGCCTCCCGGGGCCGGGAGGAACCACCCCTTCAGCCGCACCCCGTCGGCCGTAGAAAAATCTATGGTCTCGTGCGCCAGGCTGAACTGGTCCGGGTTGTAAGCCACGGCCGCCTTGCGGGGCGGCTGTATTATGGCGCCGCTCTTTTGGTACGCCACGTAAACGGCGAGAGCGGCCATGGCGCCGACAGCGAAAAGGAACCAGTTCAAGAGTTCAGCCTTATTCATATCTCCCTTATGCTAACCGCCGTTTTAAATATCCGGAGGCCCGCCCGTTTATACGAGCAGCCCCTTGAGGTCGAGCAGGTCGAAATAATCGTAAAAACCCGGCTTGCGGCCGGCGAGCCAGGCGGCGGCCTTAAGCGCGCCGGCGGCGAACAGCGTCCGTGAATGGGCGCGGTGCGTAAGCTCCACGCGCTCGTGCGGGCCGGCGTAAAGCACGGTGTGGTCCCCCACAATGTCGCCGGCGCGCACGCTGGTTATGGGCGGCAGCGCCCCGCCGCGGGCCGCGGCGATATGCTCGGCGTAGCGCAGCGCAGTGCCGCTGGGGGCGTCGCGTTTGGCGGCGTGGTGCGCCTCGCTGACGTGCGCGTCAAAACCGGAGAGCCGTTTGGCGGCGAAAGCCGTCAACGCGAAAGTCAGGTTCACCGCCGGGCTCATGTTGGGGGAAAAGAAGACCGGCGTCCGGCGGGCGGCCGCCTTGAGCGCGGCCAGCTGTTGCTTGGAGAAGCCGGTGGTGCCGGTGACAAAAGGTTTGCGCGCCCTGGCGCAGGCCGCGGCGTAACGGCAGGCCGCCTCCGGCGAGGAAAAATCTATGACGGCGTCGGCGCTGGCCAGCAGGTACTCGAAGGCGTCGGGCGCCTCCACTCCCGGCCCGGGCTTGGCGTCCACCCCTGCGGCGCAGGTGAAAGCGCCCGAAGCCTCTATTTCAGCGCGCACCGCGCGCCCCATGCGGCCGGAGGCGCCGCAAACCAGCACCCTCAAGACATGCGTTTTCATGCTCCAATTATAAACTTTATGGGATTGAGGATACAATCGCCCCGCGCTTTTCGCCGTTATCGATATCCTTTTTAAATGGATTTTGCGCCCGTCTTTTGCTATTCTTTGTCTAATGATATACCTGCTATCGCTGGTCATAGTCATTCTGCTTTTCGCGGTGGGCGCGCTGCTGCGCAGGGTGTATAACCTGCGCCTCGAGAAGCTCCCCCCCGACGCCGAAAGCCGCGATAATTCCCTTAAGACCACCTGGGGCAAGTTCGACGAACTGCTGACGAGCCTCCTTACCATCCACGAGGTGGGCATAGTGAACGCCGGCACCATTAAAAAAGAGGATTTTTACCAGACCGTGATCGAATGCGCCTGCGAACTGATCAGTTCCCCTCGCGGCTCGCTGATGATCTACGACGCGGCGGCGGACGAGTTGAAGATAGCCTCCTCCAAGAACATCTCCAGGGAAGTGATAGAGAACACCCGCATAAAACCCGGCCTGGGCATCGCCGGCCGCGCCTTCCAGACCGGCGAAACCATCTTTGTCACCGACCCGCAGCAGAACACCCAGTACAAGGATTTCATCGGCAAGGAAGAGCAGCTGGACCCGTTCATCGCCATCCCGCTCAAGCTCAAGGACAAACCCTTCGGCGTCCTGAACCTGCACCTCTCCCGCGAAAAAGAGTCCTTCACCGATTACGACCTGAAGTTCCTCACGCTGCTGGCCGGGGAGACGGCCATCACGCTTGAGAACATCAAGCTTTACGAAAGCCTCGAGAATTTCTATCTGGAAATGGTCCAGACCCTGGCGCGCGTGATAGACGCCAAGGACTCCTATACCGGCGACCACGCCGGCCGCGCCCGCCAGAAAGCCCGGCGCCTCGCGCAGGAACTGCATATGCCGGAGCAGATGCTGCGCTACGTGGAATACGCAGCACTCCTGCACGACATCGGCAAGATAGGCATAGACGGCGCCATCCTTTCCAAACCCGGCAAGCTGACCACGCAGGAATACGACGAAATAAAGAAACACCCCGCCATCGGCTACCAGATATTATCCCCCATACACTTCCTCGGCCCGGTGGCCCAGATGGTGCTTTATCACCAGGAATGGTTCAACGGCATGGGCTATCCCGAAGGCCTCAAGGGAGAGGAGATCCCGCTGGGCGCGCGCATAGTGGCCACCATAGACGCCTGGGACGCCATGCGCAGCGACCGCCCCTACCGCAAGGCCCTGAGCGTGGAAATAGCCGAGAGCGAGCTCAAGAAGGGCGCGAGCCGCCAGTTCGACCCGCAGGTGGTCGAGGCCTTCCTCAAGCTGGAGAACTCCGCCTGGCCGGCCCCGGGAAACTAAAACCCGTGCTATTCATAGTCCCCACCCCCATAGGCAACCTCAAGGACATAACCCTCCGCGCGCTGGAAGCGCTGAAAGAGGTGGAGGCGGTGTTCTGCGAGGACACCCGCCGCACGCTCAATCTGCTCAACCATTTCGGCCTGCAGAAAAAACTTTTCCGCTATAACGAGCACGACGAGCGCTCCGTGGCCGGGGCCATGGCCTGGCTGCGCGGCGGCCACAGCGCCGCCCTGGTCACCGACGGCGGCTCGCCCTGCATCTCCGACCCGGGAAGACGCCTGGTGGCGCTCGCGCGCTCTACCGGGATCAAAGTAACCGCCCTGCCCGGTCCTTCGGCCGTAATAGCCGCGGCCGCCGGCTCCGGCCTGCCCACGGACTCCTTCATCTTCCTCGGCTTCCTGCCCCGCTCACGCGGAAAAATAGTCAAGGCGCTCACCGCCGCCTTCACGCTTAAAAAGACGGTCATCCTTTTTGAATCCCCCCACCGGCTTAAAAAATTCCTCGCCCTGGCGCGCGAAGAATTCGGGCCCGGCCTTACCGCCGTGGTGGCGCGCGAGATAAGCAAGATCTACGAGGAGTGGGTAGGCGGCCCCGTGGACGAGACCATAGCTAAAATAGAAGCCGCCGGCGAAGTAAAAGGCGAGGTAGTGGTGCTGCTGCGCGCGGGCGGCGAAACCGCCGAAGAAGAAGAAGAACACCGCGCCCCCGGCCCCGGAGACTGGCTGCCATGAAAAAAATACTCTTTGTCTGCACCGGCAACACCTGCCGCAGCGTCCTGGCCCATTACTACGCCGCCACCCTCGCCACGGCCGAAAAACTCCCCCTGGAATTCGGCTCCGCCGGCCTCATGGCCGGCAAAGACATCCCGCAGCCCCGGATAGTAGCCGACCTGCTCAAAAAAGAAGGCGTAAAAGATTTCAAACATACCCCCGTTGAACTTACCGCCGAGATCGCCGCCCAAGCCGACCTCATACTGGCCATGACCGCCGACCATAAAGCGCGCATAGCCCGGCTCCACCCCCCCGCCGCCGCCAAAACCTTCACCCTGGTAGAATACGCCGGCTTCGGCGGCGACGACATAGCCGACCCCTACGGCCGCAACGACCTCTTTTACTTCGAGATCTTCAAACTGATCAAAACCGCCGTCAAAGCCGCTCTCGAAAAACTAAAAAAAGAAGTAAAATAACACAAGCGACTGCAGTGCGCTGACGCAAGCAGTGCGGAGGGTTGGCCGGGGTTCTGCCCCGATCACCCTTTGCGGAAGGGGGCCCCGCCATCAAAGTTAGGCGGGGGGAACCGACGCAAGGGTTCCCTCTTCCAGGGTGAGCGGGGCAGAACCCCGACCAACCCGACTTCGCACCTCGCGGTCTCAGGTCACGACAACAAAGGAGCCACCATGTACGACGAAATCCGCAGGAACGACCCCCAGCTTTACAAAGCCATGCGCGGCGAAGTGCTGCGCCAGCAGAACAACCTGGAACTCATCGCCTCAGAAAACTACACCTCCAAAGCCGTCCTCGAGGCCCTCGGCTCCGTGCTCACCAATAAATACGCCGAAGGCTACCCCGGCAAGCGCTATTACGGCGGCTGCGAACACGTCGACATAGCCGAGAAACTCGCCGTCGACCGCGCCAAAAAACTCTTCGGCGCCGAACACGCCAACGTCCAGCCCCACTCCGGCACCCAGGCCAACATCGCCGCCTACCTCTCCCTCATCAACCCCGGCGACACCGTAATGGGCCTCAACCTGTCGCACGGCGGCCACCTCTCCCACGGCCACCCCCTCAACTTCTCCGGCCGCTATTTCAAAATAGTCACCATGAACGTCCACAAGGACACCGAACTCCTGGACTACGACGAAGCCGAGAAGCTCATGGAGAAAGAGCGCCCCAGACTGATCATGGCCGGCGCCTCCAACTATTCGCGCATCTGGGACTGGAAGCGCCTCAAGAAGATGGCCGACAACTGGAAAGCCTACCTCGTGACCGATATCGCCCATTACGCCGGCCTCATAGCCGCCGGGGTCTATCCCTCGCCCGTGGAATACGCCGACATCATGACCACCACCACGCACAAAACCCTGCGCGGACCGCGCGGCGGCCTGATAATGTCCAAAGCCCCTTACGCCCGCGCCATAGACCGCACCAACTTCCCCGGCAACCAGGGCGGACCCCTCATGCACGCCATCGCCGGCAAGGCCATCTGCTTCAAAGAGGCCCTGTCCCCGAGCTTCAGGGAATACCAGAAGCAGGTGGTTAAGAACGCCCGCAAGCTGGCCCGGGAAATGCAGGCCCGCGGCTACCGCATAGTGGCCGGCGGCACCGACTGCCACCTGATGAGCGTGGACCTGCGCGCCAAGAATATAACAGGCAAGGAGGCCGAAATTGCGCTGGATAAGGCCGGGATAACGGTCAACAAGAACACCATTCCCTTCGACCCCCAGTCCCCCATGATCACCAGCGGCATACGCATAGGCACGCCAGCCATCACCACCCGCGGCATGAAAGACAGGGACATCCCCGCCATAGCGGACTTCATAGACGACGCCATAAAGCATAAAGGCGACGATAAAGCTCTGAAGGGGATAGCCGAGAAAGTAAAAGGCCTTTGCGCCAAGTTCCCCATGTACCCCGGCTTCGAAAACTGACAGGCCCCTGTGACATTGAAAAAGCCGCGCCGCCAGCGCGGCTTTTTCTTTAAGCCCGGGGAGGCAAAAAAACCGTGTTTTAAGGTGCTAATTATTATAAAATAGATAACAATGGCGGAACCCACCTTTTCGGGCCTCCGGTCATAGAAAGATTTCAATTAAATCATAAGGCAAGGAGTCTATAATGGTTAAGAAGGCACTGGCGGAAATAGGCGTGATAGGCGGCACCGGCCTCTATGCCATGAAGGAACTCAAGATCCTCAGGGAAATAAAGATCAAAACCCCCTTCGGCGACCCCTCCGACAATCTTATACTCGGCACCCTTTCCGGCATAAAAGTGGTTTTCCTGCCCCGCCACGGCCGCAAGCACGCCGTGCTCCCGGGCGAAATAAACCAGCGCGCCAATATGTGGGCGCTTAAGTCCATAGGCGTTAAGACCATAATCTCGGCCAGCGCCGTGGGGTCTCTCAGGCAGGAACTAGTCCCCACCCATTTCGTTTTCCCGGACCAGTTCGTGGACCAGACCAAGGGCCGCCCCTCCACCTTCTTCGGCAACGGCATAGTGGGCCACGTGCCCCTGGCCGAACCTTTCTGCATGGACATCTCCGATATGATGTTCAAAGAAGCGAAGAAACTCGGCATAACAGCCCACAAAGGCGGCACCTACTGCTGCATGGAAGGCCCCGGCTTCTCCACCAAGGCCGAGTCCGAATTTCACCGCAAAATGGGCTATTCCATAATCGGCATGACCATGGCCACCGAGGCTAAACTGGCCCGCGAGGCCGGCTTCCACTACGCCCCCGTCTCCCTGGTGACCGACTACGACTGCTGGAAGGAAGGCGAAGAAGTCAACCAGCACAAGGTCTCGGAGACCGTGCAGGCCAACGTGGAGAACATCCGCCGCCTGCTGGTGAAGATCATCCCGCTGGTGGCCAAGGCCGGCTGCCGCAACGGCTGCCCCTCTTTTACAAAGGGGTCCCTGCTTACGCATAAGGAAAATTTCCCGGCCAAGACCTACGCAAAACTGAAACTGATACTGGAGGGATAAATGGCCAAAAAGCCGCCCAGGAAAAAAGCGCCCGGAAGCAACAGCAGGACCGCCATCCGCAAGAAGCTGATGGAAGCCGCCAAGACCGCGCAGAAGAACGCCTACTGCCCCTATTCGCGCTACCCCGTGGGCGCCGCGGTGCTGACCGATTCGGGCCGCATCTACACCGGCTGCAACGTGGAGAACGCCTCTTTCGGCCTGGCCATCTGCGCCGAGCGCGTCGCCATCTTCAAGGCCGTCAGCCACGGCGAAAAGAAGATCCAGGCCCTCTGCGTGGCCGCCAAATCCGCCAAACCCTGCGGCGCCTGCCGGCAGGTGATCATAGAATTCGCGCACAAGGACGCGGAGATGATCTACCTGGACTGGCAACCCCTGGAAAAAAAGGAAAAGATCACTATCACCAAGGCCGGAAAACTGCTGCCGCACGCTTTCGACCCCTCGGAAGCCGGACTGTAAATTTACGGAGGTACTATCAATGGACGTAAAGACCCTTACCAAAATGACCAAGTGGATGGAAAGCACCGACCTCGAGGAAATAACCTGGAGGAACGGCGACGACAAGATCAGCCTGAAGCTCAACAATAACCCGGAGCACAACACCACCATAGCCTCCACCATGGAGCCGGTGCTCTCCCCCTCCATAGGGATATTCCGTTTCGCCCGCCCCGGCAAGACCAACCATCTGAAAGAAGGTTCCTCCGTGAAGAACGGTTTCGAGCTGGGCGTGGTGGAAGTAGGCAGGGACTTCAAAAGCGTCACCGCCCCGTGCGACGGGCTCCTCAAGATCGTATCTATAGAGGAAGGCAAGCCGGTGGAATACGGCCAGCCCCTGTTCTTTATCGAGCCCAAATAAGCAAAATGCCGTCAAAGCCTTCAGTTATCAAATGCCCCAAGTGCGGCTATCTGCCGAACATGCTAGGGGACATTTGCCTGAAATGCGGCGCACGTCTTGAAAAAACGTGCGGTGAATGCGGCTTTGGCAACCAGGTGGAGAGAAATTACTGCGAGGGGTGCGGCTCACTGATGGCCCTGAACGCGCCGCCCAAAAACAGCTCCGCTCCGGCCGGCCCGGAGAAAAACCAGACCCAAAAAGTGGAAATGGAGTCCATACAGGACACCATGGACGGAAAAGCGCGGTCTTTCAGGGAACGCCCGGACGAGCAGCCCCAACCGGCGCAAACCGCGCCCCCGCCCCCCCGGACGCCCCCGGGACCCTCTCCACACGGCATAGACTCCGGCTCCTCCCCCTTTATAGCGGATTCCGCGCGCCTGCGAAAAGACTCAACCTTACGCATAAACATGACCCCGTCCCTGTTCAGGCGGTTTTTTAGCCCGGCGATAACGGCCCTGCTGGCGCTGGCCCTGCTGACACTGCTGTACCGCATGGCGGCGCCGTCCATCCCGCGCATGCGCCTGCTGATGACGGCAAAAACGTACCTCACAAACATCTCCCAGGGCAAATACGACAAAGCCTACGAATTGCTCTCCGCCAACTCAAAGACGGCCTGCAGCCTTGAGGATTACCTGAAGAACAGCCGCGACTACTACGCGAATGTGCCCGCCTGGCAGTTCCGCGACATACAGGTTTTCACTATAAACAAGGACGCCGCCATGGTCCGCTACCAGCTCAAGGAAGGGACGGCGGAGTGGAAGCACGACTATATCTCCTTCGTGCGCGAGCATAACCGCTGGGTCAGGCCGTACATCTGGGGGCTCTTTGGGCCCATCAACGAGGCCATAAAGAGCCAGGATTTTTCGCAGGCGCTTTTCCTGGCGCAAAAACTCTACCTTACTGACCCGATGGACCCGCGCTCCTCCGGTTTCCTCTGTTCCGCCGAATTCCACATGGGGCTCTACGACAAGGCCTCCGAATCCTGCCGCCGCGCCATAGACGGCGCCGCCGTTTATCCCGTGGGTTACTCTGACGAGGACCTCTACTGGTTCAACTTCTATTATGCGGAAAGCCTGCGCTACATGCAGCGCGACAGCGAGGCCTTGCCGGAATATGAAAAATTAATGAAATGGCCGGGGCTTACCGCCAAAGAGCAGTGCCCTCTTTTCCTCAGCCGCGCAGACTCCTACATACACCTCAAGGATTATCCCCGCGCCCTGCGGGACGTCATGTCGGCCGAAGGCGCCTGCTTTGAGAACCCGGAGATGACCGAGGCCAAAAAACGCCTGGCCCGCCTAAGCGGCGCCGCCGGCGCGGAAGCCGTGGCTTTCGCCCAGAAATCCCGCTTCCAGGCCGGTATACCGCCCATCGCGGAAGCGCGCAGGCGGCAGTTGGAGGCCATGCGGGAACAGCTTGGCCCGCAGAAAGCCAAATTCCTCCCCAGGGACCAGTGGCTGGCCGTGCACCTGGCCGGCCCCGAATATAAAGTTTTTCTGCGGCAGGAAGCGCTGGATCCCCGCACACGCCAAAAAGAAACAAAAGACGTATTCGTTTTTCACGTAAACCTTTGGACGGGAAAAGCCCAGGTGGAAAATGCCGCGCCCCAGGCGGCTGCGCCGGAGAACAGCAAGCAGTAAATATTTAATGGTTTTACGGAACAACGCTTTCACGGTTCGCTGCTCACTTTCCTAAGGAGAAGCTATGTTTAAAAAAGTTCTGATCGCCAACCGCGGCGAAATCGCCGTACGCGTGATACGCACGCTGCGCGAGATGGGCGTAACCTCCGTGGCAGTCTATTCCGAAGCCGACAGGTCTTCCCTGCACGTGCGCCTGGCCGACGAAGCGGTCTGCATAGGCCCGGCCATGGCCAGGGAGAGCTACCTGAGCATCCCGGCCATTATTTCCGCCGCCAAGATCACCGGGGCGGACGCCATACACCCGGGCTACGGCTTCCTCTCCGAGAACGCCGATTTCTCGGCCGCCTGCCGCGACAACGGCATCACTTTTATAGGACCCTCCCCCAAGTCCATACAGCAGCTCGGCCATAAAGCCGAGGCCAGAAAAATGGCCGTCAAAGCCGGCATAGCTGTAACGCCGGGCACCAAGGACTGCGTGTATAAGGACGCGGCGGCCCAGGCGGCCAAGATAGGCTTCCCCATAATGATCAAAGCCGCCGCGGGCGGCGGCGGCAAAGGCATCCGCATAGTGCGCGAGGCCTCCCAGCTTGCCAACGAAATGAACATGGCCCAGTCCGAATCCAAGGCGGCCTTCGGCAACGGCGACGTTTATTTCGAGAAGTATATCGAACTCCCCCGCCACATAGAGGTGCAGTTCGCCCGCGACTCGCACGGCCACACCATAGCCTTCCCCGAGCGCGACTGTTCCATACAGCGCCGCCACCAGAAACTGGTGGAAGAATCCCCCTCCCCTGCCGTAGGCAAGAAGCTGCGCGACAGCCTTGAAGAGGCGGCCGTAAAACTGGCCGAAGCCGCCAACTACGTGGGCGTGGGCACCGTGGAATTCCTGCTGGACCAGCAGGGGAATTTCTATTTCATGGAAGTTAACACCCGCCTGCAGGTGGAGCACCCGGTAACCGAATTTATCACCGGTTTCGACCTTGTGCGCGAACAGCTGCTGGCGGCCGCCGGCGAGGAGCTTTCCTATACAGGCGGCCACAGCGTGCCCTACCGCGGCCATGCCATAGAACACCGCGTCAACGCGGAGGATTTCAGCCGCAATTTCGCCCCCTCGGTGGGCCGGGTGGAGGAATGGCTGGTGCCCGGCGGTCCCGGCGTGCGTGTGGACACCCATGTCTATGCCGGCTACAATCTGCCGGTCTATTACGACAGCATGCTGGCCAAACTTATAGTGTGGGCGCCCGACAGGGCCTCCGCCGTGGCGAGGTCCAGGCGCGCCCTGGCGGATTTCAGGGTGAAGGGCGTACACACCACCCTAAACGCCCATAAACTAATAATCGAGAGCCCCGATTTTCAGGCCGGCAAGACGGACACCGGCTTTATGGAGCGCCTGCTGGCCACGGCCGAACCCGCGGCCGCCAAATAACCAATGAAGGCCAGCCGCAAGATAATCTCGCTTAAGAAAGCCGCGGCCCTGCGCGCGGCCCTGAAGCGCGCCGGTAAAAAAGCTGTTTTCACCAACGGCTGCTTCGACATTCTGCACGCTGGCCACGTGGCCTCGCTGGAGAAGGCCCGTTCATTGGGGGATTTCCTTTTCCTGGGTCTCAACTCGGACGCTTCGGTACGCCGTCTTAAGGGGCCGGCCAGGCCCTTTAACAAAGCCGCCGACCGCGCCGTAGTGCTGGCGGCCCTGGCCGCGGTGGATGCCGTGGTGATATTCAAAGAAGATACGCCGCTGGCTCTCATAAAGGCCCTCCGACCCGATGTGCTGGCAAAAGGCGCGGATTATGCCAACGGCTCGGTGGTAGGCGCCGAATTCGCCGGCCGGGTAGCCCTTATCCCCCTTTTAAAGGGCCGTTCCACCACGGCCCTGGCAAAGAGAACCGGCCGCCAATAAAACCATTCTTTCCCTATCATTTGAAGTCCCAATTTAATAAAATATCAGGATATTATGACCGACATTTTTGAAAAATGCAGAAATTTCACCCTCGCCCGGCAGCTCATGGAATCGGGCATATACCCATATTTCAAGGCGCTGGAATCCGAACAAGCCCCCGAGATAACCATAAGGGGCAGGAAGTTCATCATGTTCGGCTCCAACAACTACCTCGGCCTGGCTAACGACCCGCGCATGAAGGCCGCCGCCATAGACGCCGTTAAAAAATTCGGCACCGGCGTGGCGGGTTCGCGCTTCCTCAACGGCAATACCGTGCTGCACATGGAGCTGGAGCGCAAGCTGGCCGCCTTCAAGGGCCGGGAAGCCGCCCTTATCTACGCCACCGGCTACCAGATGAATCTGGGAGTGATCTCCGCTTTGGTGGGCAAGGGCGATTTCGCCATAGTGGACAAACTGGACCACGCCAGCATCCTCGACGGCTGCCGGCTTTCCCACGGCGAAGTCCGCCGCTTCAAGCACAACAACACGGCCGACCTGGAGCGCGTGCTCAAGGACATAGGCCCGGGCCACGGCAAGCTGGTCATAGTGGACGGCGTGTTCTCCATGGAGGGCGACATCGCCCCCATCCCCGAGATCTCCAAGATCTGCCGGAAATACGGCGCCCGCCTGATGGTGGACGACGCCCACGCCTCCGGCGTACTTGGGCGCCACGGCCGCGGCACCTGCGAACATTTCAACCTGAGCCACAAGGACGTCGACCTGGTGGTGGGCACCTGCTCCAAGTCCTTCGCCTCGGTGGGCGGTTTTGCGGTGGGCGACGAGAACATCATTCACTATATACAGCATATGTCGCGCTCCATGATCTTCTCCGCGGCCCTGCCGCCGGCCTCCGTGGCCGCCATCTCCAAGGCCCTCGATATCATAGAAGAGGAACCGGAGAGAATAAAGAAACTCTGGGAGAACGCCAGATATCTCATGAAACGCTTTAAAGCGATGGGGCTGAACACCGGCGAAACCCAGACCCCCATTATCCCGGTGGTCATCGGAGACAACGAAAAGACCTTTACGCTCTGGCGCATGCTTTACGACAACGGCCTGTTCACCAACCCCGTGGTCAGCCCCGCCGTCCCCCCCAGGCGCTCGCTTATCCGGATAGTGGCGACGGCCACCCACTCGCGCGCGCAGCTGGACCGGGCCCTGGATATTTTCGAGACCTGCGTTAAAAAAGTCCTGAAGAAAAAACCGGCGGCCCTGGTGAAATAAGGCTGGCCGACCGTTCTCCGCGCGTAATAATTTTATGTCCATTGAAATTCGGGAGATCGCCGAAAAAGACCTCGGCGTTTTCATAGACTATCCTTTCTCGCTTTTCCGCGCCCACCCGCATTGGGTAGGCGAGCTTAAACGCGACAGCCGCCACCTGCTTGGCACCGGCCACCCTTTCTGGCGCCACGGCGAGCGCAAGCTCATGGTGGCCTACAAGGACGGCCGCCCGGCGGGCCGCCTGGCCGCCATCGTCAACCACGCCCATAACAATTTTCACGGCGACAAAACCGGCTTCTTCGGCTTCTTCGACTGCGAGAACGACAGGGGGGTCTCCGGGGCGCTGTTCGCCGCCGCGGCGGCCTGGCTTAAGACCCGCGGCATGGATTCGGCGGTGGGCCCGGTAAACCCCTCCACCAACGAGACTTGCGGCATGCTGGCCCAGGGTTTCGACGGACCGCCCATGGTGATGATGCCCTACAACCCGCCCTATTACCTGGAACTGGCGGAAGCCGCCGGCTTCGCCAAGGCCAAGGACCTGCACGCCTACAAATGCCTTACCTCCACGCCTTTCCCGGAGCGCTTCGACAAGATCCTCAACCGCATGAACCGGGACGGCAAGGTAACGCTGAGCCTGGCGGACGTAAAGAACATAGACGCGGCCATCGGCGAAGTGAAGGAGATCTATAATTCGGCCTGGGAAAAGAACTGGGGCTTTGTCCCGATGACGGTTGAAGAAATGGACGACCTGGCCGCCGCGCTTAAGCCGATGATCAAGCCCGATTATCTTTATTTCGCCCGGTTCGAAGGCAAGCCGGCCGGCTTCGTGCTGATGCTGCCCGACTTCAATATCGCCCTCAAAGAGGCGCGCGGCGCGCTTGGCCCGCTCACCATTCTGCCCTTCCTTTACCGCTTCATGTTCAGGCTTAACCGCGGCCGCCTGCTGACCCTGGGGGTCAAAAAAGAGTTCCGCGGCAAAGGCATAGAGCTGCTGCTGATAAAGCAGGCCATACTGGCCGCCAAAAAAATGGGCTGGGAGTACGGCGAGGTCTCCTGGACGCTCGAAGATAACAAGCTTATAAACTCCCCCATTGAGGCTTTAGGCGCCGATTTATACCGGAAATACCGGGTTTTCGAGAAAAAGCTGTAATCATCCCGCAATCTTTATTTAACCTCCGCAGTATATAATATCCCTATGCGGTTTTCAGACCTGAACAAAGCTAAGAGCGAGCCGGCTATACCGGAGGCGAAGAAACAGGCCCGGCCTGTTGTTTTGCCCATCGCCGAAAAACCCCGGCCGGTGCAGGCGCCGGTACAGGTAACGCAGCCCGAACCCGAAAACAAAATAGACAGCGCGCCGGCCGCCGACCGGGCGGAAGCCATCAAAAAGCATATCGGGGCCTATAAACAGCCCAAAACCCGCCTTGAAACCAAAGCCCCGCCCAAAGAGCCGGCCCTGCCTTTCCGTGAACTGGACGCCAAGGCCCGCGAGGTCTACTCGCGCGTACTGGAGACCTCCGGCGCCCTGCTTAAGGCGATAAACCAGCCTTACACGGAAAAATACGAAGCGGTGGCGCGGGCCTGCGACCTGGCAACCGAGACGCTTAAGACCAATACCGTGCTGCTGAACTATGCCCGGTACTCGACCGCTGAAGACTACCTGCGCGCGCACAGCGCCAACGTCACCATAATCGCCCTGGCCATGGGGCAGGCCGCGGACCTTGAGCCTTCGGAGCTGCGCCTGCTCGGCTTCTGCGCCATGGCGCACGATATCGGCATGACGGAATACGCCGATCTTTACAGCCGCGAGGGCCGCCTGAGCGAAGATGAATTTTCAACCCTGACCCTGCACACCGAGGCCGGCGTGGCCAAACTGGACAGGATAGTTGACCTGGACTATAAGATCAAAGACCGCGCCAAACGCATAATTTTTCAGACGCATGAACGCATGGACGGCTCCGGCTACCCGGACCGGCTTTCCAACGAGGAAATAGACCCGCTGGCGCAGCTCATCGGCATAGCCGACGTCTTCGAGGCTATGACCCATCCAAGGGCCTGGCGCGACTCCATCAACCCGCCCGACGTGGTAAAGGAACTGATAGAAAAAGAGGGGCACGGTTTCCACGCCAGGGCGGTGAAGGCCCTTCTTTCGGCCGTCTCCATCTATCCCCCGGGCTCGCTGGTCATGCTTTCCACCGGGGAAACAGGCCGCGTGGTAAAAGTGAATAAAGGTTCGCTTACCAGGCCCCTGCTGGAAACGCTGCTGGACCCCGATTTCGCCCAGATAAACCCGGTTCTTATAGACCTGCTGGAGCACCCGATGACTTCCATCGAGCGCCCGATGGATATGTCCGAGCTGCAGGCCAAGAACCCCAAGTTCGCCGCCAAGCTGGAACTGGGCCGCTGGTGGGTGGAGTGGTGATGGCGAAGAAACAAATT
Source organism: Elusimicrobiota bacterium (assembly GCA_003482905.1). GTDB lineage: Bacteria > Elusimicrobiota > Elusimicrobia > Elusimicrobiales > UBA9959 > UBA9959. The sequence continues at coordinate 23,141 of DMXM01000009.1, forward strand.
TTATTTATTGAGGACGAAGGCTACGTTATAGAGAGGGTGACCGAGCTGCTGGCCGCTTTCCCGCACTTCGAGGTCACCCACTCCGGCGACGCCAAACTGGTCCGCAGGCTGCTGGAAGACAGACCCTTCGACATCGTAATAACCGATATTTACCTGCGCGGCGCCAGCGGCCTGGAATTTTCGTTCAAAGCCCGCGAAAAGAACAAGGATGCCTGCGTTATCATCATTGCCGGCCTGGACAACGCCGACATGGCGGCCAAGGCGGTAAGGGAAGGCGCGTTCGATTTTGTGATAAAGCCGCCCGGGCTTGAGCGGATCACTAGCATTCTTAAAATGGTTACGCTGGTAAGAGGGCTAGCGCCTGAGGATAGTCCAGATAAGCTTTAGGGGGCGCAGCAGGTAAAGGGCCAGGCTGGCGGCGCCGTAGCGGCGCAGCATAAAGCGTTTTTCCGGCACGGCGTATTTTACCAGCAGGCCGGGGCGGTGCAGCACCGGCAGCAGGTATTCCAGGGCGGTGGAATGTTTTTTGGCGGCTTTCTCAAAGAAGGCCGCCTTTATTTTTTCCGGGCCGCGCGGGGCTAGGGCGGCCAGGGCGGCGGGCGGGATGGCGAGCGGGCCGGGAGCGAGGCGTTTGATAACGGGCCAGATGACGGGGCGCAGGTTATAAATATTCACTTTGCGGGTCAAGGCGGCCCAGAATTTTTCACCGTCCCCGGGTGCGTGCAGGACTATACGGGAGCAGTCTTCCAGGTTACGGGGGGTGAGTTCGCCGTGGTGGAGCAGGGGATGGGCGGCTGCGTGAATGAAGAGGTCGGCTAAATTAAGCGCTAGGCCGGCCGGGCCCGGTTCCAGGCCCCATTTGAAGAGCTCGTCCGTATCTTTTATATGCCAGAGCCCGGTATGTATGTCGATTATAGCCGGCGGAGCGTTATTGTGGCTGGGTTTAAGCCAGGCGTCCGCGCTGTTGGGCATGGGCTCATACCCCAGTTTTTTTAAGATCTCTTCAAAGCCCGGCAGGTCCTTAGGCCGCAGCAGCACATCAGCGTCGCTCATCCCGCGCTCGCCCGGCTGGTATATCCCTAATTCGATTAGCGCGGCGCCCTTAAGCGCAACCATCTCTATCCCAGCCCCCAAAGCCGCCCCCCGCGCCTCCCCCAGCGCCCCCAACAGCAATATCTCCCGCGCCGCCAGCGCTTTATCCATAGATGTATCCCCCGGAACTAACCTGAAAATCCCAGTTGAAATTTTCCGTCCTCTTATCTATCCAATGAAAACTACTCTGAACGGCGGAATCCAGGCTAACCCGCCGGCAGGCTGAAATAAAAAACGGAACCTTTACCAAGGCCCTGGCTGGACGCGCCTATTTTCCCGCCGTGCTGCATTATTATCTCGTGCGCTATTGAAAGCCCCAGTCCCCAACCCATCTGGCGCAGTTGCGCGTTTTTCTGGCATTTAGCCTGGTAAAATTTCTCAAATATCCGCTTTGTTTCGCTCGGATCTATGCCTATGCCGGAATCTTTTACGCTGACAACAAGCCGCCGCCCCTCGGCCGCCGTGCTCACCTCCACAAGCCCCCCAACCGGGGTGAATTTTATGGCGTTATTCAACAGGTTCTGGAGCACCTGGGAAATACGGAATTTGTCCCCGTTTATAACGGCGCCCGGGTTTATCCTGTCATATTTTAGGATTACCCCCTTATTTTTGGCGTTTATCTCTATGGAGGACATCAGGTCCGCCAGCATATCTCCGAAGGCGAAAGGAACTCGCTCTATTGTAAGCTTACCGGCCTCTATCATGGCCACGTCGGTCAGGTCGGAAACCAGCATATTAAGCCTGTCCACCGCCGCCGTTATATTCCTCGTCATGCCCCTGTGCTTTTCATCCGCGGCCGCCTTGGAAAAAAGCTCACTGAAGCCGCGTATGGCCGCCAGGGGGGTGCGCACGTCGTGCACAACCATGGAAAGAAACTTGGACTTCATATTGTTCATCTGCTCGAGGGTAAGATTAGACTCGGAAAGCCGCCGCGAAAGGGCCTCAAGCTGGCGGGACTTAGCGTATATCCGGTTTTCGGCCACGGATATCCCGCGGGTTAGTTCGCGCACTAATTGCTCCGAACGCCTCTCCCGGCGTTCGCCAGCGACAAGCTGAACAAAATCGGAGGATCTGAAAACCACAAAAAGCGACACTGTCAGCCCGAACGCGCAGATGGCAAGAAGCAGAATGATTTCCGGCTCCATATATTTATTAAACCCGGACCGATGGAGGAGGAGGGGGAGGAGGGCAAAGCCTTTCCAGCCTTTTCTCCAGGCCGTCAAGAGCAGCCCCAAAGGCCGCTATTTTAGCCGCGCCTCCAGCTACGTCCGTACCGCAGGCCCCGGCTTTGCGCAGGTCGGAGAATTCGGATTTAAGTTTTCCAACCGCGGCCATGTTTTCTTCGAGCGCGGAGATCCTGCCCATAGCGTCGTCCAGCTTTCTCCGCGGCGCCGCTTCCCGCGCGGTTATCTCCGCAAGAAGGTACTCTATCTTTACCAGGCGCGCCACGTAAGTGTCCAGCCTGTCCGCCGCCGACTTCGCGCGCACGGACATATCATCCAGCTTGTTCTCCATGCTTTCGGAACGCGCCTTGGCCTCTTTGACATCCGCCGCCGTAGTGACGGACACGTTCTGAATGTACACGGTCCTTTCCGCCAGCGTCTCAACGCGCTGCTCCAGGGAGGCGGCTTTAATGGATAGTTCCTCGCGGATCTTCTCCATAGCCGCCGGATCCGCCGGTTTTTCCTTTTGGAACTCAGCCAGCTTACCAGCCAGGTCCTGAATGAGCCCCTCCAGGCCGTCAAACTTCTTTTTATAGTCTTTTTTTGATTCTTCCGAGAATCCACCGGCGGCCGCCAACTCATCCAGCCGGCTCTTAAGCCGCATAATTTCCGCGCCCCAGCGCGCCGCCTCAGCCTGCTTCGCCTCTATCAGCCGCGCCTCAACCTGCCCAAGTTTTCCGCCCATGGCGGAAAGCCGGATATCAATTCCGTATGAAAGCTTCTCCTGCGCCGCCCTTATGCGATCCTCCGCCGCGGCAAAACGGTCGGCCACCTTGGCGATTGTGATCTCCGCCGACTTGGCTGCGTCTTCGGCCAGCCGCGCCTCAACCTGCTCTAGTTTTTCCCGCGTCTCCTTCAGCCCGCCCGAGGCGGCGGCGGTGCCGGCCTGAACGGCCCCGAGTTTCTCGTCTACCGCAGAAAACCGGGAGTCAAAACCGTACGAAAACTTCTCCTGCAGCGAACTTACGCGCTCCTCCACGGCCGCAAACCGGTCGCTCAGCCTGGCAAGCGCTATCTCCGCGGCCTTGGCCCCGTCCTCGGCGGCTTTACGCGCCGCGGCGGCCTCGGCCACCCGCGCCTCGCCCCCGGCAACCGCGTGTTCAAGGCTTTCAACCCTGTCTTTAAAAGCTTTTTCCGCGTCGTCCGCGCGCCGGTTATTGCGGAGGGAATTGAACATATCCTCCACCTGGCGCATATTCTGGCGCTGCAGTTCTTCCTTACTTTTCAACTCAACTGAAAATGCGAGCGCCTTTTCCTGCGTTTCGTAAAGCCGTGTCTCAAGTTCAGTAATTTTTTTCTGTAGAAAATCAGTTATTCCCGGAGCCGCCGGCGGGGCGGGCGGGTACGCTGCCGCGGGCTTAAGCTGTTCGGCGGCGGGCCTGGCAGGAGCGGGGGCGGGCGCCGCCCTCGGGGGAGGCGGCGGGGGCTGCACGGGCGGAGCGGCAGGCTTCTGCTTCTCTTCAAAAATGGAAAACATCGAGCCTTCTCCCAAAGACCCGAAAAAACCTTCTTTATCCTCTCCGTTGTTGAAGTTCATACTATTTTACATCCCGGCTATTTCCTGTTTCTGAAGGCCCACGGCGTTTTTCAACTCCAGCGGATTGCGAATACGGCCCTCCTTTATCAGCCGGGCCGCCGCCTGCACTACGGCCTCCGTGGCCGCGTCGCTTTTTTCCCGCGAGGAACCGCCGTATTTAACAATCTGTTCCATCATTTGTCTTGTTTTTTCCATCATCTGGCGTTTGACACGCTCCCTGAACCCGGCCTCGGCGGACACCAGCGCCACCCCCCAGTCTTCCACTTTAACCGCGGGGACCAGCATGGAAAGCTCATTCTCATCCAGTCGATACAGGTCGTCAAAAAGCAAAACTCCCGCCCTCACCTTGCCGGCGACTTCGGGGTGCCGGCGCTCAAGCTCCAGCAGCATGTCCTTTTTAACCCTGCCGCTCACCATGTCCATGACCTCAAAAACTTTATCTATCCCTCCCACGGCGCCGCTGAAACGCTTCTCCAGTTCATCTTTAATGGCCTCTATCATGGCCGGCTTCACAAAACGTATCTCCGCCATGCTGGCTATGACCTCCGAAGAGACCTGCGGCGGCAGTCTCTTAAGAAAATCCGTCCTGATATCCGGAGCCAGATGCGCGCTTATAAGGGCAATGTTTTCCGGTTTTTCCCTAGCCATTATGTGGACAAGAACCGGAACCTGGTTGAGTTTGACGTTAAAGAACGCCTCAGCTTCCCCCTCCTTTCCCTGCCCTGAGGCGGCCGCCCCCTCTGGCCCGGCCAGTTCCGGCCGGCCAGGAACGGCCTCCTCAACACCAACCGTTTCCCCTCCCTTTGAACCGAAATCCATGCTGATCTGCTGCTGATCGCGGCCCAACGACTTCATGGAAGCCGAAAGCCTGATTATGCCGAACATGACCGACAGCATGGCAACTATAACGGCCAGGGAAATTATGCCGTAGCGGAATATTACGCTGACCGCCTCCGGCATGAACCATATGGTTTTCCACATGGACGCGAACGTCGCCCGCACCGTGATTATCGCGTCGCCCCTTGTGCTGTCCAGGTTCATTACGTCGGAGACAAAACTTGTGATATTCCCGGCCTCTTCGGGGGACAGGCTCTTGTTTACAACCAGTGAAACCGTCAATTTTTTAACCAGCGACGCCGGGTAAATAAGCTGCTTGGCATAAGACTGCGGCCCGGCGGGAGCGCCGCCCTGCGCGGAAGGCACCGGAAATCCGGGAAGAAGCTGAAGACCGGCCTTTTTTGACAGGTCCGGCCCTATGCCTGCCCATTTAAAATTCTCCTGATCCACCGCCGCGCCGCCTTCCATCCTGATCTTCTCGGTCACGCCAAAATCCATGTCGGCCTGCACTATTACCTTAGCCTTGTTCGGGCCCAGTATTTTAAGGATGGACTCGTTAATCTTGTTTTCCAGCTCAGCTTCATAACGGCTTTTCTCGTTGAGGGGATATTGCTGCGCGCACAAGCCGGCCGGGCCGGCCAAAGCCAGCCCCGTCAGTATCCAACACCCGAACAAATCCACCATCGGTCTTTTTTTCATAATAACGCAGAAGCCTTCCGCCCCTATATTCTAGCGAAGGCCTGTTTCGTAAAAGTTACGCAAATTTAACGGTTTTGTAAGGGGAGCCTCTTTAGCGGATTTTTCAGGCCTGTTCCTTAATATTAATCTTAAGCCAAACTGCCCCCGGTTTTACTTCCACCCCTGCATCTTCATAAAATCAAGAGTCGACAGATCGGAGGGGTCAAGCTGCAAGCCCCTTTCGTAAGCCTTCCTGGCTTTTTCCCGGTCTCCCATGGCATAATACGCCGAACCCAGCCGTGTCCATGCCAACGCGTCCTTGTCGTCAAGCAGCAGTATCTCCTCGCACTGGCGCAGGGCGCTTTCAAAACGCCGTTCATAGAACAAAGCCGCCGCCTTATTCAGTTTTTCCCGTTTAAGAAGCGGGCGCGGCAGTATTTCGTCCTTGCGCAGTTCAAATGACGTGAGATTCAGCACAAGCGAAAGGAAATCTCCGTAAAAAGCGTTGTTTTTCTCGTAACCGAGAGCGCTGTGCGCCAGTAGAGCGCTCTTTATGTTGTTGCCATAGATGTACTCATACATGGCGCGGCCGGCCTCCTCTGGCTGTTCTCCCGAAGCCATAAGCGCGGCCTGCCGTTCCGGCAGTTCCGCAAGTTTAAGCCCTTTCACCGCCGCTGAAAGCCTGCGCCGCCGTTCGCCCCACCCCCCTTTGTAGAGATTGATGTCGAGGCCGGCCGCCATTTCCACGTTCTCAAGGGCCTTAACATAATCCCTGGCCGCAATGCTGTGCCCGGCCTTCACAATATAGTCCACAGAGTAAGCCCTGGCGCGCGACGGCTTGCTAAGGCCGCCGAAATAATAATTAAGGGAAACCCGGTTGGAAAGGCCGAGTGTTTCATGCCGGAGCATGGCTACATCCAACTGGTAGGCTTTCATGAATTTCACGCCGGCGCCGAAAGAAACTGCTTGTCTGTCGTAGCCCAGGCGCAGCGCTCCCGGCCCCATTACATACTCTGTCCCGGCCCGCAGCTGGCCGGAGTCCGACGCGTCGACGGCGAGGGCCAGGCCGGGCGCCAGCAGGTAAGAAACGCCCGCTTTCATCGCCAGGGGCAGCCTGTCGCTGGTATCCCCGGACGAAAATGCCCCCGCGTTCTGGGCTGAGAAACCGAACGAGAGCCTGCCGTCCAGCAGCGGCCCGTACTGCAAACCGATATCCAGGCCGAGAAGCCTGTCGGAGGAGCTGTCCATTGCGCGGCTTACGATTTTCAGCCCGGCCCCCGCCGACAGCCTGGGCAGGAAAACCCCGTGCATGCCGGCGGCCACGGAGAAAGCCGTTTCAGAATATGAGAAATCCGGGGCCGGCAAGTTGAATTCGTCGCGCCCCGGAGCGGAACCTGCGGAAAGCCTGAGAACCTGCGCGCCCCAGCCGCCCGGCAGACCGCCGAAGTTCTGGGCGTAACCGAGATATTCATACGACATGCCCTCAAAAAGCCCGGCGTGCATGAGCGAAAGGTTGCGCCCGTTGAGCATGCCGAGCCCCGCGGGATTATAGTAAACCGAAGCCGCGTCATTGGTGAGCGCCGTATACGCCCCGCCCATGGCGAGCGGCCTCGCCCCCGCCCCGAAATTAAATATCTCCCCCGGCTTTCCGCCCTCGGCAAAAAGGCCGGACGCCAAAGCGCAGGCCAGCGCCGCGGCCAAGATCGCCTTGGCAGCATACTCCGCGCATCCCGCCTTTTGCCAGCCTTTCCAGTTCATAATCTTCCCGCTAGCTGTCCAGTTGCCTTCGTCCCTCACCTAATGTATCACGCCTATCTTAATGATCTTAGTGTCGCCCGCGGCTTTTATAACGCACAGGTACATGCCTTTGGAAACCTTGCCCCCGGAGGCCGCCGAACCGTCCCAATAAATGGTATTGGTCCCGGCCTCCCCATCCGCCTTTATAACGCGCACCTTACCGCCGAAAGCGTCGTAGACCAACACCTTGATCTCCGACGCCCGGCTGAGGGTAAAGGTTATATTGGCGCGGGCCTTCCTTGAGTCGAAAGGATTGGGATAGATTGAAACGCCGGTGATCGCCGCCAGGCTTTCGAGGCCTATGTTCACCTTCAGCGGCTCGGTTGGGGCGCCGGCGACGCCCGCGTTATTGACCGGGGATACCCGGTAGAAATACGAACCTGCCGCCCGCACGATAGAGGACGGGGTAGAGCCTGCCTGTGATAAGACCAGCGACTTGGCGGCGGTGGTGGAAACGGCCACCCAGACGGGGCTGTCGCCGCGGCGCTCTTCTATGAGGTAATACGCCAGGCCGGACGGGCCGACCGCCGCGTCCGCCCAGGATATTTTAACGCCGCCCCCCTCCGCTATGGAAGCCGGGGACGCCGGCATGGTGGGTCTATAGCTGTCCACCACTATCCGCTGCGACACGATATCGCTGTAATAGTTTCCCAGAGTATTCTTTGCGCGCAGGGACAGGTAATAGGCGGCGCCGTGGATCAGGTTCAACCCCGTCACGGTCGCGTCCTTAACCAGGCCTATACCGGTCCAGGCGGACGTGGAGGCGGCCGGCAGGGGCCCCACGCTGTACTCCGCCTTTTCCAGGCTGCCCTGGTAAACTATCCCGTCCCATTTAAATTTCAACATCGTTTCGTACGGATTATAGGCAATCTCCTGTATTGAAAGCGAACCGTCGGCTTTGCGCATAGTTATAGTCGGCGGCACCGGCACTCTGGGGTCCCGGATAACCGAGAAGAGGGAAGTGAACGTATCCAGCCCGGCAATAATATCAGGTGAATCCAGGCTGAAATACGCCGCGCCGAAAACAGCCGCCCCGGCCTGCGCGTCTATTGCGGCGGTTCCGGAGAAGTCATAGGTTATGAAATAGGTTCTAGAGGAAACGGTGACGGTCTGCGGAACAGAAAGGTCCAGCCAGGCGTACCCCGCGCCAAAGGCCCCGGAAGCCAGCAGCGAATCCGCCGCCGCGCTGAACAACCCGTCGCCGTCGCTGTCGGCGTAAAGCCTCACCGCCGACACATCCGAAGGAACCGCGTTGCCCGCCAGGTCCACCCTTATTCTGCGCCAGACGGCTTTGTCCTGGTCCGTCCACGCTTTCAAGCGCGCCATCGGGTTGGCGGCCATCCCCTGGTACACGCTGGTAAGCGCCGCGTTCTCTATACGCACGCGCATAATATCGGGTTTGTCCTGCAGCGTGCCCGGCGTCTGTATGGAAAGCGGGAAAGAGCCGGCATTGGGAACATCGGTATTGGAAATAGTGAAGTAAGCCGTATTGGCGGCGGTCAGGATCAGGCTGCCGCCGGTAGAAGCCTCGGTGGCCACGCTTACCGCCAGCCAGTACACCTGCGGCGCCGTGGCCACCATCTGTACCGGGCTGAAAACCAGCTGAACCTCGCCGCCGGAGATCTGGGCCGGCAGCGTGGCGGCAGCGTCCTTGCTGGACACGAACACCCCGTCGCCGTCGTCCTTGTATACCAGGAGTTCCGTTATATCGGCGCTCCCAGCCGTGCCGGTCTGGGCGAACCGGATATTGGACACTTCCACCGAATTGGACCCGCTTTGCAGGGTTATTTTACCTATCGCCCGGCGGTAATCCCCCTGCGTCAGCAACGGGGCCAGGTTAAGCGACTCGGCCGCCGCGTACAGCGCGTCGCTGGTAGCCTGTATCTCCAACAGGCCGGTGGCCATAGGGAAGACCAGGGCGGGATTAAGGTAGTCGGGCGCGGCCACCGAAACGTAACTGGGCGCCTCAAGGCGGAAACCGACCGTTTTCGACGGCTGCGCGTCGTAAGATATGCCGGCGGTCAGGTAGAAAAGCCTGGGCGCAGCGGAATTGAAAGCCGCCGGGCTGAACTGCAGCGTCGCCATGCCGCCCGAGAACGCCGCGCTGGCCAGCAGCGTTTCCTGCGCGAAGCCGCCGAACGTCCTGTCGCCGTCGTCCGCGTAGAGGTAGACCGAAACGTCGGAGTCCGGACAACTGCCGGCATTGCCCACCACCAGCTGCGTCAGGTAGGCGTTGTACGACGAAACCGAGACGGTGAAACTGGACATCAGCACGTCCATCTGGCCCTGCACGGCCCAGGTGGAGGCCTTATTTTCGAAACTTATGGAAACCTGCGCCGGCGGCTCTTTTATGGTCATGCCGCCGGATGTGAACGGCAGGCCGGCGCCGTCCGCAAGGTCCGGCGCGCTGATGTCGAAATACGAAATACCGCTTATGCCGGCGCGCCCCTGCGCGTTTATGGAGGCCGTAGCCGACACATCGTAGACCACGAAGAAAGTCCGCGTGGAAACGCTGATAGCCTGCGGCGAGGTCAGATTGAGCCAGACATAGCCGCCGGTGAACGTGCCGGAAGCCAGCATTATATCGGACGGGCTCAGTATATTATTGGAATCCAGGTCCCTGTATAACTTCACCGCGCTTATATCGGAGGGCGAGACGCTGCCGGAAAGGTCCACGCGCAGCCTATTGAACACGGCCTGGTCTATATCGGTCCAGAGTTTCAGCCTGGCCATCACATTGCCCGCCGAGCCCTGGTCCGCCTCAAGCGGCGCCCTGTCTTCCACCAGCAGCCGCGCGGTGTCCGGCTTATCCAGCAGCGTGCCGGCCACGGAGAAAGAGAACGGGAACACCGCCTGGTCCACCGCGTCCGGCGCGGTTATAGAGAGATACGTGGTATTGGCGCAGTCGAGCGACAGCGTGGAACCGACCGCCGCCGTGCTGGACACGCTCACCGCCAGCCAATAGGTCTGGGGAGCGGGCGTTATTATCTGCGATGGCGACACCAGGAACTGGATGGCCCCGCCGTTAGGCTGCGCGGGGAAGGCTATCATGGCATCCTGAGTGGACACGAATACCCCGTCGCCGTCGTCCTTGTATATTACGACTTCCTTAAGGTCCGCGTCCGTCATGGTGCCGCTCTGGCTGAATTTTATGCCGGATAGCTCTATTGAATGCGCGTCGCTCCTGAGCGTCAGCTTGCCTATCGCCCGGCGGTAATCCCCCTGCGTCAGCAGCGGCGCCAGGCTGACGGGCACCGGCACCGTCTGCAGCGTATCCACGGTGGGCTGTATCACCGTCAGCGAACTGTCGAAGGGGAAACCGGCAAGCGCGGCAAAATCCGGGTCCGTTATCTTCATATAGCTGGCCGCCGGGATGCTTACGCCCAAAGTCTTTCCGGGCGAGGCCGTTTCTGAAATATCGAGGGCTATGTAGTAGAGCCGCGAAACGGGATACGACACCGTTTGCGTTGAGAAGCGCAGGTTGGCCGCGCCTCCCGCAAAAGTTCCCTGGGCCACCATCGTCTCCTGCGCCGCCCCGCCCCAGGCGCCGTTGCCGTCGTCGCGGTAGACCTTGACGGCGGCGGCGTCGGAATCGTAGCCGTTGCCGGTCCGCAGCACGTCTATTCCCGTCCAGTCCACGGTGTAGGCGGTGGCCGCCAGCGTCACGCTGGCCACCAGCACCGCGCTATCGCCCTGTGTGGCGGAAGGTGCCAGCTTGTTCTCGAACACGCACACAAGCTGGCTCAGCGGCTCGGCGACCTGCACGCCGCCCGCCGCGAACGCGAACCGGCCGGCCTCCACGGAATCGGGACTGTTGACGGACAGGCTGGTAAAGCTCATCCCAAGCACCGTATTCACCGCGGCCGCGGCCGAAATATCCATGGTCACATAATAGGTTTTGGTGGACACACTAAGATCTTTAGCCGGGCCGCCGAACGGCAGCGACAGGAACCCGCCGGAGAAAGTGCCGGAGCTCACCAGCTCGCTCGGCTCAAGCGTGGCGTTGATATTGGCGTCCCAGTAAAGCGCCACTCCGGTTATATCCGAATCGCCGCCGCCGGCGCGCACCATGGACAGGGAGTTCATCACCGACGTGGACTGGTTTGTCCGGATAAGCAGCTTCTCCATTTTTATATTCTGCGTGCCGGCGCCGATAGAAGCGGGGGCCAGGTTCAAGGTGGAAACATAGACCGTGGCTGGCAGTTTCTCCAGCGTTATAACGTTGGACACTATTGGGAACGTGCTGCTTATCAGGTCCGGCGCCAGTATATTGAAAGACCCGGCCGAAGCCAGCCTCAGCTGCAGCGTCCTGCCGGGAACAGCCGCCTGGGCTATGGACGCCGCCACAAAATACGTCACGCTCGACGGCGTAATGTTCTGAAGCGACGAGAAAGAAACCGCCGCGCTGCCGTTGGAGAAGCCGTAATTGCCGCTGACGGGCGCGTCCAGCGCCGGGCTGAACAGCCCGTCCCCGTTGCTGTCCTTGAACACGCGCACCGACGAGATATCCGCATCCAGGGCCGTCCCGGCCTGGTTAAGCACCACAGCCGAAATATCGGCCGCGTTGGCGTCGGCCTGCATTTTAAGCGCCAGCACCGCCACGTCCGCATTGGTCTGGTAGGCTATGCTGGGCGCTATAGAGGCGTCCGGCGTCACCACCACGGTGTCCACCGTGGGCGTTATAACCGCCAGGCCGGAGTAGATCGGGAACGGGGCGGATATCGCCGTCTGGGCGCTTATAGCCGTTATATAGCCGCTTTGTATGGAGAGGCCGGCCTTATCGGAAGTGTTGGCCGAGGCCGAGACGGCCGCCACCACAAAATAGGTCTTGGTGGAGGTGTAGGTTATGTTCTCGGCTATGGAGAAAACGGACTGCCCAAAACTGAACACACCGCTGGAAATGAAGGTATCCGAAGGCCCGTATTCGTCCAGCGGCGGGTTGTCCCTGTAAAGAGAAACCTTAGAGTAATCCGCGTCCACGCTGGTGGACGAGCGCTGCACCTTTATAGACGTCACCACCGCGTTGCCGGAATCAGCCGTCAGTTCCAGTTTTAAAAGCGCCTTCTCGCCGCCCTGCTCTATGGACGCCACGCCCATACCGACCGGGGTCACCATAAGGGTATTGGGAGGGTCGCTTACCGCAGGCTGCGCGGAATCGGTGGGCGAGGCGGCCAGGGTAACGCTGTCCGGAGTGCCGGCCATAAGGGCGAAAGCGGCCGCATTGGCTACCCGCACCCCCACGGTGGCATTGAGCGGGGCGGTGTCTATAATATCCAGCGTTATAAAGTAAACCTCGTTGGTCACGGGCCGCGTGGACGGGTTCACCAGTTGTATGACAACCTGGCTTGAGGCAAAAACATCGACCCCGGAAGAGATAAGGCTGTCGCCGGCCGCGGCCTCAAGAGTGCCGTTTTTGTTGGCGTCGTAGAACACCTTTACCGCCGCTATATTGCTCTCTCCCAGCGTGCCCAGCTTGTTCACTGTTATATTATTGAGGTAGGCCCTGTCGCGGTTGGCGTTAAGCGTAAGCTTGAGGAACGCCGTATTATATATGCCGCGTGACACGTTGGTCACGGGCGCGGCGTTATTGCCGAATATGTCCAGCGTGTCGGCCAATTTTATTATCGGCGTCAGGCCGCTGTTAAGCGGCGCCGGGCTCATGGAGGCCAGTATGCTGTTGGGGCTGGTGAACGAAGCCGTGCTGGTTATGGTCACGCCTATAGTATTGTCCGGCCAGGACAGATAATTATCAGCGGCCGTCATAGCGATGAAGAAAGTAGCAGGAGCGCTGAGCGTCCGATTAATTGAAATGGCGGCCTGTGAAGCCGAGAACACGGCGTAGCCGGCCTCAAGGTCGTTGCCGGCCTGGAAAGCGCCGTCAGCGTTCTGGTCCAGCCACACCGCCGCGCGGGAAACGTCCGCGTCCGCGCCAGTGCCCGTGCGGCGCACGGTTATGCCGGTCAGCTGCGCTCCGTTGCCGGACGGCGTTATAACCAGTTTGGCGAAAGAAAACCGCTGACCCTGCGTTATAGTTCCGGGCGCCTGGTTATAGGCGGCTATGGCCATTGAAAGCGGTATGGTCTGCGTTGAGCCCAGCGCGGTGTAATCCGTGGCCACGCCGGAGCCGTTTATGGCCCTCACCCTGGCAAAATAAATCTTATTGGCCTCAATGCCGGTAAACAGCGCGTTGTCCAGCACGGTGGAAGACGACGCCGTCAGCGGGGCAAAATCCGACATAGTGGAGATCTCGGCCATATAAACCGTACCCGGCGCGTTGCCCGCCGCTCCATAGTTGGCCCGCAGGGAATTGGTCAGCACGTCGCTGAAATCCAGCGCGGCCGGCTGCGCGGCCCTGGAGTAAGTGGAAACCGCCGCCGTATAAGCCTCGCCGTTGGCGTTGAAAGCGGCCACTTTGTAGTAGTACCGCGCGTTGGGTGACAGCGCCATCGCCAGGTAGGAGAGCGGCCCCGTCCCCGGGTTGGACCCCAGCGTGTCCTTTATGTAATAGCTGGCTCCGTTCAGGCTCTCGTATACCCTGAAACCGGACTCATCGGCTGAATTGTCGTTCCACAGCACGTTCAGCCGGTCGGTGGAAGCCGCGTCCGGATAGGCCAGGCTTATACCCGAAGGCGGCGCCGGGGCCGGCAGTGTAACAGAGGACGGCAGAACGGTCCAGGCGGTTTCAAGCGGGGTTGAATTGCGGTTCCTGGCCCTGGCCCTGAAATAGTAGGTAGTCCCCGCCAACAGGCCGTTGAACTGGTAGGAGTTGGACGCCACCCACGGGGAACTGGCCGTGTTGAAGCTGAAATCGGAAGAGGAGGAGGCTACTGCGAAGTATTCGGTGCCGGGGTCCGGGTTGCCGGACTTGCCCCAGTTGACGGTCACGGAGTTGCCGGTGCGCGCGTATTCGGCGGCGGGCTGGCCCGGCTCGGCGGCGCGGGTGTACTCGCCGTAAAGCTGCGCTTTGGCTGTTTCCACACCGGAAGTATTGCGGGCCCGCGCCCTGATATAATAGCGCGTGTTGGACGCCAGCCCGGCAAACACATAACTCGCTATGTCGTTTATCCAGCCGGAACTGGCCGTAAGCACCGAGTAATCGCTGAGTTCGGAGATCTCCGCCAGGTAAGGTGTGCCCGCGGCATTGGTATTCACCCAGCGCGCGTTGACGCTGGACACATACACGTCCGCCGGCACAAGGCCAGGCGCATTGGCCAGGGTCTGCGTGGACGGCAGCACTATCCAGTTGCCCGCCCCGTAAGGCGCCTCCACGCCGGCCGAATTGCGGGCCTTCACGCGGAAATAATAGGTGGACCCGGCGGCAAGCGAAGGCGAAGAAAAAGCCCAGGAACTGCGCCCGACAGCCCACAGGCTTGAGTCCTCAACGCTGGCGAAATTGGCCGAATCTTTGCCGGAGCGCTGCACATTATACTGCGTCCAGGCGGAGTTGCTCCCGGTGGTCCAGAATACGGTGACGCTGGTGGCGTTTACTATATAGGAAGCGGCCGAAACGCCGGGGTCCTGCGCCAGCGTAGAGGCCGGCAGCGCCGGTGAAACATAAGCCGTGGCCGCGTCGGCCTCGTTAAGCGCTTTAACCCGGAAGTACCAGGTGGTATTGGGCGCCAGAGAAGCTATTTCCGCCCAGTAATTTTTGGTGGCGCTTGAAACCGGCGTGCCGGTAAAATCCGAAGCTGTGCTGATATCGGCCGTATATCGCGTATAAGAAGGGTTGCCGTTGTCCCCCCAGGTAACGCTCATTGACGTAACCCAAAGCGAAACAAAAGCCGGATTTACCGGCGCGGCCGCCGCCGTCAGCGCGCCGGCCGCGGCCGAATAAGCCGAATCCAGGCCGTTGCCGTTAGTCGCCTTTATGCGGCCGTAATGGTAAGTGTTGGGCGTCAGCGCGGCATAATAGGCCGGCGAGGCCAAAGTAACCGACGAAGCCAGCAGCGGAGAAAAACCCGGGCTGACAGTGGAGATCTCCGCGGTGTAGACGGTGCCGCCCGGGTTGCCGTTGGCGTTCCATTGCAGCTGGGAGGTTGTGGAGCTTACCTGCGCAAAAGCCTGGGCGTTTGGCACGGCCGCGCGTGTATAAAGCGCTTCGGTATTTGATATAGCGGAATTGCCGCCGGCCGCTGAATAGGCCATAACCCGGTAGTAATAGCTGGTATTAGGGGGCAGACCGGTGTCCATGTACTCGGTGGTATTCACGCTTAAGTTCAGCACCGGTGAGAAGCCTGCCCCGTCCGGAGCGCGCTCCAGCGTAAAGCCGGTCTCGTTGGTTGAATTATCCAGCCATTTAATATGCAGCCGGTCGGTCTGCGCCGAAAGCACCCCATCCAGGTCCACCGCCAGGCCCGTTGGGGCATTGGGCGGCACCGGCGTGCGGGTGGAGATCACCACCGTGAATGTGGACAGGGCCGGCGCCAGGCTGTTCAAGCCTTCATCCATGGCGGCGTTCCTGGCCTTCACCCTGAAATAGTACGTGACGTTCTGCGTAAGCCCGGTGAAAAGATTTGACGTGGCCGTTATCCAGCCGGCAGTTGAAATAGCTGTATAAGGGCTTGAGGCGGTTGCGATCTCAGCCCAGAACTCGGTGCCGCCGGGATTATTGTTTAGGTTCCAGTTGAACTGCGCCTGGCCGGCCAGCACATTGGAAAGCGCCGCGCCGCCGGGCACATTGGCGTATGTGCGGGTATTGGGCAGGTTGGTCCAGACGCTTTCCACAAGGGAGGCGTTCCTGGCCTTGACGCGGAAATAATAAAATGTGTTGGGCGTAGTTGTAAAACCGGTGATTAAAGTCGCTACCCAGCCGGAATTAGTTACATTTTGCGTAAAACCGGAATCCGTTGCCCTTTCGGCGTAGTAATTGGTGCCCGCGCCGTTGCCATTGGCCCCCCACTGCGCGGTAACGGACCCGCTTGAAACAAAAGCGTGGCCCAGCGACGACGGCGCATTGGGCAGCGTGGACTTTAACGGGAAATATCCCAAGGACGATTCATTGGAGGGGACAGCCTGCTCCCGCGCCTTACCGCGGAAATAATACTGTGTGCTTATATCCAGCCCGCCGAAAGTATAAAAAGTCGTACTCTGGCTAAGCCAGCCGGTATTAGCCAGCCCGCCGGTGAAGGCGGAATTAGTGGAACGCTCTATATACCATTCCACCGAGCCGGCCGGGGAGCCGCCGTCGGTCCAGTTAACGGTGATCTGGCTGGAGAGGGCGGTATAAGAGGAATAAACCGGCCACATCACTTTAGTCCTGGCTGAACCAAGCCCTACCCAGGGGGTGGGGGTGCCGTCCGCATTGACAGCGGCCGCCCTGGCATAATAAGTGGTCATCGGTGAGAGAGAAAAGAGAGGCGCTGGGTTCAGTCCGAACCGCCAGAAGGCGGCCAGGTTGTTTCCCTGAAAAGCGTATATATAACCGCCCGAGCCGGGGTAGACCAGAGAGCCTCCGCTATTTACAACTCCCGGAGCGGAGGTCATACTGGCCCAAATATTGCCGGATATGGAATAGCGCCAGAAGGCGGTGGCGCCGTTGCCCTGGAAAGCGTATATATCATCGCCCGAACCGGGGTAGACCAGAGAGCCTCCGCTATTTACAACTCCCGGAGCGGAGGTCATACTGGCCCAAATATTGCCGGATATGGAATAGCGCCAGAAGGCGGTGGTGGTGTTTCCCTGAAAAGCATAAATATAATCCCCGGAACCGGGATAGACCAGCGAGCCGCCGCCATATACGCCTCCCGGAGCGGCGGTCATATTGGCCCAATTATTGCCGGATATGGAATAGCGCCAGAAGGTGGTGGTGGTGTTTCCCGGAAAAGCATAAATATAATCCCCGGAACCGGGATAGACCAGCGAGCCGCCGCTACTTACAAGTCCCGGAGCGGAGGTCATACTGGCCCAAATATTGCCGGATATGGAATAGCGCCAGAAGGCGGTGGCGCCGTTGCCCTGGAAAGCGTATATATAATCACCCGAGCCAGGGTAGACCAGAGCGCCGCCGCTAGTTACGGTTCCCGGAGCGGAGGTCATACTGGTCCAAATATCGCCGGATATGGAATAACGCCAGAAGGTGCTTATGCCGCCGCCCCGGAAAGCGTAAATAAAATCCCCGGAACCGGGGTAAACCAATGAACCGCCAGGATTTACGGCGCCAGGCGCACTTGCTCTGTCTGCCCAGTCCGCCAATGCAAATGCGGACGATGCTATTACTGAAAAATCCGAAGCGGAGGCTGCCTCAAGTTTATAACCCGCTCCGGCCGGATTTCCGTTTACGTCCCAGCCAACGGTAAGACTGGTTTCAGACGGAACAGGATTTGAGGCGAAAACCGGCGGGTTCACCAGCGTAATTGTGGACCCCAGGCTCACCCAGTTGGCCGCTTCGTCCAGGGCGGGATTGGCGGACTTCACGCGGAAATAATAAGTGGTATTAAGCGAAAGCCCGGTGAAAGTGTAATTTGTATCAGTAATCCACGGCGAGGTTGAAAAAGCCGGCGCAAAATTGGAAGTGCTGGACGCCACAACCTTGTACGGTATATAGGAGACATTCCCGTTGGCGCCCCATTTTACCGTTGCTGAAGCGGCCCAGACCTGGTATACGGAGTCCGCCACGGCCACGGGGTCCGCCACCGGCTGGGCGGCATGCAGGGCCGCGGTGGCGGTTTCTATGCCGTATTCGTTTCTGGCTTTTACCCGGAAATAATACGTGGTCCCCAGAACAAGCGAGCTGAATACCTGTATATTCTGCGAAGTCCAGCCCGGCTGCGCCAGCCCGGCCGTAAAATCCGCATTCGTCGCCCGCTCAGGATAATACATGGTCCCCGCCGGGTTGTTATTGGCGCCCCAGGAGACCTGCAGGTAGTTTATAGCCAGCACATACTGCGCTGCGGCGGCCGCGGGCAAAGCGGCCAGCGTATAGGTTGAAATCTCGTTTGAAAAAGCCGAATACCCGCCCGTGGCGTTTTCATGCGAGCGCAGCCTGAGATAGTACAGCGTATTGGGCGAAAGCCCGGCCATCGCGCCCGACCGCGCGCCGGCGCCCGGCTTGTCCGCCGTGACTATTAGCCCGACATCATTTGAAGCTCCGGGCACGGCGCCCGTAGAGATCCGGAAATCATCCTCGTCGTCGGAATTATCCGTGAAGCCCAGCGTTACCTGGGTGGATGAATCAGCGGTCAGGGAATCAAGAACCGGAATGCCCACGCTGCCGTAAGTTACCGAAGCCACCGAAACAACCGGAGACGAACTTCCGCCGCCCTTAAGCAATACCTTATACTGGTAATACCTGTCAGCCACGCCGTCGCGCAGCTCGTAGGGGACAGTTTCGCCGCCGGCCGGGTTAGTGAAATAGCTGGAGGATGTACCGTCCGGGCCCAGCCATGCCGTCCAAACCGCCCCGCCGGCACTGGTCCTTAACTGGAACGCGGCGTCGGTCGGGAACGGTATATCTTCCAGCCAGTCTATTTTTCGCACGGAGTTTGAAGACGAGCCTGTGTCGTAAACGCTGGAAACAAGGCTTTTATTCTCCGAGCTGTAGCCCTGGTAGCGCAGGGTCAGGTCGTAAAGAACCGGGCTTGTGGCAACGTCCACCGTAGTAAAACTTGAGCGCCACTGCACATACTGCCTGGCGTCCATGCCGCTGCCAAGGCTGGCGCCGTTGTTGAATGCCTGCCAGGCTGTCCAACCACCGTCCGGCACGGCGGTATTCCCCGCCCGCGCTTCAACCGTAATATTGCCGCCGGAAGCCGGCATAAAGCTGGACCAGGAAATATCGTAATAATCAAACTGCCCGCCTGTGTCGAATACCTTTGACGTGTATATCCCGGACACAAGCCTTGAAAGCGGCAGCCGCCAGAAAGCGGGGGTGACGTTCCCCGGGAAAGCGTAAAGAGAATCCCCGGAATCGGAATAGACAAGCGCGCCGCAGCCGTATACGGCCATAGGCGTATTTGGCATATTTGTCCAATTATTGCCGGTTATTGAGTAACGCCAGAAGGCGGTGGTGCTGTTTCCCTGAAAAGCGTAAATAGAATCCCCGGAACCGGGATAGACCAGCGCGCCGCCATAGGATACTGTTCCCGGCGCGGCGGTCATGGCTGCCCAATTATTGCCGGTTATTGAGTAACGCCAGAAGCCGGTGTTGTTGCCTTGTAAAGCATATATATAATCCCCACTACCGGGATAGACCAGTTTGCTGCCATAGCTTACTGTTCCCGGCGCGGCTGCCATGGTTTCCCAATTATTGCCGGTTATCGAATAGCGCCAGAAGGTGGTGCTGCCGCCCTGGAAAGCGTATATA
>DMXM01000009.1:42704-43417 GCA_003482905.1 Elusimicrobiota bacterium
CCCTGGAAAGCGTATATATAATCACCGGTACCGGGATAGACTAACGTGCCGCCCTGGTTTACGGTGCCCGGCGCGGCGGCCATGGTCGTCCAAATATTGCCGGATATTGAGTAACGCCAGAAGGCGGCACCGACACTGTTGCCCTGGAAAGTGTAGATATAATCCCCGGAACCGGGATAAACCAGCGAGGCGCCGTTATTTACCGCCGGAGCGGCGGCCATAGTTGCCCAATTATTCCCCCCCTTTGAGTAACGCCAGAAGGCGGTGGTGTTATTGCCCTGTAAACCGTATATATAATCCCCGGCGCCGGGATAGACCAGGCTGCCACCGGTAGACACATTCGCCGGTGCATCGGCCGCAGACCACGAATCTCCGGATATTGAATAAGTCCAAAAAACGTTATTGTTGCCCTGGAAAGCGTATATATAATCCCCGGAGCCGGGGTAGACCAGGCTACCGTACATAATAACACCCGGAGCGTTGGCCATGGTTGTCCAACTATTGCCGGTTATTGAGTAACGCCAGAAGGCGGCTTGGGGGTTTCCCTGCAAAGCGTATATGTAATCCCCGGAACCGGGATAGACAAAGCTACTACCGCCGCTTACATTTCCCGGAGCTACGGTCATGGACGTCCAATTATTGCCGGTTATAGAGTAGCGCCAGAAGGTGGTGGTGTTACTGCCCCGGAAGGCGTATATATAATCCCCGGAACC
>DMXM01000011.1:0-37655 GCA_003482905.1 Elusimicrobiota bacterium
GGCTTTAAGGGGAGCAGTGGAGGCTGCTGTTTTTGACTACCTGCGAAGGCCCGATGGCGCTTACCCAAATCGCGAAAAATGGCTCAAGCTGTACACTTTGGACCGGCGGAAACTGTACACTTTTGGACCGCCGCTAACAATTGGGATAACCAAGAGCCTTTTTCCCCTCCATCAGGCCCTTTACAGCCTCAAGGGAGAGCGTACACCCCTCTATGGCGGTTGAACCCCAGGCGGCGCGGGCCATGGCGTCCTTTACAAGGGAAGGCACCCAGGGGACCTTTATAGCAGAAGCGCGGATCTGCTCTTTAATCTCCGTTATGCTTTCCAGGAGGCGATAGACCCGTGCCGGGACTTTAAATTCAGGCTTATACATGCATAAAGTTTACATAAAGTTATTCGTAAAGTCAAAAGCGTTACTGACTGGCTAAGGCGTCAGCTTTATGCTGCCATTGATGCTGCCCTCAAGCCGTTTTAATTCCTGAATAATTTTATCCCACTTGGGGGATTCCCCAAAGATCATCGCCTGCATCGCGTCATAGTCCCTTCGTAGCCCGTCAACCCGCGCATCGGGAGGAACCAGGTGAAAGGTTCCAGGCTTTGCGGTATCGTAATTTGCCCAGGCTTGCGCAAAAAATAAGGATTTATGCTTAACGACCCGCTCCAAGAGGTCTCCACTTTTAAGTGCCTGATGCCCGATGCTATGGCGGCATAAGCAATAAAGATCGTAGTAGTGCCGCGATAACCGCTCTTTTGACGGTTTGTCTGACGGGCGATGATACTCCGCGTGGAGCAAAGTTGCCTTTTCCCAGAATGTGCGTTCAGCAGCCAGTGTGCGCACTTTGCAAGTTGGCACAACAAACATCCCCGGGAAGTCCTCAGCGGCATAGGGCTTCAGTTCAGCGTCTACAGCCGGCCAGTCATCGGAACGGGCTCCCATTTCCAGACGAATTGCAGGCCTTATATAAGGGAGCGCACCCGATAGGTCACTCACAGGATACGAAAAGACCACGGTTTGCGGATCAGCGGCATCAAGCTTAACCGTCCAACCGGAAGTTCCCAGTACCGTAGCAAAATCCTTCCGCAGTGCCGGGAGCAGCTTATTGAGCACTGCTTGCTGACAATGAGCCGTTAAATCATCGAGTCGGCGACGCCTCTCTTTGTTCGTTATTCCAATTTGTTCCGGGTCACGGTCAGTGGCGAACCCCAAGTCACGGCGGCTCAAAGACAAATCCACATCCTCGGAAAAGCGTTCAATTACATTGAACACCTTAGAGAGAGATGTGCCGCCCTTAAAAATCAGTTGCGGGTGAAATTGCAAGACTTCAAAGAGCCTGTGCAAAGTCCAGCAGACCCAGAAATCTTTTTCTATAATCGGCGCTGCGATCCTGGGCGTGTGCCGGGCTTCCGCAGTTTCGAATAATTGAGCTCGCTCACGTGATGAGATTTTTGCCACCGAATCCATGCTAACGATCCTTGTTAATTATCCGCTCAATTACCGGGCGCATCCAAAGAGTTGCATGCCGCAAATCCTGACACAATTGGGCCTTTGCATCTGAGGGCAGAGTTTGCCGGAGACGCCTCACTATTTCCTCATTTGAATTATCCCGTTTCAGATACCGCAAAGCTTCAAACACCATAGCACTGATTTCACCGCTGACGGCCATTCTTCTGGGAGAGACATGCCGGAAGTTTAGCGAGTAAGACCCTACAGTGATGCTCCGTGAGGGTCCATTTGTCAGGTAAGCTCGTTTTGCCGGAACCTGCGTGGAGAGTCCAAGCAGATTAGCTGCCAATGCGCCTGTGGCCACTATCCTGCTGCCGGTTCGCCGGGCTACTGCCTGCGCCACGGCATCAGCGGAAGGAGGCAACTCGCCGCCGAGTTTATTATTGATTGCGGGATAGTGGTAAAACGCGGTTCCGATCCGCCGGATAGTACCAGTACGAGCAAGGCGAGACAATGCCTGGCGAACGGCATCCGGATGTCCGGCATCCAGAAACTCCGTGCCGAAAAATACGGTGCCGCGACCGCGACGAACCACTTTCTCCATGATCTTCTTTTCAATCGTCTTTGAAATCATATAGGCTTAACCTTTGTCACACTAATATATAGTTTTTTGTGACAGGATTCAAGTAAGATCCCTCCAATTTAGTGTATTCCACCGCTTATGATGACACTGGGATCGGCCTTTTATTGGGTGTTGGCCGGTCTTGCCCACCACATAGCAACTCTGAGGCCCTGATCCACAGGAAAGTGACCGGTTGAGAATGGTGATCGGATTGGTGATTAGAAAATGCTATCTTGTTAGCAGAATGACAATACGGCCAGGAATTATTTTCCCCGCGTTGCTGATTTTCTGCGTTTGTATTACCCTCCCGGTGCCGCCATCTTTTTGCCAGGACGGGGACGCACAGCAGGCGGCGGGAGACTCTCAGGATGAACTGAAGGCACTGGGAGCCCCCGAGGGTCAGTACAGCATTCCCAACCGCAAATTGGATATAACCATCCGGGGAGGCATCCAGCCCGGCATCGATGTGCCGCCTGGCGGCATATCCCTGCATACCAGCGCAGGGACCCTGCGGCTGGAACCAGGTCAGGCCGGCCGGCCCGCAAAAGCCGCCGCGGGCTCCCAGGCATCCGACAATCCATCGCGAATACGTCCCTACGTCATATTTGTAACCGGTCTAACAGGCCTTTACCTTATTATTTCGCTAGTCCCGCTGGTATTCCCCGGCCTAGCGCGCAAACCCGCAAAAGAAGTCATTGTACTGGACGCCGGAAGCCAAAAACAAGCCATTTATCCCATCATACGCGTTCTGGGCCAGGGCGGAATGGGCGTGGTTTATGAGGCGCACGACCGCGTGCTGGACCGCAAAGTCGCGATAAAGAAGATGCGCGAGGAAATACGCGACAGCGTGACCGAGCGAGAGTACTTGATCAGAGAAGCGAAGACTGTCGCTAAATTGCACCATCCTGCCATAGTGGACATCTATTCGATCGTTGAGCAGGGAAACGACCTTTATCTGGTTTTTGAGTTCGTGGATGGAAATACCGTGGCCGAGCTGCTGAAAAAAAAGGGGCGGTTCTCGCTTGCCGAGACGAAAGACCTCCTTAAACCCGTGTCAGACGCGCTTGATTTCGCGCACGGCAACAACGTGATACACCGTGATCTTAAACCATCGAACGTAATGGTCACGGAGCTGGGATTTGTAAAGGTCATGGACTTCGGCTTAGCCCGCCAGGCGGAAAAGTTTATTGTAAAGGAGGCTCCCGTGGAAGCCCGCACCGAACTTGCCAGCTGTGTTGCCGGAACCCCGCTCTACATGTCCCCGGAAGCCGAACGCGGGATGGTATGCAGGGAGTCCGACATATACTCCCTCGGCGTGATGACCTTCGAGATGCTGACCGGCAGTGTGCCGTTCCCAGTGGCTAGAACCGCGGGCGTAAAAGCCGCCCGGAATTACACAAAGCCTTCTGAAACTGTCCCGGGGCTTTCTGAAGAGGTAGACTTGCTCATTGCCGATATGCTCCACCCCGACCCCGACAAAAGGCCCCATTCAGCCGGAGAGTTCTGGCGGCGGCTTGCGTCCATCTGTTGACAATTTAAGATCAATAGTGACCGGCTCCACGGATATACCACCATCCCGGGGCTTACCACCTTATGTCAACCTAGGCAGGCAGCGTTCCAGCGCTTCTTTCATGGTCAGCGGGTTAAAAGGTTTTACCAGGTAATTGTTAACGCCCAGGGCCACCGCCTTGCGGCGGTCTGGCTCGTCCTCCTGACTGGTCAGCATTATAACCGGCAGTGCCGCCACCTCCGGGGAATTCCTTACGTAGTACAGGAGTTCCAGGCCGGTCATTTCAGGCATCATCAAGTCGGTTATCAGCAGGTCAAAGCGGGAAGCGAGCAGCAGGTTGACCGCTTCAAGCCCGTTTTCAGCCTCAGCCACCTCGCACTGGCGCACTGTTTCCAAGTAGGCTCGCAGGAGGCGCCTTATTATCGCCTGGTCGTCTACCACCAAGACCCTTTGCTTGCTATTTTCCATGATAGTCGCTCTAGCGGCGCGCCTTTGCTGCTGCCTCGTTAAAAGCGCCGTGTTCCTCTTCAGTGAAGATAGTCGCGGGATCGAGGACCATAACAATATCGTCCCCTTCCCGCACCACTCTGGAAACATTATGGTGGAGGTCTAGCCCCAGGGACTCCGAGGGATCTATGCTCTCGCCCACAGGTTCGATCTCCCTGACCCCGGAAACCTGGTCAACTATCAGCCCGACAGCGTGCCCGCGTATCTTTATAATAATGATCCGGTTGGCGAAACTGTAAGGCCCGGGGACAAGGCCGAGCCGTTTGCGCATATCTATCACCGGCGTCAGGTGGCCGCGGAGATTAATTACCCCCTCCACAAAGGCCGGCGCCTGCGGCAGCGGCGTAACCGCCACTATGCGCAGGACCTCGGTTACGTCGGAGACGCTCAACGCGCAGCGGTGCGGGCCCAGGGAGAAATTTACCAAAACAAGATTCATAGGTCCCCCACGGGGGAGGCAAGAGTTGATATGAACCGGACTATCTCCCCAAGCTCCATCACGTGCACGGCCGCACCCCTATCCGCCGCGGCCTTGGGCATGCCATAAACAACGCAGCTTTCCTCGGCCTGGGCTATGGTCAGGGCACCCGCCCGCCGCATGTTGAGCAGCCCCCGTGCGCCGTCTTCCCCCATACCGGTAAGGATCACGCCCATTGCGGCAGGCCCGGAGGCCTCCGCCACTGAGTCGAACAGCACGTCCGCCGACGGACGGCAGGAATTTACAGGGGCTGAGACATCCAGTTCCACGCGCCCGCCGGCTCCCAGGCGCATATGGCAATCGCCCGGGGCAACAAGAACCTCTCCGGGACGGGCGAGCTCTCCGCGGCTGGCGGCGCGCACCGGCACCTTTACGCCCTGTCCCAGCCATTCCACAAAGCCGGGCATAAATTCGGCCGCCATGTGCTGAACCACCAGGGTGCACAGCGGAAAACCCGGGGGAAGCTGGCTGAGGACGGCGGACAGCGCCGCAGGCCCGCCGGTAGAAGCCGCTATCGCCAGTATTTCCGGCAGGCGCTGGGGGCGGGCCGGCCAGGCGGGCACAAGCACGGCCGGTTCTGCCGTTAAAGGCCTCGGCAGACACCGGCGTATCATTTTTATCGGTGCCAACAGTTTCAGCAGCCGGCGGAAACGGCTGGTCGCCAGGTTGACTTCCTCGTCGTTTGTAAGCCTGGGTTTATAGAAGATATCCAGGGCGCCCGCGGCCAGTGCCTCATAAAAGACTCCGCGGTCCTTATCTATCTCGGAAGAAGTGAAGATGAGTATAGGCGTGGGCTGGCGCCACATAATCTCGCGGGTGGCCTCCACCCCGTTCATCTCCGGCATGTCCATGTCCATAACCACTATGGCCGGGCGCAGGCGCAGCACCAGCTCAACGCATTGCCTGCCGTTAACCGCTTCGCCTACTATTTCAAAACCCAGCTCGGGAGAAAGCCACTGCCGCAGCAGCGCCCTTACGGTGCCGGAGTCGTCGGCCACTATCACGCGCAGCAATTCGCTATTCATCGTGCCCCGCCAGTTCCCGGATACGCTCCAGAAGATTATTCTGGTCGAACGCGCCTTTGGTGATGTAGGCGTTAGCACCGGCCTGCAGCCCCCTGTGCCGTTCCTCTTCCTTAGAGAGGGAGGTAACCAGTATCAGCGGCAGGCCGGAGAACCGGTTGTCCGCCCTGATCTTTGCCGTGAGTTCATAGCCGTCCATGCCGGGCATGGAGATATCGCTGACTACCAGGTCGAAGCGGCGGCGGCACAGCAGGCTCCAGGCCTCGGCCCCGCTGCGCGCCAGCTCGACAACGTACCCGGCCGACTCTATAAGCCCGCGCAGCAACTCCCGCGTGGTCAGGGAATCGTCCGCCAACAGGACCGTTTTCTTTTCCCGGCGGGTCTCCTGCGCCGGCGCCTGATGCGTCCAGGTGCCGCCCGTACGGACCGCCGCCTGTATAAGCGTGGCTGTGTCCAGCACTACGCTCACGCTGCCGTCGGCCAGAATGGTGCCGCCGGCTACATGCGGCAGGCCGCCAAAAGGCGCACAGATCTCCTTGACAACCACGGTCTGTTCTTTAAGCGCCCTGTCTACAGTAAACCCGATAGTGCCCTCCAGTCCCTTCAGGAGAACAATGGTCAGTTGTCCGTGTTCAGGCCGGTCAGTTTTGAAACCCAGCAGGTCCGACAAGCGCACTACGGGCACCGTGGCCCCGCGGTGACGGATACAGGCCTTGCCGTCCTCGCTCAGCACCTCTCCCTGGGCGGCGCGGATAATTTCCGTTATAGAATCGGCCTGGAGACAAAAAGTCAGCCCCGCGGCTTCTATCGTTACCGCCTGGGCCACGGAGATAGACAGCGGCAGGAGGATCTTAAATATCAAGCCGCGGCCGGGGAAGTTCTCTATCTCTATACGCCCCTTCAGATTTTCAACGTTGCTTTTCACCACATCCATCCCCACGCCGCGCCCCGAAATACTGGTCACGGTTCCTTTGGTGGAGAAACCCGGCAGGAAGATCAAAGCGTAAGCCTGCTCAGGCGTTATTTTTTCCGCCTCCTGCGCGGAGATTAGCCCTTTTTCCAGCGCCTTGGCCGCAAGCTCGCGCGGGTCAAGGCCACGCCCGTCGTCTTTTATCTGTATAACCGCAGAACTGCCGCGGTGCTCGGCGCTGAGTTCTATATTCCCGGCCTCGGGTTTGCCGGCCTTAAGCCTGGATGCCGGAAGCTCCAGCCCATGGTCCACCGCGTTCCTGAGCAGATGCATCAGCGGATCGGCCATAAGTTCCAACACCCGCTTGTCCAGCTCCGTGTCTGCGCCGGAGACCGTCAGTCTCGCCTTTTTAACCTTGTCCGCTGTCAGGTCGCGTATAAGGCGCGGGGCGCCGTCAAAGAGCGCCGACACCGGCACCATGCGTATACGCCTTACGTCGTGTTGCAGCGCATCGATCACATTTTCAGAGTGTATGGTAGCCGCGCCGAACCGGTTAGAGAGGCTCTCCAGCCCGTCCTTAAGGCGGCCGATACGCCCGGCGACTATTCCGCAGGCAGAATAGCGGGAACCGGGGCCGGGGCTTTCCCCCAGCGCCGCAAGATCCCGCAGCAGGGCCTTGGCTTCTCCGGCCAGCGCCTCCACTTCGCTTACCGCCGCCTCCGTGGTATTTCGGGTGATGGTAAGTTCGTCGGCCAGGTTAACCATACGGTCCAGTTTAGCCAGGCTGACACGTATGGATTCCGCGCGGACAGGCGCGTTGAGAGCTGCGGCGGGCCCGGCCTCTAGCGGCGCACTGTCAGGAGAGAGCGCAGCCTCCAGTTCATTTATAACGGGCAGGGGCCGGTCGTCCGGCGCGCCGCCGGCGCGCGCCAGGGAGAACAATTCCTGGAAAGTGTCGGCCCCCTTGAGCAGGGCGCTGGTGACGCGCGCCGACATTTTACAACTCCCGCCGCGAATGGCCGCGATCAGCGTCTCCATGTGGTGGGCCAGCTTTGCGACGGAGTCGAGACCGAACACTGAACCGGAACCCTTAAAATTATGAGCCGCGCGGAATAACTCGTTTACCAGTTCCTGGTCCGCGGGCCGCTGCTCCACGGCCAGTATGATCCTGGACATATCCTCTATTTTATCGAAAGCTTCCGAGATATACTGCCCGCGGAGATTCGCCACTTCCCTGGCGAAGGCCTCCTCAGCCGCGGCTTCTTCCGGAGAAATCTGCGGCGGCGCAACCGCCTGCCGGGCGTCGGTCAGCGGCAGAGCCAGGTTCCTGATGGGCAGGGACAGGCCCGCGCCGGCCCGCGACACCTGCTCTGCGGAAAGACCGGAAGAGAAAACCAGCTTGAAACTAAGCGGTCCGCCCTGGACGCTGCGTCCGGTGAGGCTCACGGCCTCGCCGGCGCTCTTGAGCGCGGCCAGGGCGGCGGCGGCCCGGGTGGCGAACTCGGCGGCGGGGGCGGTGATTTCGGCCTCCCAGCAGGTCCGCCCTCCGTCCAGCGCAAAGAGGAGCCTTGATTTCTGAAATTCTGTCAGCACCCCAAGCACCCCGGCGGGCAGCCCGGGCAGCTGCCGGAGCAGGTTCTCGTCGAGCCCGAGCGCGGAGGAGGCCAGCGAGAGCAGCCGGGAGATGACATTCTCACCACCTTCGGGCCGGCCCTCCAGCAGGGAATCGGCGGCGGCCCTGACCGCGTCCACCGCTTCCAAAAGCACGTCCGTAACCTTGCGGGACGGCGCCAGGCGCCCTGCGCGCAGCTCCCCCACAATGGTCTCTAAAGCGTTGGACAGGGACTCAATGGACAGGGCGCCCACCATCCGGGCCGCGCCCTTAAGGCTATGCGCCCGTCTCAGGATCTCCGCAATAACGACAGTGTCGCCAGGGCGGGATTCCATTGCCAATACGGCTTCTGAAAGAGCCACGGCGTGCTCGCCTGCCTCTTCCTTAAAGTGCCGCAGCAGGCTAAGCCTTTCGGCCTCGTTCATTTTACCACCATATCCTGCAGGCGCGCCGCCATATCTTTAAGGCCGGCCGCGGAGGCCGCCGCCTGCTCTACAGCGGCGACGGTCTGTTTCATGCCGGAATTTATCTGGTTCATGGCGCCTACAATCTGGCTGGTGGCGCTATCCTGCTGACGGCAGGACACCTGTATCTGTTTTACGTCGTCGGCGGTCTCGGAGACCAGGTGCATAATGTTCTCAAAAGCCTTGCCGGCGCCTGAGGAAAGCCTGTTGCCCTCCTCCACGCTTTTCATTGTTTCTTCCGTGGCGAGTACCGCCGCGTTAGTGGTATGCTGCATGTCCTCTACCAGCCCGCCGATATCCTCGGCTGACTTTGCCGTTCTTTCCGCCAGCTTGCGCACTTCGCCGGCTACCACCGCAAAACCTTTGCCCTGCTCGCCGGCCCGGGCGGCCTCTATGGCCGCGTTGAGCGCCAGCAGGTTGATCTGGTCGGTGATGTCTTTTATCATCCCCACTATCTTGCCCACCTGCTGCGACTTATCGGAAAGCGCCAGTATCCGCTTGGAGGTGGCCTCGGTCTTGCTCATGATATCGGCAAGCCCGCGCAAGGTATCCGCTATGGAAGTCTGGCCCGCGGCCACGGTTTCGGCGGTTTTCTGTCCCACCACAGCTAGGGCGGTGGCGTTCTCCACAACCTGTTTCTGGGAGGCGGACAGCTCCGCCGCTGTGGCCGTGGTCTCGCTGACCGCCGAAGACTGTTCCGAAACGGTACGGCGATGTTCCTCGGCGGTGGCGGTCAGTTGGGTGGAGGAACTCTTCAGGCCCTGCGCCGCGGAGCGCAGCGAACTTTTAATGGCCTCGGCGTTGGCGCTCAGCGTTTCCGCCACGCTGCGGATGAGGTACATGCCGAAAAAACCAAGCGCAAGAACACTGAAGCCGGAAAGCAGGGAGATGGTAAGCATGGACCTATGCACCAGGGATTCGATGCCGGCCGTATTCCGCCGTATCCTTTCATTCTGGACGGCGTCCAGATTTTTGTAAGCCTCGACAACCTCCGCCAGCAGGCAGGCTTGTTTCACTTTCAGCGTTCCCTCGGATCTTTTCGACACATGCGCGTCCAGCCTGGCGGTTTCCTCCCGCAGCAGCGCTTTAAAATCCAGCTCGAGCTTTTGAAGGGCCGGGTCCGCAGAAATAAGCCGCCCGAACTCCTCCGTTGCGGTCGCAATCTCCGCCTTGTCGCCGTGGTAATTATCCAGCTCGGCCTGGTTTCCGGTTCCAATGTAACGGTCGCCCCTGGAATGCGCGCTTCTAAGGGAGGTAAACAGATCGCCGACGATAATATGCATCCGCAGCAGACGCTCCACCTCTTTCTGGTTGAACACAAGGTTCTTTGTGGTGTAATAAGAGGTACCGCCGGTCAGCAGCACCAGCATCAGCGCCGATACCAGCCCCACTTTTATCCTGTTCTCTATGGACCAATTCATAAACTATCCTCCCGTGTATCGGTTACGCTGGCTTTGAAGCCGCGGGTGGCCAAAGACGCGTTCTATGTTCAACTGTAATATCAGCCGCCCCCCGGACCTGAAAGCGCCTTCAAAAAAAACGGCGTATTCTTCCGGCAGGGTCGGCAGCACAGGTTCGCGGTCGGAAACCGAGAACCATTCAACTCCGGCAGCCTGCTCGGCCAGGAAAGCAGCCGCCAGGCCGCCCAACCGCACCACCGCGGCGAAACGCCGGGCGCCTGCCGCCGGCAAACCAAAAAAAGCAGCCAGGTCTATAGCGCCTATCAGTTCGCCGCGCAGATTTATTATCCCCGGCGCAAAGTGCGGGGGCAGCGGCAGCGGGGCCAGTTGCGGGTCGATCAACGACTCCTGAACCAGCGGGGCGGGAATGCCGTAGTATTCGCCGCCGAGCTTCAGTACCAGCAGCCCTGTATCCGGCGTCTTTTCCGCCGCTGCCGGGGCGCGGCCCAGCTCCAGGGCGCGGGCCCTGAGTTCTTCCTGCGCAACCGGTTCTTTACCGGAATTATCTGGCATTGTTCAATTCTATCATTTAGGTTTACGCTTATCATCGCTGCTGCCGGAATATTTTTTCAGCGCGTTGCCGGCGATAAGCGCCAGCAGGCCGCAGGTTATCCCCTCAACCGCGTCCAGAACCTCTCCGGGCGGCCTGGCGGCGGCCAGGCGCTGCAGGTTGCGGTATTCCCGCTCGGCAACTCCTTCCCGGCCGAGCTTCTCCTGGCATTGGGCCAGGTGCAGGCGCGCCTGCAGGTTCGCTCCGTCCAGATAGACGACCCGGCGGAAATGCTCCAAGGCTTTTTCCGGGCGCGACAGCTCCAGCAGGCCCAGTAGGTAGTGAGCTCTTACCGCGGCGGGGTTCTGCCTTATAATTTCCGCGCACAGCGCCGCCGCCCCTGCCTCTGCGCCGGAGTCTGCCAGGTTCTCCGCTTTCAAAATGAGGGTTTCAGCGGCCCCGCCGCCGGCGGCGGGCGCGGTTTCAGGCCGGACACGGGGGACCGGTTTCAGGGCGGCGGCCACGGGGCCCGGCGGCGGCGACGCGTCCGAGGCGGGCGCCTGGGCGGGGCGGTAGAAAAAAGCCTCGCCGAGCGTACTGACCGTAAAGGGCCAGTCCCGCGGCAGCATTTCTGAATGTCCGAGGGCCAGCAGCCCGCCGTCCGCAAGGCAGGAAGAAAAGCGCAGCATTATCTCTTTGACCCGGGCTTTGTCGAAATAAATAAGCACATTGCGGCAGAAGATCAGATCCACCCCGGCTGTGCCGTTGAGAAAGGACGGATAGCTGGCATCCGCGAGGTTCAGATAGCGAAAAGAAACCTGCCGGCATATTTCTTCGGAAAGCAGAAAAGCGTCGCCCTCCCTGCGGAAATACTTGGCCAGCAGGGCGGCGGGCAGTTTCTCCACGGAACGCGGGGAGTACTTCCCGGCCGCCGCGGCCTCCAGGTAGGCCTCGTTGATATCCGTAGCGGTGATCTGCAAACGGTCAAGATAGCCCGCTTCAGCCGCCAGCAGGGCGATAGTGTAAGGTTCCTCTCCCGTGCAGCAGCCAGCGCACCAGACCCGTACCGGCCTTTTCGCGCCGGTCAGGGCCAGTGTAGCCGGCAGCAGGTTCGCGATGAACGCTTCGAACTGCGCCGGGTAGCGGTAGAAGTAGGTTTCGGCGACTGTAACGCAGTCTATAACGGACCTGAACTCTTCAGGCTGCTCCAACTGGGCGAGGTATTGCTCGGGCCCGTTAAGGCCCTGGGCCGCAAACCTGCCTTCCAGGAACAAGGCCAGGGCGGAAAGCTGGCTTTCGGTAAAAGTCAGCCCGGTTTTTTTCGCCAGGAACAAAGCTACAACTTCGGTCTTGTTATTCATGAGGGAGCGCCCTGAAACAAAAACTGGCTATTCGTACCAGTAAGGAACAGGATCAATCGACATTAAGAATGCCACAGTCCGCTGGGCGCAAAGACTTATTTCTGAACCGCCAGCGTATCCAGCAGTTCGCCGTCCTTGTTGTAGACGGACATATTCAGGGCCTTTTCCCTAACCTCGAGGTAGGCGAAATGGTAGGTGGGGAGGAATTTCTCGGACCAGTCCTCGTTGCGGCGCTGTATGTAAAGCGTGCTTCCCCCGCCGCCGAGCGTCACGTATATTATGCCGCCGGCCTCGTCGGGGACCCCTTCCTTTACCGGCATGGTGCGTTCGTAGTTATGGTCGTGCCCCTGAAAGACCATATCCACTTTGTGTTTAAGAAAAAGCGGCTCCAGCGCCTTTACCTCGGCTTCTATTATGCCGTGGGCGCCGGTGGAGTAAAGGGGCTCGTGAATTACCACGAACTTCCAGGTCTTTTCCGTCTTGCCGAGAAAGTGGTCCAGCCATTTATACTGTTTGGAGCCGGGCTCCAGCCCCGGCGCGAATTTAGCCCCGAAGAAGGCGTTGGTGTCCAACACAAAAAAACGCGCGTTGGCCACGTCGAAGAAATAATAGTGGGGCGGCAGCCCGGTAAGCGGCACGCTGTGGAACGGCGCGTAGTTGGCCTTTAGAAAGCCGCTTCCCTCGCCCGTCCTCAGGCCCGCGCCGTAATCGTGGTTGCCCAGCGCCTGAAAGAACGGCGCGCGCGCCTGCAGCCCGGCGTAGGGCCCGAAATACTGGGCGTCGGCGTCGGCGTCCAGCCCGGATTCCACCATGTCCCCCATGTGCAGGACGAAATCCGGATTATATTTATCCATCCGGGCCGCCAGCTGCATCTGCTCCGGGGAGCCCGACCCGGAGTCGCCGAAGGCCAGGAAGGAAAACCAGGGTTTATCCTCGTCCCTGAACGTGGTGAACCTGCCTTCGAAGGCCTTGTAGACGCCGGTGCTCTGGTCGGCCGGCAGGTAGAGCCTGTAGCAATGGGTGGTGTCCGGCATCAGGCCGAAGAGCGGGATCCGCTGCTCCTTGGCGGCCGGCACCGTGGTCAGAAAACGCTCGCAGTCGGGGGCGGCGCCGAAAGAAAGCCAGGCCGGCGTGGCCGCGTCCGCGCGGAAGCGGACCGTAACCATGTCCTTGGCCATGTTTTCCAGATAGGGGCCGCGCTCCAGCCGGGCCGCGCACGCGGGCGCGCCGGCCAGAACCAGAAGGGCGGCGGTCAGGATTATCTTCATTTCCCGGAGGGGCCGCAGAAGAGCGGCACCACCTTGAATTTGACCGCGTCTATCAGGCCGCGGTCCGTTATGCGTATCTCCGGTATGGGCGGCAGGGTCAGGAAAGACATGGCCATAAAAGGGTCTGACAGCTTTGACCCCAGCATTTTGGCTATCTCGTTAAGGCGCGCCTGCTTTTCGCGCACAAAATCGGCGCTGCGGTCGGACATCAGGCCGGCCACCGGCAGGGGCAGAGCTTCCAATACCTGTCCGTTCAGGGCGGCCACTATCCCCCCCTGCATCTTCACCACCTGCACGGCGGCGGTATACATATCCCCGTCGTGCGTTCCCACCACCACAATGTTGTGGGAGTCGTGGGAAACGGAAGAGGCGATGGCCCCTTTTTTAAGGCCGAAACCCTTTACCAGCGCCAGCGCCACGCGGCCGCTGGCCAGGTGCCTTTCTATAACGGCTATCTTAAGAACGTCCTTATCGGTGTCGGAGGAAACGTAGCCGCCGTCCTCCTTAACCTTCTCTATGCTGGTCTTGGTCACTATCTGGTCGGGGACCACGTTTATCACGCGGGCGTACTTGCCCTGGGCCTTCAGGGCGAAATCCTCGTGTTCTATCCAGCGCACGTTCACGGTGCCGCGGGTCTTGCCCTCGTATTCTTTGATCACGCCGGGCTCTATCTGCCCTCCTTTAGCTACCAGGCGGCCGGCCTTGAACACCTTTGAAATCCTCATTTTTTTCAGGTCGTCGAACACCAGCAGGTCGGCGGCGTAGCCAGGGGCGATGGCGCCCAGGTTCTTTATGCCGAAGTATTCGGCCGTATTGATGGTGGCCATCTGAATGGCGCGGATGGGGTCCACGCCCAGTTGGATGGCGGTGCGCACCAGGTAATCTATGTGGCCCTGGCGGAACACGTCCTCAAGGTGACGGTCGTCCGTGACGAAGATGAACTTGCGGGAATTTTCGGAATTAACCAGGGGCAGCAGGTTTTTAAGGTTCTTCGCCGCGGTGCCCTCCCGGATCATTATATACATGCCGGCGCGCAGTTTTTCCCTGGCCTCGGCCACGTCGGTGCACTCGTGGTCAGAGCGGATGCCGGCCGAGACGTAGGAATAAAGCTGCTTGCCCTTAAGCATGGGGGCGTGGCCGTCTATCACCTTGTTGCGGGCGATGGCTATCTTGCGCATCACCTCCTCGTTGCGGTTGATGACGCCGGGGTAGTCCATCATCTCGCCTATGCCCAGCACGCGCTCGTCGTTAAGCAGCAGGCCCAGGTCGTGCGCCGTCAGCTCCGCGCCGGCGGTTTCCAGGTGCGTGGCGGGCACGCACGACGGGAGCATTACATAGACGCTGAGCGGACTGTCCTCGCTGGAGGCCAGCATATATTTTATGCCGTCAAGGCCCAGCACGTTGGCGATCTCGTGTGGGTCTATCACCGCGCTGGTGGTGCCGCGCGGCAGCACTACGCGGGCGAACTCCGGTATCTTCACCATGGAGCTTTCGATGTGGACGTGGCCGTCGATAAAGCCGGGGGCGAGGTAGGCGCCCTTGAGGTCTATGACCTTGGCCGCCTTATATTCCCCGAAGCCCACCACGCGGCCGCGGTGTATGGCGACGTGGTTGCGGTGTATGTCGCCGGAGAAGGTGTTGACGACGCGGGCGTTCCTGAGCAGCAGGTCCACGCGCTTGCCGCCGCCGGAAATTTCTATGGTATTCTTGATCTTTTCCAGGTGAGAGTCCATGTCCATGATAAATACCCCTTTGTAGCCGATAATTAATTTTACCTTTTACCGGGCGGGGGCGCAAAATAATATAATCGACATATGGACCTGTTCCATTGCGCCCCGCCCTATTTGTACCTGGCCCTGCTGGTTTTCCTGGCCGGCTTCATCGACGCCATAGCCGGCGGCGGAGGCCTGATCACCCTGCCGGCTTACCTGGCGCACGGCCTCAACCCGGCCCTGCTGCTGGGCACCAACAAGCTGTCCTCTTCCATGGGGACGGCGGTAGCGGCGGCCCGCTTCTTTAAAGAACTCCGTTTCAGGGCCGACTTCCTGTTCCTGATCTGCGCGCTGGCCGCCGGCGGCGCCTTCCTGGGGGCGCGCGCCATAGCCCTGGCTCCCCCGGAAACCATACGCTACCTGCTGCTGGTCCTCCTGCCGCCCGTGTCCATATTCCTGGCGGCAAAAAAGAATTTCGGCTTCGGCGATACCAGCGCCAGATTCACCGAGAACTCGCTGCTGCTGGGACGCGCCGGCGGGATTTCTTTTTTTATAAGTATTTACGACGGGTTACTGGGGCCCGGCACGGGCACTTTTCTGGCGCTGTCATACGCGCGGCTTTGCGGCTACGACCTTCTGCGCGCCACCGCGCTGGCAAAACTTCTTAACCTGGTCTCTAACCTGGCCGCCCTGGCGGCTTTCCTGTACCTGGGCAGGGTAGACCTGAAACTCGGCCTTGCCATGGGCCTTGCCGGTATGGCCGGCAATTACGCCGGCTCCCACATAGCCCTGAAAAAAGGCGCCTGGGTGATACGCCCCATGCTTTTTCTGGTTTCAACCGCGCTGCTGGCGAAAATAGCCTGGGATATGGTCAGGTAATCCGTCTTTATTTCAACATGGCCGCCAGGCCGAAGCGCCCCGTCTTTTCGCCATCCCGCCGCCAGGAATAGAACATTTCGCTCTCCGAGTAGGTGCAGAGGTGCATGAACTCGTGGCTCTTGACCCCCAGCGTCTCCAGCTGGGAGCGCAGCATTTCGCGCAGATTAAAATAATGCAGCCCGTCCTTGAGCGACAGAAAGCGCTTGTCCGCCCCCTCTGGATAAAAGGCCTTGAGTTTTTCCATAAAATCGGCGCGTACCGGGTAATGCGCGGCCGAGATCATGGGGGATACACCGGCAACAATGTCCGCCGGCTCGGTGCCGTAACGTAGCTTCATTACATTAAGAACGGAGGCGTATACGCCCAGCAGAGCGCCGCGCCAGCCGCTGTGGACCACCGCTATGGCGCCGCGTTTGATGTCGTAAAAGGCGGTAAGGGCGCAGTCGGCCGATAGCGCCAGCAGGGGGATCCCCGGGACATTGGTGACCAGCGCGTCCGTATTGTCCGGCGGCTTGCCGCCCCCGCCCTCTACCACGGCCACATTGGCCGTATGGCGCTGGAGCATGCGCTCCAGGCGGGCGGGCTCGGCCCCCAGGGCCGCGCAGAGCAGGGCGAGGTTCTCCTCAACGCTCTCCAGCCTGTCGCCGGTGCCGGCGCCCAGGTTAAGCCCGGCGTAAGCGCCGGAACTAACCCCGCCCCGGCGCGTGGAAACCGCGCAAACCAGCCCCATCAGGTTCTTGAAATTATCGAATCTCAACAGTTTAAGCCCGTTTTTTTCTTCGGTATACATTTCCCCTCCCCCTGTTTCCCCGCACGCCTGGCGCGCCGCTGAGTTCAAGACTTTAAAGTAAGAATATACGACTTTACCACCCGCAAAGGGAAATAGGATTCCTTGGCTTTTTTCAGGCCGGGGATCCCTATATCGTTCTCTTTGTTCAACAGGGTGTATTGCGCTGGGACGGCCCTGGCCGCCTCGCTGTCGAGAAACTGGTACAGCCCCTTCACCCCGGAATCGGCCTTCTCGAAATTAAGGGTAAAGGTGTCTGCGGTCAGCCGGGAACCGAAAGCGAAGCCCGCCAGGCGCCCGCCAATCTCCACGGCTACGCCCGACATCTCAAGCTCATTAAAATGGGTCAGGCCGCTGACTATGGCTTTTCTCTCGCAGTTGGGGATGTCGGCGATAACCGGCCCGCCCTGCCCTTTCTCCCAATGGTCGAAGAGCTCGAGGCAGCCGCGCAGGCAGCTTCCCTCCAGCGGCCTCACCCGCGCGGCGGGCCCTGCGGTCTTGCTGAACTGCGCTATCAGGTTGCGCTTCTTGGAATATTTCCGGCCTTTAAGCTGCGCCATGTCGGAGGTGTTGTAAATATAATCCCCGTAACCGTACTCCTCCTGTATGGTAAAAGACCTCTCAATGTTTTCGGCCCCTATCGTCTCCACATAATTCTGCGGCACATAATGATACACCGCGATGCCCAGCTTCCGGGCGGCCTCGGCGAGCTCTCTTGGGGTGGGATAGCGGAAAGGACGGAGGATAGGCAGCAGCATCCTGCGCCTTGACGGGTCCTCCATGTCCGCCTCGGAAATATAGAGGGTATCCCCTTCCGCGCGGTAAAAAGCCTCATGGACGCACTCGCTCCAGATTATCATGGAGGCCAGGGAATAGGGGCACAGCGGGTAGCGCTGGCCCTCAAAAAAAGGCTTCAGGCGCTTATAATCGTGCGGCTGCAGTTTCTTAAACATTTTTCGCCATAGCGGCCGCCACTGCCCTCCATAACCGTCAAACTGATATAATTCGTTCAGCGCCTGCTTCGGCGCGGTAGAGACGTCGGGGACATAGCGGGGAAAAAATCGTAACTTATATAGCGTGAACAGGTCAACACTCCCACCTTGGCATACAGGGAGGCCGCGATGAGCACAAAGAACAAGAATATATATATCCTGAGTTCCTTCGAATTCTCCGGCATAGGCCGCGCGCTTGCCCGCGCCGCGGCTCCCGGCATCGCCGCAAGGGTAGAAACTGGAATATACGGTTCGGGAGCCGAAAAAAAAGAGATCCCTAAGGACGCGCTGCTCATTATTGCCCTCGACCTTTACTCCCTGTTCCCGGATTTCTTCTACGCTCTGCTCCCTATGCACTGCAGCGAAATAGAAGCGCGCTGCAATGCCGCCATAGAAAAGATCTCGGCGCTCGCCGACAGACACAACAAGAACGGCGGCAAGGTGCTGATAAACGGCTTTTACTACCCCCCCCGCCTCGGCGCGTCTATTTTCGACTTCCAGAATTCCGAGGGGCAGATGGTCTGGATAGAGCGCCTGAACGCAAAACTTACGGCTTTCGCTGAAACGCGGGCAGATATTTATATCTTCGGCCTTCAATATTATATGTTCCAGTACGGCGCCGGCAGGGCGATATGCCGCGAGCGGATGTACAGCGAGAACGGTTTTTTTTCCCGCGGCTTCTCGGCCTACCTGGGCGGCAAGTACGCGCAATTCCTGTCCGCTCTTTTCACGCCGCGTAAAAAGTGCCTGGTCGTAGACCTGGACAATACTCTATGGGGAGGCATCCTCGGAGAAGACGGGGCCGCCGGCATCGCCATAGGCGGCACGGGCGCCGGGGCGGTCTACCGCGACATACAGCGCGAGATACTTCAATACGCGGACCAGGGCATACTTCTCGCCATAAACAGCAAGAACGACGAGGCCGCCGTAAAAGAGGTTTTCGAGGGCCACCCGGGGATGGCCTTGAAGTGGGACGACTTCGCCGCGCGACTGATAAACTGGGAGAACAAGGCGGCCAATCTGCGCGCGATAGCGGCCAAGCTAAATATCGGGACCGACAGCCTGGTGTTCATAGACGACAGCCCTTACGAGGTTGAACTTGTCCGAGCTTCGCTTCCGGAGGTGGAGGCGATACGGCTGACCGGCCGCCCGCGCAAGGACCTCGCGACCATACGCGGATTAACCTCGTTCGATTTCCTGAAGTATTCCGAAGAGGATATTTCGAGGAAGAAATATTATCAGGCGGAACAGCGCAGGAACGCGGCCAGGGCCGGGGCCGCCGCCCCTGAAGAGTACTACCGCGGCCTGGAGATGCGTGCGGAGATCTCCCGTGCCGACAGGAGCGCCGTAACCCGCATTGCGCAGCTTACCCAGAAAACCAACCAGTTCAATCTTACTACGCGCCGCTATACCCCGGGGGAGATACTCGCCGCGATGGAGTCAGCCGACCGCATAGTTTATTCCCTGCGCCTGTCCGACCGTTTCGGGGACAGCGGCATAGTCGGGACGGCCGTGGTGCGCAAGGATACCGCCGATTGGGAGATAGAGACGTTCCTGTTAAGCTGCAGGGTTATCGGAAGAACTGTGGAAACGGCGCTATTGGCCTTTATCCAGGCGGACGCCGTCAAAGCCGGAGCAGAGAGACTGATTGGCCGCTACCTCCCCACCGACAGGAACGGAGTAGCAAAAGATTTCTATAAAAATAACGGGTTTACGCGGGCCGGGAGGGATTGGGTTCTGCGCCGCCGCGCCCGCAAGATAGCATTCCCCGCCTGGATAAAACCAGTGCGCCCGGGAAAACTATAAGGATGTCGACCGTATGCTGACACACCTGAAGGCGGCGGGCTTATTCCGCATTTTTATTTTATTATCCGCGGCGGCTGTTACACTGGTGCCGTCGGAACAGCGCGCAGCGCTCCTGCTCGCTTTTGAGACGCTGGCGAGTTTTGGGGTTGTCGCGTTCGTTCTTTTGGATAAGACGCGGCACGACCATGACTGGAGCGTCGCGGCCGCGGCGTTATTATCCGGCAATATCTTTTGCCTTTTGAACCACAACCTGCAGGAACCATCAAAATGGCTGTTCCCCATGGAGGAAGCCTCCTATACCATATACATTCTTGCCGCCGCCTGTTATCTTATCCGCACCTATTATTCAAATGCGCGTTTTGAGAAGGCGGAGGCCGGAGTATTTGCCCTTTTATTCGCGGGGTTCGCGTTTTTGTCCGCGCGTTACGTGCTATTCCCGTTCTTCCAGGCCGGCCATTACGCTTCCGCATTTTTCTACATTAGTTCCACGCTATACCGCTTCACAGAGGCGATCGTGGTCGCTATAGCATTGCTTCTCTGCATGAAGGCGCGTTCGCGTTATTGGTTTTACATGATGCACGGGATAACGCTGCTTTCAATTTCGTCCATCGCGCTTGGCTATAACACCGGGGTTATGAACGAGAGCGGCATCCCTGTTCAGGAATATGGCTGGCTTTGGGGGATCCTGATCATTCTGGCCGCGCAGACATACCAAGGCCGGTCCAATCCCCCTTTCGCAAGATGGGACAGCGCCAGAGTGCGCCTGGTCTGGTTCATCTTTCTTTTCAATGTCGCGCTGCTGCTGTTGCTCTACTTGTCGGAGGCTTTCGTTGCCAGGGACGCCTTTCAACTGACCTCGCTCCTCTTCATCGTCCTCGGGCTCTGGTTCGTAGCCAACCTTATCGCGTTCAGGATCTCCGAGGATATCTATCTACTGCTGGATAATCTGCAGGGCGGACGGGACATACCGGCACGGACGGCTTTCGGGCTGAATATTTACGAAGCCGAATTATTCGCCGAGAAGCTGAAGACGGCTTACGATACTATAAAGTCCCAATCGCAAATGGCCGCGCTAGCGGAACTGTCTGCCCAAGTAGCCCACGACATACGGAGTCCTTTGGCCGCTCTGGACACGGTTCTGGGAGACACATCGCAACTTCCGGAAGAAAAGCGGACAATGATACGGGCCGCCGTGGGCCGGATCAAAGACATAGCCAACGACCTACTTGAGAAACATAGGCGAAAATCGTCCACCTCCGCGCTTTCTGCCGCGGCGGAACCGGCGGGCGTTCACCTTCTCTCCGCCATTATTGAGCCAGCGATAACCGAAAAACGCCTTCAGTTCCGCGGCAATCCGAGGGTAGAGATTTATTCGTCCCTCGGTCCGGATTCCTACGGTCTTTTCGCGGAGATACAGCCGGTAGAATTCAAGAGGACACTCTCCAACCTGATAAATAACGGGGTGGAGTCCCTCGGCGATTCCGGAACGGTCACTATCACCCTGGGGCAAAAGGACGGGAAAGCGTTGGTGGTGATCAGCGACAACGGCAAAGGTATCCCCCCCGAAATACTGCCTAATCTGGGTCAAAGGGGCGGAACGCATGGAAAGCCCGGCGGTTCCGGACTCGGCCTGTATCACGCAAGGACGACGATCGAATCCTGGGGGGGCGTCCTGGAGATCGGCTCCGAGCCCGGAAAGGGCGCAACCGTGACAATAAGCCTCCCCCGCTCACCGGCCCCGCGGTGGTTCGTGCCGGCCATACTGCTCCATCCCGGTAATACCGTCGTTGTGCTGGACGACGACGCCGGCATACATCAAGTCTGGCAGGGACGCGTCGACGGCCTTGGCGCCGCCGGGAAAGATCTGCGGCTGCTGCATTTTTACTCCCCGGCGGAATTCAGGGCCTGGGTAAGCTCCGCGACGACAGACCGTCACAAAGCCGTGTATCTGCTCGACTACGAACTCCTTGGCTATACTGAAACCGGCCTGAGCCTGGCTGAAGAGTCCGGGATAGGGGAGCGGACCATACTTGTAACCAGCCGCTACGAAGAAGAGGATATTCCAGCGCGATGCGCTGCTTTAGGGGCACGAATGATCCCAAAATGCTTCTCCGGACTGGTTCCCATCACCATACAGGATGCAACACTACATTCCGGCCTGGCTGTTCTACTGGACGACGACGCGCTTGTAAGGATGAATTGGAAAGCGGCCGCCAGAAAAGCGGGGTGTGAGTTGCGGGCATTCTCCGAACCGGAAACAATGATGAGGGAAGTCGCCGCGCTTGGGAAAGACACTACTTTCTATATCGATTCGGAATTAGAAGGACAGATAAAAGGCGAGGAAATAGCTATAAAAATAAAAGATATGGGGTTCTGGAATATCACCCTGGAAACAGGACACCCCGCTGAAAGATTTCACGCCCTACCCTGGCTTAAGATCTCCGGAAAGGAACCTCCATGGAAACCTTAAAATTTAACCCGCCTAATAAAAAAAGCCCGGGAGGTCCGGGCTTTTTTTATGGCGGGCAGTTAATTATATCGCTTTATACGGGTTATCCGTTACGCTCAGCAGGTGGACGGCGGCTTTTATATTGTTGGTGACGGCCTTGGTTAATATGGCCGCCCCGGGGTAAAAGCCACGCCCCTCCAGCTCAAAGGTGAAGGCGAAGATGCCGGCCGCGGCGTAAGCCCAGTCGCAGCTGTCTCCGGTGGCAATGTACATCTCGCTTGATTTATACGACCGGTAGCCGGTCAGTTTCCCCATGGCGGCGCCCACTTTCTCGAACACCTGCCTATCCTTGGCGTCGGGGACGTCGGCGTCGTTGCCGCCCCAGGGATAAAGGATCTCTCCGGCGTAAGAGTGGTAGCTTATGTGGGTCTTCAGGTTCTTACGCGCCTCAATGAATTTTTTAAGAGCCTGGCTCTCCGGCTCGGAGAACGCTTTAGGGCCGCAATAAGTGTCGGAACCCGGGTAGGTGGAGGCGCCGGCCTCGCACCACCAAGAGTCGAAATTTCGGTTGAGGTCCACGCCCCTGGATTTGTCGGGATTAACGCTCATGTTCTTGCGATGGTACTGATAGTTCCCGCCCTTGATATCGTACTCTACGCCGTCGGGATTGCCCATCGG
Source organism: Elusimicrobiota bacterium (assembly GCA_003482905.1). Lineage (GTDB taxonomy): Bacteria > Elusimicrobiota > Elusimicrobia > Elusimicrobiales > UBA9959 > UBA9959. The sequence continues at coordinate 22,452 of DMXM01000011.1, forward strand.
TATCACGTATATGTCCAGTTTGGAGATGTAGGCCTTGATCTCGGCGTCGTTCCTGTGGTCCAGAAGCCAGGCGGCCAGGAGCAGCGGCACCTCGTTAGCGAGATGTTCGCGGGCGTGCACATTGCCCAAGTACAGCGCTCCAGGCTTGGAGCTCGCCTCCTCGCCCCGCGCACTGGAATTTATGCGCAGACACCAGATGTCGCGGCCTTCTACGGTCCTGCCTATAGAAAAAAGGGAGGCGATATCTGAATTTTTTGCCGCCATCTCCTTAAGCAAGTCGGTCGTTTCCTTATAGTTATGGTAGGCGGCGTCGACGGCGGGAAAATCCCTGCTCTGCCGGGCTACGTACTCGGCAAAGGTTATCCGGTTCTTAACCTCGAAAGCCCTGGACGAAAGCTGCCCCATCGTGTGCGGACCGGCAAAGCCCGAGACGCTGTCTTTACCTATCTCCACTATATCCAGGCCGGCCTCCAGCAAGCGGGTACGGGCGTACTTATCCAAGGCTTTCACGGTAACCCAGTATCGGCCGTCCTCGGCGGCTGAAAGCGTCGATTTCCCCGTTACGGGTTCCGGAGCCTGAGCGGGAGCTACGGATGTTATCTCTTTGAGGAGCTGGTTGAAGGATATGTTCTCTTGGGCCTCAACGGAAGTTGAAAGAATTCCTAGGAAAGCGATGGAAATTAAAATCTTCTTCATGCTGCGAGCCTCCGCTGTTGCCAACACTTGACCATAATCAATAGTTTATTAATTATAGGCCTAAAAGTGAAATTCGGCAAGGACTAATGACCCATCCCGGCATAGGCCTTTGGGCCTATGATAAATGTCAATACAAATATAAAAGTCCCTTCAGGCCCAATATCATATACCAGATACCCGCCACCATAAGGGTAAGACGGCCTATGTCATTGGCCCGGTGGCCCAGCCAGGGAGTACCCAGTAGCACCGGTGAGATAAAAAGCGAGGTAGAGGCGAAGAAACCGCCGAAATAGGCGAAGCCGTTGGGGATATCGGCCAGTTCCATAAGGCGGAGAAAGCCGGCCGCGAAAGGCGGACAGATATTTATACCGGTGACGAAGCCCAACAACATGGGCAGCCGCCGGAAGAAGGGGCTGACATCGCGCCGGAGCAGGCAGACCGATACTCCGGTAACCCTGAAACCAGCCAGCAGAGCCATGGCCAGACCGCAGACCAGTAGGCCGGCAGGCAAAAGCCAGGCTGGCAGTGCGTACTGGCCGGCCTGGCCGGCCAATGAGGCCAGCAGTGCGAACAGCATATAAGCGGCGAAGCGGCCGCCGGTGAATTGCAGGAAAATAAAAAAGTTGAATTTCCAGACGCTGCGCCCCTCGGCCATAATGTAGGGCGCCAGCAGGGGCAGGCAGGAGGCCAGGCAATAAAACCCTGTGGAAAGTCCGAGAAGGAATCCCTCCGAGAACAAGGCGGGCATTTAGCTGTTTAAATATCCACGGCCCGGTTGCAGCGTTTGCACCAGCCCGCGTCTTTGCCGAAATTATTCTTGCGGTTCAGCGGCACCGTGTCTTTGCAGCCCGGGCACTTCACCTCCATGCCGGACAGGTCCAGTTTGCCGTAGTCCTTCTCGAATATTTCTTTATTTGTATAGCGAGGAGCAAGCCATTTTCCGTCTTTCATATATCTCCCTTAACGCAGCAGCATGACCAGGTCGCGCAAGGCCGCCGGGGCCCAAAGCGACGAGAACACCGCGCCCAGAGTAAGCGCGGAAAAAACAAAAACGTGCCGGGCCGTGAGCAGGCTGGCGGCCGGTCCCGCGGCCGCCAGGTCCAGGCCAAAAAGGGTATAACGGAAACCGCCTGACGGGCAGGCGCCCAGGCATTCGCCGCAGAGGTTGCAGTAAGGCAGTATCTCGGCCTTCCCCCCGGGTTCGCATTTTATGGCGGTCATCGGGCAGGCCGAGGCGCAGACCAGGCAGCCGGAACATTTGTCCTGGTCCACCGTTATCCGGAAAGGGTTAAGCCTGCCCCAGAAAGCCTGCCAGGCGGCGAAAGGACAGAGGTAGGAACAGAATATCCGTTTTTTGGTGAGTAAAGGCCCTATCACCAGCGCGGCCAGCGCCAGCATCATCAGCGCATATTGCAGGCGGTGTACCGCCGGCTCGGCGTCCATAAAGACTTCGGTCAGTTTGAAAGGGCAGAGCCAAAGACAGTAAACCGGCAGCATATTGGCGAAGGAAACCAGCAGCAGGAAAACCAGGAGAGCGGCCGGCAGATCGCGCAGTTTTAACGCCCACCGGCCCATTCGCAGGAGCGGCCGCCGGGGGAGCGCGCTCAGCGCGTCGTCGATGCCCCCGTAGAAGCAGGCCCAGGAGCACCAGCCGCGACCTATGGCGAGCGTTACAAAAAGCCAGGCCGCGCCCAGCGTCAGGGGGCCCCAGAGTTTCCAGCCACCGCTCATAAAGGCCAGGTACTGCTGATAGAGATAGATCAGGAAATTAGGCGCCAGCGCTATATGGCAGAACGGCGTATCCTTAAAGCAGGACGCCTCGAAGATCTTATTAAGAAGACCGAGTTTGAAATGGACCAGGAAAGCCAGCGCCGAAACCGCGAAGAAGATTCTGCGGTAGAACGAGACGCGGCCCGTGTAGACGATGGCGAAGCCGGCAGCCGCGGCAAAAAGCGCCCAGGCCAGCGGATACAGGCGGTTTATCTCGCGCGCCGCTATCTGCGCCGACAAAAAGAAAACGGGCAGGAACACCGCCAGCGAAAAGATCCCGGCGGCGATTATCCTCCCCCTCACTGAACCCGTGGCTTCCATGTTATATAATAATATCAAACTTATGGTGGTGCCGCATCAAGGGCTATGCCCTTCAGACGGCAGAAACCCAATGCCAATGTTCCTGATCTTCGGCTTTTACTCACTGCTCGCGCAGGTCCTGCTGCTGAGGGAGATCTCGCAGGTGTTCACCGCCCACGAACTCTCTCTTGCCGCGGCGCTGGCCGCCTGGCTGCTCTGGACCGCCGCCGGCGCGCGGCTGGGGGCCGGCGGCCGCCGCCTTGATTTTATAGGCGCCGCAGTTCTTTTTGCGGCCCTGGCGCCGGCCAACATACTGCTGGCGAGGCTGGCCCCCTCTTTACTGCCGGGTTTATACCAACCGGGGCTTTTTGCCATGCTGGCGGGCTCTTTACTGCTGGCCCTGCCGTCGGGCCTGGCCAATGGCTTCGCTATCGGCGCGGCCCTGCCCGGCAGGCCCGCCGGCTTTTACGCCGCCGAGGCGGCCGGCGCCGCCGCGGCGGGCCTGTTCACTATTTGTTATTTCCGTTATTTCCCCGGCCTTAGAACCGCCGCGGTGCTGGCCGTTCCGGCCATAACGCTTTGCTGCGCTTACGCCGCGCGGAGGCCTTTGCTGCCGCGCAGGTTGGCCGTGGCCGCGGCGGCCGCGGTTTTTATAACTCTGGCCGTACTGGCCGACCCCCTGGCCTGGACGTTAAAGCCCCCCGCCCCGCGGCCGGCCCTTACGGTGCAGACGGAGGGCTCGCGCCTTTCCCTGACGTCCGGCGGGGGTTTTTCCGTCTACGAGGACGGCCGCCTGCTGCATACCCGGGAAGACGCCTACCCGGAGGAGATAACACACATCCCCCTGCTGGCGATAAAAAAGCCTGCTACCGTACTGCTCTCCGGCAGCGCGGCTTTTTTTATTCTGCCCGAAGTGCTGAAGCACGGGCCAGCCGCCGTGGAAATTGCCGAGCCCGACCGCGTTAAGGCCGAAACCCTGGCGCGCGAAACCCGCGCAAATACAAAGGCCTTCACGCTGCTGCGCGAAGACCCCCGCCGGCTGAAAGGCGGGGAAGGCCGCTACGGGGTTATTTTCCAGACCGCCTACCCGCCCGAGAACGCGGCGCTCAACAGGTATTTTACGGTGGAATATTTCCGGACCGCGGCGGCCATGCTCAAGCCGGGCGGACTGCTGGTCTTCCAACTGCCCTTCGCCGAGAATTACGTGCCGAAGGAAGCGGCTTTCGGGGCGGCCTGCGTGCTGGCCTCGGCCCGCTCCGTTTTCGGTTCGCTGGAACTGATCCCCGGCCCGCGCCTGACTGTGCTGGCGTCGGATAAGAGGATCTCCCTGGAACCGGGCGCGCTGGCCGCCGCGTACGCGGCGCGCGGTCTGAAGAACAAGACCGTGGTGCCCTCCGCCCTGCCTTTCATGCTTGACCCGTACCGACGCGCCTGGGCGTGGAACGAACTGGCGCGCGTAAAGAACGCGCCGCTTAACACGGATATGAACCCGCTGGCTTATTTCCGCTTCTGGCGGGCCTGGCTGTCCATGGTGGCGTCACCGGCCGCCCTGCTGGGCCTGGCGGCGCTGGCTGGCGCGGCGCTCTGGTGGGCCCACGGACTGGCAGGCCTGCTCAGGTTCACGCCGGAAAACCGCACGGGAGAGGCTTTTTTCATGGGCTTTTGGGCGCTGGCTTTCGAGACCGCCTTGTTGCTGGCCTATCAGGCCAAAACCGGGCGCCTGGCGCCGGAACTGGGCCTGTTGTTCGCCGTTTTTATGGCGGCCGGCGCGGCGGGGGCGTGGCTGGGCGGGAAAGCAGGCAGGGGACTAGCCGCGGCGGAGCTGGCCGCGGCCGCGGCGGCCTTCGGCTGCGCGGCCGCCCCGCAGGCTTTGTTTTCCGGCGCGGCTTCCATCTGGCTTCTGATAGGCGGCTGCGGCTTTATAACGGGCTTTTTCTTCGCCAGGGCGGCCGGGGGCAGACCGTCCGACGTTTACGCCGTAGACCTTATAGGCGGAGCGGCGGGAGGCTTTATCACCGCGGCTTTCTCCGCCCCGCTGGGCGGCATACGCGGGGCCATCTTCCTGGCGGGCCTGGCCGCCGCCTGCGCTCTGGCCGGCGCCGGCCGCGTCTACTTCTCCAAGAAGGCGTCCACGGTGAAAGTGTAAAGCGAAGTCCCGGCGTCTTTCCAACAGGTACGCCGCAGGCCGGCTTTTTGCGCGCATAGCTCCCCCAGGAAATCCTCTTTGTCCGGTATCTGTTCCCAGACCTGGGGCAGGAAAAGTCCGGACCGCCCCTCGCCGGCGGCCACCACCCCGTGGACGCGCGGCTTGATATCGCCGGCCTTGGCGAGCTTTAGCCGTGAAAGCACGGAAACCTCCAGCCGCACGCCGGGCAGCTCTTCGGCCTTCAGCGGCGGGAAGCGCCCGTCGCGAAAGGCGGCCGAGATCGCGCCGTAACGGACGGCGTCCATCAGGGTCATCGCGGGCTCCACGGTGCCTACGCACCCGCGCAGGTTCCCCCCGGCGGTAAGAGTGACAAAAACGGCCCCCGGCAGGTTCAGCCGCGGGTCGCGCTCCAGGCCGCCTGGCGCTTCCTTACCGGAGAAATAATATTCAAGGGTCAGCCTGGCTTCCTTCAGCAGGGCCGCGCCCTGCGCCCGGGAAAGCGTAAGCTGGTCCGCTTTCCCGCCCCTGACGAATAAACCCGAGATATAACCCACCACGCGGCCGGGGCCGGCGGAGCCGGGGTTCTCGTTATAGGAATCTGAAATTTTCAGGGTTTGGAAAGACGCCGCGCCGAGGTTGCGCGCGGCCTCCATGCCCGCCTCCACGGCCGCCTCGCCGCAGGCGCAGGTCTCAAGCCCGGGGACTTTTTTTGCGTCAAGCATCCTGGCGGTGGTCCAGACAATATCCGGGGCCATGCTCCCCATGGCCAGCAGCATGGCTCCGTCGGCGGCGGCCGCCGTTTCACTGGAGGGATAATGCGAGAAATCGGTGGAGATCACTATCAGCGCTTTTTTTCCGCGTAAGGCCGCCGCCAGCGCGGCTCCTATTTTCTTAAGAGTGGAGAGGTCCCCGGTATTGAGCACGGCGGGCAGCAGCAGGAAAGGCCTTTTAAGTTTCCGCTGCAGGAAGGGCAGCTGCACTTCCACGGCGTGCTCCCGCGCGTGGGCCGAGGGGCGCTCCTCGAAAAGCGGGCTTGCCTTCTGCAGCGCGGCGGCGAGTTTCTTGTCCGGGAATACCTTGCCGAGCGGGGTTTCATAGAAATCGGAAACCAGCAGGGCGGCGCCCTTCACGCCTTCCGTATGCCCGGCAGCCAGTATCACCACGGTGTCGTAGCTGTCGCCGATAAATTTATAGGCGAGCCCGGCCATTTTACCGGAATACTCATAACCGGCGTGGGGGGCCAGCACAGCCACTACCTCCCCCGCCGGCCGGCCCGCGCCGCCGCCGGCAAGAGCGGCGTCCACAAAGGCCGAAAGCGCCGCCTTGTCGGCTGGATAGAACTGGCCTGCCACTACGGCCTCCCGCGCGACGGCAGGCCCCGCGGCGCCCGCCAAGGTCAGGAATAAAAATAATAGCTTCATAAAATCCCCCTGCCTGTCGTCTACCAGATTCCCGGCACTTTGGTCCCATCCCACGGACAGCGGCCCCCCGTGGGGGTAAGGCGGTCCTCCAGCACCGCGTAACCGTAACGGCGAATAAGTACCCTGCCGCATTTGGGGCAATATGTGTTTTCCCCCTCATGCCCGGGAGCGTTGCCAATATACACGAATTTGAGCCCTTTTTTCATGGCGATATCGCGGGCTGAAGTAAGCGTGGCCACTGGGGTCGCTGGCAAATCGCTAAGGAGATAATTCGGGGAGAAGCGGGAGAAGAAAAGAGGGGTAAGCGGGCCGAGATTGTCTTTCACCCAGCCTGAAAGAGCTGCGATATCGCTAGAGCTGTCATTCAGGCCGGGGACGACAAGGTTGACAACTTCGAAGAGCGCCCCCTTTTTTTTCAGTTCCAGCAGCGTCCGCTTGACCGGCTCCAGGCGCGCGCCGGTATAGCCGCGGTAGAACTTCTCGCTGAAACCCTTAAGGTCTATCTTTACCACGTCCATGAACGGCAGCAGGGCCGCCAGCGGCTCAGGGTTTATATAGCCGGCGCTTACCATGACGTTCCTCAGCCCCCGGCGGCGGGCGAGGACGGCCGTGTCGTACATATACTCGTAAAAGACCGCCGGCTCGGAATAGGTATAGGCGATGGCCCGGGTGCGGGTGGCCAGGGCGTAATTAACCGTCTCTTCGGGCGAAAGCGCGCCGACGTCCCGCGTTACAATTTCGCCGTAAACCAGTCTCTCCGGGGAAACCTTTACGTTGAGCGCCACCGGCACGGAAACCAGCGGGGCGGCCTGTTCCGGATATATCTGCGAGATCTCCCAGTTCTGGCAGGCCTTGCAGGCCAGGTTGCAGCCCGGCGCGGCCAGTGAGTAGATCAGGCTGCCGGGTGACATATGGTAAACGGGTTTTTTTTCTATCGGGTCTACGTGCACGGCCGCCGGCTTGGAATAAACCAGGGTCTTGATCCTGCCGCCGTAGTTTATCCTCACCTTGCAGCGGCCCCGTACGCCCTCGGGGAGAAAACAGTTGTACGGGCAAAGCCGGCACTGCACCCCGTTGCAGACGGGGGCGGCAAAGCGCCCGTCGCGCACGTGCGGGCTGCGGGGCGGGTACAGGGTGGAGAAAGTGGCAGGGGGCGGATAGAAGGCCAGAAAGGCCGAGGCGCCCAGCGCGGCCCCGGCGGTTAAAACCGCCAGGAGCCACGCCGCGGCGCCACGGTCGTTCGGCTTCATTTTCCGTTAGCCAGCGGGTTTTGGCGGTAGAAATCCGAGATCTGGTCCCAGATCTCCTGCCCCGTCTCCGCGTAAGAGAAGAGCTTAAGGTCTTCTTTCGCTATATAGCCCCACTTGGCCATATTGGCGAAGTTGATGACGTCGTCCCAGTATTTTTTACCTACCAAGACTATGGGCAGGCGGGTCTTCTTGCCGGTCTGCACCAGCGTAAGCACCTCAAAAAGCTCGTCCATGGTGCCGAAACCGCCGGGGAACGCCACCAGCGCGCGCGCCCGCATGACGAAGTGCATCTTACGGATGGCGAAATAATGAAACCTGAAGCAGAACTCGGGGGAGACGTAGGGGTTGGGGCCCTGCTCCATGTCGAGCGTGATGTTCAGGCCTATGTTCTTGGCGCCGGCTTCGTAGGCGCCGCGGTTGGCGGCTTCCATTATGCCGGGCCCGCCGCCGGTGACCACCACCAGCTTCCTGCCGGGGATACAGTCGTTGGTTGAGACCAGGCGGCCGAAATCGCGCGCCACCTCGTAATATTTAGTGGAGGCGTCCAGGCGCTGCGCCGAAGCCAGCTTATTGCGGAGAACCTGGTCCTTGGGATCCTTTTTAAGGAGAGCGCGCATTTCGGCTATGCGGGCGTCCGATTGCGGCTTGTCCCAGATGCGGGCGCTGCCGAAAACCACCACTGTGGATTTTACGCCGTATTCCAGCAGCGTCATCTCGGGTTTCTGCAGTTCCAGCATAAGGCGGACGGGGCGCAATCCGTCGCTGGTAAGAAATTCGGGGTCCAGGTAGGCTTTTTTATAGGCCTTGGCCTTGCGAAGTTTTAAAACCTGCTTCATCATCGGCATCTTGGTTTTCACGGTTAACTCCTTGAAGTTCAGCTGTTGTTCTTTACCAAATCTTTTTTACGCAGCCACGCTGCCGCGGACCGCGCCAGCCCTTCCGGGGCAAGGCCCAGGTCGGCGTAAAGTTCCTCTATTCTGCCCTGTTCCACATAGGCGTCCGGTATGCCCAGGCGCAGAAGCCGCGCGTCCAGCCCGGCGGCGTTCAGGTATTCCAGGACGGCGGAACCGAAGCCGCCGGCCAGCGCGTTGTCCTCAACGGTGATCAACGGCCCGGCCGCTGCCAGGGAGGCTATCAGTTCCGTATCCAGCGGTTTAACGAAGCGCATGTCGGCCACGCCGGCGTCTATCCCCAGGGCCTTAAGCAGTTTGGCGGCTTCAAGGGCCGGATGAACGCGGTTGCCGATGGCCAGGAAAGTCAGATCGCGGCCGGCCGCCAGAACGCGGCCGCGGCCCAGCGGCAGCGCCGCCGGGACGGGGTCCATGGGCACGCCGAAGCCTTTGCCCCGGGGGTAGCGCAGCAGCACAGTGCGGCCGCAGGCGAAGGCCGTGGCGAGCATATGCTGCAGCTCGTTCTCATCGGCCGGCGCCATAATCACCACGTCCGGCAGCATACGGAAAAGCGAGAGGTCGAACACGCCGTGGTGGGTCGGGCCGTCCTCGCCGACTATGCCGGCGCGGTCCATGGCTATCACCACCGGCAGCTTCTGCAGCGAAATATCGTGCTGCACCTGGTCGAAAGAGCGCTGCATAAAAGAGGAATAGATAGCCGCCACCGGCTTCATCCCGTCGGCAGCGAGGCCCGCGGCGAACGTGACCGCGTGCTCCTCGGCTATGCCCACGTCGTAATAGCGCCTGGGGAAGGTGTCGCGGAAAAGGTCCAGGCCGGTGCCTTCCGGCATGGCGCAGGTTATGGCGCAGATCTTGGGGTCTTTCTTCGCCAGGGCCACCAGGGTACGCCCGAACACCGTTGTAAAAGTGGGAACGGACGGCGCGGCCGCCGGCCCCTTTTTCACCTCTCCGGTCTCCACGTCGAAGTTGGGCGTCCCGTGAAACGAAATAGGGGAGTCTTCCGCCGGCTCGTAGCCGCGGCCCTTCTTTGTGACCACGTGCAGCAGCACCGGGCCCTTCAGGTCTTTTACGTAGCCCAGGACCTCCACCAGCTCCTCTATATTGTGCCCGTCGACCGGGCCGAAATAAGTGAAGCCCATTTCCTCGAAGATCATGCCGGGGAAGAACAACACGCGGGCGCGCTTGGCCACCCGCAGTATCTTCTTGCCCCAGAACTGGAAGCGGTTCAGAAAAAGCTCGGCTTTGCGTTCCGCGCTCTGCACGGTGCCGAGCGTCAACAGCCTGGTGAGTATGCGCCCCAGGCGCCCTACGCGCTGGGAAATGAACATCTGGTTGTCGTTGAGAATGACCAGGAGGTCGGTGCCCAGCTGGCCCACGTTCTGCATGGCCTCCCAGGCCATGCCGCCCGTCATAGCGCCGTCGGCGACTACCGCCACTACCCGGTAAGGCGCGCCCTGCTGGTCGCGGGCGGCGGCCATGCCGGCCGCGGCCGAGAGCGCCGTAGAGGCGTGCCCCGCGCCGAAAGCGTCGTATTGCGACTCGTGGCGTTTAAGGAAGCCGGAAAGCCCGCCTTTTGTGCGTATAGTATGGAATTTATCCGCGCGGCCCGTCAGGATCTTATGCGCGTAGGCCTGGTGGCCGGTATCAAAGACTATGCGGTCCCTGGGAGTGTCGAACACGTAATGCAGCGAAAGTATCAGGTCGGCCGCGCCCAGGCTGGAGGCCAGGTGGCCGCCGGTCCTGCTGACGCCTTCGATGATAAGCTTGCGCACCTCGGCCGCCAGCCGCGGCAGGGCCGCGGGCGCCAGCTTTTTAATATCTTCGGAACCCCTGATATTTGAAAGTAATTGCATTAGTTTTCCCGCCTGTAAACGAATTCGGCTATCGCCGCCAGCGCGGCTTTGGGCCCCGCCGCGCCACGCACGCGCGCAAGACCGGGGAGAGCCCGGCGTAGCAGCGCTTCGGCCCGACGCTTAGCCTCTTCCACGCCCAGCAGCGACGCGTAGGTCAGCTTATTGTTGCGGGCGTCGCTGCCGCTCTTCCCGAGTTTCTTCTTGTCCCCCACCACGTCCAGGATATCGTCGGCCACCTGGAAACAGAGCCCGATATCCCTCCCGAAAACGGAAAGCGCCTTGGCGTCGCGCTCCGGGGCGCCGGCCAGCAAAGCTCCCATTTCCACGGCCGCCGTTATAAGGTCCGCGGTCTTGTGAAGGTGTATATAGGAAAGCAGCGCAAGGCCCTTTTCACGGCGCGCCGCTCCGGCCTTCCCTTTCAGGAAACCCTCGGCTTCAAGGTCGGCGGCCTGACCGGAAACCATGCCCCCGGCCCCGGCCCTGGCGGCCAGCGCACGGGCCGCGGCCAGCAGGCCCTCGGGCTTCACGCGCTTCGGGTATTTTGAGGAAAGCAGAACCGTAAAAGCGTCGGTAAGCAGCGCGTCGCCGGCCAATATCGCCAGCGCCTCGCCGTAGACCTTGTGGCTGGTGGGACGGCCTCGGCGCAGATCGTCATCATCCATGGCCGGGAGATCGTCGTGCACAAGCGAATAGGTGTGCACCATTTCAAGGGCGCAGGCGGCGGGCAGTATATCGCGGGCCTTGCCGCCGAAGATCTCGTAGGAGGCGCCCATAAGCACGGGGCGCAGGCGTTTGCCGCCGGCGGCCAGGGAATAGGCCATGGCCTCGGCCAGGCGCGGCTGGGAGCCTTTAAGGTTATTAATAAACCGGGGCAAGGCGGAGTTCACCAACGCCGCCCGCGTCTTCATATAGATGCCGATATCCATCTGAGTTCGATTATACAAAAAAAAGGGCGGGGGTCTCCCCCCGCCCTTCCACGGATTTCAATCCCTTATTTTATCCACTTGCTGAAGTCGTCCCAGTTGGAATCCTTCGCCCAGTCGAGTTCATCGTAGGCCGCGGTATAGGAGGCCGGCAGGTATATCGCCAGCCCCAGCGCATTGGCATACTTTGTGCCGGTGGCCCGGTTATGGTAGATGACGGAATCTGACAGGAAGCTCAGGAGTTCGGCTCCCTTAGCCTTCACCTCGGCGTTCTGCGAGCCGTCGTTGACAAGCTTGATAAAGTGCTTAAGGTCTTTATTGCTGGCGTAGTAAAACGCCTGCGCCTTGGCGCTGGCGTTCTTAACGTTGACCGTTTCGCCGGAAGCCATTACAGCCGTGGTCCAGCCGTTCAGCAACTGGCCCAGTTTATAGAGGTTCTCCGTCCGTATGGCGGACTGGGTGGCGCCCTGGCCGATGGCCTGGTAGTGGTCGGTATATGAATCCACCATGACCCTGGAAAGCTCGGCCTGCGTCATAGAAGAGCCGGCGGCCAAAGGCGCCAGCCAGGTATTATAGGTGTACCCGTCGCCCGGCTCGGTCTCTTCGGAGCCGACGATATATTCCGCGCCCTCGCGGACCTCGTAGGCCACTTCCATCATTTGCATCAGGCAGGCGTCCATGGCAAGTATTTCAATTTTTCCGGTTTCAGCCAGAAGGGACTTCATCTGCCCGGTGGTGATATGGTGGCCGGACTCATCGTCGTAGGAAATGCCCCTGCCGGATTCCAAAGGCGCTAACTTATTCCAGCCGGAACCATGGTTCCAGATAACGAGCGCATAGCGCTGGGCCGGGTAATTCGCCTTGGTCCACTTCACAAATTCCGCCACGTTCTTCCAGTCGCCCATGTCGGACTTGGGGATGGACAGCAGCACGGGAGAAGTTATTTTGGACGGGTTGACGTCTTTCTGTATCAGATAGCGGCGCGATCCTTTCCAATCCCCGTCGGATGCGTCATAGCCGCCGATACGGCCGAGTTCCGCCACAATATTGACTTCGGGCGTGGACCCGACCATTTCCATCTCGTTGACATCCTTGAGGCCGTACGATTCAAGATTATTCTTGGCGTTCACGTAGACCATAACGGTCCATTTGGCCGCCGCTTTCGGGTTGCCCGGAAGCGGGATAAAGCCGGCATCCGGGCCGGCGGAATTAATCCGGCTGAGTATTTCGGGGACGCTGCCTTTCTGGTCGAAAGTGACGGCCGCGAAAGCGCCGGTCACCATGGCGAGGCAGAGAACCGCGCCGAACAATTTAGTCTTCATTCAATCCTCCTTAAGTATCACTGTTTGAATTACCACAATGCCGTCCAAGGGCGTTAACCCGAGACCCTCTTTATCACTGTCCTTATGTCCGCGGAGGACGTGATCTTGCTCAAAAACCCTTTGAAGTTGCCGTAGGGCATGAACTGCCGCTTGATTTCGTCGGTATATTCCGTGGCGGTCACCACTATCACCGGAATAGCGGAAGTTTCCGGCAACTGGGATAACTGACGGGCCACCTCTACGCCTGACATATCCGGCATATCGACGTCCAGCAGTATCACGTCCGGCCTGGTGGCAGAAGCGGCCATTATCCCCTGCGTCCCGTCCACCGCCATTTCCACGTTAAACTCATCCTCAAAAACGTCCGCAAACAACGCACGGATCATGCTGTTGTCGTCGATTATCAGAATCTTTTTCTTGCCCATATATACCTTTACAAAAATCCGCTGTTTTGAAGAAGCCGGGAAGGCCGCGTAAGCTTGAACCTTAAATTAGCAATTTTAATTCAGCCAACGCAAGCGGCGGGCGCTGCGGCGGCATCACGGCGGCATTCATTATTGTGTGCCAGGCCCTATTTAATATATTATTATTCGTGCATATTACGCGACAACTCTTTAAATATAATTCAGGGGGCTACTTAATGAAGCGGTTAATAACTCTTTCCCTACTATCCCTCCAGGCCATATTCCTAAGCCTGACGATCAGCGCCCAGACATCCAGCAGATCCTCCCTGGAGGCGAAACTGGCACTGGAGAATTCACTTGAGAAAAGGGTGCGCATGGTGCTCTCGGAAGCCCTCGGCACGGAGGACATTATTGTAATAATCTCCGCCGAACTGCAGGAGCAGGAGAAGAAAACGGCGGAGATAATGCCAGGCATCCCCGAGAAGGATAAGATGGGCGAGCCTTCCCTGTCCACCACTCTCACAATGGTCAAAAAGATCTCCGCCAGCCTCATCCTGGACAAGTCGGTCACGCAGGAAGATACCCAGCTGGCGCGCAAGCTGGCCGCCGGGCTGCTCGGCCTCCCCCCCGAAAGGCAGGACCTGGTAAGCGTTGAGAAGATGAATTTCCGCAAGACGCGCCCGCTGGCCTTCTCCGACCTTTTCCTCCCCCCCAACCTCTGGAGCATGGTCTGGATAATCGTGGTGGCGCTGCTGGCCGTTCTTACCGTATTCTTTTTCCTGTTCCCGCTTTCAAAAAGCGCCAGGGCCTTCGTGGAAGCTTTCAGCACCAAGGCGGCAGCAGCCTCTTCGGCCGGCGCGGAGCAGGAATACCGCCCTGAACAGCGTGAGAAGAACGCCCCCGCCACGGCCGCGGAAGCGGCGCGGACGCTTCAGCAATCCACCGACGGCAGAAAGCCGCCGTTCTGGTTCATTAACGCCGGCAGCGCGGCCAGCCTGGCCTTTATCCTGAAGTCCCGGCCGCTGGAAGACCTCACGATAGTGCTGAACTACGCCCCGGCCGACCTGGCGTCGAAACTGGCCGAGGCCCTTTATCCGAGAAGCGTGGAGGCCCTGGCCGCCCTGCCCAAGGTTACGCTGATGTCGGAAAGCCGCATTAAGACCCTGGAGGCTGAAGTCCTCGCGGCGCTGGACTATGTGGTCGGCGGCGAAGACAAGGCCATAAACATATTCAGCGGCCTGGACGAAGCCGTCCAGGAAAAGGCACTCTCGGCCTTCGGCCGCCTTGACCCAGCCATGTCCAGGAAGATAAACGCCTCTATTGTGAAGATCGCAGACCTGGCCGGGCTCGACCAGATGCAGGCCCAAACCCTGGCGCGGCGCCTGCCCATGCGCGTACTGGCGGCCGCCCTGAAAGGAACGCCCCACGCCGCCGCCTTCCTGTCGAAGCTCTCCGGCGGCATGAATGAGCGTTTTCAGCAGGAACTCGACCTTACCCGCGCCATGCCGGCGGAGGCCTACAAGGCCGAGCGCGCCAAAGTGCTGGAAGCGCTGCGCCAGCTCATTAAAGAGGGATTTATAACGCTCGGGGCTCATCCGGCCCCGTCCGCCGCGGCAAAACCGGCGGCCGCAACCGCGGGAGCCGTACCGCAGCCGGCCCTTGGCCCGAAGCCCCAGCCCGCGCCGGGCCCGGTGCCGCTTCAGCCGGCGTCCGCACCCGCCAAACCGCCCGCCGCGGCCCCCAAACCCTGATCCCGGACCAAAGAGGTAAACACACATGGACTTGATGACATTACTCGGGGCGATGATCGGAATAGGGGTCATCGTTTTCGTACTTTCAGCCGGAGGCATGCTAAGATTCCTGCTCAACTGGGAAGCGATAGTGCTCATATTCGGGGGCACTCTGGGCTCGGTGATGATCTCCTACCCCTGGGCGGCCCTCAAATGGACCAACTCTTCCATAAAGATCGTACTTTTCCCGCCCAAGCGCCCGCCCATTTCCGACCTGATACGTTCCATAGTGGCGTTCGCCGAGATGGCCAAGAAGAACGGGATAGAGTCCCTGGCGGGCCAGCTGCGGGCCTCCCCGCACGCCTTCCTGACCGACGCCATACAGATGATGGTTGACGGGGTGGACCTCCACATCCTGCGCGAACGCATGGAACACGACATTAATACGACCCGCCTGCGCCACCAGCAGCAGACCAAC
>DMXM01000011.1:37790-60697 GCA_003482905.1 Elusimicrobiota bacterium
ATCTTCGGCCTGCTGGGCACGCTGATCGGCGTCGTGCAGGTGCTGCGCAATATTCAGAACCCGCAGATGATGGGCTCGTCCATGGCCATCGCCATGACGGCCTCGTTCTACGGCATTTTCTCGGCCAACTTCCTGTTCCTGCCGATAGCCAGCAAGCTGGGCTACTACTCCGACGAGGACATCCTAAGCCGGGAAATAATCGCCAAGGGCGTGTTGTCCATCTACGAAGGCGACGTCCCCTGGCTGGTCTCCAAGAAGCTGGAGGGCTACCTTTCCCTGGCGCTGCGGCGCAAGGCTAAAGCGGTGAAATGAAGTTTTTCATAGACCGCTACTCAGGGCATAAGACGGCGGAGAACCCGCTGTGGCTGGTGGTCCTTTCCGACATCATGACCAACCTTATGCTTTTCTTTCTGATACTGTACGTCTTCAATATCCAGCCCGAAAGCGAAGCCAAGGACATCTTCATGTCGGGCTTCGACAAGGACAAGAAGGTTTCCGCCAAGGAGAAAGAGGCGGACAAGGTGATACAGAAATTCAACGAAGAGGACGTGGCAAAAAAACTGGCCGAAGAACTTTATAAGGCCGGCATGAAGGACATGGCCGACGTGCAGATCACCGATAAGCAGATCAAGGTGAACATCGCCGCCCCTATCTTATTCTCCTCGGGCAAAGCTGAACTGACCCGGTCCTCCTCCGAAGTGATCGGCGCCGTGGCGCGGGTGATAGGCCGCCTCCCCAACGATATCATCGTGGAGGGGCATACCGACAATGTCCCGGTAAAATCCGGGGATTACGCCACCAACTGGGAGCTTTCGGCGGCCAGGGCCGACGCCGTAGTCGGTCTGATGGCCAGGACCTACGCCATCCCCGAGGAACGCCTTATCGCCGCCGCCTACGGCGAGTACCGGCCGGTGGGCCCCAATACCACGCCGGAAGGCCGGGCCAGGAACCGCCGGATAGAAATAATAGTTTCAAGAAAATGAGCGACAAAAAAGACCACTCGCAGCTCTGGATGGTGCCGTTCGCGGACCTGATGTCCTGCCTGGTCATCCTTTTCCTGGCGCTGTACGTCTTCTCGTTCCAGATGAAGAAATCCGACTACGAGTCGGCGATCGCGGCGCTGCAGAAAGAGCTGGGCGTGAAAGGGGCAGCGGCCAAGCTCAAGGAAATGAGAGTCACACAACAGGTGGAGAAGGAACTGAAACAGCAGATCCAGGAAGGGTCGCTGGGCATAGAAGTGACCACCTCCCGCATTCGCCTGACTTTCGCCTCCCCCGTACTTTTCGACTCGGGCTCGGCCACTCTGAAAGATTCGGCCCGCGATGTCCTGGACCCGGTGGCGGCCAGCCTGATCAAGATGGGTTCCCAGGTGGTGGTGGAAGGCCACACGGACGCGGCCCGTATGCTGGGCCGCAAGTTCTCCTCCAACAGGGAGCTTTCCCTGATGCGGGCTTTCTCCGTCATCGAGTACCTGATCCAACAAGGCGTGGTGCCGGCCCGCCTTACCGCGTTCGGCTACGGCGAATTCCGCCCGGCCGCGCCCAACGATACGGAAGAGAACCGCGTCAAGAACCGCAGGATAGAGATGATCATTATGCGCCAGGGCGCCATCGATAAAGGGGACAACCAATCATGAAGCTTTACGCCGCCTTAATAACCGCCTTCCTCGCTTGCGCCTCCGCTGCAGCCCAGCCCGCCGTCAGCGCGCAGGCGTCGGAACTCAAAGAACATTACGACAAGGCTTTCGGTTTCTACCTCGCCGGCGATTATCCCAGGGCGATGGAATACTGGAACATGATCCTGCGTTCCGACCCCAAACAGGTTACCGCCCGCAATATGATAGAGGAGGCCCGGCAGAAGATGGCGGGCTCCTCGGTAAACCTCAAAGCGGCCTTCAACCGGCTGCTGGAAAAAGGCCGTTACTCCGACGCCCTGGTGAAGCTGGAGGAACTTCTCTCCACGGACCCGACAAACCCCTATTACCTGAAAGTCCAGAAGCAGCTGCGCGGGATAGCCGCGATCCTGCCCAGAAAACCCACGGCCGCCAAGCACTGGGACGCGGCCGGCGACGGCATACTGGCCTGGCTGGGAGAAAAAGAGGACCTGCCTTTCGCCTACGACGCGCTGCGCTACGCCGGGGAGCTGGCCCCGGCCGAAGCCTCTATCCGCAAACTGGTGGCGGTCCTGGAAGACGAGGCCCCCCAGCTTAAATTGAACGACAGCAAACCCGAGAACGTAGGGATACTCGAACACAAGAAAGAACTGGCGCTGCACAATATCTACGATTCCAAGTTCTACCTTGCCGCCAAAGAGCTGGAAGGCGTACTGCGCCTGGAACCGGAGGACGTGACCGCCCTTAAAAGGGCCGGCTCCGTCTACCTGCAATTGAAGGATTATCCCCAGGCCCGCCAGGCCTGGCAGAAAGCGGTCAAGCTCTCCCCCGAGGATGACCAGCTAAAAGAATATTTGAAAGCCCTTGATGAAGCCGCCCCGCCCCAAACCGCCCCCAGGCGCCCGAAGAAAAGATCCTAGAACGAATAATTATATCTTGTCAGCAGGCTGACCTCGCTTGAATCCGCGGCGGGGTTCAGCTTGTCCGTCTTTGTAAGCGCCCCTATCCCGAAAGTAAAGCGGGACCCCTGGCTCTTTACCCAGACGGTCTCCAGGTTGAGGGAAACCGACCCGTAATCGGCCGGGGAGATCAGGGAATCGTTCTTGGTGGAAGAGAGCGTGGTCCAGAACTGGAAAGCCATGGACCGGCGCGGCAGGGAATACGAGAAGTTGGCCGTGACGCTGTTGTTCTTGCCGGTGGTGGAATCTATCTTGTCCTTGGTGGAGGAATTTACAAGGCCGGCCGACATCGAGAACCGCGGCGTAAGCCGGAACGAGCTGTTGAAGGAGATAAGCGCCGAATCCAGGTCGTGAGAAAGACGCGTATTGTCCGTAAAACTGCTCATCTGGTAGCCGATATTCAGCGTATGGGCCTTTATGGGCTGTGTCACCGAGAAATTCACCGTATTGGTCTTATTGTCCTGAACGGCGGAAGGCTTGCCTTTGGCCGTGGTGGTCATCAGGGAGGTATTGAGCATGGTCTGGGTGGGAAAACGCAGGGTATTGCCCAGGGTGGTCTGGGCCTGGTCCGTCGTCGTCTTCGAAGGGTCTTTATCCAGGTTGTCCGAGTACTTGTTATACCCCAGCGTGAAGGTGGTCCAATCGGCGGGGAAGAGCCCCAGTTCCCCGTCCAGCACCATCCGGTCCGCGATCACGGACGGACTGGCGAAAGAGGAGAACTTGGGATCTATGCGCGACACCGCGGTGCGCGCCGTCAGAAGGGCCCCCTTGTATTTCACCTCCTGCTTCCAGGCGCTGCCCGCCGCCGCCGCGTCGGGCGCGTTGAGGTCGGCGCGGTAGGAGCTCATCTGGTAGTCGCTGTTGAGCATAAAATTGCCCAGAAACCGCCACTCCGCGTTAAGGCCGTAAACCACGCTCTGCTGCGGTTTTATGGTGATGGCCGTGGTGCTGATGGTAATGGAGTGCTCGTCGTCGCGGCTCAGCACCGCGTCCGCCGAGATCTTCAGGCCCGGGGTAAACTGCCAGCCGGCCTTAAAGCCGCCCGAGTAGCGCGCGAACCTGCCCCCGCTCGAGGGTCCCGGCTCCAGCGGGGCCACTATCCTGCCGATAAGCGCCGTTATGGAAAGCCGGTCCCGCGCCCTTTCGAACGAGACCCCGCGCATGCCCTGCCCGTCCATGGACAGCGGCGTAAGACTGGGCGAGATATCGCCCACGCTCAGCGTTCCCCAGGGCGCATAGTAGTTTAACAGGACTATCGTCGGGGTTATGGGCCGGTGGTAGGTATGAACGATATAGGTATTAAAAAGGAAGGACGACTGCTTCACCTTGCCCACGAGATTGGCCGAGGTTATGCCCTGGTGGTTGTCCCACCCGTCGCCGCTCGAATTCCTGTAGCTGAAGGTTATGTCGCCTCCGATCTTGAAGTCCTGCGGCGGCGGCGGCCGGAATTCTTTTTCTATCACCTGGAAGCCTTTATAATCGGTTTCAAGCAGCCGTTTGCCGTCCTTCACCAGGAAAAGCCGGTAGAGCAGGCGGCGGCCCTGAATAGTCTCGGGCACGGTAAAAGGTATCTGCACGCCGTGCGCCGCGCCGGCAGGCACGTCCTCTGCCGGAGAAACGGTTTCGGTCTGCGCCAGGAATTTCCTGTTCTCCCCCTCCAGAGTGTAGATCTCTCCGGCCCAGTAGTAACTGCCCTTGGGCCAGGCGCGCGAACCGGTGTTGACCACCAGCGTCTGCAGCCGCACCTCGTCGCCGGCCATAACCGGGTCCGGGGCGGCCACGGTGAACTGGAGACTGACGCTGTCCTGGGCGCTGGCCAGGCCTCCAAGAAGCAGTGTTAGGAGCAGGGCATTGAAGAGGCGTTTTAGTTTCATTTTGTTTTTTAATCGAGGTTGAACCTTGTTTTTTAGCGTATCACCGCAAATTTCTTTACAATTTTTTCGCTTTCCCCCGAAGCGGAGTCCTTAAGACGCAATATGTACAGGTAGACTCCGGAGGCCACATTCTCGCGGGACATATCCCAGGAGATCTTCCTTGATGAACCGCCCACCACGGTATCATTGGAAACGTTATTGAGTTTCTTGACCAGGCGTCCGGAGACGTCGAACACCTCGATCTCGGCCTCGAAGGCTACCGTAACCGGCTCAAAGTGGAAATTCACTACAGTATTGGCCGGGTTCGGATAGGCGTAGACCTTGTCCTTGTTCAGCACCCACTTGGGGGTGAACACCAAATTCTCCCCCGGCGCAAGTTTTACCGTCTGCATCCTGCTGTATTCAGAACCGTTATAGACGCGCAGGCCGTAAGTGCCCGGCAGGAGGTTGGGCACGGAGAACGCGCCCTTTTCGTCGGCGAAGGCCGCGCCGATGCGGCGGCCTTTGCGGTAGATCTCGACGAAAGCCCCGCTGGTTTTGGTATTGACCTCGCGGGTGGTATAGAAACCGGCGGCCCTGACCGTCCGCGCAAGCCGGTAATTGGCCGGAATGAAGCCGGAAATACTGGCCAACTGATAGCTTATGCTGAGGCTGAAGTTAACACCGGCCGAGCCATTAAGAATGCCGTCCTTGGAAACCGAGCTCTCTATATCCTGCGCGGCCCAGACGGCCCGTATGGTAAGGTACAGCGAGTTCAAAGCCGGGATGGAGTAATCGCCGAAGATATCGGTATAATCGCTGCCTTCCACGGCTCCCGCGGCGTCCAACGCCTCCACCAGCACGCCGGTGACCGGGTTGCCCGAGGCGTCCGTCACCCGCCCGCTCAGGGAACCGGTGTCAGGCGCGCCCGAAGTGCCGGCCGCCTCGTTGGAAGCCGGAGACCAGTTAAGCGCGTCGTCGGCGGTCCACAGCGTGAAATAATAAGAGGCGGACGGGTTGAGCCCGGTGACGGACGTGAACTGGGTGGAGCCGGCGGCAAGCGTGGCCGTGGCTATGGCGATTTGCGCCGCGGCGGTGGAGACCGGCGCGCCGACGAACGTAGAATAGGCGATCTTATAAGCTCCGTTCAGAAGATAGCCGGCGGCGGCGTTATCTCCGGCGGTGCGCCAGGACAGAGTGATGGAGCCGCTGACGGCGCCCTGCGCGGCGGTCAGCGTCACTGTGGGCGGCGGCGGGGTGTCGTCCACATAGGTAAAGGTTGCGCCTGCAATATTGAATGCGCCGGAATTCCCCGGACCGGAGCCGTCTACGGCCCGCGCGCTGGCGTAATACGACGCCCCGCTGGCCAGACTGTCGCGCAAGTAGGGATTGAAGTTCCAGGTCCAGTATGGCGTGGTGCCGGCCTGGAGCGGCTCGGGGACGCTATCCCAGGAGGATACGCTGTTCTTCCACCCTTTACCGTCGGAAAGCCGTTTCAGGGTCACCTCCACGGAGGTTATCCCGGAAGTGGCGTCCGCGGCGGTGCCGCTGATGGAGGCGGCGGAATAAGCTACGCCTCCGTCGGCGGGATAGATGACGAGCGCTGACGGCGGCAGGGAATCGTAGGTGAACGTATAGGTACCGAACACCTGGGAATAATCCCCCACCGCGTCCGAGGAACGCGCCACCGCCTGGTACTGCCTGCCGCTTACCAGCGGCAGATTAGGCAGGGTAAGGGTAAAGGTGCTGGCGATATCGGCGGCGTCAACCCAGACACGCGACCCGGAAAGGAAAGACAGGCCGTTGTAATAAAGGCCGCTGGCCATGTCGCGCAGGGAGACCTCCGTACCCAGTACGGCGTGGGCGTTGGTGGGGTAGGCGTTGCCGGAAAGCCAGGTGAACGTAGAGAGGAAAGCCAGCGTCGGCGTGGAGATGGTCACCACCGGCCCGCTTACGTTCTTGCCTATGCCGAAAGCGTCCACCAGCGTACGGGTGGAGCCCGCAATATCCACGGCGCGGAAACTGAAATAATTGGAGGCGGCGTTGGCCAGTTGCGCGAAGCTATAGGTGAGAACCGGCTGATACCAGGTGGCGCCGGGGGTAAGCCCGGGGATGTCGGTCCAGGGGATCACCGCGGCGTCCGCGAAGAGCTTGCTGGCGCTGGCGCTGTACTGCACCCTTGCCAGACCGGCCAACGCGTCGCCGAAGCGCAGCCCGGTCACGTCGCCGGGATACTCCGTGTACCAGACCGCGGGAGGGCTGTATGTGACGGCTACCAGCGGGGGCGTCGTATCCTTGATAAGCGAGAATAGATCGGTAAACGTCTCATAGTTCCCGGAATTATCAAAAACCTTCACCGATACGTAGTTGGAGGCGCCCTCGGGCAGCTGCTCCCAGACCACTTGCGGGATGGTCCAGTCGGCCGTGTAGGCGTCCTGGTTTATCCCCGTCACGGCGTCGGTCCATAAGGCCACAATGCCGGCGGCCCCGCCGGAGTCCGTCGCCACCTGCACCTGGAATTTCTGTATGCCTGAACCGCCCGCGTCGGCGAAGTCCACGTCGCAACCGAAAGTGTTCGTTCCCTTCCAGTCGGCAAAGCCGGCCTGATTGCCGGTGATTGTCGGGCTGGAGATATCCAGGCCCGGGTTAAAGCTGGTGCGCTGCGGCGGCAACTCCACGTAACGGGTGTTGCGGCCGGAAGCGTTGAGAACGCGGACCTTGGCATAATAGGTGGTGGTGGGCAGGAGGCCAACAAGGTCATAGGAGTTGCCGGTAGTCTGCACCGACGCCGGCGACGAGAAATCGGAGAACTTCGAGTACAGGACCTCGTAAGTGTAACCGGCCGGATTGCCGTTGGCCAGCCAGTTTACTGTACCGGAGTCCACGCCCACGCCGGCCCAGGGAGCGGCGATGGGCAGGGCGGGGTAGGTTATGGTGGAGCCGGGCGCGCTGTAGGCGGTCTCTATCCCCGTCCAGTTGCGGGCCTTAGCCCTGAAATAATACTGCAGGCCGGGCTCAAGGCCGCCCTCGCGCAAAGCGGGACTGCTCGTCCACCCAGAAGACCTGACGCCCGAAGCGAAAGAGACGTTGGGCGAAACCTCAACGAGGTACTGCGTCCCCGAAATATTGGAACTGAATATCTCGCCGCGCGCGGAAGCGCCCGAAGATCCCCCGAAAACGTAAAGCTTTTCCCCGATGATCGCGGAGACCGGGAACTGCCGCGCCGATGGGAGCGGTTCGTAGGCCTGCCAGGGCGCCTGCGCGGCCAGCCCGGCCGGGACGGCCGACTGGAATACATGCGCCTGCGCTGAACTGCCGTTGCTGCCGCCGATCATATAGAGCCGGTTCGCCGCGGCCAAGGCCGCGTGGCCGAAGCGGGGCGCGGGGAGAGGCGTGTATTCGGTCCAGGAAGCGGGGAGTTCGCCGTCGCCGTCGAGCTGTGTGGCCCAGACCTCGCTTCTGGCGGCGGCGCCGTCCCGGCCGCCGGCCACATACAGCCTACCGGAAACAAGGGTCATGGTATGCGAATATCTGGGGGCGGGCAGGGTGTCGGGGGAAGTCCAGGCGCCCAGCACGCCGTCGTCCCCCACCAGGGACCTGTAAATGGCGCCCTGTACGCCGGAACCGCTGGTGTAACCGCCTGAGACATAGATCTTGCCGCCGGCCACCGCGGCGGCGTGAAAATACAGGGCGGCCGGCAGCGGAACCTCGGCCGACCAGTCTCCGACGACGCCGATGGAAGAAATATCCGCGGACCACACCTCTGCATGGGAGCCGGCCGAATCATAGCCGCCAAGGGAATAAAGCCTGCCCTTGACCGCCAGCAGCTGGTGGCCGTAGCGCGCCGCGGGCAGGAAACCTGCAGGTTCCCAGGCGGTCAACGCCCCGCCCGGGCCCAGTTCACAGCGGTAAACGGCGCTGGAAAAATAAACGCCGTTAAAGCCGCCGGAAACAAAAACATGCGAACCGTAAACCACCGAAGCCTGGCCGTAACGCGCGGCCGGCATGGCCAGCGCGTCCGTTCCCCACGGCGTACCGGAAACAGCCGTCGGGTTCTCGAAGCCGGCGAAGGAAAGGCTTATGGTATTGTGCCCCGCGTCCTCCAGCGTAAAAGGCCCGGTGGAGGGCGCCACGGCCAGCGTTACCGCGGTGGTGGAGACCGCACCTGAATAGTCGCCTTCCATATAATTGGAGAATATAAAGTTGTAAAAACTTGTGTTCGGGGCGAGGTTCTCCACCGGGTAGCCGTTAGCGTCGGTGGTGTAATAAGCCATATAGGGCTCCGCCTGCGCCCAGGTGGAAACCATCATTTCGTATTTAGTGCCGGTGGGATTGGCCCCGCCCCAGGCCAGCCCGTAACCGCCGGTGGAGGCGCCGCCGTAACCGGGCCCGGCCGGAGCGACTACCATTTTAGAGTAAAAACCGGATTCCAGGTCCAGGACGCCGGCCGCCGAAGTGCTGTATGCCATGCCGGCAAAGGCGCCGTCCAGGGCGTAAAGCCCCCCCGCCGCCCCGAGGCTGCCGGAAGAAAATTCCGACGAATCCCCGAGGACGGTGATATTACCGGCGCTTTTATTTTCCGCGGCGGCTGTTTGCGCCAGCAACAGCAGCACCGCCACGGCTAACTTATACACATTCTCCCTTTGAACACTACTCGCTTCAGGCTAATTAATCTTGGTTATAGTCACGAACGGGTCGAGCATCGCTGTTCCCTCGGCCGTGTAAAATTTAAACCGCAGTTCTTCTCCCGCCTGCAGGCTGAACACATGAGAAAGACTTAGCGCCGTGGGCAGACCGGAAACCCAGGTGGCGGTGGCCATTTTCTCTGGTACAATTTCGTCATTCAGGGCTATGCCTATACCCCTGGCCCCGCCCGTCCCGGCATAGAAATGGCCGATGAATGTCACCAGGTATCGCCCGGGGGTTTTGGCGATAAAGTCGGTTCCGATCAGCTCGTTCTGTGTATTTCTGATTATGGCATTGAACGTGATTATAGACCAAGTCGTGGGCGGCAGCGCCGTCATAGTCGCGCTCATGGACGCTATAACCACGGACTGCCTGTCCATACTGACAATGCCGGCAGTGGAAACGCTCAGCATGTCGCCGGCTACATTGGTCCCCACCTTAAGCAGATAGGAGTTCCCCGAGTAAAGCTGCGGGTTCGGTTCTATTATTGTCAGCCGCGCCGGCAGGGCCGCCGCCATACCTATAGTCACATTGTTGTTGGTGCTGACATAAAGCCCCGGCGCACCGTATACCGTCCCTGTGGACACCCAGAACCCGCCCCTAGCCTTAAACATCACCTGGTCGGGGATATCATTTACGATACTGTCCGGCTGCGAGTCCTTCCAGGCGAAAGTGCCGTTGGCGGCCGCGGTGGACTGGTAACCGCTGGCAAATGAATATGCCCCCGCCGCGGAATTATGCGCACCGCCGGGAACTGCGGAATAAAAGCCCTGAGCGCGGTTCCCGTTACCGCCCAGAACGCCTGAATATTTGCCGGAGGCCTGGTTATTCTCTCCGCCGGCTACCACCGCGGACGTACCCTGCGCCAGGTTATACGCGCCCCCGGCTATCACGGAGTTAGAGCCGCTTACTACGTTGTACCTGCCGCCCGTCGCAACCGTGTAATCCGCCGTCGCCCTGTTTCCCTCTCCGCCCCCGGCAAACGGCATCTGCCCGATCGCCTGGTTGCCATAGCCGCCCACCACGGACGCGTAACTGCCATTGGCCACGGTATTGTAACCGAAGGCAACCGAGAAGGCGCCGATATTTGAGGAGTCCCACTGATTAGAGGACACGCCTCCGGCGCGTATAGCGGCCAGGCTCGGGTACCACATAAAGCGTACGCCCGGCCCCGAAGTCGGAAGCGGGCTTCCCGCGGCATAAACCCCGGTGGAAATAATACTGCCGTCCCCGCGCACGGAGAAGAACATATCCTCGTCCGTCAGCGTAAATGTGCCGACCTGGACCGTATATTGTCCGGTCATGCTATCGCCGGTCTTTGAAACTTTTGTCAGGTCGGTGGCCGCTACGTTCCACAGCCCGGAACCGTCGCCGCTTAATCTGCCGGTGGCTGTCATGGACGCCACAGCTGTCCCAGCCGAGTTCCGCCATATCTGCGCGTACTGGCTCGCCAGCGTCCCAGTGGACACAACATCCAGCGCGGCCTGCGGCACACGCGTGGAAATACCTATGGTCCTGGCCGACAGGTCCCCGAAGATCACTCCTCCTATATTCAGTTGGTTATTCGCCGCGGGGTTCCGTGTGTCCTGGTTGTAGCCGATCACAATATTCCCCGTACCGGTGGTAACATCGTAACCAGCTTGGTAACCAAGGAAAATATTATCGGCGGAGCCGGCGACCAGATTAAAACCAGCCTGGTAACCGATAAGCGTAGAGCTGGAGAAGGAATTATCCAATACGCCCGAACCGGCCTCGTTGCCGAGTATGGCATTAGCCGAACCTGTCAGATTATTTTGGCCCGCCTGATAACCCACGAACGAGTTGTTAGTCCCCGTGGTATTTTTATTGCCTGCGTATACGCCGAGAAATGAGTTATTGAACCCAGCTATGTTGTTTTGCCCGGCCTGGTTCCCCAAAAATACGTTATATGTCCCCATAGTATTGCTTAACCCGGCCTGCATGCCGATAAATGTGTTATTAGTCCCCGTGAGATTACTGTAACCGGCCCAATACCCTATAAAATTGTTCTGCCCGCCCACGGTGGTGTTGTAGCCGGCCTGATGCCCCACAAAAGTGTTGTCACTGGCCGTAGTGTTGGAGTAACCCGCCCCTGAGCCCACAGCCGTGTTGCGGATACCGATGCTGATCCTGCCAGCTCCGTCGCCCACGCCTAAACTCCCGGTGCCCGACAATACCGACAGAACGGTACTGCCGTTTATCTGGTAGCGCGCGGCCGATATATTCCCGGCGGCCGTTATGGTGCTGATGTTGTAGATATTAGAACCGGCGGCAAAATAAACATGACTGGACACGTAAACCCCGCCGCGATAAGCCGCCGTGGCCGAGCTGATCTCGACATTGGGATTAAACCACAGCTTATCGGCCGAAACGCCCAGCGCGCTGGTGGCCGTTATAGAAGAGGCCGTAAGTTGCCCGGTCATGCTGTCTCCGGTTTTCGCCACCTTGGAACTGTCGGTGGCAACTACACCGGTAAGCCCGGAACCGTTGCCCTGGTAAAGGCCGGTGGAGGTCATGGAGGCCACCACAGCGCCCGCGGCATTGCGCCAGATCTGCGCGTAAATATTCGTTGCCGTGCCGGTGGAGACTATATCCAGCGCGGCCTGCGGCATGCGCGTGGAAACGCCTATGGTCCCTGCCGCCAGATTGCCATACAGCACGCCGCCGATGTTAAGTTCGTTGTTGGCGGCCGGCGCGGAGGTATTTTGGCTGTAACCAACCACAATATTCCCGGTACCTGTGGTAACACTATAGCCGGCCTGGAAACCAAGGAAGATGTTATCACTGCCAGTACTAAGCCCATAACCCGTACGATACCCCACAAGTGTGGAACTGGAGAAAGAATTATCGACCGTACCATTACCCGCTTCGGCGCCGAATATAGCATTAGCTGAACCGCTTTTGTTGGTGATGCCGGCGGAATACCCCACGAAAGTATTATTTGTCCCCGTGATGTTATTGAGACCGGCGCCACCCCCCAAGAAAGTGTTGAACTCACCTGTGGTATTTTGGGAGCCGGATTGGTGCCCCATGAAAGAGTTTTTCACACCCGTAGTGTTGGAGTTGCCGGCAAAAGCCCCCACGAATGAATTGCCTTGCCCTGTGGTGTTATTGTACCCGGCCCACGACCCTATAAATGAATTATATGCTCCTGCATTTGCCCTTCCTGCCCCGTCACCTACACCTAAACTGTTTCCTCCAGGCAGTATCGCCAGCACCGTGCTGCCGGCTATCTGGTAGGCCGCGGCGGAAACGCTGCCTGAGGCCCTGATCCCCCCGCCGTTAATATGCAGTTTCTCCGCTGGCGAAGCGGTACCGAGCCCCACATAACCGGTACTTGAAACCACCATGCTTGGAGCATCGGGGTAAAACCCGGTGGTCACATACACCAGATAATCGTAATTCGGCGAAGGCGGCCTTATCAGCGCCGAGATCTGCGCGCCTACCATTACCCCCTCGCCTACCGCAATAGACCTGGCGTTAACGGTTGAGGCGTCCAGAACAGGAAAACCCTGCATCGACAAGGTCATGGTTGCCACATGGCCGCCCAGGCCGTCGCCAAGGGAGGCCGGGCTGGCCCAGGTCAGGTTTCCCGGGGCCGATTTCTGCAACAACTGCCCCACGGCTCCGTCGTTAACGAATATATTCTGCGCGGCGGTAAATGTAGAACTGCCGGCGAAGTATGCGCCGGAAGATACCGAAATTACGCCGTTAACCACTATATTTCCCGGGCCCACAGAGACGCCAATATAGGCGGCCTGCGTGGCGCCGAAGACCGAGAAGCCTTTTGCCTCCAGGTCGGGGTCAGTGGCGGTGCCGCCTGTGCCAAATACGGTCAGATCGTCTTCAAGAAAGAACTCCGTGCCGTTATCGGCGGCAATCAATATTTGCGCCTGTGCCACAAAGCACAGAACCGGGAATATCAGTGCAAACGCCTTTTTCATAAATTGATCTTTCAACCCCTGCCGGAAACAAGACCTAATATAATATAAACTTTAATTCGCGAAGTACATTTAAAACAAACCGTTCCACCATACTATACGGACCGCCTTAAAACTTGCGCAGCGATCTTGTGCCGGAAACCGTCTGAACTCGCTGCTTTGACGCCTCCGGGTCGCTGGTGGGAACGAGCAATACCCCGTAATTCCCGGCCGCCTTCCTTGTCCTCATGGGCGAAGTAAGCGTACCAAGCGGCTCGCACGCTATAACGTGCACCGCCGCACCGTCAAAAATGCGGTAGCCGCAATCGACATAAGGCGTCACGCCGGCTGTGAAACCAACGCCGCCATTGGCCTGCAGCGTCCCGTTGGAAAGACGCGACGCCCCCCAGACGCGGCCGGCCCCGCCTCCTCCCCCGCTGCCGCCGGACGTTGTTCCGCCGTTGACCCGGACAAGCCCCATGCCTGCAAGACTCCCAGCCACTATCCTTATTCCGCCTCCGCTGCCGGCGCCGCCGTTGGTGCCGGCGCCGGGGCCCTCGCCGTTGTTCCCATTGGCCGATATGGTTCCGGCGATATTCAGCGTTCCGGCGACCTCCAGCCGCACGGAACCGCCTCCCCCTCCTCCGGCATACGCTCCACCGCCCCCGCCGCTGCCGGCTTCAGGCGGGTCAACTAGTTCTCCGTATACGGCGCCTCCGGGTAATCCGCCTATATTGCTGGCCCCGCCGGCACCGCCGTAACCGCCGCCGCTGCCGTCGCCCACCCCCTGGCCACGTCCGTACCCGGGGCCGCTGCCGTCGAGCCCGGCGGCGCCTCCGGCATAACCCTTCCCGTCGGCGTTTATCGCCGCGCCGGCCACCAGGTCCATGTCGCCTGCTACGTAAATATTTACGGCGGCTGACTCGGCTCCCACGCTGGCGGCAGTGTGCGTTATGAGCGCGCCCGGATTTATCGTCAGGGAGGCCAGCCGCAACTGCTGTGTGGTGTTCTGCAGCAGCGTGACGCCGCCGTAGAGAACAAGATCTCCGCCGTCCCAGGCCGTGCCGGTGGAGAGACGCAGTACCGGGTTTGTTGTCCCGCCGGCATTTCCCAGCTGTAAAGACGTGAAAGCCGCCGCCGGGTTGCTGGAATAGCTCATAACCGAGAGCGTCTCGTCTATTATCACCGTTTCATCGGACATGGGCACATGGCCCGAACTCCAGTTGCCGGGAGCGTTCCAGTCCCCGCCGTCCGCGCCTATCCAGTAAATACCGGGCAGCGTGGCCGTAGAGCCGGCCGAAACATAATTCGGTGTACCGTTCCAATTCAGCGTTCCGGTGCGCAGATAATATGTAGTTTCTGTCAGCAATCTTCTGATCGTCAGGGCCGAAGCGCCTATGGAGAGGGTAGTCGAGGAATACACCGTTCCTGTAAAATCAGACGCCGTGGATGCCTGCAGGATATAGCCTTCGCAGGTGTCGCTTTGAGGGGCGGGCGGCAAAGCCGTCCAGCTTACCGTTATGCTCGTCACATAAACGCCGGCTACCTGTACGTCGGCCGCCGGCGCGCTTAATGTGGACGTCGACCCCAGCACCAGCCAGGAGCCGTCGGTGACGCCGTTTATATTATATGCCTGCGCGCGGAAGTAATAAGTGCTGTTGCCAGGCAAAGGAGAAAGTGCGGAAGAGAGAGCGTAAACCGGGAAGGAAGAAACGCTGACGCTGGAGAAAACCTGGGCGGTAGAGGCCTGGACCTTGTAGCTGGCGCCGGGGCCATTGTAGCCGCCGGCATCCGTCCCGGAGGACCAGTTGACCTTAATGCCGGAAGATGACACATCGGTGAGCGTCGGCCCGGAGGATTTGGCTATAGCCGCCAGGGTATAGGTTGAAATTTCAATAGATTCAGAGGTCTCAAAGCCGTTGGCGTTACGCGCCTTAGCCTTGAACAAATACTGCGTGTTGGGCGTAAGCCCGGCAAACACATACGCCGTACCCGGGTCGTATTCCTCGTTCTCGTTCCGTGCTGCGCCATACCCGCCAATAACGTAGACCCTGCCGCCGGATGCTGCAGCGGCAAGATCATACCGCGCCGTGGGCATACTCACGCGGCGAACCCACACATCAGCCGCAGGGTCGTACTCCTCGTTTACATTCAAGCCGCCTGTGCCGCCTACGGCGTATATCTTGCCGCCAACAGCGGCCGCCGCAAGCTGATAGCGCGCGGTGGGCATAGGCGCCTTTGTTATCCAATTGTCGGCTGCAGGGTCATATTCCTCGTTTTCATTCTGCGCGCCGTTGAGGCCGCCAATGGCGTATACTTTGCCGCCAATCACCGCGGCGGCGAGGAAGTTGCGCCCTGTCGGCATAACCGCTTTTGTCTCCCAGGTATTTAATATGGGGTCGTATACCTGGGTCACATTAAGACCGCTGGTGCCGCCTATAGCGTATATTCTGCCGTTCACCGCAGCGGCGGCCAGGCCAGAACGTCCCGTGGGGATAACCGCTTTTGCCTGCCATTTATCGGATACAGGGTCATACTCCTCGTTCTCGTTCGTCGCGCCGCCGGTGCCGCCTAACGCATATATCTTGCCGCCAGCCGCGGCGGCGGCAAGATAATTGCGGGCCGTTATCATCGCCGCCTTTGACGCCCAGGAATTAGTGACCGGGTTGTATTCCTCGTTGGCGGCTGGGGATCCGCCTACGGCGTATATCCTGCCGTTGACCACAGCCGTAGCTAGGCCGTAGCGCTCCGTGGTCATAACCGTTTTTGTCGTCCATTTATTTCCGCCATGCCAGCCGGCGTAAACACCGTCGCGCGCCACATTTGTGCCTGAAACCCCTATGTTTAGGTTGGTAAAAGCCGGCGCAGGCGCGTAGGCCGAGGCCGTTATGGACCCCGCGAAGATCTCGTCGAAATATATGCCCGCCGGTGTCTCTATTGCGCCAGCGACTGTGGAGCCGATCAGTTGATAATCACCCCAGACACCAAGGTTGTTAGCGGCTTTCGCCCTGAAGTAATAGGTGGTGTTGCCTGTAAAACCCCCAAGCCCCGCCCAGATATTATAGGTAACCGAAGTAGCGATAACCGGGCTGAAGGTCGTGGACGATACCGACGCCTCCACCTGGTACCGCGCCCCGGGGGCGTTATACCCCCCAAACATGGTACCGGAAGACCAATTGACCGTCAGGCTTGAGCTATATACATCGGTGAAGGCAGGGCCTTCCTGCGCCGGACTGACAGCTGCCAGTGTGTAAGTTGAAAAAACCGGTGATTCATATGTTTCAATACCGGCGCCGTTGCGGGCCTTGGTCTTGAAAGAATACTGGGTGTTGGGAGTAAGCCCCGTAAACCTATACGCCGTACCCGGGTCGTATTCTCTGGTTATATTAGTGCCGCCGACACCGCCTATTGCATATATTCTTCCCCCCGCCGCCGCTGCGGCCAGACTATAGCGTCCAAGGGTCATACTGGGCCGGTAGAACCAGGCGTTCACTGCCGGGTCATATTCCTCGTTGGCGGTCACGGCGACACTTGTATAACCGCCTATAGCGTATATCTTTCCGCCCACCGCGGCGGCAGCAAGGCTGTAGCGCGCCGTCGGCATTGCCGCTTTTGCTGCCCAGGAATTAGAGGCGGGATCATATACTTCACTTGCCGCAACGCCGCCCGTGCCGCCCATAACATATATTCTGCCGCCGGCGGTTGCCGCCGCCAGATAATAACGCGCGGTAGGCATTGATGTTTTTGCCGCCCAGGTATTGGCCGCGGGATCGTATTCCTCGTTGATGCCTGTAGCAGCGGCGGCATAGCCGCCTATGGCGTATATCCTGCCGCCTATCGCCGCTGCCGCAAGGCCGTAACGCGCCGTCGGCATTACGGCTTTTGACTGCCAAGTGTTGGCCACGGGGTCGTATTCCTGGTTAACGTTAAGCCCATTCTGTCCGCCTATGGCGTATACCCTGCCGCCCACTGCCGCAGCCGCCAGATACTGCCGGCCGCCGCCGGGCATCGGCGCTTTTGACTTCCAGGCATTGACCACAGGATCGTATTCCTCATTGGTAGTCAGATTGGTAACGCCGCCCATGGCGTATATCCTGCCGTTCACGGCCGCCGCGGCTAGGCCGGACCGTGCCGTGGTCATCACTGTTTTGGTCGTCCAGACATTGCCGTTGCGCCAGCCGGCGTAAGAACCGTCCTTGGCTATGTTTATTCCCGAAGCGCCAAGGTTCAGATTTGTAAACGCCGGCGTGGGCGCGTAGGCCGCCGCGGTTATAGAACCGGTGGAGACCTCGTCGAAATAAACAGCCGTAGGGGTTTCCACCGCCCCGGCGATGGAGGTGGACCCAAGCAATAGATAATTGCCCCATATACCGGCATTGTTAAGCGGCTTCACGCGGAAGTAATAGGTTGTGGCATTCCCGCCGATATCCGCTAATACCGCCCAATTATTGTAAGTGAACGACGAGGCCGCGACCGGGCTGAAACTGGTAGAGGACACGGAAGCCTCCACCAGGTACTGAGCACCCGGACCGTTGTAACCGCCGGCCGCGGTGCCCGAGGACCAGTTAACCGTGAGGCTGGATATATATACCGCCGTGAAGGTGGACACGCTCTGCGGGCCGGCTACTGCCGCCAGCGTATAGGTTGAAACATCCGGGGATTCGGCGGTTTCAACTGCGGTGGAGTCGCGCGCCTTGGCTTTGAATGTATACTGGGTGTTCGGCGTCAGACCCGTGAAGTTGTATACCGTACCGGGGTCGTACTCCTCATTAGTATTTACATCTACGGTTGTATAACCGCCTGCGGCGTATATACGGCTGCTGACCGTTACCGCCTGAAACCAATAACGCGCCACGTTCATATTGGCTCTTGTCGCCCAGACATTGACAGCCGGGTCGTATTCCTGGGTTACGCCCGTAGAAACGGTTGTGAATCCGCCCATGGCGTATACCTTTCCGCCTAAAGCGGCTACGCCCAGGCCATAGCGCGCGCTAGGCATAGGCATTTTGGAAGTCCAGGCATTGGCCGCGGGGTCGTATTCCTCGTTGGTATTAAAACCGACGGTCGACGTCCTGCCGCCCAGGGCGTAGACCCGGCCATTGACGGCTGCCGCCCCTAGCTCATAACGCGCCGTAGGCATAGGCGCCTTTGTCTTCCAGGCATCTACCGCCGGGTCATACTCTTCATTTGCGGTAATAGCGCCGCTGGCATAGCCGCCTATGGCGTAGATCCGGTCGGAAACAACCGCCATCCCCTGGGCGTAACGCGCCGTTGGCATAGGAGCTTTTGTCGCCCAGGTATTGGTCAACGGATTATATTCCTCGTTCGTGTTCAAGGCGGCGGCGCCGCCCATAACATATATCCTGCCCCCCACCGCGGCGGCCACCGGGAATTGGCGCGCCGTGGGCATAGCGGTCTTTGTGGCCCAGGTATTGGCCACAAGGTTGTATTCCTGGTTGGTCGCCAAAGGCCCGACACCGCCAATCGCGTATACACAGCCGTTCACCGCGGCGACAGCAAGGCCACGGCGCGCTGTGAATAGCGTCGAAGATTTAGTGGTCCATCTATTTCCACTCCACCAGCCGGCATAAACCCCGCCTTTGGCTATATTCATGCCGGATGAACCGACATTCAGACCGCTGAAAGCCGGCGTAGGCGCGTAGGCCGCCGCTGTTATTGAATATGTGGATATGCTGTCGAAATATATGCCGGTGGGGGTTCCCATATAGCCCTTCATAGCGGTAGAACCCAGCACCATGTAATCGCCCCACACGCCGATATTATTGACGGCTTTCACCCTGAAGTAATATGTAACGGTTCCTGTAAGGCCGTCGAGGCCGGCCCATAAATTATAGGTCAGGGATGAGACAATGACCGGATTAAAACTTGTTGAGGATACTGAAGCCTGCACAAGATAACCCGCGCCGGAAGCGTTGTAGCCGCCCATAGCCGTGCCGGAAGACCAGTTGACCGTCAAGCTTGAAACATACACCGCTGTGAACGTTGACACGCTCTGCGGGCCGGCCACAGCAGCCAGTGTAAATGTTGAAACCTCCGGGGATTCCAGGGTTTCAATGCCGTTGGCGTTACGCGCCCTTGCCTTGAACGAATACTGAGTGTTGGGCATCAGGCCGGCGAACTTGTAAGCCGTGCCGGGGTCGTATTCCTGGTTGGTATTGAGCGTAGCGCTGTCAAATCCGCCGATGGCGTATATCCTGCCGCCCGCCGCCGCCGCAACCAGGCTGAAGCTTGCGGTGGCCATCGGCGCCCTGGAGGCCCAGGTATCGGCCGCCGGGTCATATTCCTCGTTCTCTTTCTTTGTGCCGCCGCTGCCGCCCAGCACGTAGATTTTTCCGCCCAAAGCGGCGGCCGCCAGATATGAGCGCGGCGTAGGCATATCGGCTTTTGTCGCCCAGGTATTGGCCACAGGGTCGTATTCCTCGTTCTTCTGCTGGAAGTCGTCCCCGCCTATGGCATAAACCCTGCCGTTTACAGCGGCAGCCGCTAAATACTGGCGCCCGGTGGGCATAGCCGTTTTTGTAGTCCAGCTATTATTTACGGGGTCGTATTCCTCATTGGTGCCAACCGGGCCATAGCCGCCTATGGCGTAGATCCTGCCGTTCGCGGCCGCCGCGGCCAGGCCGTAACGCCCCGTCGGCATTGGCGTTTTTGTCGCCCAGGTGTTGGCTGCCGGGTCATATTCATCATTACCTTGAGACGAACCATTGCCGCCGATAACATATATCCTGCCGTTTAAAACCGCCGCGGTGTGGACGTTACGCGCAATGGGCATTGCGGCTTTTGTCCCCCAGGAATATGTCACCGGATTATACTCCTGGTTTTCATTCTGCATGCCGCCCTGACCGCCCATTACGTATATTCTGCCGTTCACAGCCGCCGCCGAGGCATAATAGCGGGCGGTAGGCATCAACGCTCTTGCCGTCCACTTGTTGCCGCTGCGCCAGGCGGGATATAAACTTGCGGTGGATATATTTACGCCGGAGGCGCCGATATCCAGGCCGCTGAAAGCGGGCGTGGGCGCATAAGCCGCGGCCGTTATGGAGCCGGTGGATACCTCGTCAAAGTAAATAGCCGCCGGGGTGTCGATCAATGTCAGCGCCGTAGCCCCGTTTGATAGCGTGCTGTAATTTCCGGAGTCGTCTTTGGTCCACAGCCGGAAGTAATAAGTTGTATTACCCGACAAACCGCCCAGCGTATAATACTGGCTGGTTTCCGGGTTCACGCCGGTAGTGGAAATATTTATCTGCGCGGAGGAAGTGGACCAGGCCACGCTGGTATAGGTGGCATATTGGATGGTAAAGGTGGAATTATTCAGCATGCCGAGAGTCCCGTCGTCGCCCGGCGCAAGCCAGTCAAGCCGCACGCCGGCGCCGTCCAGGGCGGCGGCCAGGTCAGCCACCCCGCCCGGAGGGATGCTGTCCGTAAATAGCCAGTTGGCGTTGTTGTTGCCGGAATTAAGCGAGTCCGGGCAGGCGACGGTATTTAAAAGCGCGTTGGAATCTTTTATATCGGCGTAGCTGACGGCTTGCGGGCCGTTTGGGAAACCTATATACCATTTTACGGAATCGACGGAGGATCTTAATTTAATAAAATCCCCGGCCGCTCCGGTCAACAGGAAAGAACCGCTTACAGCCTGGGTTGAGCCGGCGGCGAAACTAATTGTTTTCCCGGCCGCCTCGCAAACGAACGAGTAGAAGGCGGTGTTCCCAGTAATAGCGGAGGAAGAGGCGGAATTTTCAAAAGCGACGGTTGACGTCCCGGCGTTGAACGCGCCCGAATTCACCCAGTTCCCGGAAAGACTTATTTTGGAGCTGCCGCCGCCCAGCACCCCGCCCGCATTGATAGTAATAGTCGAGGTTCTGAATTCGGCGTTGTTATTGAATGTGACCGTGGCGTTGTTGATGGTAAAATCGGCAAAAGCGCGGCTAGCCGGCAATATCAAAAGCGCCATTGCCGGCCAAACCACCGATAAGATTTTCTTCGCCTGTATCCGCATAGCCGCTTACGCCTTGCTCCTTAATCGCTGTCCAGCGGTTTCCAAACCGTTCCGTTCGACACATAGGGCTTGCCCAGGTCCGTGTCAAATATAAAAGTGCCTTTATTGGCCGGGGTAGCCGCGGGCCTTGCCGCGGTAGTAAAATTGCCTACCCTTACCCCCCCGTTCACGTCCAGCGTTGCGGCCGGCATTGCCGTTCCGATGCCGACGTTTCCGCTTCTGACCACAAGCGTGGAAACGCCCACTGAAAAAGCCGAACCTGTTACGGCCGCCGTCCCCTTAATGACGGTATTCCCGTCGGAATCCGTACCAAAGACTGTGGCGGCGTCTTTATCCTGGATTATAAAGCCGGTCGAGCCGTCGTTGGAATTCAGTTTTACCTCCGCGTCCTCCGCAAACGCATAATTAGCCGCGAAAAAAAAGAGACACGCGGACAAAAGACCTTCAACCAGCGTTATTTTCCTCATAATTTTATTCCACTATCAATAGGCGCCTGGCGCCTTTTCACAAAGATCCCGGCTTCCGTATCGTTCCTACCTGCCGCAGCGGAACCCCAGATTGTCGTAGTAGTCCAACGGGATGACGGCTGCCTGGAAGGCGAAGATTCCGGCGTTCACACCACTGATCCAGCCGCCGCCCCGGGTTACTACATTTGCATTCGCGGCACAGCCATAATACTTACCGGCATTCTGAGCGCTTGTATAAGCCCCCGCCGGGCCGGCCCTGCCTTTTTCATAGTCGGATAAAGCCGCCACGGTCCACTCCTGCCACGCGGCTGTAGTATCCCACAGCCCGGTTCCCGTTCCGCCCGAGCAGGTCATCTCCGACCACTCAAGTACGTTTCCCGACCAGTCCCAGATATATTGGCCTGTAGAGAGCTGATGCACCCTTCTTTCAATTGACGGGGTCACGTTCCCCGTCCCCACATAAGGGTCATCATCGGGGTCACCTGTTATATCCGCCGCTAAAGTATTATTGGGAACACTATCGGAGTGCCCGCGCCATAAGCCGCCGCTTCCCACACTTCCGCCTGTCCAGTTCCAGCCGACATTCTCTATGTTCCTTGATATAGTCTGCGCCTCTTCCATTGTAAGCAGATGATAGCCGGCGCCGAGGGCCGTACATTTTGTTTTTGCCAGCGTTTGCGTAATTAATACCCAGGGGGTGTCGGACGGCTGTGATGTAGGCACTCCGCCGACATCCTTTGCTTCGTATTTCTGAACATAAAAATCCCTGGTCCCCAGGGTCGCATCTCCCGGAACAAGCAGCCAGGTTCCGCCCACGGCCGGCGCCGGCGGAGCGGTTTCCAAAGTACCCGCCTTGCCGAAGATGGCCACACCTGATTTTATATTTGCCGCAGCCAGGTCCGTGTCCACCGCCGACAGCGTTGTGGCAGCATAATAGCCCGCATTTACGGTGTCGTTGGCCGCGCTGAGCGTCTGGCTGGGCATTGTGCCGGTTTTGCTGCCGCCCCCGGCATAGAATGTCTTGCCGGCTAGCGCGTCGGCCGCGGTAGCGGTGGCGTCGGCGGCGTTGTTGTCGTCAATATCAATAGCGTCGGTTATGCCGTCGCTGTCAAAATCGCTGTCCAGCGGTTTCCAAACCGTTCCATTCGACACATAAGGCTTACCCAGGTCCGTATCGAATATAAAAGTGCCCTTATTGCCGGATATCGCCGCGGGCCTTGCCGCGGTTGTGAAATTGCCTACCCTTAGCCCCCCGTTCACGTCCAGAGTGGCGGCCGGCACCGCCGTTCCGATGCCGACGTTCCCGCCTTTAACCACAAGCGTGGAACCGCCTACTGAAAACCCCGAACCTATTACGGCCGCCGTCCCCTTAATG
>DMXM01000011.1:60782-133114 GCA_003482905.1 Elusimicrobiota bacterium
TTACGGCCGCCGTCCCCTTAATGACGGTATTCCCGTCGGAATCCGTACCAAAGACTGTGGCGGCGTCTTTATCCTGGATTATAAAGCCGGTCGAGCCGTCGTTGGAATTCAGTTTTACCTCCGCGTCCTCCGCAAACGCATAATTAGCCAGGCAAAAAAACAAAGACATTCCCAGAAACCTGTTGATCATTGTCATTTTCTTCATAATTTATTCTTTTCCCCACGCAAATATTTAACATCAAGCTTGTCTTTGTCCCGCCCGGTGGCCTCTTTGTTCCGTATGGCCTGTCGCGCGGGGATAACCGCACGCACCCATGGCATAAGCTCCCACAACCAGGAGTTTAACCTCGTTTTGCAATAAGATTTGTAATATTTCTTTGTAATCTTCGTTCAACATAAGCTTTCCCCTGTAACGACCATAACTCTTCTGTTAATTCCCAGATAAACCCAACCCGCTCTGACAGCGATGCGTTCACATAACAATCGTCATCTTTAGTCATTTTTTTCAGGCAGGCATGTTCCCGTATAACTTTCATATTAATTTCGGCCTCCGTTGCTCACGCCTTTCCCGGTCACGGGATATCCGCCCTGATCCACGTCTGGCCTATAACGGGGGCGCCCGGATCGGAAGTCCTTGTTTCCAGGATGAGCCCGCCGGCGGCCTTTATGGCCCCGCCAGTCACTTCAAGTTTTACGCCGGGGGTGTCCGTGCCGATGCCTACATTATTGTTTGCGTCCACGAACAGGCCGGGGTTGGTGTGAACCGTGCCGGTGGATACCCAGAAGCCGCCGGCCGCCTTGAACATCACCTGGTCGGGAACCGTATTAATAGTTTCCACGCCCTGCGAGTCGGCCCAGGTGAAAGAGCCCATGACCGTTGAGCTGGACTTAAAGCCGGCAGCGAAAGAATACGCGGCTGTCGCTGAATTGAAGGCTCCTCCCGGTATAACCGAGTATGAACCGTTGGCGTGGTTAGACTTGCCCCCGCCCACGAAAGAATCCATGCCG
The DNA here is from genome assembly GCA_003482905.1 of Elusimicrobiota bacterium. Classification (GTDB taxonomy): domain Bacteria; phylum Elusimicrobiota; class Elusimicrobia; order Elusimicrobiales; family UBA9959; genus UBA9959. The sequence goes on from DMXM01000011.1 coordinate 61,791, forward strand.
GAAGCCGTGTTAAGCCACCCGCCTACAATAGCCGAATGCTCTTGCTCCGCGACATTTTGATATCCCCCGACTACAACTCCGTACTGGCCGGAGACCCGATTATTCATGCCCCCGCCGATAAACGACGAGTCTCCACTCGCTATGTTGCCGCTGCCGCCGGCCACCGCGGCCTCATTTCCGCCGGCGCTGTTATACATGCCGGCGCCCACAAAGCCGGCGGTCAGCAATGAACTGTTGCCGATGCCGCCGCCAACCACAGCATAAGGTCCGGAGGCCTTGTTCTCCCGCCCGCCGCTTATAACGGAATATAAACCGGTTGCGGCCTGTAAGCCTGTGTTTCTGGCGGTCTGCAGGTCTATCGCCCCCAAGCCGCGAGAATCACCGGGGATATTGCCATGGCCTATCCCCGTGGTCTGTATGGCGCCGCCAGTAGAGATGATTATCCCGGTTGTGATAATATCAGTAGGCATCGTCGCCGTATCGGAGAACACGGACAGCGTCCCGGAGAGTACGCCTCCGGAGAGCGGCAGTTTGGTATTGTCCGCAGCCGTTATCCCTGACAGCGAGGAGCCGTCTCCGATGAACTTGCCGGAGGTGTAGACCTCGCCGTTGCCCTTCACGCCGAAGACCGTGACGCCGCCGGTGGAAACTACCAGCATAGGGTCGCTGCTGCCGGCAGCGCTGGAAATTTCCAGCGCGTACTGCGGGTTGGCCGTGCCGAACCCGGTTTTGCCGGCGAAATACGACCTGGCGCCGGGGTCGAGGGCGTATATGGAATAAGGCGCGTTGGTCTGGTTATAGGTGGACATCGTGCCTATGTATACGCCATAAGTGTCGGTTATCCTCCCGGTGCCGAATTCGGAATTGCGAATGTCTCCCACGTAGAGCCCGATGGCCCTGGCCACCGTGCCGGTGCCGCCGCTGGTGCGCTCCACCACCGTGTATACCCCTGCAAGGTGGCCGATATTCTGCACCCCGTCCGCCTCCGCCCTGAAATTACCGCCGACTGCAGCGTCCTCCGCCCCGGTGCCGTAAGCCCGGACCGTGCCCATAAGACCGGCCGTAACGTCCTCCGCCCCGCCAGCGTGGTCCGAAGCTGTCGCATGAGCGTGAAACACCGTCATAGTGGACGGGAGCGTGGTTCCCACCCCCACTATGCCGCCGGTGGTCACCACCAGCGCCGTGGAAACGCCCGCGCCCACCCGCAGCACATAACCGGAAGCGGCAGTAATGTCGCGCACGTCCAGCAAAGCGGTGGGCGCGGATACGCCGATACCCACCTTCCCCGCTGCGACCACCAGCGTGGAACCGCCTACGCTGAAAGCGTTGCCGGCCACGGTCATGGTGGAGTTGTTCCCCACCTCCAGCGGACCGCTCAGCATGCCGCCGGTCAATGGCAGCTTGGTGACATCCGTTGCGGAGCCGCCGGTAAGCCCGGAACCGTTGCCGTAATAAAAGCCGGTAGACGTCATGGACGCCACTATAGTGCCGGCCGAATTGCGCCAGATCTGCACGTAAACGTCGGAAGCCGTCCCGGTGGATACTACGTCCAGCGCGGCCTGCGGCGCGCGCGTGGAGATACCTACGGTCCTGGACGAGAGGTCGCCGAACAGCAGGCCGCCGATATTAAGCCCGTTGGAACCTGCCGGGGACGCCGCGCCCTGGCCGTAACCGATAACGATGTTGCGGCCGCCGGTGGTAAGATTGGCGCCGGCCTGGAAGCCGATAAGGGTATTATCGCTGCCGGTGCTCAGGGCAATGCCGGATTGGGAACCCACCATGGTGTTGCTGGAAAACGACTGGTCCACCACGCCATAGCCGGCCCTGTAGCCGACGGCCACGTTGCCGGACCCCGTTTTACTGTAACGCGCAGATTCGGACCCTAAATATGAATTCATCACACCTAAATTGTTGGCGCTTCCAGCGAAGTAGCCCAAAAAAGAATTATCATATCCCCCGGTAGCCGACCCCGCCGCATACATGCCCAGGTAGGAATTGTGATTCCCGGTATTTAACGTCGGGGTCGCCCCCACCGCCATACTGCCGGTACCGCCCAATATCGCCAGCATTCTGGTTCCGTTTATCTGATACTGCCCGGCGTCAATGGATGTAATGGCGGAAATAGATGTAAAAGTTGAATTCCCCGCCACATACATGCCGCTGGATACCTGCACATAGCCGTTCACGAATATATTGCCGGGGCCCACCGGTATTTGCAGGGCCGGCGCGGTTTGAGTGGCCCCGTATACGCTGAATCCCTTTATCTCAACGTCCGGGTCGGTCTGCGTACCCTGCGCACCGTAAACGGTCAGGTCGTCTTCAAGAAAGAACTCCGTGCCGTTATCCGCGGCGCGAAGGGTTGGCGCCGCAACTAAGGCGCACAGCAGCAAAAGCGTTAATGATATGGTTTTTTTCATATAGCCCTTACTTTTTCCTCATGCCGCCTATCAGGGCAGTGCCCGAGTAGAACTTAACGGCGAAGTCGCCGGACACGGGCTGGCCCGCTATAGACACCGCCGTCTCGGCCTCGGGCGCCATGTTAAAGCCATGCGTGTCAGCAACGGCGTCGCCAAACTGGGTGTTCCCCAGGGCCGTCATGCTGGACATGAACGTGGCCGTACCGTCCACATTGACCTTGGCGTTAAGGTCCGCGTCGCCGCCGACGTTCACACCCCCGCCTAAAGAGGCGAGGCCGGTCCCCACGGTAAATGTATTGGCGCCGAGCACGGACGTATTGCCGTTGAGTTTCGTCGCCCCGCTCACGCCCAGGCCGTCCGCTCCGTTGCCCAGTATGGTCATGGATGAGCCGGTTAACATCGTTATCCCGGCATCGTTAGCGTCCTGCTGCAGCTGGGAGTCCATTCCGCCGCTGCCGTCGGTCTGAAACATAACGATCTGCCGCGGGGTGCCAGTCATCTCGCCGGCCCCATCCAGGTCGGAGGCCCACACCATGCCGCCGCCGGCCACTTTTTTAAGCACCTGTCCGGCATTACCGCCGCCGTAATACACGTTCGCCACGTCGCTGAAGCTGCTTACCCCTGTGAAGTAAGCGCCGGAAGTGAACGTCGAGCTTCCGGTTAAATACATGCCGCCGGACACCTGCATATATCCGTTAGCGAATATATTTCCGTCTTTAACCACCAGTGTGGAACCGCCCACGGAAAAGGCATTGCCGTTGACGGTCAGCGTGCCGCCCACTATGGACTGCCCGTCGATATTGGCATCGCCGCCAACGTCCAGGCGGTAGTTCGCCGGGGATTTATTAATGGCAACATTGCCGGTGGGGTCTATGGACATTCTATTCGTTTGTCCGGTTCCCAAATACAGGTAGTGTCCACCCACCGTGTATATGTATCCACCGCCAACGTCGGTCATCATTTCAAGCTGGATCCCCAGTGAACTCACTAAAGCCCTACCGCCGGTCACGGTCAGCGTAGAACCGGCCAGCGTCAGCCCGCCCGTCATGGTGTCGCCGGCTTTAGCGACCGCGCTGGTGGAAATCACGCCGGTAAGCGCCGAGCCGTCGCCGTAATATTTGCCGTCAACGGTCATAGAACTGGTGAAATGCCCGCCGCCGATAACATCAACTTTATATGCCGGAGTGTACATGCCGACGGCGACGCTGCCGGCTAAAGCTAAACCGGTCCCTGTCGCGTCACCGTCGAAGAAATATGAGCCATCAACATAATCAGCGTACTTCGTGCCGTAGACCAGGCCATTAAGAGTGCTGGTCCCGCTGACGTACATCCCGCCGCTTTCGGCGGTCAGGGACGTACCTCTTAACGGGCCGTTAACATCCATTTTATACGTGGGATTTGAGATACCTATTCCAACATTGCCATTAGCTGAGAATAAAGTGCCTGCCAGAAACACATTGGACGAAACTTGCAGGCCGTAAAGTCCACCATTGCCTGTAATGGTAACGCTGGATGTGTTCGTCAGCTGGCCGCTCATAACATCGCCGGTCTTCTGTACCGCCCCAAGGGCGGTTACGCCGGTCAAAGCGGTACCGTCCAAAGGAGGTAAAGGCCCTGACAACTTAAAGGCAGTTAAACCGATAATTGCTCCGTCATAAACAGAACCGACAGCCACGGAGGACGCCAGCACCTGCGCGCCCAATTTTCCCACGCCGATGTTCACGGCAGGCACCGAAGAAGCTACCACGTTAGCGCCCAGAACGCCCGAGGCGACGCCGGCGGCCGGCACTACGGAAGCCGACACGTTGGAAAGACCTGTGCCGTCGCCGTAGAACTTGGCCGCGTACATATTTCCGGGGGTGTACACATGCGTGCTGGCGTACACACCGCCGTAATTTACGGCGGCGGTGCTGGAAAGCTCCACATTATGATTAAACCGTAATTTGGCCGCGCCCAGGCCCAGCGCGCTGGTGGCGGTGTAAGAGGACATAGTTACCGTACCGTAACCGGTTAACTGATTGGCCCCCATAAGAAGATTGGTGGCAGCCGTGTGGTTGCCCAGGTTGTCGCCGGGGGCGGAGGCGGCGCTAACTCCGGAAAGACCGGAGCCGTCGCCTATGTAGCGCACGGCCATCATATTGCCGGAGGCGGACATGGACCCTACCACCACACCGGAACTATCACGCCAGATCTGGGCCTGAACGCCGGGTCCGGCGCCGTCGGCAACAACGTCCAGGGCAGCCTGGGGGGCAGCGGTGGCGACACCTACAAGCCCTCCGCCGCTGACAAATAAGCCTCTGTTTACCAGGCCGGTCATGACCGGGCTGGTGGAACCGGAAACCAGAAAACCGCCGCGGGTCTTGAATACTGCCCTGTCCTGCGCTGAATTCTGTACCGAGGTTCCTTCGCTGTCCGCCCAGGTGAACGCGCCGCTGGCGGAAGAATCCGCCTTGAAACCGGCAGCGAACGAGCGGATACCTGAAGCTGTATTGGTGTCTCCGCCGGGAACTACGGAAAGTATGCCGGACGCGATATTATTGTTGCCGCCGCCCAGCGACGACATCGAACCGCCGGCGGAATTGGCGTTGCCGCCCGCCGCCACGGCGTATGTACCTGAAGCTGTATTGGAGTATCCACCCGAGATCACCGAAAACTTTTCAGAGGCTACATTCGAACCGGCCATCCTGGCGGTCTGCAGGTCCACCGCTCCCAGACCGCGCGCGTTGCCGGCAACCGCCCCGGTCCCGTTGCCTGTAGTGGTGATGGCGCCGCTTGTCGATATATACAGCCCGGCGGATTGTATCACGTTGCTCTGCGTATTATTGTCCAGGGCGAACGCAAGCGGCCCCGTCATGGTGTCGCCGGTCTTGAGAACCTTGGTGATGTCGGTGCCGCTGGCGCCGGTCACGCCGGTCAGCCCGGAGCCGTCGCCGTAATATCTTGCTCCCGGCGACAGATACACGTGCGTGGAGACGGCGAAGCCGCCGTAGGAAGTGCCGGAGGCTGAAGAGATGACCACATTGTCGGCAAAGGAGGCGGCCGGGGTCCAGAGTCCTTGTGTACCTTTAACGGTCATGGTAGCCCCGGCGAGGGTTAGCTGGCCCGTCATTGTGTCTCCGGTTTTGGACACCTTAGTATCGTCGGTGCCGCTGGCGCCGGTGACGCCGGTCAGGCCGGAGCCGTCACCGTAGAATTTAGCCCCGGCCGCCAGATATACGTGCGTCGTAACGGAAATGCCGCCGTAAGCCGGAGCGGAAGCTGAAGAAATAGCGACGTTGCCGGCGAAAGAAACTGCCGGAGTCCAGATACCCTGCGCGCCGGTCACGGTTATGGAAGACCCGGCCAGGGTCAGCTGGCCGGTCAGGGTATCGCCGGTCTTCTGCACGGCGGCGGCGCTGTAGCTGGCGGAGGCGGCATAAACCGCGTAAGGGACCATCGTAAGCATCTCAAGCGGGACCAAAGGCGTCCCGTCCACCGAGACGCGCAGGTACCACGGCCCGGCGGCAAGGTCCACCGCCGGCGCGGTGAACGTGGATTTAAACAGACCGTTGGCCACCTGGAAGGACTGCGCTCCGTCCGCCGAGGCCACGCAGCCGGCCGCGGCCGGATCGGCGCAGAATTCGAAAGTGAAGGCCTTGTTGGCGTTCACCGGGGAGCCGCTTTCTTTCAGGCGGCCCTGGTAGGTGATCAGGGCCCCGGCGCGCGCCCACCCGGAACACAGAATAATGAGCGATAGAGTTAAAATAATTTTCTTCATAAGACCGCCTCCAGCTGAATATCCGACGACAGGATTTCAAAAGTTCAAATAACCGCGGGAGCCCGCGCCTTACGGCGCCTCCGCGCTTATTTCAACCCTCGCTGTCCGCGGCCGGGCGGAACGCCCGGCGTTCCTTAAAACCTCACTCCGAACGAGAACCGGTGCGCGCTGCCCAGGTCGCCGTACGGCAACAGGGCGTAATCCAGGTTAAAGCCTGAATATTCGAAACCTACGCCGGCGAAGAAACCGTACATCGCGTCCACGCCTGTAACGGAATCTCCGAAGCCCCGCCCCAGTATGGCGTCCCGCTGGGCGGAAGAGGCGGTGCGGTAGCCGAAGCGCAGCGCTATCCCCTCCAGCCCCCTGTACTCCGCGCCCAGGCGCGCGGCCGCCTGCCCGTAATCGGGCAGTTCCGCGTCCACGGCCAGCAGCAGCCGCGAACTGAAAGCCGCCGCCGCGCCCATCTTGAGCTTCAGCGGCAGCGGGAAGCTTTCCTCTTCGAATTTAACCCTGGTCCCGAAGTTGAGTAGCGCCGCCCCTACCGAATAGGGCGTCCCTTCGAAACGATAAAGCAGGCCCAGGTCCGCCGCGAACGAGGTGGCCCCGCTGGACTTTATCTTCTGGCTGATCACCTTGCCGGTGACGCCGGCCTGCAGCCCGCCCAGCAGCAAGCCCCGGGAGAGGCCGAACGCCAGGTCCCTTGCCGTAAAATTCCCGGTGGGGTTGGCGGCCGCGTCGCGGCCTTCCAGTTCCCCCGCCGAGAAGTAGGTGAGGGACGCCGCGTAGGGCCTCCGCATGAAGCCCGCCTGCGACACCGCGGTATCCTGCACATGCCAGGCATGGGAGAACGCCAGCTGGCGGCCCGCCGCGCCGCGGGCCAGGCCCGCGGGGTTATAATAAACGCAGGAGACGTCGTCGGCCACGGCCGTAAAGGCCTCCCCCATGCCGAGCGCGCGCGCCCCGAACCCCAGGTTCAGGAACTGCGCGGCGGGGCTTTGCGCCGCGTCAAGCGGCGGCGTCAGCGTCATCAGCGTCAGAGCCAATGCAATAACTTTCATCTGTCCTCCAGTACCGCTCCGCCGGGCGGCCTGCCCGGCGGGTAGCAGCGGCCTACTGCTTCTTTTTCAGGCCGCCCTCTATCTGTTTTACCGTGCCGTCCGGCATCTTTACAGAGGTCTTCAGCGTCTTGCCGGAGGAGGCGCTTTCTTTGAGCAGGTTGAGGAACTTGTCGTAGTCGCTCACCTTTATTTCCTCCTGCCATTTGCCCGCCTCACCGCCCGACATCGCCTTGGGCGCCTCCGGAGCGGCGTTGGCCCCGGCCACCGTGGTCATCTGCCCGGCCGTCAGCGACTGCTTGCCCAGCGAGTTCTGCACGTCAACGTGGCCTTCGTACACCTTTACGGTAAGCAGGCTCCTCTGCTCTATGTCCGCCTCGGTGCCGCGCACGGCGCAGACCGCGGAGGGTGTCCGCACGTTTATCTTGGACATCTTGTGCAGCATGCGCGTCCACAGCTGCCCCACGGAGAGGTTCAGCATCTCCCGCAGCTTCCCCTGGGCCGAGATCTCAAAGTTGGAGTTCTCATTCAGCCTCACCTCGGCGCCGCCCTTGGTAACTATGCCTACGCGGCTAGAGGGCCCGGTCTTTATGGCGTCTCCGGCGTATAACATGTCGTTGAGCTTAAGCTCAGCGTAGCCGCGCTCGCCGGAGCGTTTTACCTGCACATCCCCCATGGTGTACACGGTTATCCCGCTCACCTTCGGGGCGCAGAAAGCCGTCTGCCCCCAACCCGCCAGCCCCGCGGCGGCGATCATACCCGCCACCACGGTCGTTTTTATCGCGTTATTCATACATCCTCCATTTTTTCTTCCCAGAATATCACCAAATTCTGCCCCGCCTCCTACTTCTTCACGTCCAGCCGCTTGAATTCGGCTTTCTCCTCGGTCCTGTCGTAGAGTTTGAATATATAAGCGGACATCGCGGGCTTCTCTCCGGCGGGCGCCTCTATAACATAGTAGTCGAAGGCGATGCCGTCGTCGGTCTTGCGCTTGCCCATTATCCGCACCGACTCGGCCCTGTCCCTGGCGCCGGAAATAACGCCGACCACCATCTTTGAACCGAAGTCCACGTCCGGCAGCTCTTCGGACGAGAGGGATTTCCAGATGTTTTTCCATTCTTTCCGGTTTAATACGACCAGGCCGGACGCAAATCTGTCCTTCAGTAGTTCCGTATAGCCGCTCCATTCCCCCGGCGTGGCGTCTTTGAATTCCGCCACCTCCAGGTTCGTCTCAACAGGTTCGTCCGGCCCCGTCTCCTCTTCAGTGGCCGCGGCCTGCGCCTGCGCGGCACCCCCGGTCACGGCGGCGCCGGTATCCAGCACGGCGGCGTTCACCAGCTGGGCGTCTCCGCTGATAAGCGCCGAAATAATGGACGAAAGCTCGTCCTGGGAGCAGTTGGCGCAGGTGAGGTTCTCGAAGGTGTAGCCCTCAAGCGCCTTGGCGGCTTCCGGCCCCAGGCGTTTAATTATCTCCTGGAACATCTCCTCGTAGCTCAGTTTCTTGCCAGTCTTGGGCAGCGCCGGCAATCCGGCGCTCTTGGAGATCAGGCGCGTTTTGCAGTTGTCCGGCATATTATCGTCAAACAGGTCCGCGCAGGCCACCGCCAGGCCCTCCTCCTGCCCCGAGGGCATGAAGGCCGTGAACGGGACTTCTTTCTTTTCCCCCGGGGCTATGGTGATTATCTGTTTCGGCGAATCCTGGGCCGGTATGCCGCCGAGGGAGAGTTTAAGCGAAATATTGGACTCCGTGGCGGAACCGCTGTTGAAGAGCACCGCCTTGAAATTAAGCGGCTTCTCAAAATCCAGCACCGGGGAACTCAGGTCCAGCGAAACGACCGTAACGTTGCGGCTCTGCGTTGAGGCCTGCGACTTGAGCGAGAAATTGTAGACATTACTCTCGGAGATGCGGTTATTGGCGGCGTCGAGGCCTTCCACTTTCCAGAAGTAGACCTGGTCGGGGACAAGCTGTTCCCTGGGCTGCGCGGGGTTGTCGGGGTAGGAATAAGAACTCTCCCCGGCGTTAACCGCCTCGTGGGCCGGATTATAGAGCCCTGCGTTGTCGGCCACGGTCACCCGGTAGCGGCTGGCCCCGCTGGCCGACCAGCGGAAGGTGAGCGGCTTATCGGAAAGGCCGCGGGCGCCGTAAGGCGGGTAGATAAGCGTGATATTGGGGGACGAGATCATGAACGTCGCCTGCTGCGTCACGGTCTCGGCGTCCAGCACGGCCGTAGCCTTGAAAGTATAAAGCCCTGGCGCCGTATAGAAAGAGGGGATGGAGATGCCGGCCAGCTGTGACTGCGCGCCGCCGGAGGTGCCAGGGGCGGAATTCCCCGTATGGGCGAACACCGCCGCGCCCGCAGGGTTGATTATCTTGAAAGTGAAGGTTACCGGGTTGGCGCTTGTGGCCGCTATACTGACCCTCTGGCGCAGGGTCACGGATTCCGCGCTGGAAAACGTGGCCCGTTCTACTCCTGAAACGTCATGGACCGACGCCCCCAGGCCTGTCAGGTTCTGGGCCCGCGCCGGGACCTGGGCCAGAATGACGGCCGCTAACGCATATATAAATATTTTCATCGCATTTCTCCTGATCACCGTATCACTGCGAACTTGCCGGTCGTCCCATCGGTCTCTCCGCTCAGATTATGCATTAACTTTAATCTGTAGAAATATACCCCGCTGGCCGGTTTTCCGCCGGTAAAATTCCAAGTATGCTCGTAGATGCCGCTGCCCGGCACCGCCTCTTCGACTGACTTTACCAGCGTACCGTCCACAGAGTAGATGGAAAGCCGCGCGCGCGCCGACACCGCGGTTTCGGCGTGGAACGTTATTTTTGTGTACGCGGGATTAGGGTAGGCGTAAACCGAACCCGCCTTAATTAGAACGCCCAGGGGTTTTATATCCAGGTTCTGGCCCGGGGCGAGCTTCAAATCAAAAGTCTTCCAGGCGCCGCCCTCCTGCGCCACGCGCAGCGTATAGCTGCCGGGAATAAGGTTGCGTATGGCGAACCGGCCGGCCGCGTCGGCCGCGGCGGCGGCTACCATTCTCCCCCCCTGCCAAAGCTGCGCCCGCGCCCCGCCGGCTGACAAGGGGCGCAAGCCGGCCGGGCCGGAGAGGGGCAGCACCCCCGAGACGCTGGCCAGCTGGTACTCCACTGAAAGCATAAAGTTGGCGTCGCCATAGCCCATGGGAATGAGGTCTTTGGCTATAGAGCTGGAGAAACCGTCCTGTATCCAGACGGCCTGCACCCTGTAAAAACCGTCGTCGAGGTTCTCAAGGGTGTAGCTGCCATTGCCGTCGTCCTGCGTATAAGCCGAGCCGGACGGGACGCCGTCGGCGGAAATGGCTTCCACGATAACACCCGTAACGCCCACCCCTGCCGGCGTCTTTACCGTTCCGGATATCATATTGGTCAGCCGCTCCCCGGACACTGTAACCGCGACCGGGGAAATACCGGACCACTGGTCCGCGTCGTCCTTTGTCCATACGGCCAGGTAATAGGTGGCTTCGGGGGTAAGCCCCGACACTGTGTAATATTGGCTGGCGCCGGGGAGTACGGTCCCGGTGGAGATGAGAACCTGCGCCGCCTGCGTGCTGAACACCGCGCCGGCAAAAGTGGAATAATGCACGGCGAACTGCCCGTAGGTCAGCGGGAAACCTCCCCCATCGTCTCCGGGGAACACCCAGGCCAGGTTTATCCTGCCTGGGGCGGTCCCCGTGGAGGGTCTAAAAACTGCGACGGCTTCGGGAGGCGTTGTATCTATCCAGGTGAAAGTGGAGCCGACAGCGCCGAAGGCCGAAGAGTTGGCCGGGACGGCGGCGTCGCGGGAAACGGCGGCGGCGAAATAGGTTTGACCGTGTGCCAGCGCGCCGCGCAGCAGCGTGCCGGGAGAGAAACCCCAGTCCGCGCCGGCCGCGGTGGCGCTGGCCACGGGGACGTCCCCCCAGCTCCCGGCCGAGAAGTTCCACCACTTGCCGTCCGCGACACGCTTGACATACAGGTCTATCCCGGCCAATCCGGCCCCGCCGGTATCGGCGGCCGTGCCGGAAACCTCGTTGAAGACGTAAACTGACGAAGCCGCGGCCGGGGTGGAGAGCCAGACGGAGGGAACGGCCTGGTCCAACTGGAATATGGTATTGGGGTAAGGCATGGGGGTGACAAAGGCGTTTATATCCCTGGACCTGGCCAGTATCTTGTACTGTGTGCCGGCCGTAAACGGCACCGTGGAGGAGTTGTAGGACCAGGAGGCGAGCCCCTGTGCCCCCAGCCAGACCTCTCCCGCGGAAGAGAAAGACGCGCCGTCAAAGTACAGGTTACCGGATAGTTCCTGTATCGCCAGCTGGTTGCCGGCCACGGCCGAGGCCTCGTTCATAGGCGAGGCCGAACCGGAGATAAGGGTGGCCGTGGACACGTAGGCGCCGGCGGGCGAGGTTATGGTGACGGCCGGGCCCACGGTATTCTTAAGTATGCGAAAAACGTCGCTGACGGTGCGCGTATTGCCGGCCGCGTCCACGGCGCGCACGCTGATGTAATTGCTGGCGCCGTCCGCCAGAGCGCCGAAATTCACGCCCCACAATGCGGTAAAAGCCGGGCCGGGCGAGAAACCGGACACGGCCGTCCATGCAACCACATTGGCGCTGGCCGTATTGGGCTGATTGCTGGCGCTGTAGAGCACCTGCGAAAGCCCGGAGAGCGCGTCGTTAAAATCCACGTCGAAAACGGAGCCGGGGTCCGCCGCCAGCCAGCCGGCCGGGGAAACGGCGTTGTCCGTTATGTTCGGCTGGGTAGTGTCGCGCTTTACGTAGAACGCGTCCGGGTAGACGGTAAAATTGGCCGGGCTGCCATTGTCGTAAACACGCACCGAGACATAACTGGTGACGTTCTCCTGTATCGCCTCGAAAACCGCCGGCGGCAGCACCCAGTCGGCGGTATAGTCCGTAGCGGCGTTGAGATCAGTGACGGCGTCGGTCCAGTCGGCCACCAGGGAGCCGCTGAAAACGGGCCCGGTGGTGACTTTCACCTGGAACTTGTCCAGCCCGGAGCCCAGGTCCGAGAAACCCACTCTGTACAAGCCGCTGGCCGCCCCGCGCCAGGTGGCATCCCCCCCCTGCAGGTCTATTACGGACGGCGGGGTAGTGTCGGCCCCGGCAAGCGTGGTTTTTGACCCTAGCGCTAACCAGGCGCTGGGCCGTCCAAGGAAATCCCTGGAACGCACCCTGAAATAATAAAGCCTGCCCGACTCCAGGCTGACCACGGTGTAAGCCGGCGCGGCAAACCAGGAAAGCGGTCCGTAATCAATGCCGGTAAAGTCGGCCGCCGTACTGGCCTGTACATAGTATTCGGTGCTGGTGGGATTGCCGTTAACCAGCCACTGGGTCAGCACGGAGGTGGCGTCCGTCGCGCCAAGGCCGGGCGGGTTGGGAGCTGGGACGGATGAGTATGTGGCTGTGGCCGCGAACACGGTAAAAGCCGAGCGCAGGCCGGAGCCGTTGATAGCGGCCGCTTTGAAATAATGCTGGGTATTTGGCTGCAGGCCGGCCGCTTCGTAATAATTCCCCATGGTAACGGAGGAATAGTTCACCGTGGCGAAGCCTGCAGAAGTGGAAACCACCAGTTCGTAAACGGTGCCGTCGGGGTTACCGTTATTGTCCCAAAAAATGGACAGGCCGGTGGATGAGACCAGCGAGTAAGCCTCCGAGGCCGGCGGGTAGGTCAGCGTAACAGTCGAGGCATAGCCTGTAAAATCGCTATCCTGCCCGCCGAAGCCCAGCGTCTTTACGCGCAGGTACCAAGTATTGTTCGGGTTGAGACCCACAAATACGGCCCCTAGGGCCGTACCGCTCGATACCACGGGATTGACGGTGCCTCCTTCGTCAATGGACGCCTCCGCCCAATACCAGGACCCGGAGGAGTTATTGCCGCCGGTCCACTGCATAGTAACGCTGGTTATATTGACCTGGGACAGGACAAAGCCCTGCGGCGGGGCGGCAGGCGTGGCGGAAGAGATAACCGTCGAGTAGCCCGCATCTCCATCCGTGGAGACCTTGACCCGGAAATAATAGGTGGCGTTGGAACTGAGCCCGTAATAGGCGGTGGTCTGCGCGCCCAAGGCGCCGGCCACGCTTGAAATAACGGTGGTAAAGGAGGGGTCGGAGGCCAGCGCCATCCAGGGGGTTTCCGAGGCTGGCGTGTCCAGGGTCCAGGAGATTGAAACGGTATCCGTGGAAACGGCGTTAAAATGAACGGAGGAAGGAACGGAGGCCGAAAGCGCCCCCGTAAAAATAAGCCACACAGCCAGAGACCATGTAATATTTTTCATTCCCGTCTAATATTATAGTTAATTAATTAGAGGCAGGTAAGGTGATTTGCGATACTTGTAGCCGAAGTTACATATCCGCTCTAAAGCCTCAAAACCGTAAGAGAGAGCGGTTCCGCCTCGAAAAAGCCGGAAACCGGGACGCCAGGCTCCTTAACAAGGCCGGAGGAGTCGAAAGCCTTGAACCACTTGCCCACAGGCAGCGCGAATTTAAGCGCGGTTTTTTCGGGATTGATCAGCACGATCATGCTGCCCCAGGAGTCGCCCGTCCTGTAGCCGTAGAGCAGGTAAGCAATGGCCGGAGGCTCTATCTTCAGGCCCAGTTCCTCATAGAACTTCAGGTTTTCACGGGCGGCGGCGGCCGTCTTCATGCGGAAAGCCGGGTGAGCCTTACGCAGCGCCACCAGGTCCCTGTAATATTCGAAAACACCGATATTTTCCTTCTTGCGCGTCCAGTCCAGGCGGTTTATCTCGTCCGGCAGGTTATATGAATTCTCCTCCCCCTTCTTGGTGCGCAGGAACTCCTCCCCGGCGTGAAGAAAGGGCACGCCCTGGGAGGTCAGCACCAGCGCGTTGGCCAGCTTGTCCATGCGCGTCTTGTTCTCCAGTGTCTCGTCCTTGAGCGACAGGTCGATGCGGTCCCAGAGGGTGTGGTTGTCGTGGCAGGACACGTAATTCAGGGTTTCCAGAGGCCCGTCGGTAAAGTCGTCCACGGAACCGCGTATCCCCTTCATAACGGCGTCCCTGTTGCGGGCGGCCTGCACGTAGCCGAGGTCCGCCAGGGAGAAGACGCTGCCCTTTATGGCGTCCCGGAAATTGTCGTTAAAAACGGAGAAGCCCCTGGACCGCTGGCTCCCTTTTCTCACGCCGCGCGCCGGAGTAGGCCCGGAGGTCCACGGCTCGCCGTAGACGAGGATATCCGGCTTCTCGGCTTTAAGCGCCTTGACAATTTCGGCCACGGCGTCCACGTCGATAAGCCCCATCAGATCGAACCGGAAGCCGTCCACCTTGTACTCGCGTACCCAGTAAAGAAGGCTGTCCACCAGGAATTTGCGCGCCATCGGGGCCTCGGTCCGCAGCTCGTTGCCGCAGCCCGAGCCGTTGGAATAAGTTCCGTCGGGGTTCACCCTGTAATAGTAATCCATGGCCAGCGCGTTGAAGTTGTAGACCCGGTCCCGTGTTTCGGCGGTGTGGTTGTACACCACGTCCATTATCACCTTCAGGCCCTTGCGGTGGAAGGCGTCCACCATCAGTTTGGCCTCGCGCACGCGCGCCAGGCCGTCCGGGCTGGACGCGTAGGAACCCTCCGGGGAATTGAAATTCACCGGCATGTAACCCCAGTTATAAGAGGAGGTGCTGTCGCCGTTCTCGAAATCCTGGAAGGGAAGTATATGTACGGCGTTCGCCCCCAGTTCGACTATATGGTCCAGTCCCGTGGCAACCTCCGGGAACCGCGGGTGGCGCGTGCCGGCCTCGGCGGCCCCCAGGTATTTACCCTTATGCTTAACGCCGGAGAAAGGGTCCATCGTGAGGTCGCGCAGGTGCACCTCGTAGAGCACGGTTTCGGACAGATCGAATGAGGGACCCGGGGCTACGGACGTGGTGTCCGCGCCTATGAGAGCTTTCCCCCCGTCGGCGGTGACGCAGCGGGCGTAGGGGTCGAGGCCTTCGTAACTGCGCCCCCCCTGCCGCACGCGCAGCCTGTAGTATTTACCGTCCAGCGGCCCGCCGAAATTCTTTTCCCAGACGCCCGCCTCCCGGCGCTCCAGCTGGTGCACGGACGGCTTGGCCTCCGGCGTGGCGTAAACCAGCGCTTCCGCTTTCAGGGCGGAAGGCGCGAAGACGCGGAGTACCGCCGAGCCGTTCACGTCGGTCATCCCCATCTCCCCCCGGCTGGAGAATGCGCGGCCGTATACGGCGTCGCCGAGTTCCACCTTTACCGGCTTGAAATCGCGGGAATGGACCTCGTACTTGCCGGCGTTGAGCGCCTGGTAGTCGGGGTTCCCCAGACTGTCGAAGGTAAGCCGCGCCGCGCGCGAGTAAGCACCCCCGAGGGGTTCCGCCTTTACCGGCTGAAAAGCGTTCTCGCCCCTGGTGAGATAGAAAGCCTGCTTTTCTATAAAGGCCCGGTCGAGCGGCCGGTTGAAAGCCACGCGCACGTCGCTCGGGCTGTCCAGGTAGGCGCCGGTAACCCCGGTGGAGATCCCGGGCGGGGCCTGGTAAACCGCGGGGTCGCCCTCCAGCAGGTAGATCTCGCCCGGGCGCGCCGCGGGGAGCATGCGGTCTGGGCCGTCCTTGTCCGCCCAGTTTCCCAGCCTTGGCAGCAAGCCTGTTTTTTTGCCGGTGAGCCCGGCGGCCGCCAGCTTCAGCTCATAAACGGCCCCGAAAGCATCCGTCTCCGACGGCAGAACCTCAAAGCCGGGTTTTTTATCTGTTTCATTCCACACCCACAGGTTCCAGCCCGGGTAATTTTTATCCAGGCGGCTATAATGCACCACAAGCGTGTCCGACGCGGATATGTGCTGCGGCATAATTAGCGCTCCCAAAAGGAAAATTAAATTCTTCATAACACCCCGTGAACGGATTAGTCTCGGGATAAATTGTAAAATATATACATATGCTCCATACAGCCCTTTCTTTACTCCTCGCTTCGTCAGTCCCCGTTTCGGCCGGCGCGGTCCCCTCCACCGAAACCGCCAAAACCGTTTTTTCCACCACTACCCTCCGGGAACTGGTAGCGGCGGACCGCCAGGTGCGCGGCATACACCTCACCTGCTGGGGCGCCGGCTCGGCCAGGAACAGGAAAGAACTTATACGGAAGATCTCCGACTCCGTAATAAATACCGTCGTGGTGGCCATCAAGGAAACCGACGGAAAAGTCTATATTCCCGGTGTGGAGAAAGCGCGGGCCTGGAACTCCCACGAAGCGGCCATCAGCGACCCGGAGGCCATGCTGAAAGATTTCAAAGGGGCCGGGCTTTATACCGTAGCGCGCATAGTCGTCTTTAAGGATAAAATACTCCCCAGGGTCCGCAAGGACCTGGCCGTAAAGACTCCCGACGGCGACCTCTGGCGCAGCCGCAACGGCGCCACCTGGGCCGACCCGTACAGCCATGAAGTCTGGGCCTATAACCTGGACATCGCCGAACGCGCGGCCGCGCTCGGGTTCGACGAGATCCAATTCGACTATATCCGCTACCCGTCGGAAGGCAATACTTCCCTGTGCCGCTACTCTAAGCCCAATAACCGGGCTACGGCCACCCGCAACCTTAAGGACTTCCTGGACTACGCCCGCAAGCGCCTGGCCCCTTACAACGTAAAGATCTCGGCCGACGTGTTCGGCCTGACCACTACGGTCAAGGATGATATGGGCATAGGCCAGGATATCAACGCCCTGGCCGCCGGCGCCGACTACGTTTATCCCATGATGTACCCCTCGCATTACGCCCCCGGCGAATACAACCTGAAGAACCCCAACGCCAGCCCGTATAAAGTGATAAACCGCGGCCTCAAGGACGCGATGGTCAAGATGGGCCCCGGTTACGCGCGGCTGCGCCCTTACCTGCAGGATTTCTCGCTGGGCTGGCACTACGGACCGACCGAGGTGCGCGCCCAGCTGCTGGCGACGCGGCTGAACCTGCTCGACAGCTGGGTGCTGTGGAACGCCGCAAACAAGTATACCTGGGCCGCCCTCACCCCGCAGTCCTACCGGGCCTTTGTGGACCCTTACTACAAATAAACGAACTGAACACAACAAAAAGACCGGGCCTTCCCGGTTTTTTTATTTATATGTGCAACCCGCGCGTCCGACGAGGGGGTCGGGTTAGCAAAACCCTGCCGGAGCCCGACGCTTACGTAAGCGCGGAGGGCGAGGCGGGGAAGGGCAAGCACGGTGTGCGCGACCCTGTTTTTGCGTTCCGGCCCCCTTGGCGGACGCGCCCCTTAGAGTTTCACTATCTTCTTATACTCGGCGTGCAGACCGAAGTACTGGGCGAACACGCTGCCGATGTCGGCCAGGCCCGGCAGCAGGCCGGTCTTCAGCCCGCCCAGCTTAGCGTCAAAGCCCTTGCGGTAAGCTATGAAGGGCAGCGGTTCGTTGCTGTGGTAGCCGTAGTCCTCGCGGTGCTGCATCCCGTGATCCGCGGTTATGCCCAGCAGGTCCCCCTTCGCCAGGTTCTTCTCTATCAGCGGCAGGGTCCTGTCTATTTCCTCAAGGGACTTGATAGCGCCCTCCACGTCGCGGGTGTGGCCGTAGACGCTGTCCGTATCCACCAGGTTGGAGAAAATGAACGTGCCCTTGGGGCGGTAGACGGAGTGCGCGGCGACAAGCGCGTTTATGGTGCCCTGTATTGAAAAAGGGTTAGTGTCCTTTTTCTTCGGATGAACAAAGCGCAGGCCGAGGGCGGGGTCTATAAAGATTTCCTTGTTAAGCTTGACCTTGGCGTGATAAGCCGTGTTGACCAGGTCGCTGGTCTTGCCCACCGCCACCGTCCAGACGGCATTGTCGTGCAGGATGTCCACCAGGGTTTTCTGCCCTATCGGGAGCACCGCGTCGTGGCGGTTGGAGGTGCGGATTATCTCCCCCTGCTCGTTCCTTATATAGGACCGGGCGATAGCGCGGGTTATGGGGATGCCCATTTCCATCGCCAGGGCGAAAGCCGTGTCGGCTATCTTGTGCTGCTCGGGCACCGGGATCACGGCCTCGTTCATCGCCAGCTGTATAAGGGGGTCGCACTTGCTGGCATAGGCTATCGGCCGGCCGGTGCGCTCGTGCTCGGCGGCGTTCAGTTCTATGGCCTCCATGCCGCCGGCCATCTTATTGAAGAAGGTCTTGCGGCCGATGCGCTTTTCCAGCTCGGAGAGATATGCCCGGCTAAAGCCGTCGTTGAAAAGGTCGTAGGTGCGGTGGTCTATAACGCCCATCATCTCGCGGTGCCCCACCAGGCTGTCCGCCGTGGCTGAAACCTGGCTGACGCGCGCGGCATAGGCCTTGCCGGCGGCGGGGCCCAGCCTTTTTCTGAACGCCGGCAGGACTATCCTGCCCAGGCCCAGCCTGGACAGGTTGGGCAGCTTTACCCTGGCGGGGTAATTAGCCATAAGGTATTCCAGCGTAGAAAGACCGACGGCGTCTATCACCAGCAAAAGTCCCGTTTTCTGAACGTGCTTCATATTTTTCTCCCGGTATCCGCGGTTCGCGCGGGCTAAAGGCCGCATAGCCGTTAACCGCGCGTTTCTAAAGTTGTAATATATTGTATTAACTTTTATACGCAGCGGGGAGCTATGAGCAAAACCTTGTTTTCACTTTTGATCCTCTCGGCCCTCAACGCCGGGGCCGCGCAGACGGTTAAACACTCGCTGAAAATCTCCCTCTCGCCGGAAGCGGGAACGATAGAAGCCGAGGATACCGTTTCGTTCCCGGCGGCGGCCGAGCAGTTCGTGTTCTCGCTTCATAAAGGCCTTAACCCGGCAGCGGCGTCGGGCAGACTGGAGGTTATGCCGGCCGGGACCGCGCCCGGGTACGAAACCAACTTTTCCTCCGCCCCGGATATTTACGAGACCTACCGCTTCGTCCCCGGGAAGCCGGTCCGGGGGTTCACGTTAAAATACAAGGGCCGGCTAAGCCACCCCCTGGGAGAACAAGTAGAGCAATACGCGCGCAGTTTTTCAGAAACACCGGGCATTATCTCCGGGGAAGGCTGCTACCTTTCGGGCGCCTCGGGCTGGTACCCGCATTTCGCGGGCACGCTGGTTTCCTACCGCCTTGAAACGCTGCTGCCGGCGCCGTATATCGCCGTCGCCGGCGGCGCTCGGACGGCCGCCTCTTCCGGCGGAGGGCAAAACCGCGCCGTCTGGGAAGCCGCCGAGCCGCAGGACGAGATAAACCTGGCCTGCGGCCCCTACACCGAATACTCGCTGCAGGACGGCCGCCGCTCCTATTACGCCTTCCTGCGTTCGCCGGACAGGGCGCTCGCTGACAATTATCTGGAAGCTGCCGGCAAATACGTACGGCTCTACTCGGAACTTATCGGAGAATATCCTTACACTAAATTCGCGCTGGTGGAGAACTTCTGGGAAACCGGTTACGGCATCCCCTCTT
Source organism: Elusimicrobiota bacterium (assembly GCA_003482905.1). Lineage (GTDB taxonomy): Bacteria > Elusimicrobiota > Elusimicrobia > Elusimicrobiales > UBA9959 > UBA9959. The sequence goes on from DMXM01000011.1 coordinate 81,431, forward strand.
TCACCCTGCTGGGACCCAAGGTCATACGCCTGCCCTTCATAATAAATTCCTCCTATCCGCACGAGATACTTCATAACTGGTGGGGCAACGGCGTTTTTGTGGACTATGAAAAGGGCAACTGGTGCGAAGGGCTTACCGCCTACCTGGCCGACTACCTCTTGGCCGAAAACCGCGGAAAGGGAACCGATTACAGAGTGGCGACGCTGCAGAAATACGCGGATTATGTCGGAACTGGCGGGGACTTCCCCCTCACAAGCTTCCGTTCGCGGCATTCCTCCGCCTCGGAGGCGGTGGGTTACGGCAAAGCCCTGATGTTCTACCACATGCTGAGGCGGACCATGGGCGACGCTAATTTCCGCGGCGGGCTGCGGAGCTTCTATGAGGACAATAAATTCAAATACGCCTCGTTCGAAGACCTCAGGAAAGCGTTCGAGAAATACACCGGCGCCGGCCGCCTGGCGCCTTTCTTCGACCAGTGGCTGCGCCGGGAAGGGGCGCCGGAACTGGCGCTTGAGAACGCGCGCCTGACGCGCGCGCTCCGGGGCTATGACCTGGAATTCACGCTGGCGCAGAAGCAGGCCGGCCCCCACTACAGGCTGGAGATCCCGGCGGCTATTTACCTGGAGGGTTCAGACCAGCCCAGGATCAAGACCCTGACCATGAATTCCAGGGAGGAGACCTATCACTACAACGCCCCACTGCGGCCGGCGCGCATTGAAATAGACCCGGAGTTCGACCTTTTCCGCAAGCTCGGTCCGCTGGAGACTCCCCCCACCCTTTCGCGCGTGCTGGGCGCCAGGAAGCCCTCCATCTTCCTGCCAGCCGGCGAGGGCGCCGGCCCCTGGCGCGCGCTGGCGGACGCCTGGGCCAAAGACCCGGAAAATATCCCGGAAGTGCTCTCCGATACGGCCGCCCTCCCTCCCGACGCTTCCTACTGGGTGTTCGGCGGTGAGAACGGGCTCGCGCCGGCCTTCGAGGAAGGCCTTGAGCGCTACGGGGCGCGCTTTACGGAGGAATCGGTCACTATCGAGAACCGGCGTTTTTCGCGCAAAAACCATACTTTTGTTTTCGCCGCCGCCAACCCTTCGGATCCTGCATTCTCCGGCGCCCTGATCGTCTCCGGCGCCATGGAGAAACTGCCGCTGCTGGCCGCCAAGCTGCCCCATTACGGGAAATATTCCTGGCTGGTCTTCGACGGCGCAATGAACTCCCTGGCCACCGGCATCTGGAAAGCCGCCGGTTCGCCGCTTTCCCTGGACCTGCCGGGGGCCGAGGCCCCCGCCGCGCGCAGCTACCCCGCGCGGGTCCCGCTGGCCGCGCCCCCTTCGGTCTTCTCGACGGAAAGGATATACTCCGACGTAAACATCCTCGCCCTGCAACCCGGCGGCAGGGGCCCCGGTTCGCCCGGCCTGAAAAAGGCCGCCGAACACATAGCCTCGCAGTTCAAAAAGGCCGGGCTTAAGCCTTTCTCCGGGAATTCATTCAGGCGGACGATGGATAAGACGGGGCGGGCTAATGTCGTGGGCATGACGGAAGGCTCATCCGGAAAGGAGGAATATATAGTCCTCTGCGCGCATTATGACCATCTGGCGGCCAGGGGCGGGGCGGTATACCCCGGCGCGGACGACAACGCCTCCGGGGTGGCCCTGCTGCTGGAACTGGCCCGGCACTACGCCGCGCACCGGCCCTCCCGCACCATTATCTTCGCGGCTTTCGACGGGGAAGAAGAGGGAAGGCTGGGCTCGAAAGCTTTTATCGCTGGGCTGCCCCCGGGCCAGGCGGGCAAGATTAACGCCACGCTTAACTTCGACACCGTCGGCAGACTTGAAGGCGGAAAGATACTTATACTGAATTCGGGCTCATCCGACAAATGGGCGCATATCTTCAGGGGAGCCGGTTTCGTAACCGGCAGCGACTATGACCTGGTGAAGCAGGAACTGGATTCCAGCGACCAGGTCAGTTTTATAGAAGCCGGTGTGCCAGCCGTGCAGTTCTTCAGCGGCCCGAAGGCGGACTACCACAAGGCGACGGATACCCCAGGAAAGATCGACGCGGCGGGCATATTAAAACAGGCCGAGCTCGCCAGGGAGATCATAGATTACCTGGCGGGGAACGCCGAATTCATTACGCGCCCGTCCGGAACACCCTGGCCGTCAGCCGCGGGGACGGGCCAGCGGAAAGTCTCCACCGGGCTGGTCCCGGACTTCACTTTCCAGGGTAAGGGCGTGAGGGCGCAGGAGATCGCCCCCGGCTCGCCGCTGGCGGCCGCCGGGCTTAAAGCCGGCGACGTGATAATCAGGCTGGGCGCGGCGCCCATTGACGACCTGCGCGGTTACTCGGAGGAGCTGAAAAGGTCCGGCCCCGGCCGGAAGGTGACCGTAACCTATCTTTCCGACGGAACGGAGAGGACCGCGGAAATGACCCTGGCGGCTGACTAAGTCAGACCGCGGACGCGGCGCCGCGCACCGCTTTGAGCAGGGCGTATTCTGGCTGCGCCCCCACCAGTCCCGTCTTCTCATTGACCACCGTTTTGGGCACGCCCTCCACCTCGTATTTGGCGGACAGCTCCGGAAATTCCGTGGCCTCCACCATCTCGGCGGTGATCAGCGGGGAGGCCAGCGCGAACTTATGCGCCAGCACCACCGCCGCCGGGCAATACGGGCAGGTGGGCGTTACGAATACCTTTATGTTCACAGGGGTCTTTATTTCCGCCAGGGCCGCCAGGGTTTCCGCCTGGAGTTCCTGGACCGCGACAGCCGAGTTTTTGAGCGCCTCCAGCAGGGAGACGAACTCGTACCCGGCAGGGATCCCGTAAAACCTTACGCGCGCCCCGCCCGCGCCCTCTATTACCGCGGCCGGGGTCAAGGTCACGCCGTAGGCTGCGGCCTTCTCCGTGTCCGTGACGCGGTTATAGACCTCCAGCCTCACTTTGGACGACAGCCCGGCCACTTCCTTAAAGAAATCCTCCGCCGGCCCGCAGGTCTGGCAAAGCAGGGTCTCTTTGAAAAATATGATCTTGACCTCGGACGCCAGGGCGTCCAAGCGCTTCTTAACCTCGTCCGCTGTCTTTTGGTCCATGAGAGCCATAATATGATCTCCTTGAAACTATCGTCCTGCTAATTAGATGCCGGCTTTCGGCAAAAGTTACAAACAAAAAAAAGGCAACCGCGGTTGCCTTAAATACGAGCCTTACAAGAATATGTCCGACGCCGGCCCTACTGCAGCACTTTCAGCACGCCCATAAAATCGGCTGGCGGGTTAACCTCGAACGACCGGGTTTTTCCGGCCATGTCGGTGAACCTGAGCCGCCAGGAATGCAGCATCAGGCGCGGGTACTTGGCCTGCTTGGCCGCGTCGCCATAAAGGCTGTCGCCTATAACAGGGTGGCCGATGGAGTACATATGCGCCCTTATCTGGTGCCTGCGCCCCGTAACTATGGAGACCTCCAGTATGGTCGCCGTGCGCAGCCGCTCCAGAACCGAATACTTGGTCAGGGACCTCTTGCCGTCGAAGACTACCGAAACGCGGCCGGAACCGCGCTCCTTCAGGGGTTTATCTATCTCTCCCCTGTTCTCCTCCACGCGGCCCTCCACCACCACCAGGTACTTCTTCTCCACTTCCCGGGTCTCGAAAAGCCCGGAATAATAGCGGTGCGCCTCGGGGGTGCGGGCGAAGATTATAAGGCCGCTGGCGTCGCGGTCCAGCCGGTGGGTCACATAGACCCGGCCGAAACTCTGGTGCAGCAGGCCCACCAGGTGCTTATCCTTGGCCAGTTCGCCGCGGGCGGGCATGGTCAGCAACCCCGACGGTTTGTTCACTACCAGCAGCTCCGGGGTCTCCCGGACGATGTCGAAAATGGGCTTCATGTAACGTGGAAATCCTTTTTGTAATATTCCCCGGCGAGTATGGACGTGACCCCGCCCAGAAGGAGATAGAGCATGGCCATAAAAATGGCCGCGGGCAGGCCGGCCGCGTCCGAAACCACCCCCAGCAGGAAAGGCGAGACGGCGTCGCCGAAAGCGTGGATGATGAAGATGTTCAGCGCGAAAGCCATGGACCGCATAGTGACCGGGACCGTCTCCACGATGGCCGCGTGGTAAGGGCCGGAGTAGGCGAAGATGAAGAACTCCGCGAAGAACATCATCGTCAGGCACGTATTAAGATCATTAGTCATCACCGCGGCCGCCCCGAAAGGGACGCTGAGGAAAAAGCTTATGTAGCCCACCACAAAGTAGGCCCGCCTTGTCCGCTTATGCAGCCAGTCCGCCGCCCAGCCTCCGCCGAAACTTCCCGCCACGCCGGCCAGCACGGTGACCAGACCGAAAAGGAAACCCGCCCTGGCCACCGAGATCTCAAAGGTCCGCACGAAATAGGACGGCATCCAGGCCGCCAGCCCCCCCACGGAAAAAGTGCCTATGGATTGCGACAGGCAGATCAGCAGGTAGGTGCGGTTCTTCAGCAGGGCGGCGTAGCCCTTGAAGGAAATATGCTCGGAGCGCTCAGTCTTTTCCAGGGTTTCCTTCAGGAACAGCGCCGCCGCGCCCAGCAGCATGCCCGGCACGGCCACTATAAAGAAAGCGTTGCGCCAGCCGAAATGCTGGCCGAGAAAGCCGCCCAGCAGGTAGCCCACGGCGCTGCCGGCCGGTATGGCCAGGGCGTAAAGCGCCATAACGCGCGCCCGGCTTTCCTTTGGGAACCACTCGGCCAGGAACGACGGGGAAACCGTGCCGTAGCCGGCCTCGCCGATGCCCACCGCCGAGCGCGTAAAGATCAATTGGCCATAGTTCTTTATCAGGCCGCTGGAAAGTGTGGCGATGCTCCAGAAGAACGCGCTTACGCCTATTATCAGCGGCCGCCGCATCCGGTCCCCGAAATAGCCCACAAAAGGGGCGAAGCACATGTAGACGATCATGAAGGAGGAGGCCAGGAACCCCAACTCGGCGTCGCTCAGGCGCAGGTCGGCCTTGATAAGAGGGAAAACCGCGTAAAGCACCTGGCGGTCGATATAGTTGAAAAGGCTCAGGCAGAATATGAGCACGAGGACTTTCTTTGAATAGGCGTCGGAGTTCATTTGTCATTACTATGATAGCAAGGCCTCTGGCTGCGCCGCAACAGCGGGCCCGTAAAATAGCAATTATGCTAATATATTTATGATTGAAAGATGCCCGTTATTTTGCTACCAGGAGGCAACATGAAGACGAAAAACGCGAAGAAACCGGCCAACCTCGCCCACACCGGCAAGAACGGCTACGAAAGGATCTCCCCCGCGGACCTCAAGCACTCCGGCGAGATCAACAAACTTTACATGGACTTCATCACCAGCGCCAAGACCGAGCGCGAAGCCCATGACGAGGCCGTGCTGCTGTTGGAAGCCGCCGGTTTCAAGGACCTGGACCGTTCCGTAAAAGACGGCGTACGCCTGGCGCCCGGCGACAAGGTTTACCGCTCCTGCAGCGGCAAAACCCTGATGGCCGTCACCATAGGGAAAAAACCGCTGGAAGCCGGCATGCACATCGTCGGCGGCCACACCGACTCCCCCCGCATAGACCTCAAGCAGAACCCCCTTTACGAAGCCGGCGGCCTGGCCCTGCTCGACACCCACTATTACGGCGGCATCAAGAAATACCAGTGGGTAACCATCCCGCTGGCCCTGCACGGCGTCTTCGTAAAACCCGACGGCAAGAAGGTCAAGGTCTGCATAGGCGAAGACCCCTCGGACCCGGTGTTCTGCATAACCGACCTGCTGCCGCACCTGGCGGCCGACCAGTACAAGAAGACCCTCGGCGAAGCCATCCCAGGCGAGGGCCTGGACGCTGTGGCCGGCTCCATCCCGGTGGCCGAAAAAGATCGCAAGGAAAAATTCAAATACAACGTCCTCAAGCTCCTCAACGGACGCTACGGCATAACCGAGCAGGACTTCCTCTCGGCGGAACTCGAACTGGTGCCCGCGGGCCATCCGCGCGAAGTCGGGCTGGACCGCTCCATGGTGCTGGCCTACGGCCACGACGACCGGGTCTGCGCCTACGCCGGGCTTAAGGCCCTGCTGGACCTCAAAGGCGTGCCGGAATACACGTCGTGCGTGCTGCTCTGCGACAAGGAGGAGATAGGTTCCGTAGGCGCCACCGGCATGGCCTCCAACTTCTTCGAGAACACCTCGGCGGAGCTCCTCAACCTCACCGGCGACGCCTACAGCGAACTTACGCTCAAACGCGCCCTCCACAATTCCTGGATGCTTTCGGCCGACGTGAACGCCCTGTTCGACCCGATGTTCCCCGCGGTGTCGGAAAAGAAGAACTCCGCGTTCATAAACCACGGCGTCTGCGTTACCAAGTACACGGGATCGCGCGGCAAGTCCGGTTCCTCCGACGCCAGCGCCGAATTCATGGCCCACATCCGCCGCATATTCGACAAAAACAATGTGATCTGGCAGACCGGCGAACTCGGCAAAGTGGACCAGGGCGGCGGCGGCACCATCGCCTGGCTGATGGCCCGCTACGGCATGCAGGTGATAGATTGCGGCGTCGGCCTCTTCTCCATGCACGCCCCGATGGAACTGGCCGGGAAGCTGGATATTTACATGGCCTACAAAGCCTACCTGGCCTTCCTTAGGGACGGCCGGAAATAAGCGGCGGACAAAAGGCGGGGGCGGCGGCCCCCGCCTTTAAATTTATTATGACCATTAAACTTCTGATCACCGGCGGCACGTTCGACAAGGAATACAACGAGCTCAACGGCGAATTGTTCTTCCGGGCCACCCACATCGAGGAAATGCTGCAGCTTGGCCGCTCGCGCGTGCCCGTAAAGGTAAAGACCCTGATGATGATAGACAGCCTGTTCATGACGGCCGCCCACCGCCGCAAGGTCCTGACGGAATGCCTGGCCTCGAAAGAACGGCGCATAGTCATCACCCACGGCACGGACACCATGCCCGAGACCGCGCGGCTGCTGGGACCGGGAATAAAGGATAAAACCGTAGTGCTGACCGGCGCCATGGTGCCTTATAAGTTCGGCTCCTCCGACGGGATGTTCAACCTGGGCTCGGCGCTCTCCTTCGCGCAGACGCTCCCCCCCGGGGTCTACATAGCCATGAACGGCAGGTATTTCAACTGGAACAACGTGCGCAAGAACAAGACGAAAGGGGAATTCGAAGAAGCGAAGCTGCCGCCCCGCCGCCAATAAAAAAAGCCAGGGCCGCCCCGGGCTTTTCCATTGCCGTTCTCACCCTGCCTACCAGAACATGCTTTTCGTTTTCTCCCACCTGGCGCCGCTGTGATCGTTTTGAAAGACCGTTTCCCTGCCTGCGCCGTCTATCCAGACCGCGGAAGCCCCCTTCATTTTAGAAAGCAGGCTGAAGGCCTTGTCCCTGCCCATAACGGCCAGCGCGGCCGAAGCCATGAAGCTGTTCTCTTCTATACGCGGAAAATACACCACCAGGTTGGAAAAATTCTCTATCGGATAGCCGGTTTTCAGGTCCAGGATGTGGGAATAAAGCTTTCCCTCTATCTGGACGAAATGCTCCCGGCCCGAAGAAGACATCACCACCCCGTCCTCGAACGCCAACCTGCCGAAGACCTTGCTTTCGTGGAGCGGGTCCATAATATCGTACTCCCAGTCTTTTTTTCCGTAGGCCAGCATATTGCTGCCCAGCCGCAATTCCACGGGATAGCCCGCCGCTTTTTCCTTCAGTATCAGGTACGCCCGCGCGAAGCAATAGCCGCGCAGCAAGCCGCCCATGTTTATCTGTACCGGTTTATTGAAGCGCACCATCTTGCCGGGCGCGTCCACCTGGATATAGCTGGAGCCGATGCCGGCGAGGGCGCTCGCTATCTCGTCGCGGGCCGGCATTTTGCGGGTGGAGGCCGCCTCCTTCCAGACCGGCCACAGCGGCGCGAAAGTTATATCGAAAGCGCCGCCGGTCTGACGGTAGTAATCCAGCGACAGCATGAGCAGATGGAGGAACTCGTCGTCCACCTTCACCCATTCCCCGTAGGCCTTTTTATTGACCAGCGAAGTCTGGCTGTACGGTTCGTTGAAGCTGAACTCGTCCGAGACGCGCTTCCACTCCGCCAGCACGGCGCCGGCGATCCGCCGGCCCGCCTCTTCTCCCGCGCCGTAAACCTTCACCTGCGCCGGCACGTTCATAAGGAACGCGCCCTGCGTGTAGGCCGGCTCCGGGCTTTTCCCGCAGCCGCCGGCCAGGCCCGACAGGACGAGGACGACGGCGAACTTGTGCGCTAAGTTATTCACGGTATGCCCCTTCAAAAAACAGGTTCCTCTTCTTCTTACCGCGCCGCCCTGAGCATTAATTTCAGCTTGAGCAGTTTAATGGTGTCGGCAGCCGCTTCGACGCGGCAGTACAGCAAAGGAACCACGAACAAGGTCAGAAAAGTAGAAACGAGAAGGCCGGCGGTAATGGTTATCCCGAGATCCCTGTAAAGTTCGCTGCCCACCCCGATAGCCAGCCCCAGGGGAATAGCGTCCGCCAGGGTGGTGCCGACCGTGTTCAAGATCGGGCTGAGCGTGGAACGCCCGGCCTCGACCACGGCCTCGTGAAGGTCTACCCCCCTGGCCCGCAGGATATTGATGTAGTCGATCATAATGATCGCGCTGCCGACCGTAACGCCGCCGAGCATCAGAATGCCAAGCAGGCCCATTATGTTCAAGGGGGCGCCCAGGAGCCTGAGCCCCAGGATAGCGCCGAGAAAGCCCAGAGGCACCGACACCATTATGATCAGGGGCTGGAAGAAGGATTCGAACTGCGCCGCCATCACCATGTAAACCAGCACCAGCCCGATGGCCAAAGCCTTGAACATCTCACGGAACGAATCCCGCATGGACTCGTTGGCGCCGCCGATCACGTAAGTGTACCCGGGCTCCCATCCGATCGTATCGAGCAGCCCGCCCGGGCCGGAAAGTTTCTTTACTACCTGGCCGAGAGTGCCGCCCGGCGCGAGGTTGGCGGTGATAGTGGTGATCCTTTGCCGCTCTTCCCTCTCCATTTTCAGGGGGGCCATATCCCTTTCCAAAGAAGCGACATCCTTCACCTTGATATTCCCGGCCACGGGCGACCAGACCACAAGCTCGCCGATCTGGTCGGCCGAGAGCGCCTCCCCTCCCCCGCCCGTCACCCGGATATCGACGTCGCTCGCGTCCAGATGGAGCCGGGTGGGCACCTTTCCGGAAAGGATGGTTTTTATGTCCGAGGCCAGGGCCTCCGCCGTCAGTCCGAACCTTGCCGCTCTTTCAGGGTCGATCTTAATTAGGATCCCGGGGACCTGTTCCTCCAGCGCCACCTTAACACCCTGAATATCCCCCAGCGACAGCAGCCGTTTCTTGATTTCCCGGGAATACGCGAAAAGCCTGGCCGGATCGTCCCCGATCACTTTTATAGCGAGGTCGCTGCCTCTGCCGCCGCCAAGACCGATATTCGGCAGCGGCGATATTTTTTCCATGAAAAAGTCGAGCGACGGGATCAGTGCCAGTTCTTTCCCCAGTTGCCTGATGGACGGGTCCGCGTAGGACGCGTTCTTCATGACCACCAGTATTCTCGCCTTTGAGGCGGTAATGTCGCTGGCGAAGGTCTTGACGCCGTCCAGTTTCCCGGCCAGTCGTTCCACCTGCGCGGCTATCCTGTCGGTCTCGCCGAGCGAGGTGTCGGGAGGCAGGAGCAGATTCACATAGAAAGACTCTGATCTGCCCTTAGGCAGGAACTCCATCTCCGGCAGCGAGAACAAGCCGAGCGCGAAAAGGACGACGCAGCCCGCCAGCCAATACATCCCCGTCATCGGGTCGGTAATGGTCTTTTTAAGCAGCCTGATATAGCCCGGAAGGAGGAAGTTCTTAAAGCTCTTGTTGTAGAACCTGTCCCGCAGGGCGACCAGCCGGGAGGGCTTGGGCCGCTCCGGCTGGCCCAGCCCCGCCGGGGACAGGTCCTGCCTGGCGGCCAGCATGGGCACTATGGTAAAAGAAACGAGCAGCGAGATAGCCATGGAAAAAGATATAGCGTAAGAGATGCTGCTGAAAAGCTGCGCCACCAGTCCCGGCACCATCAGAACGGGCACAAAGACCGCAAGGATGGTCAGCGTAGACGCCATCATCGCCCCGGACAGCTCCGTGGTGGCCGAAACGGCGGCTTCCCGGACGAGCCTGCCCTCCTGCACGTGTTTGCCGACGTTTTCAAGGATGATGGACGCGTTATCCACCACCATGCCCAGGCCCAGGGCTATGCCGGTCAATGAAAAGATATTCAGGCTCACGCCGAAGAACTTGAACAGCATGGACAGGGGAAGTATAGACAGCGGCATGGCGAACAGCGCTATAGAAGTGCTCGATACCCTGCCCAGGAAGAAGAACAATGTGAGCCCGCACAGCACGGCCCCGCCCAGGGCGTTGCCTTTCAGCATATCCATCGCTTTGCCGATGTGCACGGATTGGTCGAAGGTCACCGTGAATTCCACGTCGGGGAATAGCTGCCTGAGGTTCTCGAGGGTACTTACTACCCCTTCGCAGGCCTGGACGGTGTTCCCTTCCGTCTCTTTAAAAACGGACATCTGTACGGATTCCATGCCGTTCAGGCGGGCGTAGTTGTCGCGGGCCTTGTCGGCCTCCGCGACTACGGCCACGTCCTTCAGCCTGACCGCGCCTTCGGAAGCGCTCCTGATCACGATATTCTCTATCTCCGGGATTGTTTTAAACTCGCCCACGGTCCTTACCACAAGGTCCTTGCCGCCCTCCTTGATCACGCCGCCGCGCCCGGAGACATTCTCCTGTTCCAGCGCCGCCGTGATCTCGTCGACAGACATGCGGCGGGCGCCCAGGCGGGCGCGGTCTATCGCCACCCGGACCTCCCGTTCGCTGCCCCCGGAAAGCTGCACCAGGGCCACGCCTTTTGACCGTTCGATGACCGGCTTGATCCGCGCCTGAACGGCGGCATAAAGCGCGTGAGCCTGGTCAGCGGGCAGGGCGCCGGCCCGCGGCCCCCCCTTGCCGGAGAAGTGGATCACCATTATCGGCCAGGAGGCCGGACTGTACTTCTCTACCTGCGGCTCCTCTATGCCGGCGGGAAGCTTTCTTCTGGCGCGATCGATCTTTTCTCTCACGTCCAGGCCGGTGACGTCCATTTTAGCGGCCCAGTCAAAGTCCATCACTATGGTGGAGACGCCGTTCTCGGAAACCGAATATATCTTTTTCAGCTGCTTTACCACGCACAGCTCTTCTTCCAGAGGCCTGGTGACGCGGCTTTCCACTTCTTCGGGAGAGGCGTCCGTCAATTTGGTTATAACGCAGAGAGAAGGCTGGTTTATCTCCGGGAACAGGTTGACCGGGAGCCCGCCCCAATTAAGGCTCCCCAGGAAAACCAACCCGGCGAACAACATGCTGGTGAAAACCGGTCTTTCGACGCAGAATTTAGTCATTGATATTATTTGACCGCGTAAATGAGTATTACGGTGATATCGTCGGTAGACCCCTGCCTGACCGCCAGCTCTATCAGGGTCTCCGATATTTTCCTGATCTTGGGGCCCAGCCTGGCTATCGTATCGCCTACTTCCGCCCGCTGAACCACGTCGGTAAGCCCGTCGGAGCAAAAAACGAAGTAATCGCCGGGCCTGATCCTTACCGAAGAGAGCCCCGGCTCCGCGCGTTCCTCGGCGCCGACGGCTTTTGTCACGGCGCCCCGCATCTTATGCGTTTTCGCCTCGTCGGAGGTCAGGTTGCCGCTGTCTACCTGCTCGTTCACCCAGGTATGGTCCGCGGTAAGCTGCTCCGTCCTGCCGTCCCGCACCAGATAAAGCCGGCTGTCGCCCATATGCCCGATCAGCAGTTCGTCCCCGTCCAGCAGGCCGGCCACTACGGTACAGGCCATCTCCCTGTATTTCTCTTCGGACCTGCCCAGCTGGTAGATCTTTGAATTCGCCTCGGCGAGCGCCCCGGCGAGCAGCGCGCGGCCCTTGCCCTGCCCCGCCAGCGCAGCGCCGCCGGTCCCTGCGGCCACGTACGCGGCCATCTCGTCCACGGCCGCCTTCGACGCGACCTCGCCGGAATAATTGCCGCCGACGCCGTCCGCCACTACGAACAGGCCGGTTTCCGGCGCTATAAGAAAAGAATCCTCGTTACACTTCCTTCCCCTGCCGGTCTGCGACAGGCCGTAAGCCCTTATCTTCATTTGGACGAGATCCCCCCCGGAGCGGACGCTACCGCGATCCGTCTTTTGAACAGGCCGGTCTCGACGTTTATCGTCATCGCCTCCGGATAGCCGGGGTGCGAGACCTTCACGCTGAACCTGCCGGCGGGGACGTTCCTCAGAACGCCGGAGCCGGGCATGGGCATATCAACCCCGTTCACGCAGACCTGCGCGTCGGCGGGGGTCACATTGAACGTCAACTGCGACCTTGGCAGCAGGAGCGCGCGGAGATCCAGGCTGCGCAGGACGGCCAGGCCCGCTAAGGCGCAGGCCGCCGCCCCGGCGATATAGGCCGCCCTTACCAGCCGCTTTCTCGACCAGAACACCGTACGCAGGACCTCTATTTCTATAACACCCTCTTCAAGGTCCGGCGCCGCGGAAGCTGACCCCGGGGCGGTTTTGTTCTTGCGGGGGACTTTCAGTATGCTCGTGACGGCAAAACGGTTTTCAGCTTCCTCCTCCCTGGCCGCGGGTTGCGGGGCGGGGGCAGGCTCCTGAACGGGCGGGGGCGTGGCGATTGTGGCCGCAAAATCGTCCTCAGCGGCCTCCGGCCGGACTTCCGGGGCCGGCGGAGGGGCCGCGGCCTCAGGCGCGGGCGTCTCCGCCTTGCGCGCAATAATCATAGTGGACTCTCCGTCCCACGCGGGACCCGCCTGGGCGGCCGGGCCGGAGAACGCCTCCGGGGAGGGTGCCCCGTCCGCGGAAGGCTCCGCTTCCCCTGAGGCCGGAAGGGCCGCCTCCTGCGCCGCCTGCCCGTACCCGCCAGCGGGTCCGTTCAGGCAGACCAGCGTAAAGCCGCCAATGGTGATATTGTCCCCGTCGCACAGCTCTTTTTCTTTTATCCGCTCCCCGTTCACAAATGTTCCGCCGGCGCTGCCCAGGTCCGCTATGCGGTAACCGGCCGGTCCCTTCAGCACTTCGGCGTGATTCTCGGAAACATCGGCCTCTCCGGCAAAAGAGATATCGCTCCCGGCATAGCTTCCTATCCGGGTCTTCTCCCTGTCCAGGAGATATTCCAGCAGCGTTACAGATTGCCTTTGAACCAGTATCCTGTCCATAACTATGAGTTGGCTGCCTCTTTAATAAATTATATTATACTTATTCGCAACCGCCCAGTTTCATGCCGGGGAGCTTCAATTATGAAAATGTTCTTTATCATCTATTCCACCGATATCGACAGACAGGTCCTGATCACCCTGAAACAATCAGGCTGCAAGAACTATACCCAGTTCGAGAACATAGTAGGAGTGGGAGACTCCGGCGCCAAGCTCGGAACGGCGATCGGCCCCGGCACCAACAAGGTTGTCATGATATTGGTGGAAGACGCCCAGGTAAAGGACCTGTGCGTACGTCTTGAAAATCTTAAGAAGTCGTTCCTGAGAAAACAAGGGCTGAAAGTTATAGTTCTGCCTGTGGAACAAATAATCTAAGAAGCTCCGGCGTTAGCGGACTGTCAGAACAATATCGTCGTTGAAACAGCGTATTGCCGGGAGGACACCGTTCCGGCGGGGTTGATAGCGTCTTTTGTGGCGCTGACCGCGCCGCTAAGACCCAGCTTGACGGACCGGGCCAGGCTAAGCGCCAGCTGGGAATTAAGCGCCCGCGTCTCGCTGTCGACCGTATTCTGGTTGTCGTAGTTCCGGCTTTGGCTGCCGTTGACGTTGAGCATGATGCTCTCGGTGAAGACCGGCACGGACAGCGCCAGGGATAAGGTCTCGTAAAAGGTTCTGTTCCCGGTCCTGCGGTTCTCGTTCTTAGTATAGCTGTAATTGGGGGTGAGGTTGAGCCCCAGCAGCAGATTGCCGGGGACGTTCAGCCCCAGGTTGTAGATGAGGGTCCTGGTCGGGTCGGACCGCAGGGTATAGTCCCTGGACTTGCTGACGCGGCCGTTCGCCAGGACGGTCAGACCGGGCAGCAGCCTTGTGAAAGCGTAGTTCAGGTTGTACCCCAGGTCCTCGACCTCGTCGTTGACCACCAGCAGCCTGGTCTTGTTCCTGCTGGCGTTGTAATCGAACCCCACCGAAGGCAATCCCGGAAAACTGAAGCCGAGAGAAAAGAGGGAATTCTGTTTTTGGACCTTCTCGTTCTCGGCCTTGCTGATGCCGTCCGTTATGCGCGCTTCGGAAACCCTGGCGTTTATATACTCCGAAAATGCGTAGGACAGGTCCATCGAAAGTTTGCTCTGGTCGCTGTCGACCGCATCTACGCCGGCGGCCTGAAAGTCCCTGTCGCATCTCGAATAGCGGGTGGAGATATTCCATTTATCCCAGTCCAGCCCCAGCCCGCCCTTAAAGGCCCGGGCGGCGGTCGGCTTCGATTCATCCGTAGTGTCGTTATCCGTCCCCGAATAAGCGAATTCCGTGAACAGGTTTAAGACCTCCTGCGCCTTGAATTCCGCCTTAACGCCCAGGGTGCTGATCTCCGACGGTTTTTTGCCGGCCCGGTCCTTCAGCGAGGCCTCGTCGTCGGTCGCGCGGTAGGCGGCCAGGCCCAAAGAGAAACCCGCCGGCAGGTCGTCCTTTGACAGCGCCGCCCCGTAGAGCCGTCTTTCGAATACGCCCTCGGTTTCGTCGGCTTTGGAGACCAGCAGGTAGACCGGCCGGAAACTGAACCCCGCCGCCTTAATGTTCATCTCGGCGCCGTTCTCGCTGGCCGGAGAACTGAGAGTATAGTCGGAGAACTGGGGTGAAATATCGCCCGCGGAAATGTCTACGTACGGCGTACGCAGGTCGAGCAGCGCATCCGTCAGGTCGAACTCCATCCGGCCGGGGGAACCCTCTTTGTAATTTCCCGAGAACCGGCCGCTCAGTGAGACGCTCCCCGCGGTGAGACTGAACTCCAGGGCGCCCTCGCTGACGGGTTTCCCCCGCCCGCTCCCCTGGCTCGTCAAAACCAGGGAGCCGTCGAACTCCGCGGCCCGCGACGGGAGGACGGCGCAGCCCAGCAGCAGCGGGATCAGGGCTGAAAGAAGAAGAGGGTTCACGGTCCGATCGTTCATGTCCTAAGCCGGTAACTCATAAATCTCATTCTCAGCAGGTTCAGGTAAGAAGCCGCTTCCTCGAAAAGGATATACACGGAGGGCACGATCAGTAAAGACAGGCAGGTCGAGGTGAGCAGTCCTCCTATAACGACCACGGCCATGCCCTGGTACAGTTCCGCGCCGGCCCCGACCCCCAGCGCCAGCGGGAGCATTCCCAGCACGGTGGTCAGGGTGGTGATGGCTATTGGCTTAAGCCTGGACCTTAAGGCCGTAAAGACCGCCTCGGTGATATCCGCGCCGCGGCTCCGCTCCATATTTATGAAGGATACGATAACTATGCCGCTGTTGACCAGTATGCCCAGCAGCATGACCACTCCGAGCAGGGCCGGAATGCTCAGGTCCTCGTTCGCCAGCCTTAACCCGCCGATAATGCCGATGCTGGTGAGCGGCACCGTGGTCATTATCACCAGCGGGTAGAGCAGCGATTCGAATTGCGCGGCCATAATCATATAGACCAGGACCAGCGAGATAAGCAGGGCGTACCTGATGTCGGAAACGGATTCGACCAGGCAGTTCGCCACCCCCCTGATGCTGTAGTTACCGGCGGCCCGCGGGGCCGAGCCGGAGATCTCCCCGCGGAGCTCCTTCAGCACGCTCCCAAGGGAGTGGCCGGACGCCACATCGGCGCTTATGGTGACGACCTGCCTCTTATCAAAGCGTTCTATCTTTTTCAGGGTCTTTTCCTTGCCCAGTGACGCCACCGCCCCCAGGCGCACCGCCCCCGCCCGTCCCCGCTGCCTGTCGCCGTATTGAGGGACTATCATAATGTCGGCGATATTGCGCCGTTCGTCGTCCGTGCCGGTAACCTTCACGTCCTCCTGCCCGCGCTCATAGCGGGTGGCGGTCGCGCCGTACAGCACCGTGGCGACCATGCGGGAGATGACGGCGGAGTTCAAACCGAGCCCCTGCGCTCTTTCCCTCTCCACGTCCAGCCGAAGCCCCTCGGGCCCGGCCTCCTCATCCATCCCCAGGTTGACCACGCCGCCGGTCCGGGAGAGGATGCCGTGGATCAGGGCCGCGTTCGAACGGACCTCGGCCCCATCGGCGCCGGAGACCTTGAATTCCATCAGTTTACCAAGCCCGACGGCGGACGAAACCTTGTCCACTTTTGAAATTATGGCTTCCAAAGAAGGGATGCCGGCGAATTCCCCCCGTAATTCTTTTACGAGCCGGTCCGCTCCGGAGCGGCCGCCCCCGGGCTTCAGCTTCACGTACACCTCGCTGGAATCGGCGGAAATGCTGCTTGAAAAGGTGCGGATCCGGCTTTTAACGGCAAGCAGGCCCTCCACCCGGCGGACGAGTTCCCGGCTGACCTCGATGTTCTGTCCGGGAGGGTTCTTTATCCCGATCCTCAATTCGCTGACGTACTTGGTGGGGATGAACCCGGTGGAAGGCGTGAAAGCGAGAGCGCCGAAACAGACCAGGAAGACCGCCGAGCAGACCAGCACCTGCCTGCGGATGCTGGTGATCTGCCACCTTACCGCCCGCTCCACGAACGCGCCCGCGGCCGCGCCGATCCGGTCGAGGAGGGCCCAGGCCCGGCTCAGGGGAGCGCCCGGCGGCGGGGGCTCCGTTGAACGGGAGGACATCCTGTCGTCATCCCTGGAAAACTTAAAATAGAGGACCGGCGTCATCGTGAACACCACCACCAGGGAACAGGCCATCGCCCCCGCCACGGTCAGGGAAAGGTCCCGGAAGAGTTCGCCCACGAACCCCTTTATGCAAAGCAGGGGCAGGAACACCACGATAGTGGAAAGCGCGGAGGCCATAATGCTGGATTTAACCTCGGCCGCTCCGGAAATACAGGCGTCGTACAGGCTCCGGCCGTAGCCCCGGTGCCGCAGCATATTGTCCACCATCACGGTCGACGCGTCTACCACCATCCCTGTGGCGAGGGCCAGCCCGGCGAGGGAAAGGATATTGCGCCCAATCCCGAAATACCACATCGGGATAAAGCACGCTATCATACAGACCGGGATGGTGAGACAGACCACCGCGGTGCTGCGCCAGTCCCGGAGAAAAATAAACAGCACCAGCATCGTGCAGAGGGACCCCAGAAAAAGGCCGTCGGTAACCAGGGACTGGGCTTCCGTGATGAATTGCGAATCGTCCCTTGAGGCCACTATCTTTACCTCCGGAGGCAGCCCCTGCCCGCCGCGCAGCACGTCCTTGATGCGGCCGATCATCTCCAGGGTGTTGCCTCCCCTGGTCTTGCATACCGCCACCGCCACGCTTTCCCTGCCGTCCAGCCTGGCGAACTCTTTTTGTTCCTCGAAGACCTCGGAAACTTCGGCCGCGTCCTTAAGATAAACCGCCCCGCCCCGGCCGCTCCCTATCACCGTCCAGCCGATGTCGGCCGGCGACGAGAACCTGCCGTCCAGCGTCAGCGGGACCGTTTTACCTGACCGCGTGAGAGTCCCCACCTGAACGCGGACGTTCTGCTTCGCGATAGCCGCCAGGACGTTCCCTATAGGGATGCCGTAGCCGGCCAGTTTTCTGGTGGACACCGCCACCCTGACCGACGGGTCCGCGCCGCCGTAGATTTTCACGGTGCCTACGCCGGGCAGGCGCTCGATCCTGGGCACGATGCTTTCTTTGGCCATCCGCCTCAGTTCATGGGCGCTCTGCGGCCCTGAAAGATCGAACCGGAAGACCGGCATCGAACTGGCGTCCCAGCGCTGCACGGAGGGGCTATAGGCGCTTTCGGGAAGCTTGACGGTCCTGATCTTCTCCCGTATCTCCGGGATCTTGTAGTCTATATTCACCCCCCAGTCGAATTCGAGAACGATGAGCGACTCGTCGTTGCTGCTGACGGAGTGAATGTCTTTCAGGCCGGTGACGGTACCCAACACCGCCTCCAGCGGTACGGTCACCGTCTGCCCGATCTTTTCCGGATTTGCGTTGGGATAATAGGTGAACACCGCGAGCGACGGGACCGAGATCTGCGGAAGAAGGTCTACGGGCCGGGTGAAATAAGACAGGGCACCCAGGAAGACCAGCAAAAGCACGAACATGGCCACGGCGACAGGCCGCTTCAGCATCCTTTCAACGATGGTCATTTACGATCCGGACCCTGGCGCCGTCGGACAATTTCTCCATTCCCCGCACCACCACCACCTCGTCCTTGCGCAGGCCCGATCTGAGCTGGACCACGTCCCGGCCGGGGATCCCCGCCTCTACTTCGCGCTTGCGCGCGATAAGCGCCGCTCCCTCGCCGGCCTTCTCCACCGCGAATACGTAACTCTTCTCCCCCTCCCTCAGTAGGGCGCCCACCGGCACCGTCAGCGCCCCGGGGTAAGTACCGGTAACTATCCGGACCCGCGCGGACATTCCCGCTTTGAGGAGATTGGCCTTGTTGTCTATCGCTATCTTCGCCGAGAACGTCCTGGTCAGCGGGTCTACGACCGACCCCACATAGTCGACCTCGCCCTCGAACTTCTGGTCCGGAAAAGCGTCCACGCTTATCTGGGCCTTGCGGCCTTTTTCTATATGCTTAGCCTCTATCTCGGAGAAGCCGGCGTCTATCTTGACCCTGGAAATGTCCACCAGTTCGGCTACCGGCTGGCCCGCGTTAACCACGCTTCCCGGCGAGACCAGCTTCTTTGAGACTATGCCCGCGAAGGGCGCGGTAATACGCGCTGACGCCATTTTCTCGTCGAGGCTGCTGAGCGCGCTGGCGGCGCCTTTGTAAGCCGACTCCGCGGACTCGAACTGCGTGATGGTGGCGGCGGAAGCGTCGTATAATTTTTTTATCCGCTTATATCGCGCCCGCGCGCCGGCGGCTTCGGTTCTGGCCTTGGCCAGTTCTATGGAAAGGTCCTGGGTCTCCAGTTCGGCTATCAC
Source organism: Elusimicrobiota bacterium (assembly GCA_003482905.1). GTDB lineage: Bacteria > Elusimicrobiota > Elusimicrobia > Elusimicrobiales > UBA9959 > UBA9959. The sequence goes on from DMXM01000011.1 coordinate 100,495, forward strand.
GGCGCCCTTGGCCGCCTGGGCGCCCTCCTCGACCGGCGCCGTCCCTATCTTGCCCGGCATTTTGGCGCTGAGCAGCATGCTCTCCCACGGGATGATATTGCCGGAGGCGTTCAGGCTGGTTTCAAGGTCCGTTATCCTGACGGCTTCGGTCTCTACGGGCGCCGGCTCTCCCGCCGCCGGCCCGACGCCCGCGGCGTCTTGTTCCCCCCCGGCCAGGCTTACGGCGACGGTTTCACCGGAGGGCGTTACCCACTGCGGCTCTGGCTTCCTGCAGGAGAGCAGCAGCGGCGCCATCAAAACGGGCAACAGCGAGAGGAGCAGATTCTTATTCATTGTTTTTTCAGTGAAGCAAGGTGGTATTTCAGTTTAGCCTGCGCCTGGTTGTACTCGCACAGGGTTGAGATATGTTCGAGATTGGCGCGGGTGAGGTCTCTCCTCGCGTCCAGGAGCTGCTCGTTGGTGATGGTACCCCCGGCATACCCCAGGTCGCATATCCTTACGTTTTCCTGGGCTTGTTCCACGCCTTTGCCGGTCATCGCCAACGCCTCTTTAGCCTGGGAACACTCTATATCGGCGGTTTGGATCTCCAGGGAGATCTGCTCCTTGGAGAACTCCAGCATTTCCCTGGCCTGGGACAGCTCCGCCTCGTATTTCCTGACCCGCCCGAAAGGCTTGGAGGTGAACAGCGGGATCTCCAGTCCCAGGCCTACGGACCAGTCGTCTTTCTGCGGAAACCACTTGTCCTCCGTAATATTGTAATTACCTATCAGTTTAAGTTTAGGGCGGTACAGGTCGGCTTTGGCCATGCCGACGGCATAATCGCCCATGTCTACCGCGGACCTTGCCGCCAGAACGTAGGGGTGGGAGTCTATGCCGTGCCCGGCCGCCGCGCCGGCGTCCGCCTCGGGCCCGTCCTGTTTCAGTTCGCCGTTCAGCCTGAGTTCCGCGTCCGCGGCCCGGCCCAGGAGGCCGTTGAACCTTCTTTTCGAGAGCCGCAGGGCGTTCTGCGCCTTCATGAGGTCCCTGCGGCCTGACAGGAGCAGCAGCTCGGCCGAGAGAAAACTGTTTTTCAGGGCTACACGGGCCCTTACCTGGGCGCCCACGACCCTCGCGTGGGCGGCGGTGAACTGGACCGCTTCCGTCAGCGCGGCAATCTTGTTTTCCAGGGCCAGGATATCGTAATAAGCCCCGCTGACCGCGATCTTCACGTTGAGGACCTTATCCTCCAGGCGGCTGGACGCGCGGGACAGCTGAGCTTTAGAAAAGCCGTACTCGGAGGTGGTATACCCGCCGACATAGATCGGCTGCTCGAATTCCAGGCCGAGGTGATATAGTTCCTGGGAGCGTTTGACCGACGAGCCTACCTGGCTGGCCAGCAGGTCGGAGGCGAAACTGTCCTGGCTTTGTCTCTGGGTGGCGCCTTTAAATTGTATCTTCGGAAGGAAGCCCGCTAGCGCCGACAGCCTGTCTCCCTTGGCGGCGGCGATCTCCTGACGGGAGATCTTTATCCCGGGATTGCCCCGGAGCGCCAGCGCCAGGCAGTCCTCCAGCGAGAGACTCCCCGCGGGCGCTCCCGTCCGCTGGCAGGCCGCGTCGCCGTGCGCCAGACAAAAGGCGCAAACCGCCAGAAGAATAAGCCTTAAGGTTTTCATTATTGTTCTTTCCTGACGGACAGCATCGACTCTCCAAGCTCTATCCTGTCCCCGTCTTTGAGCACGTGCCTGGTGATCTTTCTCGCGCCGCCGCCCCGGAGCGCGGCCAAAAAAGTGCCGTTGGCGCTGTTCATGTCCTCTATAATGACGTCGTTCCCCTCGAAGAATATCCGCGCATGGTACCGCGACAAGGCTGTATCCTCGATGCAGATCTCGTTCTCCTTCAATCTCCCTATACGGTAGACCTTGCCGCGGGCCAGCTCCACCTTGCGGAAGGCCTTTTCGTCCGCCCGGATAACCTCAAGCACCACCTTGCCCGCCCCGTCCGGGTTAAGGCCGCCGGAGAAAGCCGTTACGGCCTCCTGTTCGGTACGGTAGGTCCGGAAAACCCCGGACAGGCCGGCGAAATCGAACACTTCCTGGATGCAGAGGGGCACTCTTACCAGCCCGAAATTACACTGATAGGCGACCGCCGACTTGTGCATAGCCAGCAGGACAAGCAAGCCCTCGTTGGAGATGGCCTCGGCGTTGATCATATCCACCACTATCTTGCCGCGGCCCACCCGGAAAAGGACTTCCAGTTCTTCGCCCAGGATGGGGGCGGTGAACTTATCTACCCGTCCCGAAACCTCCACTATAGTTATGCCGGCGTCGGCGCCGCTGTTTCTGATCTTTACATCCATAGAATATTAAACTGACCGGCCGCGGCCGTCAGGGCGGCGAAAGCCTCCCGAACGGGAGCTCAACGGACAGGTAGTTGTCTTCGGGGGAGTCGTCTTCCGCGACGAGAACGGCCTTCAGCTTCAGCGTCTTTTGGGCGTCGTCAAAAATGATCCCGCCGAACTCCACTTCTGTTTCCTGCTGCGCCGCCAGCAGCGCCACGGCTTTCTCCCCGACCAGCGCCTCGTTGGAGAATAATTTAAGGGTCAGGCCGGACATATTTGAATTATCGAAATTCTTCAATCTGACTTTGACCGCGGCGGGGCTCCCTGCCGGCGCCGCCGAAGACAGCCGCACGGCGGCCACCGCGGCATTGCGCCGGTAGACGGACGGATTGTAGATCCTGATCTCCGTGAGCGTTCCCCTGTCGACCGGAGACTTTTTAAACAGCGCGGCCGGCGCGGAGGCCGTCGCGGACGCGTAAAGTTCCGGCAGGTAATAGTAGATCCCTGAGGCCAGGTCGCTGCCCATGAATTCGTTCAGCCCGGGGACGGCGATCGCCGTATCGATGCTGTACACCAGGCCGGCCGGCCACGGGGCGGTAACGCTGTAAGTAAAATCTATCCCGGCGGGGAATTTCACCAGTTTTCTCCTGCTGTTATAAAGCCTGACCCTGAGCCCGTATGACTGCCAGGCCGAAGAACCCGTATTCTGCCCGGACATGTGGATATTGAACCTGGAGCCGGCGTAGATCACCGCCGGCCTTATGTCGGCTCGTATTATGCGCCCCTGCGGCTCGGCGGCGAAAGCCGCCGGCAGGGAGACAAGGAGGACTATCCCGCCCATGAGGCATCCGTTAAGCAGTCTGTTTATAGAATCTCCTTAATACCAACCAGTACCCTGTCTCCCGGACGCGGCCCGGAGACAGGAAGTGACAGCTCCCGACGGCTACCTGACGACCACGGGAGGCTCGGTGAAAGCGGCTAAGCCTTTATTCGCGAACTGGCTGAGCACCCTGCACTCTCCCCTGACTATCTTGCCGCTGTGCTTTTCGAGCCCTAACTTGCCGGCGGGGTCCGATATCTCGTAATCCATCTGCATCCCGCGCACCACGGGCGTAAAGTAAACCTTGCCGCCCCTGAGCGTTATCTTTCCCTCCATCTCGGCTACGAGACTCAGGTCCAGCTTGCCCTGTACGTTCCTGAGCCTCTTGATCTCGCCGTTGTCCCCGACAAGGGCGATGGAGACCCTGGCGTCGAAGAGCCCCAGCGCCCGCACGTTCCATTCGAACGCGACGGCCTTGGTCTCCCCGGCGGAAAGGTTAACGTCCTTGGCCTTAAGCATGAACACCGGCAGCCCGGCATTCCCCTTCAGCTCTATCTCGAAGCGGTACCTGCCGCTCACCTTGCCCAGGTTCTTAACGACGGCCATCACGTCTATCTGGTCTCCCACCGCGAAGGAGCCTTTGACGTCCTTTATCAGGGCGTCTATCTCGGGCACGGCGAACGTGACCTCTACCCCGGCCTCCTTCTCGGCCGAGACCTTGTCTTTGGACGCCTTGGCCCTGAGGTTATACTTTCCGGGGGTCCAGGCGGCCCACTTGGCGGCGAAGGCGCCCTTGGCGTCGGTGACGCCCTTCAGGGTGTTGCCCTCTGCCCCTTCGAACCTGCCCTTTTCGGCGGAGAGCTCAATGGCGGCGTCGCCGAGCGAGGACTGCGCTGACAGTGTGACGAACTCACCCAGGAGGGCCTGGGCAGGGTCGGCGGAGAAGGTCAACAGCAGCACTTTTTTTGCTTCGAGCCTGACCTCCAGGTTCTTCACTTCCCCAGCGCCAATCTCGAACTCGGCCTGGTAGGGCTCGCTCTTGGCCTGGCTCGCCTTCAGGGTGTGCTTGCCCGGGGCGACTTCCAGCCTGATCATGCCCTTCTCCACGGCCACTGTCTTGTCGTCTATCAGGACCTCGGCGTCTGCCGGAGAGAGCGCCGCTGTCACCGTGCCCGGCAGCAGCTTCAGCGTTAAGTCAATGGATACATCTTCCGAACTGCGGATCTCGATCTCCTGCTCGAAGGCCTCGTAGCCGGCCGCCTGCACCGTGACCAGGTACTTGCCGGGCGCCAGGGCGGTCAGTCCCTCGCCTTCCTTCAGTTGGGCGGGGATCCCCCCCACGCTGACGGAAGCGTTCCCGGGCTGCACCCTCAGCTTAAGCCCGCCCTTGGACGGGATAAGTTTAACGTCAAGCTCCAGGGTCTGTCCGGCCGTTATGACCGGCTTTGCCAGGAACGTCTCGAAGTTCTTGCGCGACACCGTGAGCGTGTGCTCGCCGGGAGCCAGGCTTGCCAGCTCGTATCTCCCTCCCTGCGCCGTAACTACGGGAACCCCGTCGACGGCTACGTCGGAGTTGGCGGGAATGACTTTACCAGCAAGACCGCCCTTGGACGGTTTCAGCGCGATGCTGACCGCGGCCGTCTTGCCGGGGGCTACCGTAACCTCAGCTTTGTAGTCCTCGTAGTCCTGCGCGGAAGCGGAGACGGTGTGCCTGCCGGGCGGCAAGCTGGTTTGCAGAACGCCGTCGCTGCGGTTCAGTTCAGCTCCGTCCACGATCACCCTGGCCGAGGCCGGGGTAACGCTTACGAAGACCGCTCCGAACTTGATATTAAGAACGGCCCTGATCTCCCGGTCCGTATCCGGACCGGCCTCCAGCTCCTCGGAATACTGCTCATAATCTTCCCTGGAGACGACCACCTGGTGCCGCCCGGGAGAGACCTCCGCCACACCTGACTGCCCGGGTTGGACAGCGGCGCCGTCGATGAGGATATCGGCGTCGGCCGGAGTAACCTTGAACGCGAGTCTCGCGGGTTTCGGCTCCAGGATGATCTCCAGGGAGGCTTCCTCTTCGGCTTTTAATGCCAGGTCTTTGCGGTAGGGCCGGTAGGCCCTGGCCTCAGCCGAGACCGAGTGCGCCCCTAGCGGGACTTCCGCCGAGAACGCCCCGTTCCTGACTTCTATCTTCTTGCCGTCGATGGACGCCCACGCGCCCTTGTCCGACGGGAACATGGTGCCGCTGATCCGCGCCGTCTTTTCCTTGAGGGCAAGAGCGGCCTTGGCCGTTTCCTCCGCCTCAATGACCAGCTCCAGGGACGCGGGATAGTAATTCTCCCTCTCCGCGGAGAAGGTGTGCTTGCCGGGAGTCAGTTCTTTCGAGAAAGCCCCATTGGCGCCAACGGGGACGGCCGTCCCATCCACCCTCACCGCCGAATCCGCCGGGGTAACCGAGCCTTCCAGCCTGCCGGGGTTTTCGGTAAGGTTGCAATCCGCGGCGATAGTCTCCGCCGGGTTCACCGTCAGTTCCTTCTCTAACCCTTTGTGCCTGGGCGCGGAGCACTTCAGCGAATGCCGGCCGGGCTCCAACCGGGCCTCGAAAGCGCCGTTGGTCAGGCCGGCTTTCTTGCCGTCTATGGACACCTCGCCGTTGCCGGGCGTGATGGCCCCTTTAACTACGCCAGGCATAAGCTGGAGACCGACCGTCCCCAGGTCCGTATCCTTGCCCGGGCGGATCTGGATCTCGTCGGTCCTGCGCTCGCAGCCCGCTTTGACATATTCCACCGCGTATTTTCCCGCGCCTATCTCGCCAGTGGCGAAGGCCCCGTCGGCCTTGGTGACGGCCACCTGCTGCGCGCCGATAAACACCTTTACCTCGTTCAGCGGGACGCCGCGGTTGTCCGCCACCTTTCCCAGCGCCTTTCCGGGTTTGGCGTTGAGCTGGACGTTAATAGAACTCGTCTCTCCGGGCCTTACCTCTAAGTCCGACCTAAGGTCTTCATAACCGTCGGCGGTAACTTTAACGGCGTACTTCCCCGGTATGAGGGCTTCAAAGACCGCCTGCGGTCCGGACCTGTTCCCGGAACCGGCTATCTCCGTCTGCGCGGAAGCCGGGGAAACGTTAACCTCCACCCGGCCGGTTACCGGGTCAAGGGCGATCGCCCCCAGGTCAAGTGTGATCCCGGGCTGGATGTCCGCCGTGAAGGTCTTCGGATAGAACCCGCTCTTGGAAACGGTGAGCTGGTAGCTGCCTTTCCTGGCCGGGCCGGACTGAAAGAGCCCCGAAGCGTCGGTAGGAAGGAACGTCTTATCCTTGGCGTCGAGCCTGACCTCCGCGCCTGAGACGGCCTTCTTGCCGTCCGAAGAGGTTACCTGTCCCTTCACCCCTCCGGGGTTGGAGCAGAGCCTCAGCCGCGCGGCCTGGGCCTCTTTACCGGCCAGGACGGTGATTTCCTGCCCTGCCGTAGCCGCGGCGGCCATACTCCCTTCCTTATATACATCGTAAGGGGCGGAGGGATCGGGGAAGAAGTACCCGTCCTTCCTGTAATTAATCATATACTTGGCGGGCTTGAGGTTCCGGATCTCGTACCGGCCGTCAGCCCCGGTAAATATCTTCTGTTCGGTGCCAAGAACCTCCACACCGGCCAGCGGGGCGCCGGCCTCGTCCGCTACGGCGCCCACGATGGAGCCGTTCAACGCCGCGAGGGACGCCCTGGCCACGCCGCAGACCGCGCCGGACTTAACATCCGCCTGTTTGTCCCCGCCTGGAACATAGCCTTCTTTGGCGTAGGAGAGCAGGTAGGAACCCGCAAGCAGCCCCGTAAACTCGTAACTCCCGTTTACGTCGGTGAAGGCGATCTCGTCCGCCAGCCATTCCGTTCTTGAAACGGTCTGCCCGGCGGGATCGGCCCCGGTGATCACTTCCTTCCTGCCGCTTCGCTTAACCCCGGCCCCGGCCAGTGGAACGCCGTCCGCGTCCGTCACCTGCCCCTTGATGGAGCCCTGGAGCGCCTTGTTGCGGATCTTGACCGGGATCACGGCCTCTCCCGAGATGGCTCTTCCCTCGTTGGCGCCCTGGGGCGTGACAAGGGCCGTCATCCTGGCCCGCACCTCGTAGTCGCCGTCCTCGAGCAGGCCGGTGTCCCAGCCCACTTCGAAGTTGTCTCCGAAGAGGGTGGATTCTCCTAGCCACACCCAGTCGTCCTTCTTGCCCGTCGTAGGATCGTAGCGCCGGTGCCAGTACTTGTTGGTGATATTGTCTATCGACCAGAACCTGCCGCTGGCGTCCCGGACGCCCATCCCGGCGGGCGTCTGGCTGTTGACGACCTCCACTTTCTGCCCCCAGCCGACTATCCCGTATTCGCTCACCTTGATAGCCCCGGTGATGATCCTTCCTTTGGAAGGGGTGATCAGTTCGGGGGTGATGGCTGGCGGTATAAGCTGGATAAGCCTGGCCAGTTCCTCGGAAGAGGGGCCTTTGACCACGGCGTACGTGCCCTTCGCCTCCGAGACGACCTGCCCGCTCTGGGCGGCGTCGCCGGCGCTGACATCCGCGGTCATCAGGCGGGCCGTAAACTCGTAGGTCCCTTCGGCCGCTTTAACGGGCATCACCAGGAGCAGCTGCGTCTGATGAATGGAGCCCTCCTCCACGGTGATAACGGTCGGGGCCAGGTTCTTGAACTCCTCACCGGTGGCGCGGTTCCTGGCGGTCATCTCCACATAGAAAGGTATAGGCAGCCCCTGCGCCCTGGGCATAGTATTCTGCACCTGGAAGAAGATCCTCTCGGTCACGCCGGTCCTGACCTTGTCGGGCTTTGAAAGCAGCGTGATCGTGCCCGACACCTTCTCGGACATCTTCTCCAGCTTAAAAGTTACCTCCTGCATTACGCCGGGCCTGACCTCCACGGATACCTGGGCCGTCTTGTAGCCGGGGTAGGACGCCGACACTTCCTGCCGCCCTTTAGGCAGCTCGGACAGGGAGAAGCTTCCGTCGGCCGCTGTGGTAACCATTTTGCGCGGTTCCACGCTCTTGAAAAGCACTACTGCCCTGTTGACGGGCTGACCGGAGGCGGCAAGGACCTTCCCCTTGATGCCGCCGATCACGGTTCTATCCTTCTTAAGCCAGACCTCGCCCAGGTCGGGCGTCTGGTTCTTCCTGATATTGATCTCCACGACCTTGGGCTCATAGAGCGGGGCGGAGAACCTGACGCTCCGTTTGCCCGCCGAGATCCCGCTCAGTTCGAAGGCTCCGCTCCGCCCCATCAGGGTGCCCGGAGGGGCGCCGAAAGAATCGAAATGCGACATCCCCAGAACGTCCGTTCCCGCCACCGTCACGGTGACGTCGTCGAGCCCCAGCCTGGAGTCCGCGTCTCCGACCACTCCGCGGATGCCGCCGAACGCCTCGGCCAGCTGGAAGTCGGCTTTTGCCGTCTCGTTCGCCTTTACCTCAGCCAGCCCGGACGCGTCAGAGAAGCCGTCCTTGGCCGCCGTCACGCGGTAGATCCCCGCGGACAGGCCCGGGGCGATATAGTCCCCCTTATCATCAGCGAGGACGGAGGCGTTAACCGCACCGTCGGGCTGGAGAGCGAACGTTAAGGCCGCCCCCGCAACCGCGGCGCCTCCCCTGGCGTTCGTGACCCTGCCGGCGACCTGGCCTTTGACCTTCCGGATAATGAATTCCCCCGCGTCGGTAGTCGGGGTGGACCTGACCACCTGCAGCTTGGCCTCCGCAAGTTCGCAGCCGCTCTTGGCAAGCGCCAGGGCATGCTCACCCCGCGCGACATTGGAGAAGGCGAAACGCCCGTCCTTGCCCGTGGCGGCCGCGGCCGCTCTGTCGAGGGTGACGGAGACTCCGGCCAATGGGTTGCCGGCTTCGTCCCTGGCCGTCCCGGCCAGCGAGCCCAGCCTGCGCTTCAGTATGAACTCACCGAGCTTTTTAGATTCACCGGGGTTAAGCAGCACGCCCGCAGAAACCATGTCGTACTCGTCCCTGGACGCAAAAACCTTGTAAGTCCCGTTCTTTAAGCCTTCGAACGAGAACTTCCCGTCGTCACCGGCCTGCACGGAGGCCGCGGACGGACCCTGCAGCGATACAAGTACCCCTCCCGCTTTCGCGGCGTCATCAAGCCGCACCGTTCCGGCGAGGCCGCACTTCTCCGCGGGCAGCGCCGCCGTCCCGGCGTCGAACTGCATTCCGGCCTTCAGCGTGATATCCCTAGTCTGCTTTATGTATTTATCCAGGGAGTACTCAAGCCTGTAGGCGCCGCTCATAACGCCGCTGAATACGTAGCTGCCGTCGCCGGCGGTAGTCGCCACGTCTTCGGCTTCCCAGCCCACCTCGCTCTTGGTTTCCAGCGTATTCCAGTCCAGGCCGCCCACGGACTGGTTGCGGGCGAGCCTCTTCACCGCCACGCCGGGCAAAGCCGCGCCGTTCTCCCCTATGATCTTTCCCTTGATAACCCCGGTGCGCGGGTCGTTGCGTACCTTGACCATCACCGTCATGGAGCCCTCAATGGGCTTGCCGTCGTAGACGGTCTTCATTGTGGCCTTGATTAAATAGTCGCCGTCCGGGATCTTGGTGGTGTCCCAGGACACCGTAAAATCGTCCGACTGCACGTTGGACTGGCCGATCCACAGCCAGTCGTCCTTGCGCGCGCCGTCCTCTTTAGCGGACATGTAGAGCCCTTCATAAGAGTTCCAGATAAGCAGCGGAGCCCCGCTCTTGTCCTTGAAAATCTCTATCTCCTTACCCAGCACCACGATAGCCTTTTCGCGAAGGGCTATTTTTCCGGTGACCAGCTGTCCCTTGGCGGGAGAGAAGACCTTGGGGGTTATGGTGGGCAGCAGCAGCCTGGCGGCCGCTGGAATATTGGCGCCGCCGGTACCCGCGACCACGCTCAGATTTCTGGTGTTCTGGCTTACGATCTTTCCGGTCACCTCTTTAATGGCGCCGAGCTTGTCCGCCAGCTCTTTTTTCGCCTCGAATTGTTTGGCGGCGTCCTGGATGGAAACGGTCTCCGGCACGCGCAATTCCGCCGTGACGGCGTACGCTCCGGCGGGCGCGTCGGAGGGCAGATGGCATATCAGCTCGGTCCCTCTTTTCTCGCCCGGCGCCAGTACCAGGTACGTCGGGGACATCCCCGGATATTCCTTGCCCGACGCTAAGGCCCTGGCTTTCAGGGAAATGAGATAGCCTCCCCAAAGGCCGTTGCGCGCTGAGGTATTAGTGACTTCCGCGAATACGGGAATCAGCCCGCCCGTGCTCCCGCTCTTGGGCAGCAGCTTAATGACCACCAGCCCCATGACCGGGGCGGATTGCATGGCCACGCGGCCCATTGAAGCGCGCTGGCCCCTTTGAACCACCAGATTCCTGACATAGGGATTGTAACCCGGAAATGTGACGGTTATCCCGTAAACCTTATTGGCCGGAACGTCGGTAAGAAGAAACTTACCGTTGGAATCGGTATATAAAGATTCCTTTATACCTGAAACTTCCACGGTCGCCATTACGAGGGGTTTACCATTGGCCCCAATGACGCTGCCTTCTATATCTCCCAGGTCTAAAACTGTCAATTCCCCAAAAGTGAACATCCCGGACAGCCCTTTGCTGTCCACGGGCCCCGCGTTAACGGCAAAATAAAGCGTGCCGGCGTCGGCTGCCTGGAATCTTTTGCCCTCCCCCACCAGAAACGGCTTTCCCGACCCTATCTTCGCCACCAGGGCGCCCAGTGCCTCTCCCGGCAAAACGGCACCTGTTCCGGCGGACTTTCCCTTCAACCCTTCGGGGCCGAATTTCTGGGCGGCCTTGGTTATCTCTCCCCCCGCCTTTACCACGACGATCTGACCCTTCTGGATAAAGCGCGAGGTGCCCATCCAGCCGGCCGCGCCGCTTATGGACGGAGATATCACTATGGTGCCGGCGTTCGTCTCCTGGCCTGTCAGAACTCCCACGTTCGCCTTCTCACCGGAGGCCGCTATGCCGCTGGGCAAGGCCTTTGAGGCCTTGACGGCATAAACGCCCTTATTGACCTGCGCGCTGAAAATGCCGCTCTTGTCGGTGACCGCTTGAATGACGCCGATTCTGACTAACGCGCCAGCGACCACCTTGCCGTCTTCTCCCAGAACCTTGCCGGATACACGGCCCGGAATGGGTCTAAGCGATATGCTGCCCATGTCCAGAAATCCACCCGCCGCCAATGATATCGCCGCCGCTGTCTCTGAGGGAAGATAACCGGTTTTTGAAAACTTTACCGGATACTTCCCGTCTTTTTCCACGGTAAACAGGAACGAGCCGTCCGCGCCTGAAATTTTCTTTATATCCCCCGCCTGCACCTCCACCTCGGCGAGATTCTGCCCGTTCTCATCGGTAACCTTCCCGGAGATCTGGCGCTCCGTAGGCAGCTTGCCAAAGACCTTGATGGCGTAGTTGGGAAAGGTCCAGGTCACGCTCTTGGCTTTTGCCGACAGGTTTACGCTGACGAACAGAAAACCGCTCTCCTGGGCGGTGAACTGGTGAGACAAGGCGGATGAATAGCCCCGTAATTTCGTGTAGCCGTTCATCGTCAGCTCGGCGGTATGATCCTTTCCGGGGGTACCCGCGGAACTGGGAATAAAGAAAGGCTGGCCGTTGCCGACCTTAAAAATCAGCGCGCCGCCCGGCGCGCTCGGCAAAGGACGGGCCGGGTCGTTGCGGACTTCATCGGCTTTTTTCCAGTAGTCCTTGTTCCAGCAGTAAAGCCATTCCCCGTTGGAGTTGATGCTGATCGCGTCATAGTACCTGATCAGTCGCTGTGCCTGCACGGCTACGGCGTCGCCGGCCGCCACCTGTATCCCGGTGTTTTTCCAGGAATCTACGGCGTTAAGTGTTACGCTGGCCGCGGCCGCGTGCGCATACGACGGGAGACAGGCCCCCGTGAGCCCGAATACGACCAACATGCCGCGTATCGCCCTGGTCAATTGTCTGCACATTATATTACCCCCAGTACCTCAAGTTAGCCAACCAGGTAAGTCTACTACTTTTCAAACGGCATTTCAAAAAGCAAGTTTAGACCAGCGCGGTACGTCACCACGAAAGGTTTTTTTTGACACACGGGGACGCTTTTTGTATCCTTGAATCTGCCGCAGCACCGGGCCAAAACGGGAGAAAATATGAAAAGAACCATGATCTCAATGCTGATCTGCGCCGCCGCGCTGGGAACGGCCCGGGCGCAGCCGCTGGACAAGCTGGCCAGCCGCCTGACCGACGGGGTCAAGGACAGGCCGGGCATAAAACTCGCCGTATTGGAATTCCCCTACGCCGGCGGCAAGGTTTCGGAAGGCCCGGTGGTAGTGCAGGAACGCCTGACCACCGCCCTGGCGCAGAATAAGAAATTGACGCTTATAGAACGCGGCCTCCTTAAGAAGGTGCTGGGGGAACTCAATCTGCAGGCCTCCGGCGCCATGGACGAGGAGACGGTCAAGAAGGTCGGCAAGATGCTGGGCGCCGACGCCGTGGCCACCGGCACGCTCAACGACACCGGCACAGCTGAGACCGAGATCAATGCCCGGCTGGTAGAGACCGAAACCGGCAGGATACTCGCCGCCGCCTCGGCCTCCGTCAAGAAGACCTGGAAAGACGGTCCCGCCATAGCGGTGAAGCCGCCCCAGGACTTCGGTTCTAAGCCGCTGGTGCAGGTGGCGGTGCTCCTGGACACCTCCAATTCCATGGACGGCCTGATCAACCAGGCCCGCAACCAGGTCTGGAAGATAGTCAACGAGCTGGTCTCGTCGGAAAAGAGCGGTTCCAAGCCCGTCATAGAAGTGGCCCTTTACGAATACGGCAACTCTGCCCTGCCCCGCGAAGCCGGCTGGATACGCCAGGTGCTCCCATTCACTTCCGACCTGGACAGCGTGGCCAAGGAACTTTTCGCCCTTAAGACCAACGGCGGCGACGAATACTGCGGCCAGGTCATAAAAGAAGCCGTGGATAACCTGAAATGGAGCCCCAAGGCCGACGTATATAAGGCCATCTTCATAGCGGGCAACGAGCCCTTCACGCAGGGGCCGGCCGCTTTCCAGGAAGCGGTGGCCAAAGCCAAAGCCAGGAACATATTTGTCAACACCATTTACTGCGGCTCGCGCCAGCAGGGGCTTGCCGAACAGTGGAAGGCCGGCGCGGACCTGGCCGACGGCGACTACGCCAATATAGACCAGGCCGCGAAGGATTACACCGTGGCCGCCCCCCAGGACGACAAGATCTCGCAGCTCAGCATGAAGCTCAACGACACCTATGTCGGCTACGGCTCGTCCGCCGGCAGCAAGATGGCCGCCAAGAAAGAAATGGATTTCATGGCGCTGGGCGCCGGCGCGGGCGTGGCATCCGAGCGCGCGGCTTTCAAAGCGGCGGCCCCGGAGGCCGCCATGGCCGAAGCCTCCTGGGACGTAGTCTCCGCCATTGAGAGCGGCTCCCTCAAGCGCGACGAGATAAAGAAGGACCAGCTGCCCGAAGAACTGAGAGCGCTGGACAAGGCGAAACTGGATAAATATCTGGACGAGAAACTGGCGGAGCGAAAGAATATAAAAGATGAGATAACCCGCCTGCAGGCCGAGCGGAAAGCCTATATCGCGGAGGAAGAAAAGAAAACCGCGGCCGGCGGCAAAACGCTGGATAAGGCCATGATAGAGACCATACGCCGGCAGGCCACCAGGCGCGGATATAAATTCGCGAAGTAATGAAATTGATCCGCCGGCTCTCGCTGCTGCTCCTCCTCGCGCCGGCTTTCACCGCCAGGGCCGCCGAACCCTCCCTTGAGGAGAAGGCGGCCCAGCTTTTGGTGATATCGGCCGACGCCGCCGACATTTCCGCCGCCGCCGGAGCGGCACGCACGGGCCTGGGCGGCGTGCAGCTGCAATGGGGCTCCTACTCCCTTGAAGAAACCCGCCGCCTTACGGAAGAATTGCAGGCGGCGGCCTCCGCTTCCCCCTCCGGCACCCCGCTCTTTATAGCCGTGGACTACGAGGGCGGCAGCGTCTATGTCCCCACCACGCTGGGCCTGCTGGAACTCCCCACCAATATGATGCTGGGCGCGGCCGACGACGAGAACAATACCGCCACCCTGTTCTACCTGGCCGGCAAGGAATTACGCCGCGCCGGCATCAACATGGCTTTTGGCCCGGTGCTCGACATTAACACCAACCCTAAAAACCCCATAATCGGTATCCGTTCGCTGGGTTCGGACCCGCTGGAGGCCGCAAAGCTGGGAGGCGCCATAATAAACGGTCTCAAGGCCGCGGGGGTCATAGCGGCGGCCAAACATTTCCCGGGCCACGGCGCGGCCTCGCAGGACTCGCACAAGACCCTGCCCGAGATTTCCGCCTCCGCCCCGGAACTGGCGGCCACGCACCTTGTCCCGTTCAAAACGGCGGCCGCCCTGGGAGTGCCCGCCATCATGACGGCACACATTCTCTACCCTGCGCTGGACCCGGCCAACCCGGCCACGCTCTCAAAATCTGTAATATCCGGCCTGCTGAAGGGAGAACTGGGTTTCGGCGGCCTGGTCATCACGGACAGCCTGGATATGCGCGCGATAACGTCGCGCATGAGCATACACAAGGCCGCGGCGGCCGCGCTGAAAGCCGGGGCCGACGTGCTGCTTATAGGCAAAGGCGACCCGCATGCCGCCGTAAAGGAAATAACGGCCCAGGTGCGCGCGGGGACGCTCAGCGCCGGCCGCCTGGACGACGCCTACCGCGCGGTAATGGCCGCCAAGCGCGCCGCCGGGCTGTTCTCGCCGCCGGAGGCCCCCTCCCCTTTCGACAAGGCCTACCTGGAGATAACCAGGGACCTTTCCCGCCGGGGGCTCACGCTGGCAAGGGGAGCCGGCCTGCTGCCGCTGCCCGCGGATAAAAAGATCTCGGTAATAATCTTCGCCCCGCCGCGCTTCGCCGCCAACGCCATCCATCTTTACAGGACGCTGCTGGAAAGCGGCTACAATGCAAGTCAATATCTTTTCGACATAGCCGTAAGCCCCGGGGACCTCAAACGCGTCAAGCGCGCGGCGCAAGACGCCGATGTCCTGGTAATCGGGAGTTTCCAGTGGGCCGGCGCCCAGAATAAAAGCCAGCGTTCGGCTATAACCTCCCTGCTGGCTTCGGGAAAGCCAGCCGTGCTGCTCAGCCTTATGAACCCCTACGACCTTGCCGGCTACCCGCAGGCACGGTGCGCCCTGGCCCTCTACGGCATGACCGCCCCGTCGCTGTCCGCCGCCGGCGAAGCCCTCTCCGGAACATTGATACCTTCAGGCAGGCTCCCGGTAACGCTGCCGAAATAACGCGGAATTATGAAACCCCTACGCACCACCTTGATAGTTCTCATCACCATAGCGGCCGTCCTGGCCGCGCGCCGCTGGGTCGTAGAGCCCATCTACATCGCCAGCGACTCCATGGCCCCAACGCTTACAAAAGGCCACCACCTCTTCCTGGACAAACTCACCCTGCGCCTGCGCCCTCCGGCACGGGGCGAAATAATAGCCTTCCGTTCCCCGGTCGGTGAAGACCACGAATCCGTAAAGCGCGTAATAGCCGTAGCCGGCGACACCGTAGAAATGCGGGAAAAGAAAGTATATATTAACGCAGAAGCGCAGACGGAGACATACGCCTGCTACGCCCGGGCGGCCGAAACTCTCCGCGGGGACAACCTACCCCCCGCTACCGTCCCGGAAGGCACGCTGTTCGTGCTGGGCGACAACCGGGACAACTCCAACGACTCGGCCTCCTGGCCGGACCCGGCCACCGGCGGCCCGCCGCTGTTCCTCCCCCTCTCCGCCGTTACCGGCAAGGTGCGCGGCATATATTAGGCCGGAATTTTATTGGTATAATTTAGTACGCCAAGGCGAACGCGGCGCAAACCTAAGGATATATAATGTCACCTAAAATGATCGGCTTCCTCGGTATCTTCGTCCTGCTGGGCATAGCCTGGTCGTTCAGCAAGAACAGGAAAGCCATAAACTACAAGACCGTGGCGGCCGGCCTGCTGCTGCAGATCACTTTCGCGGTGATAGTATTAAAGCTGCCCTGGGGCAGGTACTTCTTCCAGGTGATGAACGACGTTATAGTCAAACTTCTTTCCTTCTCCGACAAGGGCGCGGAATTCGTCTTCGGCTCGCTGGTGACCAACCCGTCCATGGGCTTCATCTTCGCGGTGCGCGTGCTGCCCACCATAATCTTCATCTCCTCCATTATGGCGGTGCTGTACTATCTCGGCATCATGCAGAAAGTGGTGCTCGTCTTCGCTAAAATAATGTCCAGGCTTATGGGCACTTCGGGCGCGGAGTCGCTTTCGGCCAGCGCTAACATATTTGTAGGCCAGACCGAAGCCCCCCTGGTGGTGCGGCCCTATGTGGCAAGGATGACGCAGTCGGAACTGATGGCTATCATGACCGGCGGCATGGCCACCATTTCGGGCGGCATCATGGCCGCCTACGTCGGGCTGCTTGTGGACGCCATCCCCAGCATAGCCGGGCATCTGCTGGCCGCCTCCATAATGGCGGCTCCCGCCGGGCTGGTCATGGCCAAGATCATAGTTCCGGAGACGGAGGAGCCCGAAACCAAAGGCGTCGTAAAGATGAAGCTGGAGATCACCGACGCCAACGTTATAGACGCCGCCGCCAACGGGTCCACCGTGGGCATGCAGCTGGCTATAAACGTAACCGCCTGCCTGGTGGCTTTCATGGCCATACTGGCGATGGCCAACTTTCTGCTGGGCTACGGCGCCAGCTTCTTCGGGATATACGGCCTGACCCTGGAAAGAATATTCGGCTGGCTCTTCACCCCGCTGGCCTGGGTTATGGGCGTGCCGTCGGGCGAGGTACAGCAGGTTGCCAGCTGGATGGGGCAGAAGACCGTACTCAACGAGTTCGTCGCCTACCTCAACATGTCCGTTTTCCTCAAGGCCAACCCCGGGGTGATGAGCGAACGCTCGGTCGCCATCGCCTCCTACGCGCTGTGCGGCTTCGCCAACTTCCTGTCTATAGCCATACAGATAGGCGGGATAGGCGCCATGGCGCCAGAACGCCGCCACGATCTCGCGAAACTCGGTCTTTACGCCCTGCTCGCCAGCTCGCTGGCCGGCTTTCTGTCGGCCACAATCGCGGGCATCCTCCTGTAATATTCCGGAATTGGCCTATGGCGCTGAAGCTGCTTATAAATTCCCTGTACAGGGGCGGGGCCGAAAAACAGTTCGCCGCGCTTTCCGCGCTGCTGCCAGCCGACGCCATCATCCTGCTTGAGAACGAAATAGCCCAGCAGGCGGACGCGGGCAGGATAAAGACCCTCTCCTCCCACTCCTCGTCCACCAGCTCCGTCTTAAAGACGGCCTCTATACCGCTTTACACCCGCAGGCTTTCGGCGCTGGCCGGCCCCGGGGACACCGTCCTGTCATTCATGGAAAGGGCCAACATCGTCAACGTCATCGCCGCCGGCCTGTCCGGCCACCGCGCCGTTATCTGCGAGCGCACGCGCCCCTCCGGAGAATTTTCGGGCCTGCGCGGCGCCCTTATGCGCCCGCTGATAAGACGCTATTATCCCCGCGCGGGCCTTGTGGTCGCCAATTCCGAGGGCGTGAAGAAAGACCTGGCAGACAATTTCTCAGTCCCGCCTGGGAATATACGGGTCATCCGCAACGGCTATGACATCGCCGGCATAGCCGCGCTGGCGGACGCTCCGCTGGACGCCGCCTGGGCCGAGGTTTACAAAAGACCGGTACTGGCCACCAGCGGCAGGCTGACCGCGGCCAAAGGCCAATGGCATTTGATCAGGATATTTAAAAGCGTCAAGGCGGCTTGCCCGGCCGCGGCCCTCGCCCTGGTAGGCGACGGGGAGTTGAAGGCCTATCTGGCGGAGCTGTCCGGTGATCTCGGACTCAAGACTTTCCTCGGCTCCGGCGCCCCGCCTCCCGACGCCGACGTATATTTTACCGGCTACCATGAGAACCCTTTTCCTTTCCTGGCCAAAGCGCGTTTGTTCGCTTTCACCTCCCTCTGGGAAGGCTTCCCCAACGCCCTGGTGGAAGCCATGGCCTGCGGCGTCCCGGTCATAGCCGCCGATTGTGCTTCGGGCCCCCGCGAGATACTCTCCCCGGATACACCTTTCGACTGCCGCGCAAAAGTCCCGGAAAAAGCGCCCTACGGTGTGCTGATGCCGGTTCTCTCCGGCGCCCGGCGGGATACCGCCCCTCTGGAACCCGCGGAAGAGGCCTGGGCGGCGGAGATAAGCGGACTTATAAACAATAAAACGGCGCTGAATGGCTGCGCCGTCGCAGGACGTAAAAGGGCCGGGGATTTTGAAATTTCCGGAGCTGTCGCACGCTGGAAAGAGGTTCTCTCGACCTATGAGCGATAAAAGCCCGGCGGTAATTGAAGAATGCCTTGAACCGGAACTTGTTAGCCCCGGCGGTCCGGACACGGTTTATGAGAGGCCGGGCCCCGAGGAACGCCCCGCCGAAAAACCCGGCCTGCTGACGCGGATTAAAATGGCTGTCGCCGCCGTCCTGGCCCTGCTGGGCATGGGCCTCTTCCTCTCCGGCGCCATCCTCACCTCCACCATCATCGGCGCCATCTTAGGCATCCCGCTAATGCTGGCCGGCGCCTTAGTCTTCTTCCTGCTCTTCAAACTCCTCACCTTCGGCTCAAATAACGCCTTCGTCTTCCGCCGCTTTTAACTTCATCCGCTAAATATTCGGAACAACTTTCAGCAGACCGGAGGGACAGGCAGGGGTATGGGTTTGGCGGGCCCTCTCGGAAGGAGCCGCTTACGTAAGCGCGGCGACTGAGAGAGGAGGGGCGGGCACGGTGTGTCCCGACCCCGTGCCCGACAGGCCCATACCCCTGCCTGCCCCGACAAAGCACCTCGTGGAACACTTCACATTAATTATCATCAGCGGAATGCGCGGCTAGAATTCGCCCAGCAGTATCTGCTCCAGCTCCAGGTCTACACCGGAATTGGCTTTTACCCTGGCCCGGACCTCGTTCATAAGCGCGTAAATATCGGAGGCCGTGGCGGAACCCATATTGACGATGAACCCGGCGTGCTTATCGGAAACCGCTGCCCCGCCAATTTTAAAGCCCTTGAGCCCGGCCGCGTCTATCAGGCGCGAGGCGTAATCCCCCGGAGGGCGTTTAAAGGCGCTGCCGGCGGAGGGGAATTGCAGCGGCTGCGCTATCTCCCGGGCCGCCAGCACGCAGGAGCGGTCCTGAAGCAGCACAGCCGGGTCGGCCTTTTCAAATTCAAATCTGGCGGACAGCAGTATAAGTCCCTCCAGCCCTTCGGCGCGGCGGTAGCCGTGAGGAATGTCCTTCTTTTCGAGACTGACGATCTCCCCCGTCGGGGTAAAGGCCTCCACCCGCGCAAGGCGGTCGAAAGTCTCCTGGCCGAAGGCCCCCGCGTTCATCCTGACGGCCCCGCCCGCGGAACCGGGGATGCCGGAAGTCTTTTCGAGCCCGGCCAGGCCGTTCTCAGCAGAAACCCTGGCCAGATCGTCCCAAATAACGCCGACCTCCGTAGTGACGGCATTGGCGGAAATCTCTATTTTAGAAAGCCTCGCCGTCAAGGCCGTAACTCCTGGCAGGCCTTTGTCGCTGACCAGCACGTTGGACCCGCGGCCGAGCACCGTCAGCGGGGCGCCGTTGCTGCGGCACCAGGCGACCAGCCACAAAAGTTCTTCCCTCGAACCGGGCCGGACGAGGACTTCCGCCGCGCCGCCGGCCCGGTAAGTAGTAAAATCCGCGGCGGACGCGCCAAAAAGACAGTGCGCCCCGAATTTCTCTTTCACTGGCGAATAATCAGGCATTATCACGGTCCCCTTTGAGCTGGCTTTTGTTTTTCTCTTTTACCCCCACCAGGTAGACGCCCGCCAATATCAGCACGCCCCCGGCGAAGGCGGCGGCCGTGGCCTTTTCGCCGAGGAACAGGTAGGCGCAGATCAGCGTGGAGAAAGGCTCTAGATAAATAAAATAAGAGGACTTCACCGGGCCGAGGCCCTCCACGGAATTATTCCAGAACAAATAGGCCAGCGCTGAAGACAGCACGGAAAGGTAGGCGAGGCTCAGCCAGCCGCGCGGCGTAACCGCGCAGAATTCAGCCGGCCCGCCGGACAGCAGCCAGGCCGGCAGCGTGGTGGCCAGCGCCGCCAGCATGGTAAGCGTGGTCACCTTGGCCTGCGGCCAGAAAGTCAGCCATTTTTTTGTAAGTATGACGTAAAAAGCCCAGGCCGCGCAGCTGCCCAGGAAAATTATATCGCCGCGGGTGGAAGGAAGAGAGAAAGCGTCCGCCCCGGCCTTGGAAAACACCACCAGTATAGTCCCGGCAAAACCCGTAAGGAAAGCCGCTGTTTTAAAAGGCCCTATTTTCTCGCCCAGCGCCGCCATAAGGCCCGCCACCAGGATAGGCGTGGAGGCGATAAGCCAGCCTGCGTGCGAAGCCTCGGTATAGCGGAGGGCGTAGGCCTGTATATATTGCTGGGCGGAAACCCCCAACAGGGACAGGACCAGCAGCTTCCACAGATATGGGAATTTAAGATCCGCAACGCCCAGTTTCGAGCCGCTTAAGACCACCAGCAGCAGCGTGCCCACCAGCGCCCTGAACGTCACTATGGAAAGCGGGGAGATCTCCGTCACCAGGCGCTTGGTAAAAGGATAGGCCGCCCCCCATACCAGCGCGGCGAACACCACCTGGAAATAAAGCCGGTTGATCTGCCTGCTGGTTTTCGCTGTGTCCATCCGGGGAGGCCTTGAGGTGACAAAAAATAAAAGCGGGCGGCGGCAAATATCACCGCCGCCCGCCGCGGTCGTTCTACTTCTTCAGCACTTTCTTTATGCGCTTGAACGCCCAGTCTATCTCTTTCCTGGTGATGACCAGCGGCGGCGCAAAGCGTATGACGTGGTCATGGGTTTCCTTGGCCAGCAGGCCCAGGCCCAGCAGCTCCTCGCAGTAAGGGCGCGCCTTGCAGTCCATCTCCACCCCTATCAGCAGGCCTTTGCCGCGCACCTCTTTAATATGTTCGCCCTTGATGGAGCGCAGCTTCTCCATGAAATAAGCGCCCATCTCGTAGGACCGTTCCACCAGCCTCTCGTCGGCAATCACGGTGAGAGCCATGCGCGACACGGCGCAGGCCAGCGGGTTGCCGCCGAAGGTGCTGCCGTGGTCGCCCGGGTTAAATACCCCGAGGACGGCCTTTGAGGCCACCACCGCCGACATCGGCATGACGCCGCCGCCCAGGGCCTTGCCCAGTATGAGCATATCCGGCTTTACGTTCTCGTAATCGCAGGCGAATTTTCTGCCGGTGCGGCCGAAGCCGGTCTGTATCTCGTCGGCTATAAAAAGCACGTTATTGGCCTTGCACAGTTCATAAGCGGCCTTGAGGTAACCCGCGGGCGGCACTATAATGCCGGCCTCTCCCTGTATGGGCTCCACTATAAAGGCCACCGTATTGGGGGTGATGGCGGCTTTCAGCTCGCCAATATCGCCATAGCCCACTATCTTGAAACCCGGCGTAAAAGGCCCGAAGCCGTCCTTGTACTGCGGCTCGGTAGACAGGGCCACAATGCTTATTGTGCGGCCGTGGAAATTATTGGTGACGCCTATAATCTCGGCCTTGTCCGCCTGCACGCCCTTAACCTTGTAACCCCACTTGCGCGCGGCCTTCAGGGCCGTCTCGACGGCCTCGGCCCCGGTGTTCATCGGCAGCGCCATCTCGTAGCCCGTGAATTCGCACAGTTCCTTCAAGAACGGCCCTATCTGGTCGTTATTGAAGGCCCGCGAGGTCAGCGTTACTTTTTTAGCCTGCTCAACCAGGGCCTTTATAACCCTGGGGTGCCGGTGCCCGTGGTTCAGCGCGGAGTAGGCGCTGAGCATGTCCATGTATTTATGGCCCTCCGGGTCCTTTACCCAGACGCCTTTGGCCTGGGAGATCACTATGGGCAATGGGTGATAATTATTGGCCCCGTAACGCTCGGCCAAATCTATGAATTTACGGCTTTCAGAGTTCTCGGTCTGATTTGATTCCATGATGTCTCCGGCCAAACCGAAAGTTTAGAACTTGAGCCCGGCGCCCAAAGTGTAGCCGGTCTGCCCGTGCAGGATATTGTACGCGCCGTAGACGTAGAGCAGCGGCAGCGGGGACAGGCGCACGCCCACCGTATAGCGGGGCTTTGAGATGGTGCCTGAAACTCCGTTGAGGGCCGCGCTGACATTGCGTATCTCCACCCTGGTGCGGTCTAACCCTACCCCGACGAACGGCTTTATAACGGGGATATCGAACGAAGCCGCCGCATCCAGCGACATATGGCTGCCCTTGAAATAATCCTGCCTGATCACGTCGTAATAGGCGGAAACGGACACGTCAGGAATAAACTTGGTAAGCGCGCCGCTCTTGAGGAGCGGGTAGCGCAGGCCGCCGCCTATCACGGAGAAGCCGGAGTAAGAGAAGCCGCGCACCATTACGTCGGCCCCGACAAAGGGCAGGGCCGCGCCGGCGTGCAGCATGGGCAAGCCGAAAGCGTCCACCTTGGCGTCGCGCAGTATGCGGTTTTCGGCGCTGGGCTTGCTTTGGATAGAAGCGGCAAGGCCGGCTTCTATGCCGGGGAACCCCAGCGCCCGGCCGGAATTAAAGTCCGTTCCGCCTATAAGACCGCCGAGATCCGCGGCGAAAGGCTTGATGTAGGCGTCGGCCGCGTATTGCTTAAAGTCCTCAAAAGCGTCGGCCTTCACCCCGGTCGACAGCAGCGGCAGCAGACAAAACGAAAATATCAGTTTTTTCATAATTTTCTCCTTAAAAAGCGGGACGTCGGGCCCCATATCTCTATTATTACAAAATAATAGTGAAGCCTCAACCGCAATCTGGCGTGTTGGAACGGGTGGGAGCGGGTGGCGGGGGTATGGTTCCGGCGGGCCCTCACGGAAGGAGCCGCTTACGTAAGCGCGGCGACTGAGTGAGGAGGGGCGGGCACGGTGTGTCCCGACCCCGTGCCCGACGGGGCCATACCCTCGACACCCGCGAACCCGCAGGGCCACAGCGGGTTTTTGCTATTATTTACTTATGGATTTCCTTCCGATAACGCCAGAAGAGGTGAAACAGAAGGGCTGGGACGCCGTGGACGTGGTGCTGGTGACCGGCGACGCCTACGTGGACCATCCCTCATTCGCCATGGCCCTGGTCGGCCGCGTGCTGGAGGCGCAGGGCCTGCGCGTGGCCATCCTCTCCCAGCCCTCCTGGGACAATTGCGCCGACTTCAAAAAGTTCGGCCGCCCCCGCCTGTTCTTCGGCGTTTCAGCCGGGAACATGGACTCCATGATAAACAAGTACACCCACAACCGGAAGATCCGGTCGTCGGACGACTTCTCCCCCGGCGCCCGCCCCGGTCTGCGGCCTGACCGGGCCACCATAATCTATTCCCAACGCGCCCGCGAAGCCTACCCCGACGCCGCCATCGTCATAGGCGGCATAGAGGCCACCATGCGGCGCTTCGCCCATTACGACTACTGGTCGGACAAAGTCCGCAAAAGCGTGCTGCTGGACTCAAAGGCCGACCTGCTGGTTTACGGCATGGGCGAGCGCCAGGTAAGGGAAATAGCGGCGCGCCTCAACGCCGGAGAAAAAATACAGGCCCTCCGCGACATCCGCGGCACCGCCTACCCTCTGGGCGCCAAAGAGGCCGCCGGCGCCCCCCCCGCCGGGGCCATAGAGCTTCCCTCCGCCGGAGAAGCCGCCGGGGACAGGGTTAAGTTTTCCACCGCCACCCGTATTATCTACGAAGAGTCCAACCCTTACAACGCCAGGCCGCTAAGGCAGAAGAGCGAAGGCCGCGCCGTGGTGCAGAATCCCCCCGCCCTGCCGCTTACCACGGAAGAAATGGACGCCGTCTACGGCCTCCCCTTCGTCAAACTCGCCCACCCCTCGTATAAAGAACCCATCCCCGCGCTGGAGATGATAAAAGACTCCATCGTAATACACCGCGGCTGTTTCGGCGGCTGCTCTTTCTGTTCGCTCACCCTGCACCAGGGCCGCTTCATACAAAGCCGCAGCCCCGCCTCCGTAGAGAGGGAAGCCGAGGAACTATTAAGGACCCCGCGCCACCCAGGCAATATCTCGGACCTGGGCGCCCCGTCGGCCAATATGTACGAAATGCGCGGCAAAGATATGGCCGTCTGCCGGGTCTGCCGCAAGATCTCCTGCGTGCACCCCGCCATCTGCCCCAACCTGGACACCGATCACAAGCCGCTGCTGGCCCTGATGCGCCGCATAAGGGCCGTTAAAGGCCTGAAAAAAGCTTTCGTGGCCAGCGGCATCAGGATGGACCTGGCGCTGCGCTGCGGCGAATACATTTCAGAGATAGCCCGCTTCCACACCGGCGGCCAGCTTAAAGTGGCGCCCGAGCATATCTCCCCCAAAGTGCTGTCGGTGATGAAAAAGCCGTCCGTGGAAGTATTCAAGGAGTTCGCGGCTAAATTTCTGGCCGAATCAAAAAAGGCCGGCAAAGAGCAGTACCTGGTGCTCTACTTTATTTCCGCCCACCCCGGCTCGACACTGGCCGACATGGCGGACTTGGCGGTCTTCCTGAAAGAAAGGAACATCCGCCCCCAGCAGATAAACGATTTCCTCCCCGCCCCCATGGAACTGGCCACCTCCATCTATTTCACCGGCCTGGACCCGTTCACGCTGGAGCCGGTCTACGTCCCCAAAAAAGAAACGGAGCGCCGCATGCAGCGTGCGCTCCTTCAGTACTACAAACCCGAAAACAAACCCCTTATAATAAAAGCCCTGCGCGAAATAAACCGCCCCGACCTGATCAAGAAACTTCTATCTTGAACCTATAAACATCTCCCCGCCAAAAAGAATAGGTACTGTGCCCCTGTTTATGCAGATACGCCATGCAATGTTGCTTTTGCATAGCGTTTGTTATAAACTAACACTATGAAATACATAAAACGGGCAATAGAACCACGAATAAAGAAAGCGGCGGCACAATTCCCTGCCATCGTAGTGACAGGTCCGCGCCAAACCGGGAAGTCCACGCTCTTAAAAAAGCTTTTTCCCAAACATGCATATATCTCGTTCGATGATCCCTCGTTAAGGCTTACCGCTAAACGCGACCCCGGGCTTTTTGTCGATAATCTGAGCCTGCCCGTCATAATAGACGAGATCCAATATGTTCCCGGATTATTGCCCTACATCAAAATCGCGATCGACCGGGACAGGAACAAGAATGGGCGATTTCTGTTAACCGGCTCGCAAATGTTTCCGCTTATGGCGGGGATATCGGAATCGCTGGCCGGACGAATAGCCATATTTGAGCTTTTAGGCTTTTCCTGGGAAGAATTGGCATCCGCCTCCAAGACGGCCAAAGAGTGTTACGCGCAAATATTCCGGGGTTTTTATCCGGTCCCGGCAAGCCAGCGCGTAGACACGCAAACATATTACGCCAGCTATATATCCACTTATCTGGAACGCGATATAAGACAAATACAAAGCGTCCACGACATCTCCACATTCCAGTCTTTCCTCCAGCTTTTAGCGGCCCGGGCGGGGCAATTGCTGAATCTTGTGGAGATTTCCAAGGAATGCGGCGTTTCAGCCCAAACCGCAAGACGCTGGCTTTCCTTACTGGAAACAACGCGGATTGTATACATCCTGCGTCCATATTTTCGCAATATTACGAAGCGCGTTGTAAAAGCCCCTAAACTTTACTTCACGGATACCGGCCTTCTGGCCTATCTGCTGAAGTATCCTTCCGCGGATATAATAATGGCAGGACCGCAATCAGGGGCCTTCTTTGAGAACATGGTAATAATCGAAGCTCTTAAACAAAAGCTCAATCACGGGGTGCAGTATGAGTTATATTATTACCAGGACTCCAACCATAATGAGACGGACTTGCTGTTGGATTACGGCCAACGATTTGTTTTAATAGAAGTCAAAAGCACCAAAAACATAACGGCAAAACTGGCAGAATTTGTCAAACATGTTCCGTTTAAAGACAGGCCAGCTTACGTGGTGAGCTTTTCGGAACATGAGTTGTCGCTAACCCCTGAAGTGAAAACTATTCCCTGGCAAAGATTTGACCCCGCCAAGCTATAAAAAGCCTGCTCCTTTTACGATATGCTCGTAATAAGCGGGGCCATTTGTCCGGGGAATATTACCCTAAAGGCCCTGTTGACTTTGCAGTAAATCTAATAGAATACATACATGGAAGAAAAACAAGATAACCAACCGGCCACAAAAAACGACCTTGTGAATCTACAAGCGGAACTTAAAAGCGACATGGTTGATTTGCGAGCGGAACTCAAAAGTGACATAAACCTTTTGGATCAGAAAGTCGGACAACTGGACCA
Source organism: Elusimicrobiota bacterium (assembly GCA_003482905.1). Taxonomy (GTDB): domain Bacteria; phylum Elusimicrobiota; class Elusimicrobia; order Elusimicrobiales; family UBA9959; genus UBA9959. The sequence goes on from DMXM01000011.1 coordinate 126,987, forward strand.
GAAATTTGGGCAACTGGATCAGAAAGTCGGACAACTGGATCAGAAAGTCGGACAACTGGACCAGAAAACCACCTCACTCGGCATTGAATTAGCCAAAACACAGTTACGCATAGACCGGTTTGAGAACAACATAATGACAACTCTCAGGGATTTCAAAAGCGAAATCCTGTCCGCTATAGACGCTTTCGCAGGCGAAGCCAGGGACTACAGACGAAAAGACCTGGAACGCGGACACATGCTCATGGTTCAGGATGATAAGCTGCAAAACCACGAAACCCGCATCACCGTGCTTGAAACCGCCAAATAACCGTAAAACCTAAAGCCTTTTTTTCAAAAAACTAATTACCTAAGAGCGTCCCTCTTCCCCCATATAACGGCTGCGATAGCCGTATTTTTTAATCTGCCTGGGAACATAAATTTAATCTATCCGGCCTCCCTGTACCTGATACCTGCCTGCAATCCCTTAAAGGCTCCAGTCGGCAATCCACACTACTTTTACCTGGCGCAGCGGAACCCGATGCTCGTGTACGAGGACGACGGGGCAATGCCGGCACTGAAGGAATACACTCCTGCAAGCGTGGCGCCGTCACCCCAGTTACCGCCCCGGGCCACCGCGTTTCCGGTGGCGGCGCAGCCGCGGTATTGCCCCGCGTTCTGGGTACTTAGGGAACCTCCCGCCGGGCCAGCCCTTAATTTCTCATAGTCCGCCAGGTTCGCGTCGTTCCACTCTACCCAGATTGCATTGTACCAGTACCCAGCCCCGGAGCCTGCCGTGCAGGTCATATCCACCCAGTCATATACGTTCCCCGACCAGTCCCAGATGTACTGTCCTGAGGACAATTGATGAATTCTTTTCTCGATGGAAGGGACGGTATCTCCCGTCCCCACATAAGGGTCGTCGTCGGGGTCGCCGGTTATATCCGCGGCCTGGGCACTAGCGGGTGAATTATCCGTATGCCCGCGCCATAAACCGCCGCTGCCCACGCTGCCGCCGGTCCAGTTCCAGGCATTGTTCTCTATATTGCGGGAGATCGTCTGCGCCTCTTGCATGGTAAGCAGATGGTAGCCCGGCCCGAGGGCCTCGCAGCGGTTCTTGGCCTCCGTCTGCGTGATTGACACCCAGGGGAAGCCAGAAGGCTGGGAGGTGGGCAAGGAACTTACGTTCTTGGCCTCGTATTTCTGCACCCAGAAATCCAGGGTGCCAAGCGCGGAATCCCCCGGCACAAGCAGCCAGGTCCCTCCTACGTCCGGCGCAGGCGGGGCGGTTGTTAAAGTCCCGGTTATACCGAATATAATTGTGCTGACCGCTATATTACCGGCGGCCAGATCCGTATCCACCGCCGACAGCGTTGTGGCCGCGTAATAACCGGCGGACACATTATTGCTGCCGGGGCTTAGTGTCTGTGTCGGCATAGTACCGGTAATTTTGACGCCGCTGACATAAGCCGTTTTGGGGCTTAAAATATTCGCCGCTATTGCGTCGGCGTCGTTTGTATATGTACCGGTTATACCGAATATAATAGTGCTTACCGCAATATTGCCAGCCGCCAGGTCAACATCCACCGCAGATAGCGTTGTAGCCGCGTAAACACCCTCGTTTACCGTATCATTGGCCGGGCTAAGCGTCTGCGCGGCCAGCGTGCCGGTGATGATGGCTCCGTTGACGCCTGCCGTTTTGCCGCTTATTATATCCCCCTCCGCGGCGGTGGCACCGCTTGTGAAAGCGCCGTCATAGCCGAATATTGTATAGCCGCTTCTTATATTGGCCGCCGCCAGGTCCGTGTCCACGTCCGACAACCAGGTTGCGCCGTAAACACCGGTTTTAACCTCGTCCGTTGAAACGGCCAGTGCTTGCGCCGCCAATGTGCCAGCCTCGGCTAAATTATCGCAATCTATGTCGGCGGTTTTACCCTGCAATATGTCGCCGGTTGTAGCGCTGCCAGGAACACAGGCGCCAACGGCGCCGAACACCGCCCTCCCCCCAAGGCTGAGGGAAGAGAGGATAATAATAGCCGCCAATCTTTTTATCTCTTTTTTCATGATCCTATTTTTACCTACCGCAGCGGAACCCGATGTGCGTGTCCGAGTATGACGGGGCATTGTACGCGTCGAAGGTGAACACCCCCGCGCTCGCGTCGTGGCTCCAGACGCCGCCCCGGCCCACCGCATTTCCGGTTGTGGTACAGCCATAATAGCGCCCGGCATTATGCGTGGCTATATAAGCCCCGGACGGACCAGCCCGCACTTTTTCATAGTCGGATAAATTCCCATCGGTCCATTCTATCCAGGTGGCGCTGTTATACCAGTACCCTGCGCCGGTACCCGCCGTGCAGGTCATATCCACCCACTCCATGACATTCCCCGACCAGTCCCAGATATACTCGGACGAAGATAACTGATGCACCCTGCGTTCAATGGAAGGAGTTGTGTTCCCTGTTCCTATATAGTAGTCATCATCAGGATCGCCGGTAACATCGGCCGCCAGGGAGTTGGCCGGCGAATTATCCGTGTGGCCCCGCCACATCCCGCCGGTGCCAACGCTGCCGCTATCCCAGTTCCAGCCAATAGCCTCTATATTCCTTGAGATTGTCTGCGCCTCTTGCATGGTAAGCAGATGGTAGCCCGGCCCGAGGGCCTCGCAGCGGTTCTTGGCCTCCGTCTGCGTGATTGACACCCAGGGGAAGCCAGAAGGCTGGGAGGTGGGCAAGGAGCTTACGTTCTTTGCCTCGTATTTCTGCACATAAAAATCCATGGTACCCAGCGAGGAATTTCCCGGCACAAGCAGCCAGGTTCCGCCGACACCGGGCGCGGGCGGGGCGGTTGTTAAAGTCCCGGTTATACCGAATATGGCTGTACCCGATTTTATATTACCCGCCGCCAGGTCAGCGTCCACCTCCGACAGCGTTGTTCCCACGTAGCCACCGGCAGCCACATTGTTGCTGCCGGCGCTTAATGACTGCGTTGTTATGGAACCGGTGAGTTTTACACCGCTCACATACGCCGTTTTGGGGTTTAAAATATCAGCCGCTGTCGCGTCGGCGTCGCCTGTATATGTACCGGTTATACCGAATATAATAGTGCTGACCGCAATATTGCCGGCCGCCAGGTCGGCGTCCACCGCGTGCAGCGTTGTTGCCGCGTAAACACCCTCGTTTACCGTATCATTGGCCGGATTAAGCGTCTGCGTGGTCAGCGTGCCGGTTATCATTGCTCCGTTCACCCCGGCAGTTTTACCGCTTACAATATCCCCCTCCGCCGCGGTAGCGCCGCTTGTGAATGTGCCCACTTTACCGAATATGTTGGAACCGCTTCTTATATTAGCCGCAGCCAGGTCAGCGTCCACCGCCGACAGCCAGGTTGCGCTGTAAACACCGGCCTTCACCTCGTCCGTAGACACGGCAAGCGTCTGCGCCGCCATTGCCCCGGCCTCTGCGACGCCGTCACAATCTATATCGGCGTTTTTGCCAGCCACTATGTCGGCAGTTCCGGCGCTTCCTAAAGCGCAGATATCAAGGATGGCGTCCACATATGTCTTTGTAGCAGCCGCGTCGCCGGTCAGCGGCGCCGTTAGTCCCCTAAGGATATTCCCCTGCATATCCACAAACCCGTTGGTAAAATACACATTTGTGCTGAAAACAACGCCGGCGCCTGTTGTTGTTATTGAACTTACGGTTATGGTTGAAACGCCAACCGTATCGAACGTACCGCTTAAGGCGGTAATACCGCCGGTAAGCGTAGCTGACGCAGCCTTAACGCCATATTTTACCAACACCCCCTGCCCCCCCATAACGCTGGCCGAGGAATTAAAAACCGCGGTAGCGGGGAATATATCCTGCCCCCGCCCGTTCATAATCCCCCATGTCGGCACCAGCGCCGCCGTCAGCAAAAGCGTTGCCAACGCCATAGCCCACATGGCGACGCTATATACGCGATTTATACTCATTATCGATATTTTTTTCATAAATATCCGAGTCACGGGCCGGCGCGGACGCAACGAACGTAGTAGGTGCTAGCCTTATTGTCGATGATCACGCTACCGACATCTAAGTACACGACCATGGCATAAGTAGTACTCGCCGCATAAGTGGTGCCGGTCCAGTAATAGCTGCTCACCGTGGCTGGGAATATTGCCTGGTCCATGAACGGGGCTGTGCCTTCATATTTTACTAGTGAATATAATTCTTTCGAGTTGGGCAGACGCCAGTCGCTGTAATCCTCAGTCTCAGCTTCACACTGCGCTAAAGCATTTGTCCAGCCATAAGCTAAGGCGCTTCCAGTGCAGGTCGCGTCATCATTCTTCCCCTGGGAGCAGCGCCGCCACATCAAACCTGTTCTGTTGTCGGTTACGGTGTTGTCGGCGTTAACAGTATAACTCGGCTGGGTTCCGGCCGGGTTATAATCAGCGTCGTCCCCCACATCATAACTTGTGGTCTGCCCGGTGTCGGGGACCGCGCCGCCGGCGAACGTGCCCGCCTTGCCGAAGATGGTCACGCCGCTCTTGATATTGCCGACCGCAAGATCCGCGTCCATCGCAGACAGCGTCGTGCCAGCGTAATAACCGGCGTTCACCGTATCATTGGCATCACTCAATATCTGCGTCGGCATTGTGCCGGAGACTTCGACACCATCAACCCAGGCCTTTTTGGGGTTTAATATATCACCGGCAGCGGCGTCACCGGTTTCCTTCATTACCCAGCGGTTCGTGCCGTCACCGGCGCCGTCATACAGGTCTGGGATCTTGTTTGCCGTACCGTCAAATGTGGAGACATTCCCGGCAAGATCCAGCGTGCCGGTTTCAAGAACGCCATTGGCGTCTATATCCGCCGTTTTGCCGTTAAATATATCGCCCACAACTGCGGAACCGGCTATTCCACCTGGGGCCATTGTGCCGGCTTCGGCTATATTATCACAATTTATATCAGCGGTTTTGCCCAGCAGTATATCGCCAGTTGACGCGCTGCCTAAAGCGCACTTATCAAGGGCCGCGTCCACATAATCCTTTGTCGCCACCGCGTCGCCTGTTAGCGGCGCTGCAAGCCCCTTTAGCGGGTTCCCGCTCATATCCACAAAACCGTTGGAAAAATACACATTGGTGCTGAAAACAACGCCGGCGCCGGTGGTTGTTATTGAACTTATAGTGATGGTTGAAACGCCGACGACATCGAACGCGCCGTTTAAGGCGGAAACGCCGCCGGCAAGCGTGAATGACGCGGCCTTAACGCCATATTTTACCAGCAGTCCCTGCCCGCCCATAACGCTGGCGGAGGAATTAAAAACCGCGCTAACAGGGAAGATATCCTGCCCGATTCCGTTCATAATGGCCAGGGCCGGTGACAGCGCCGCCGGCAGCAAAAGCATGGCCAATGCCGCAGGCCGTATGGCGGCGCAACAGCCTAATTTTATATTTATCCCCATATGTTTCCTCATAGATATCCACATAGCCGCTAATTATCGCTGCGCTGGGCTTCCACCCAGGCAGTCCCGTAGTATCCTATAACCAGCACGTCGTTCAAGCCCAGTGTGAACGGCACCTGGCCGGCCAGTTGCAAATTCCCGCCCGACGGAACCGTTACAGTGTTGGTATCGTCGCTGCCCACCAGAACCATCAACTGCCCGGAAGTCCCGGCAGCCACAGGCAGCGCGCCGCTTAGCGTAACCGCGCCGCCGCTGCCGGCCAGCCGCACGGAGGTGCGGTCAACTGAAACAGTCTCACCCTCCCCCACCACGGTAACGCCGCCGTCCGGGAATACTGCCCTGCCTGCCACCATTATACTTGTGGAGATATTGATCCCGCCCTCCCCGGCAGCAGCCGCCAGCGAAGAGCCGGCGGCATAGGTCTGCACACCGGTGAAGGTGTTGGCCCCGGTGCCGGCCTTGCCGTCCAGCTGCGTTTTCAGCGTGGTAGTGTCCACAGCCACCAGTGCGAACTTGCCGTACAATGTGCCGGTGTCCACGGCCACGGCGTTTATGCCGGTTTTCAGTGTAGTCGTATCCACGGCCACCAGCGCGAACTGCCCATACACCGTCCCTGTGTCCGTAGCTATGGCGTCTATGTTGGCTTTCAGCGTTGTCGTGTCCACAGCCACCTGCGTAAACTTGCCGTATAATGTGCCGGTGTCTACTGCTAC
>DMXM01000006.1 GCA_003482905.1 Elusimicrobiota bacterium
GAGGCCTTAAATACAGGATACATCTCTCCTTATGCCGCTTCGCACAAAAGGCGCATGGAAGTCTTAAGGTACTGTTCCGCCTTAAGATAATAGAAAGCGCTGCGCATGAATTGCCCCGCCACACGCCTTGCCGGGCCTGTTTTCTTCGGGTTTGAGTGACGACGCCCCGCGGCGGCGCGGCGCCGCTTGTGAATGATCCCCATATTTCCCCCTGTTTAAGATGCGACAACTGCACCGGCCTTGTGATAAAGACACAAAAGCCGGAAGGCTGCTGGTTCAGAATCCCGGCAGTGAACCGGGATTACGGTTGCGGTATTTAGAGCCCCTACCCCTAGGAGTTCGATCTCCACGGTTAGTCTAATTAAAACGTTCTTCCAAGTCAAGCCAATTTTGGATACGATTTTGGACAATTTTAGACAGAGCCTTTCAGCGGGCGGTTAACCCGGGCAATCATAAAAATAGTATACGTTACCGATAAAGGCATGTCGCGTTTGGAATGGGCTTTTTGGCTATTTTTCTGTTTCCCGGGCGGGTAAGGCCCTGTTGGGGGGCGGCCGGCGGCGGGGGCATGGGCGCGGTTTTTAAACCTTATGCCCGGTCAGGCCTGTTTATCGAGAAGCTTTTTGGCAAGAACCGTTATGGTAGCCAGGATCGTATCCGTGTTTTCCGGGCTCTGGTTTTGCAGCAGTTTTAAAATTCTATTCAGGGTTTTTTGTTGTTCAGCCGCAACCTCGGGAATATTTTTCTCATTAAACAACTCCGAAACGGAAACATTTAACGCCGCGGCGATCTTTGCGATGGTGGCCAGACTGGGCTTTTTTTTATTTGTTTCCAGATAAGCAAGGAAGCTTACACTTATTCCCGCGGCGTCCGCCAGGTCCTCTATCGTAAGCCCGGCCTGCAGCCGTTTAAGGCGCAATTGCCTGGCGATGGCGGCATAAATATTCATACTCATAAAAATCCCCAATTACCTCTAACCTTACACTAATAGCATAGCCTGCGGACCTTCGGGGAAGCTCATATGCGGATCAAATTAAGCTCAATTAAAACCCGGGCGATGAGGCCGCCTGCATACTGTGCTTTTGGAAGTGAAACCCTTACATGAACTTTATTATATATTTCAGATATCTCCCATCATCTATGGGAATAATTCCTGAATATGTTGCGACCTGTAGCCTCTGTCGGGGCCGTGTAACTTATATTACACTCTTAAAGTGGCCGGGGGGCTATGCAGCGGGTGAGGGCATCTCAACGAGTACCGGGACAATCAGGATGCCTAGACACATACTTGTGGCCGACGACGACAAGGCCATGCTTAATATCTACACGCGGATATTTTCAAATACTGATTATTCAATTTCATTGGCCTCCAGTTTTGCCGAGGCGGCGGGGCTTATAAACTTGAATAATTACGACCTGCTTATAACGGACCTGATGCTGCAGGACGGGCTGGGCACCGATCTTATAAAGATGTTCAAAAAAAAACGCGGGGGCGCCAGGTCCCTGCTTGTGACGGGCTCGGTGGCAGAGCTTGCCCCGGAGCAGCTTCCCGAAATGTATCTTGAAAAGCCTTTTAGACTGGAAGTCTTTATGGCCGCGGTAAGCAAGGCGCTGGTTGCATAAGGCAGGGGAGCGGCGTTTTGCAGCGGGGGCAGGCGGCGTTCTTCAGATGCAGCCCGGTTATACTGAAGCCCTCCCTGCGTATCAGCAGTTCGCCGCATTTGTGGCAATAAGTGTTTTCGGAGGGGTGGGCCGGAACGTTGCCGAGATATACATAGCGAAGGCCGACGTCCAGCCCAGCCTGCCTGACCCGTTCAAGCTTGGCCAGGGGGGTCGGCGGCAGCCCGGACAGGTCCAGGTGCGGATAAAAGCCGGTGACATGCCAGGGGGTATCCGGGCCCAGCTCGCTCACAATCCACTTCGCCAGCGCCAGCAGTTCATTATCGTCGTCATTTATCCCCGGCGTCACGTTGGTCACGCATTCCACGTGCATGCCGTGCTTCTGCTGGGCGAGCCTGGCTGAATCAAGAACGCCGGCCAGGGCCCTTACGCCGGATATCTTCTGATAGGTCTCCTCGCTGAAGCCCTTTATATCCACCCTGAAAGCGTCAAGGTACGGTCCCATAACCTCAAGCCACTCCGGGGTCATAAAACCGTTGGTGACGCAAGCGGTATAAAGGCCCTTCGCCTTCGCCAGCTTCGCCCCGTCCAGAACGTACTCCAGCCAGATGGAGGGCTCATTGTAGGTCCAGGCTATCCCCTGGCATTTATACTCCGCCGCCAGGCTTATCAATTCCTCCGGCTTTATCTCGTCGGTGCCGGCCCCGGACTCTTCGGCCCTGGCGCGCGAGATCTCCCAATTCTGGCAGCCCGGGCAGCGGAAATTGCAGCCCACGGCGCCCAACGACAAACAGCGGCTGCCGGGATAGAAATGGAACAGGGGCTTCTTCTCTACGGGATCGGCGTTCAGGCTGGACACCCGGCCGTAGATCAGGGTATACAATGTCCCGCCGCTATTGAGGCGCGTCTGGCAATAGCCGCGTTTTCCCGGCCCAATGGCGCAGCGGTGGCGGCACACATTGCAGCGCACCCGTCCGCCTTCCAGTTTTTCATACAGCAGCGCTTCTTTCATCCTGGTCATTATATTCACTTTTATCCGTTTTTACCACCCCGGCGGAAAGGCGGCGTTCCATTTTTTGCCGCAAAGTGTTACCATAATGCCAGTGGAAAATATTTGCAGGATATACGGGCCGGACTTCTTCAGCGAATGGGGACCTTCCAACGCGGACTATATCCGCTCGGCCGGGCTGGTGGCCGCGGCCATAAACAAGGTTTTCGCGCCGGCCAGCGTGGCCGACCTCGGCTGCGGCTGCGGCGTTTACAGCCACTTGTTTAAATTAAAAGGGATAAGGGTGCTCTCCATAGACGGCGCCTCCCCCCCGCCCGAACATTCCTTCCCGGTGGAAATAATAGAACGGGACCTCGCCGCCCCTTTAGAGAACGCTTGGGGAAATTTCGACCTGGCCCTCTGCCTGGAGGTGGCCGAACATATACCTGAAGAATTCAGCGGGACTTTCCTGAAGAACCTGACGGCTTTCAGCGACAGGCTGCTGATGTCCGCCGCGCCTCCGGGCCAGGGCGGCCACCACCACGTTAACGAACGGCCCCGCCGCTACTGGGCGCAGAAACTGGCCGACCTGGGCTTCGCCTATAACCGCCGCGCCTCCGGCCTGCTGCTTAAAGCCCTGGAGCCCGAGCCCCCGCCTTTCATGTGGATGGCCAACCACATAGGGGTCTATGAAAAAGCCAGGGACGTAAAGAAGCTCGGCCACGGCCAGCCTTTCGGCATTGTGGCGTAATATTTTATAGAATTCTACTGGGGTTAATAATGAAAAAACTGCCGCTGACCGACGCCGACACCGTTATCTTCACCAAAATGGTGAAGAAGATAAATTTCTTCGCCTCCATGAACATGGGACTGCTGGAGAAGATACTGAACAGGATAAACTATTACCAGTACGAGGCGGGCGATAAAGTCTGCCGGCAGGGGGACCCCGGCGACACGTTCTACGTGGTTTCGGAAGGCAGACTGAAGGTGAGCGTGCGCGAGGCTTTTTTCCTTTCCAGGACTTTGGCCACCCTGGGCGACGGAGATTGCTTCGGCGAGATGGCCCTGCTGGAACGCAAACCGCGCAACGCCACCGTGGCCTGCGAGGCGGACTCCAAGATCTTCGTTCTAACCGCGGACCATTTTGACCAGGTGCTGGCGGAGAACCCGTCGTTCAAACAGGAAATAAGCCGCCTGGCCGCCGACCGCCGCTTCGAACTGAACCAAAAGTAAATTATTACCTTCCCTGCTCTTAAACCGCGCTGAATTCAAGTTCGATATCCGGGAGCAGGCTGCGGCTTACGGGGCAAGCCTTTACGCAGGCCAGCAGTTTATCGCGCTGTTTGGCGTCCAGGCCCGGCGGCAGGGTTATAACGCCGGTCAGCCTGGCTATGCGGCGCGGGCTCTCCTGCATATGTTTTTCTATCTCGAAAGCGGCCCCCTCGAATTTTATGCCGTCGCGCTCGGCCACCTTGGCCATTATGCTCAGCACGCATGAGGCCACGGAGGCCGCCGCCAGGTCCGTTGGCGAGAAAGTGCGCCCGCGGCCGCCGTTATCCGGCGGCAGGTCCGTCAATATCCTACTGCCGCTCAAGCCGTGCGTCAGCTCCACCTGGTCGTCCCCAGCGTAAACCGCGTTGATATTAAACGACATAAAGCCTCCTAAACCGCTCCGCATTTATTATAATATTTATCTCTCATCACTGTTCCAGGAGGTTCCCTATAATGAACATCCGTATTATCGCGCTTATATCAGCAGCTGTTTTTGCGTCGTCCTGCGCCAATAAAACGCAGGAAACGGCCACCGCGCAGCCCGCACCGGCTGCCGCAACCCAGATACAGGAGACGAACACCGACATGGAAACACTTAAGAACCCGGCGAAAGCCACCGAAAAAGCCCCCGAGACCTTTAAAGTAAAATTCGACACCACCAAGGGGAATTTCACACTTGAGATCAACCGCGCCTGGTCCCCGCTCGGCGCCGACAGGTTCTATAACCTGGTCAAGGCCGGCTTCTTCACCGACCTGGCCTTCTTCCGCGTGATAGAGGGTTTTATGGTGCAGTTCGGCATACACGGGGACCCCGCCGTGGCAACCGCCTGGCGCGGCGCCCGCATTAAGGACGACCCCGTGGTGGAGTCCAACAAGAAAGGCTATATTTCCTACGCCATGGCCGGCCCGGATACCCGCACCACCCAGTTCTTCATCAACTACGGCGACAACGCCCGCCTCGACGGCATGGGCTTCTCCCCCTTCGGCAAGGTGACGGAAGGGATGGACGTGGTGGAGAGCATCTACTCCGGCTACGGCGAGGGCGCCCCCAGCGGCATGGGCCCCGACCAGGGCCGCGTGCAGATGCAGGGCAACGCCTACCTGAAGAAGGACTTCCCGAAGATGGACTACATAAAGAGCGCGGAACTGCTGAAATAAGGTAAAAATGAAAAAAACAATATTCCTGGCGGCGGCGCTGGCCCTGGCGGGCTGCGCCTCGTCGCATTACAACACCCTCAAGTTCAAGCCCGAACCCAAAGCCGGGATAGCGGTGCTGCCGCTCGAGAACTACACGGAGTCCCCCATGGCCGGAATAAAGGCCGCTTCCATGTGCGCCGGCATACTGGCGGCGCGCGGCGTAACCGTGGCGGACCGCTTCAGCGGCGCCCAAGAAAGGCCTATTGGCGAAACCGAGCTTAAGAAGAACCTGGCCGACCTGGCCGCCGCCAACCTGGCCTACACGCTGACGGGCTCCGTCAACGAGTGGAAGTACAAGGCGGGTCTGGACGGGGAGCCGGCCGTCAGCGTAACCCTCAAGCTCTTCGACAACAGGACGGGCCTGCAGGTCTGGTCCGCGGTAGCCTCAAAAACTGGCTACTCAAGGCAATCCACCGGGGTCCTCGCACAGAAACTCCTGGACAAGGCGCTGAGTGAAATCAAATAGTACGCTCTTCATCTACGGGGAGACGGCGGTTTTCTGCCTTGTCTTCCTCTACGCCGGCCTGCATTTCAGGCCGGCGGACCCTTTTCTTTTATTCTCGGCGTACCAGGTCTACATTCCCTTCGCCCTCACACTGACCCTGGCCGGCGGCACCGGGGCTGGCCTTATTGCGCTGGCTTTCGCCGGCATACTGGCTCATTTTTTCTACACGCCTTATCCCTACCAGCCGCTGCTCTGGACCGCGCTGATAACGCTGGCCGCGGGCGAGTTCAAGATCTACTGGGACCGCAAGATCCATATGTATTCGGAGGAGCGTGACTATTTCAGGGAAAAACTGCGCGACCTTACCCGCAACTTCATACTGCTTAAAATGTCGCACGAACGCCTGGAGAAGAACTATATCCTCCGGCCCGTCAGCATCCGCAGCTCGCTGGAGGAAATACGGACCATGCTCCTCAAAGAGGAGCTGCCTGCCTGCCAGAGCCTGCTTGATTTCCTGGCCAATTTCTACGGCCTTGAATCCGCAGCGCTTTTTATAAGGCGCTCTACAGGCGGCGGTTGCCTTCCGCCAAAGAAAGGCATTGTCGCCAAGGCGCTGGCCAAGGCCATTCCCACTGTACCGTCGTGCCATTGGGAGGAAGCGGCCAAGACCGGCTTGGGCACAGAGTTAGACATAAAAGACCCTCTTATCCAGCTGGCCTTGGCCAAAAGGGAAACGGCCTTCTTCTCCGTCAGCCAGCTTAAGAACGAAGACCGCTCCCGCTATATAGCCGCGGTGCCCTATTTCGACTCCGCGCAAGGGGAGCCCGAGGCCATATTGGCCATAAAGCAAATACCCTTCCTGCAGCTTAACCGCGACAACCTCCTTACCATAGCCCTCTACCTTTCATTCTTCATGAGCGAATTCGTGCAGACGGAGCGCTTTGAAGCGGCCGCGGCGGCTTACCCGAAACTTGACACCTCCATCTTTAAAGAGCTGGAGCGCCTGCTTAAAATGCGCCGCGACTTCGGAATAAGCAGCGTGCTGGTGCGCTTCCAGGCGCGGTACGGCGCGATGTCCAAAGACGTGGCCTCCTATATAGAATCCGAAATACGCGGCTTCGACCTGTCCTACAGCATGTGCGGCGAGCACTGCGTGGTGCTGGTCATACTGCCGCTCACCGACTTCGCCAACGCCTCTGTTTTCACGGACAGGATAGAGGCCAGGGTGCGCGAGAATTTCGAAGCTTTCACCGGGCACCTGGAGAAAAAAGTGCTGCCCATAGCCGGCGATGGCGTCCTGCCGCTCATAGAGCGCGTAATGACCGCATGACGGCGGAATCCAAGCTGGTTTTTTACGCCGTCTCCCTGGAGGCGGCCGCTTTCGGGGCGCTCTTCAAAGGGCCTTATTTCCTGCGCATAACCTCCTTCCTCACCCTGCACGCGGCCGCCAGCGCCATAGCCGCGGGCCCGCTGTGGAAACTGATGCCGGAAAAATACCGCTATCCCAGAATTCTCTCGCTTTCCCTTATTTTCTCCCTGCTCTTCACTGTTTCCATCCTAGGCTTCGCGGCGCTGGTTATTTTTAACGTCTACCTGCTGCGCTCCCGGAAGACGGTCCCGGTGATCAAAGCCTCGCTGCTGGACCAGGACCGCATAGAATCCGACCTCCTGTCCATGCCGGGGCGCAGCATGGGCGAGTCAGCCCTGCGGTCGAAGGGGGCCGCCACGCCCGAACTCCGCCTGCGGACAGCTATGATCTTAAGCGAGATCTCCTCGGAGATACCGAAACACATGCGCCTGCTCAAGGAAAGCATAAAATCCCCGGACGACAGCGTCCGCATGTTCTCCTTCTCCATGGTGGACGGCATGGAAAAGCGCCTTAACGACCAGATCCACGCCAAACTCGCCGTCTTCCGGGAAGCGCCTACGGCCGCCGAAAAAGCCCCCGCCGCCCGGGAACTGGCTTCTCTTTACTGGGAGTACGTCTATACGGGCCTGACCGACCAGGAATACAGCCAGCTCATGACGCGCGAAGCCGAAAATTACGCCGTAATAGCGCTGCGCCACCTCCGGGAAGACCCCATGCTGCTGGCGCTGATGGGCAGGATCTCCCTGGCGCGCGGCCGGCACGACCAGGCGCTCAAGTATTTTCATGAGGCCATGGCCCACTGCCGCAACCCCGACAGGTTCCTGCCCTACGTCGCCGAGATCCATTACGGCCTGGGCCATTACGCCGCCGTGAGGGACACCTTCACCGGGCACTCCGGCTTCACTCACGACCCGGCACTGCGCCCCCTGGTGGAACTTTGGACGGGCACATGACCAAGGCCGCAGCGCAGGTCACCCTGCTCGCCGAAGGCACCTACCCCTACGTAAGGGGCGGGGTCTCCGCCTGGATGCACGACCTGGTAACCGGCCTGCCCGATACCGCCTTTGCCATTATTTTCCTCGGTTCGAGGAAGCAGGATTATTCCGGCCTCAAATACAAGATGCCGGCCAACGTCGTGCATTTCGAGGAGCATTATCTTTTTGATGACAGCGAGCGCCCCCGCCGCGAACTGCTGGACGGGACGAAGAAAGCCTACGCCCTGGTCACCGGCATACACGAGGTGTTCCGCAAGGCGAAGAACATGCGCATTCCGGACGAGGTCAAGAAGCTGGACTTCTACATAAAGGACGTAACTTTCGCCCAGTTCCTATTCAGCCGCAGCGCGTGGAAATTCATATCCGGACAATATGAGGCACATTGCCCGAAAATCCCCTTCATAGATTATTTCTGGACCCTGCGCAATATCCACGCGCCTATCTGGGTGGTGGCGGGTATCGCCCGGAGGATCCAGGGCCTGGGCTCCGTGCTGCACAGCCCCTCCACCGGCTACGCCGGGCTGCTGGGCGCCCTTATCCACTACCATACCGGCAAACCGCTGATACTCACCGAGCACGGCATCTACACCCGCGAACGGGAAATAGACATTTTAAAAGCCCAGTGGATACAGGACAACCGCACTTTTCTCGAGAAGACGTCCGGCGAGGCCAATTACCTGCGCCAGGTCTGGATCCGCTTCTTCAAGACCATAGGCCGGCTCTGCTACGACGCCTCCGACGAGATAATCTCTCTTTTCGACCACGCCCTGGAAATCCAGGTGGTCTACGGCGCCGACAGGAATAAAACCCGCATCATCCCCAACGGGATAGATTTCAAACGTTTCAGCGCCCTTAAACGCGAACATAAAGACGGCCCGCCCAGGATCATCGGCCTGGTGGGCCGCGTGGTGTCCATAAAGGACATTAAAACTTTCATCAAGGCGATAAAAATAGTCTCCGCCCATATTCCCGACGTACAGGGCTGGGTGATCGGGCCCCAGGAACAGGACCCCGAGTACACCAGGGAATGCCTGATGCTCACGGAATCGCTCGGCCTTCAGGAGAACATAAAATTCACCGGGTACCGCAAGGTGGACGAAGTGCTGCCGGAAATGGGGCTGACCACGCTTACCTCGGTCAGCGAGGGCATGCCGCTGTCCATCATCGAGGCCTTCGCCGCCGGCGTGCCGGCCGTAATGACGGACGTGGGCGCCGCGCACCAGCTTATTTACGGCGCCATCGACGCGGCCGACAAGGCCATAGGGGCCGCCGGGGAAGTGGTGGGGATCTCCGACCCGCAGGCCCTCAGCCGCGCCTACATAAAACTGCTGACGGACCGCGGCCACTGGGAAGCTTGCCGCGCGGCCGCATCAAAGCGGGCAGCCGCTTATTACACCCGCGAGGAATTCCTGCAGAGCTACGCGGATATTTACGGGAGGGCTCTTAAAAAATGGCGGGCATAGGCTTCGAGCTTTCCAAGATATTAAAGGAGAAGAACCTCTCCGCCCTGCTCAGGGCCTATGGCTATTCCATGGCCATAGCGGCCGGCCCCTGGATAATTTCCATCGTAAGCATACTGGTGGCGGGCCGCGTCAGCCGCCCCTTCATCAAGGACCCGGCCCAGATCACCCAGTTCCAGGTAGCGGTCACCTACCTTATAGCCTTCAGCCTGATCTTCACCGGCCAGTTCCAGCTTTACTTCACGCGCTACGTGGCCGACCGCATGTTCGAAAAAGATTTCAAGCGGGTGCTGCCCAACACGCTGGGCCTGATACTTTTCATCATCGCCTCTTTCGCCGTGTTTCTCTACCCGGTCTTCATCTACGCCTTCCGCGGCCTCAGCCCGGTCTTCTCCCTTTTCTTCATCATGACCCTGGGCCTGATGGGGTCCATCTGGATATTGAACACGCTGCTGACAGGCATTAAGGATTATAAATATATCGCTTTCTCCTTCCTGGCGGCCTACCTGGTGATCATCCTGGGAAGTTACGCCCTGGCCCACACTGGCCTGCGCGGCCTGATGCTGGCTTTCTTCACCGGCCAGGCGCTGCTGTTCTT
The DNA here is from genome assembly GCA_003482905.1 of Elusimicrobiota bacterium. GTDB lineage: Bacteria > Elusimicrobiota > Elusimicrobia > Elusimicrobiales > UBA9959 > UBA9959. The sequence continues at coordinate 9,945 of DMXM01000006.1, forward strand.
CATGCTGCTGGGGGCGGTGATCTACCATTATCCCTCCGACCGCCTGGTGGAGTTCGACTTTCTGAAGCGCAGCCGCTTCTACCCCATGCTAATGGCCACGGGCTTCATCTATAACCTGGCCATCTGGGTGGACAAGTTCATCTTCTGGTTCCACCCCGAAACCGGCGACAGGGTGCTGGGCCCGCTCAACAACTCCCTCATCTACGACCTGCCCATTTTCCTTTCCTACCTGGCCATAGCCCCCGGCATGAGCATAATGTTCCTGCGCCTCGAAACGGATTTTGTGGACGCTTACGACGATTATTTCGGGGCGGTCACCTCGGGGGATAACCTGAGGCGCATCTACAACCGCAACTCGGAGCTGGCCGGCGCGGCCCGCCTGATGCTGATAGAAGTGCTGCGCGTGCAGGCAGTGGTCACCATAGCCATCTTCCTCGCTTCCGACCTTATTTTCGATTTCTTCGGCTTCCCGAAGATCTACCAGCCGCTTTTCTACATAGACCTCATCGGCACCCAGGCCCAGCTTTTCTTCGTCTCAGTGCTGTCTCTGCTGTTCTACCTGAACCGTCAGAAGGAAACCCTTTTTCTGGTCTCGCTGCTGCTGGCGCTGAATACGGCGCTGAGCTACCTGTCCATTTATCTCGGCCCGTTCTTTCACGGCTACGGCTTCACGGTCTCGTTCATCGTGGCGGGCCTGCTCGGCATAATCGCTCTTAACCGGCACATGACGCGTATCACTTATGAAACTTTCATGTTCAATTAATCTGCTTCTGGCCGTGCTGGCCGCCGCGCCCGCCTGGGCAGGCCCGGATTCCGCCGCCTTTTTCTACGGCAGGAAGGTCCCTGCGTCGCTCTACTCGTCCGAGTGGCTGATAACGGACCCGCGCAACCTGGAGACGCCCGCGCTGCGCCTTAAGGGCCAGAAGCTCATCTGCTACGCCAGCGCAGGGGAATTCTTCCAGGCCGAGGTGAAAGACCTGCCAGGCAGCGGGCGCTGGGCCCTGGGCGGCAACCCCGCCTGGAAAACGGCCGTCGGGGACCTGCGCCTTGCGGAGTACCGGGCCTACCTCTCCGACAAGGTCTTAAAGCCGGCCGCGGCCTGCGACGGTTTCTTTATAGACACCATAGACTCCTATACCCCTTTTGTACAGGAAAAAGACCGCCCGGCCTACGCCGCGGCGGCCGCTGGCTTTCTGGAAAACCTGAAAAAGAGCTGGCCTGATAAGTTGCTGGTGCTTAACCGCGGCTTCGAGATCCTCCCGCTGGTGAAACCAGGGACCGTGGACGCGGTGGCGGCGGAATCCCTCTACGCCGGGTTCGACCCGGCTTCCAAAAAATACCGCGCTATGAAGCCGGAAGAAACGGCCTGGCTGGGCACGAAACTCGCCGAAGTTTCCGCCTCCGGCCTGCCCGTACTGGTGATCGACTACCTGCCGCCCTCGGGCATGGCCGCCGCGCCGGCGCTGGCCGCCCGCATCCGGGCCGCGGGGTTCGTTCCTTATATCTCTGATATCGACCTGCTCGGCGAAGGCTCCACCGGCCTGGCCCCCGTCAAACGGCGGGTCCTGCTGGTGGCCGGCAACACCAACGACATCTTCTTCTCACCGCTGCATCTGATGGCGCAGCTGCCGCTGGAATACCTGGGGTACGACCCGCTGATACTGACCGAAGCCCAGGTGGTGGCCTCCAGGCCGGACCCGGCCGCCTTCGCCGGAGTGGTAGTCTGGCTTGAATACTCGAAAGCCGACAACCCCGAGGCCTTCAGGGCCTGGGCCATGGACGGAATCGGTAAAGGGACCCGCTTCCTCTTTATAAACTCGTTCGGCTTTGACGCTTCCCCCTCCAGCCTGGCCGGGTTGGGGCTGGAGACGGAACCGGACAACTCGCTCTCCCTGGCCCCCCCCGCCCTTAAGCTGAACAGCCCCATGTGCGGGTTCGAGGGCGCGCCCAGGCTTTCCAAAGAGGATTTCCTCATCAGGGTGTCTTCCGGAGCCCCGCTGATGACGGCTGAAACCGCCAACGGCAAGACCTTCCACCCGGCCGCGCTCACCCCCTGGGGCGGCTACGCTTTTTATTCCAGCCTTATCTCCGCCCCGGTGGGAGAGAACCTCTGGACCATAGACCCTTTTCTTTTCCTGCCGGCCGCCCTCGGCCTGGCCGAGCTCCCAGCGCCGGACCTCACCACCGAGAACGGCCGGCGTATTTTCTTTTCCCATATAGACGGGGACGGCTTCGTCGAGCCGGCCGAGTGGGACCCCGCGCGCATATCGGGCGAGGTCATCCGCGACGAATTCCTGAAAAAATACCAGCTCCCTTTCACGGTCTCGGTCATAGAAGGGGAGATCTCCGCCAGGGGCGCCTACCCTAAAGAGCACGCGCGCTACGAAACCGCGGCCAAAAGCATTTTCGCCCTGCCCAACGTTGAGCCGGCCAGCCACAGTTTCTCGCACCCGTTCTACTGGGGGATCACCGGCAACGCCACCCTATATGAAATGCACAACCTGACCATCCCCGGTTATGTCCTGAACTACCGGCGGGAAATATACGGCGCCAGGGATTATGTCAATTCCCTGCTGCCTCCCGGTATAAAGACGCAGCTCTTCCACTGGACCGGCAACTGCCTGCCGGACCCGGAGCAGGTGAAACTGACGCGTGAAGCCGGCCTGCTCAACATCAACGGGGGCGGTTCTACGGCCATGAACTTCGTGCCGTGGCTGTCGCGCATGATGCCCTCTTTCATGGAAAGGGACGGCGAGACGCAGGTCTATTCGCCCATCCAGAACGAGAACGTCTTCACCGAGGGTTGGAAACATCCTTTCTACCGCTTCATCCAGGTGATGGAAACCATTAAGCTTACCGGCGAACCCAGGCGCCTCAAACCGGTTAACGTCTATTTCCATTTTTTCTCCGGCTCCAAGCTTTCCTCCGTCAACGCGCTGCGTAAAGTATACAACTGGGCCGCCGGCCTGAAGACCGCGCCCATGAAGACCACCGACTGGCTGAGGCGGGCCGGTGATTTCAAGACGACTTTCCTGGCCAGGGACGGCCGCGGGGCCTGGGAGATCCGCAACGCCGGCTTCCTGCGCACGCTGCGCGCCCCGGCCTCTTTCGGCGCGCCCGATCTGGCGGCCAGTTCCGGCCTGGCCGGCTTCAAACGTGAGGGCGGCCAGATTTACCTCCACCTGGACGGTTCCGGTTCGGCCTCCGTATTGTTTTCAACCGCCCCGGTTTCGCAGCCGGCCCACATAGCGGAGTCTTCCGCGCTCCTGGTTTCCTTCCAGAGGCGCTGGCGCGGCTTTACCGCCCGCCTGCGCGCCGAAGCCCCGGGCGACGTGGTCCTCGGCGGCAGCGGCGGCTGCCGCATCCTGCTGGATGGGGCCCTGGAGAGCGGCGCGCGTTTAAAATTAAACAAGGGGGAATTCACGCTGGATGTCGATTGCAAATAAATACCACGTCTTCCGCCTGCATGAATTCCTGGCCGTCATAGGCCTGGCGACGGCCGCCTGTTGGGCGGTTTATCCGGAGAACCGCCTTACAGAGCTGGTCCTGGCCGAAAAGAACAGCCCCGTATCCATAAAGTATCTCGAATCCATCGTACGCCTGAACCCCGGCAACGGGGCGTACCGTATACTGCTCGCGGACCGCTATCTTTGGTCTGGCAGGCCGGAGCCGGCCATGGCGCAACTCCTGGCCGTGCGGGAAACCGACCCGGTCACGCGGTTCAGCTGCGATGTGCGGGTGCTGGCGCTTTACCGCCAAGCGCCGAAACGCTTCGGCAACACGGCCGAAAACGGGAAGCTGACCGCCCGCACGATGGCCCTTATAAATCTGGAGACCTCACGTTCAAGGCTGGGCGCCATCTACACAGAAACCTCCGCGGTAGGGCTGTGGCCGGCGGCTTTCGCCGCGGCGGAAAAGATACTGCCGTTCGAGACCTGGAACACCTATTTTTGGCTGCTGAGGGCGGCGGCGGCGGCCGAGCAGGCCGGAAACCTGCCGGCGGCTTCAGGCTACTATATTAAAGCGGCAGCCTGCGCTCCGGATACTGAAAAAAGGCGCCTGATCTTCCGCAAGGCTTTTACCGTGCTGTCCGCGGCTGGTCTGCATAAAGATATACGCCGCCAGCTCAGCGCCTCCGCCCCCGCTTTCTCCGGAGACAAACACACCGCGGCCACGCTGCTTTCCTTCGCCCGGCAGACCGGAGACGCCTACTTCGCGCGGGACATAGCCCTTGTGATATTGAGGACACGCCAGTGAGGGCCGCGCTTATCTTCCTCCTCCTGTTCGCCTGCAGCGGCGCGCGCGTCTCCGCCGCCACCGCGGACCAGCAGGAGGAACTCATGCGTTCCCTGCTGGAGACTTTTATAGGCGCCGGCGACCTGCCCAGCGCCCTTGAAACGGCAAGGAAAGCCGGGAAGCTTTACCCCAAAAGCGTCTTCTGGGTCAAAAAAAGCGGCGAGCTGTCCCTCTGGAGCGGCGACCCGAAGAGCGCCCTTGCCTCTTTTAAAAGACTTCTCTCGCTGGAAAATACGCGGGAACTGCGCGCCAGGGTGGCGGTGCTGGCCATCGGCATAAAGGATTATGAGACCGCGCTTTACGCCCTTGAGCTGGACCTGGCGGCCAATAACCTGGAAAAGGCGGATGACCTCATCTATATCTACGAGCAGCTGGGCCGCCCTGAGGAGGCCGCCGACCTGATAGAAAAATATTCCGACCGTTTCAACTCCCCCTCCGGCTACGCCAAGGCCATAGAGCTGCACACGAACATGGGGGACAAGCAGGCGGCCGAAATTAATTACCGGACCAGCATCCGTAAATTCGGACTGACCCCTGTTACCGCCCACGGCTACGCGGAACTGCTAAGTTCAAAAAGGGACCTCGCCGCCGCCTTTGAAATATTGAAGAGCGCCGAACCGCGGGCCAAGCGGTCGGACACCTCTTTCTGGAAAATGCTGGGAGACCTGGCCTGGTATTTCGGAGACGTGCAGCGGGCGGTAAAGGCCGCCGCCATTCTGGACGGGGAGGGCGCGGCCCAGGAACCGGAATACGACAGGCTGACCTCCTATTACCGGGCCGCCGGCATGGAGATAGAAGCCGAAAAGTTCTATATCAGGGCCTGGCAGAACACCTCCAAGCCCTATTTCCTCATGTCCTGGCTTAATGCCCTGGCCAGGCGCGGCGATTATGCCGCAGTAGGGGCCGCCATCGCGGGCCTGAACCCGGAGCAGGCGCGGCTGGCCGCTACCAACCAGTATTTCTGGACGCTAAAAGCCATAGCAGAGGCAGAGACCGGGAACATGGCCGGAGCCCTCGCCGCCTACGACGCGGCACTCTCCATAAGCCCGGATTCGGAAGAGGTCAAAATACAGCTGATCTGGTTCCTTTCCTCAGGTCACCGCGGACCACAGCTTAGGGAGCGCATAGGCCCGCTCTCCGCCGGTGGGGCTGAACTGCCGGAAAAGCAACTGGCGCTCTCTTATGCCTATATGGCGGCCGGAGACTCCGGTTCGGCGCTGGAAAGAATAGCCGCGTACCGCCGTCTTAATCCCAGCGGAGACGCCCCTGAATTCAGAGCGGACGCCCTGGAGGCCGGCGGCTTCACCCACGCCGCGCAGGAAGTCAGTTTTGGCAGGTGGCTTAAACTGGCCGCGGCGAGGAACGCCGGCAGTTTCGCTTCGGCACAGGAAGCTGCCGACTGGCTGAGACTTTGCGCCCGCTTCTGTTCCGCGCCGAGATTCTCCGGCGAGCTTAATCTCCTCTCGACCGTTCTGGACCGGGAAAAAATAACGAACGCCCTCATAGGCAGAGCCTCGCTGCATGGAGAGCAGGAAACTATTTTCAGGCTGGGAAGAGGCCTCAAAGAATATCCCGTCTGGCTGAAACTATCCAAAGCCCTGACGTACACGGAAACCGGGGAACTGGACCAGCTGCTGGCGGAAAGCCGGGACGCGCTGCCATTTCGCGACCGTATAACCGCCCTTGAACGGCTGGGGTTCACTAGCGAGGCCCGCGCCCAAACCGCCAGGCTTTATTGGAAGAACGGCGGCGATATTTTCCTGAACCTCAAAGCCGCAGAGTTGCTTGACAAGGCCAGGCCTTCCGTTACCCCAGCCTCCGTTTACCGCAAGCGCAAGGCGCTGGAAACCTCCGGCGCCGCAGTCTCGGCCAGGGCCGCGGCGGGCGAGCGCCTGACGTTCACGGCCGGCGGGGCGGTTTTCCGGCGCAGCGCGGCCAAAGGCGGCGCGCTGATAATTGCCAGGAAGGAAGACAAAGACGGCTGGGCAGGAGTGTCCTACGACGGGAAACACTGGGACGCCGCGCTTAAGGCCGGCGGACGGGACGCAGCGAAGAAGTTTTTTACCGCCGGTTTCCAGGCGGCCCGGACCCTGACCGGAGGAATGCTGGCTGAACTGGAAGCCGGCTGCGGAGCCAGGGCCGACGAATCCTCCTACCTGGAGGCCGCCGGCATGAGAGATCACCTTTCAGCCGGCGTCTCCGGGCCGCTGGCCAAGCCTTATTACTTCCGCGTATCCATGGACGCGGCACAGTACTTCTCGCAGGAGCGCATCTACGCGGGCCGGATGAGTTCGGGCCGGGCGGAGATCTCCCGGCAGGACAGGGTCCCCGGCTGGGCGGTCTCCACCAGGCTGTACTACCAGAACGCCTCGGCGGATTCAGCCCCTAGGGCTAAAGGCACGCTGGACGCGGCCTCGCCTTTCGACGGGGCCGTTTTTGTCCCCTCCTCATTCAACCAGTACGGGACCGGCTTTACCCTGACGCGCGACGGCTACAAACTGCCGTTGCGCAGGCTGTCGCCTTACCTTAGCGCGGACTATTATTACAACAGCAGTTTCCTGGGCGGGTTCGGGTCGCGGGCCGGCGCGACGTTCTCGCCATGGCGCAGGGATATAGCGGACTTCTGGGTGGAATATTCCAAAGGCTACCAGGGAGCAGGCGACGAGATAAAAGGCACCGGGGCCTCGCTGACCCTCTATTTCTGAACCAGCCGGTTCAGGCGTTTCTTACCCATAGTTAACACAACCCCTCATCGCCTTTTAATAATGATGCATCGTTCAGCGCTCCCCCGCCCGCACGGCCGGCAGGCTCACGGTAAAAGTCGTCCCTTTGCCGACGGCGCTTATAATATCTATGGCTCCCCCGTGTTTGGCGACTATCTCCTGCGCCAGGGCCAGCCCAAGCCCCGTCCCCTTCCCCGTCTCTTTGGTAGTAAAGAACGGCTCGAAGATCTTGCCGCGCACGGCCTCCGGTATGCCTGTGCCGGTATCCCGCACCGCCATAACTACCCGGGGCTGCCCTTCATTCTCCTCCATCCATGTCCGCACCGTCAACCGCCCGCCCTCAGGCATGGCGTCGATAGCGTTACTGCAGAGATTTAATATTATCTGCTGGATCTGGGTCTTGTTTCCCATTATCCGCCCTCCCGATCCGAGCTCCTTTACCAGCTCGACCGACTTCACACCCGATTGAGCTTTGGCCAACAGCAGGGCGTCCTCAATAACGGTGTCAACATCGAATTCCTCCGTAGTCTGATTGTCCCTGCGGGAAAACATAAGCAGTTTTTGCACCAGATTTTTACAGCGGATCGCCTCCCGCTCTATGGATCTGAAAGGCAGGGCGAAAGTATCGTCGGCTTTCATACGGCTGACCGCGCCCTGGGCGAAGCCAAGTATGGTTGCGATGGGATTATTGATCTCATGTGCTACGCCGGCCGCCAGCTGCCCAACGGCCGACAGTTTCGCGGATTGGGCGAGATGCGCCTGAAGCCGCAGCATCTCCCTCATATCATGCCCGATACTGACAATGCCCTCCACGCTGCCGGCCCGGTTTTTTATAACCGCCGCGGAAACACTTACAGGTATTTTTTCGCCTTCTTTTGTCCTGTAGGCGCCGCCGTAATCCCTGAACGAGCCCTCTCTCAGCAATTTTTCCAGGCTTGCCCCCGCAAACAGCTCCGCCTCGGATTCAAAAAGCGTTTTCACCGGCTTTCCGGCCAGTTCATCCTCCGTATAGCCCAGCAGCTTTTCAGCCGCGGCATTTACCATCCTAATCATACCGTCGGCATCCATAACGATCAGGCTGTCGGCCAGGGAATTGACGACGTCCGCGGCATAATCCCTTGCCGCCGTTAATTTGCCCGATGATATCTTTAAGCTCTCGGTCATTCTGTTGAACGAGGCCGCCAACTCCCCGATCTCGTCTTCAGTATTTATATTCACGCGCCTGCCAAGGCTCCCATCCCGCAGGATAAATCTGACGGCCTCCGTAAGCGCCTTTACGGGGGCAACTATCATCCGCGCTAAAAGGATAGCCCCCAAGAGGCCGACAATAGTAGATATAGAAGCGATCCAAAGCGCCTGCTCCCTGGCCTTGGAGACTGAAGCATCTATCGCTTTTTTTGAATAACCCAGCCTGATGGTTCCCAGCCGTTCGCTTCCGGAACGGATAGGAGCGGCGATATCGAATACGCTTTGCCCGGGGGCAAGCGTATATTCTTTTACGCCGGATATTTCCGCTCTTAGGGAGTCCTGCGTCAGGGAGTCCTTATAGGCCTTCCCCACTTCGTCGAGATCGTTATGCATTATCACGCGGCCTTCTTTATCTATGATGACCGCATAGACGACATAATCCTCGCGCATCAGCGAATCTACCGTATGCTTGACGGAATCCACGTCCTCGGTAACGATGCCTTCTGCCACGTTCCTCGCCAGGGTGTCGGCGAGCGATAGTCCCCTTTTTTGTATTTCTTCAATAAGCGCGCCTTTCTGGCGCGATATGAAGAACGCGCTCATCGCGCCTATAACCAGCGCCAGCAGCGCCCCTGTCCACAGGGTCAGTTTCCATTGTATGTTCAGTCGTATTCTCATTTTTGCGCCGTGCCGGGGACTTATTTTAATCCTTGTTCATCACATAGTCCGCCGCTTTGGCTTTCACAAAACCGCCTATTTCCATATCCTTGAGGCTCCCCCGGTACGCCGGGTTTTTCACATCTAATTTCAGAAGGGCCAGCTCGACCCTGGCCGCCAGGGCTATATCCGTATTTTTATGCGCCGCAAATACCCAGTAGGGGACGGGGGGGCCTTCCGCTATCACCGCAAGCTTGTCCGCGTTCACTTCGTGCTCGCCGGGCTCATTCATTTCCTTCCAGCTCCAGTTGTCTATGGCGCCGGCGTCGTACCTCTTAAGATAGACCCGCAGAATGATCCCTTCGCAATCCCCGCCGAAAGAATAACCGCCGAGGTCTTTTTTTATATCCAGGCCATTCTCCGCCAGAAGCCTCTTTATCGTTATGTACTTTGTCAGCGAATGTTCGTCGCCGAAAATCATTTTTTTACCCTTCAGGTCCTTTACAGCCTTTATCCCGCTGTCTTTGCGGGCTATAATAACGCCTTTCTCGACCGCTTTCCCCTCCGAGGTAAGCGTCTGCAGCAGATACCCGGGGTTATAGTACCCCGCCAGCCGGGCGTAGACGTTGGCGTCCTGAAGGGCGAAATCCACTCCGTTCTCCTCAACCTGTTCAAAGAAGGCCGCGCAATTTTTCGGGACGACCAGTTTTATGTTTAAGCCGGTCTCGCCGGACAGAAACTCCGCCAGCCCCTGGTACTGCCGGTATACCTTCATCGGGCTCGTACAAGGCCAGATGCCCACCCGCACTATCTTCTGCCCGGCGGCGGCCGGGGCGCAGGAAAGAACCGCCGCGCAGAACAGGGCCAGCCCGGCGGCCAACGCTTTCATGTCGAGCGTAGTCATTTTAATTCCCCTTTAAAATTCGAACATCGCCTTTATTACCACGGCCCGGTCGAACGACCCGCTGGTAAGGCCGAACGGCGTTCCCAGGCCCAGCCCCAGCCCTTCTTTTATCTCATACTTTATACCGGGCGTGGCGTACAGCTCGGTTTCGTTCTCCTCAAAATCCCTCGCCCCGTTCATTTCCGCCATAAGGAGCAGGGACTTGCCCGCCGGGAAGGCCAGGGCCAGCCCGTATTCTATCCCGGTGCCCTTATGCCAATCGTAGGAATAGCCGATATTCCCCTGGACAATGGCCCAGAGCAGGTCCTTGTAGAAGGCCAGGTACGGCTCGTATTCCACCCGCCCCTCGCCGAGCTCCCTGTCCTCGCTGCCGGTCGGGAGTCCGATCTCCAGCCCCAGCACGAAGGCGGGCGCGGAAACCGTTTCTTCGCTGAACAGCCATTTGAACCCCAGCCCGGAGTCCCCGGCGCCGGAACTTCTTTCACCGTTCTCCGTCCGCACAAGCAACGGCGCGGTTACTTCGCCCGAAAACCTGTCGCTTATGCCGTAGAACAGGCTGGCAGCGGGGACTTCCCACAGGTTCAGGTCAGCCTCGTCCTTCCGCCAGTATTGGAACTTCAGGTTAAGCTCCCACTTCCCGAGCCCGGTGGGCATAGTTTCTTCTGTGATTATAGGTTCAACACAGATCTCACTTTCACCGGCGGATAAGGGCGGAACCGCCGCAAAACCGAGAATCCCCAGCATTATTATAATTTTCATTAATCCCCCATTGCGGCTGATCAGTTCAGCGCAGACCAGTTCTTTATCCTGCCCGTAACCCTCAAATACGACCGGGAGCCGGAAGCCGCGCCTTAACCGCGGCCTCAAAATCGGAAACCGTGAATGGTTTGCACAGGATGTCGTCTTCCGAGACCCCCAGCGACAGGAATTCTTCGGCATGCGTTTCCAGGCTGAGAAAAGCCGTGATCACCAGCACCCGCGCCTCAGGGAACTTCCCGCGGGCGCGGCGCGCGGCCTCTATCCCGTTGCCGTCCGGAAGGCGGATGTCCGTGATAAGCAGGTCCAAATGTTCCATGGAACCGATCTTTTCGAACGCTTCCGACACCGACCCGGCGAAAACCGGCTCATACCCTATTGCGCGCAGGATGCGCCCGCAGAGCTTGCGCATGAACTCCTCGTCGTCCACGACCAGGATATTATAGCGGCCCATTACAAGCCTCCTTGAAGACCGGGAACGAAACGGTAAAAACGGCGCCTCCTCCCTGCCGGTTCTCCGCGCGTATCGTCCCTTTGTACTGCTGTATTATCCCCCTGGAGATGGGCAGCCCCAGCCCGGTGCCCTGCCCGGCCGGCCGCGTGGTGAAGAACGGGTCGAACAACCGGGGTATATTCTCCGGGGGAATGCCGCAGCCGTTATCTTCAAAGCGCAGGATAAGATCACCTTTTTCTCTGAAGGCCAGGATCTTAAGCTCCGCGCCCTTTTTCCCGTCCAGGGCCTGGCGCGCGTTCATTATCAGGTTGAGGAACACCTGCTCGAACTGGACCGGGTCGCCCATAACTGCCGGCAGGTCTTCGGAGAGGTCTTTGGTCACCGTTACCCCCGCTCCATCCAGTTCGAAAGCGGATAACTGCAGGGCCGCTTTCAGAGCCGCCAAAACATCCACCGGCATTTCGGGGCTCTTTATTCTGCGGCTGAACTGGAGAAGGTTGCGGACTATATTGCCGCAGCGCTTGCTCTGCTGAAAAATGGTCTCGATATCCTCCCGCTGCTGGGCGTCAAGCCCGCCGCTCTTTAGCAGCATCTCGGCGAAGCCCATTATGCCCGCCAGCGGATTGTTTATCTCGTGGGCTATGCCGGCGGCGATCTGGCCTATCGCGGCCAGTTTCTCCGACTGTATCAGCCGTGACTGCATCTCACGTATCTCCTCTATGCGTTTTTCCAGCTCCCTGAAAAGGGCGGCGTTGTTGATGGCCTGCGATATATGCGAGCAAAAAACGGTGGCATGGCGCAGATCGGCCGCTGTAAAAGGATCCCCGCGCCCGCCCCGCCCCACGGTCAACACCCCAAGGACCTCCCTCCCCATAGCCAGCGGGTAAACCATGCAGGAAGAGACGCCTTGCAGCCACTTGATACCGGCAAATCCCCGGACGTCCTCCGGAGGTCCGTTGATAATAACAGGCTCGCCGTCCCCTGACGCTTTATCCGCCGCCCGTTCCCCCAGCGCCAGGCAATACGCCCGGTACTGCGCATCGTCACGCCCGGCGGCGACCTCAACGGACAGCCTCCCCCCCGGGTTCATCAGCATTATGCAGGCTTCGTCGGCTTTGAGGACCTGAATAGAAATTTTTGCGATGAGCGGCAGCAGTTCCGGCAGCTTGATGGCGGCTATCACCGCCTTGCTGGCCTCGTATACCCCGAGCATGACCTTAAGTTCGTTCTTTTCAAGGGCTTTCTCTATAAGGGCGAAGATCTCTTCCAGGTCGAATGGTTTCTGAATAAAATCGTAAGCGCCTTTTTTCATCGCGCTCACAGCCATCTCGATCGTGCCGTAGCCGGTGGACATAATCACCTCCACGTCCGGGGCTATCGTCTTGATGGCGGCCAGCATTTCCATGCCGTCCATGCGTGGCATCTTCACATCGCTTATCACAAGGCGGATCTTCTCTTTTTTGATTTTTTCCAGCGCTTCCGCCCCGTTGACGGCGGTCACCACCTGATAGCCGCGCAAGCCCAGTTCATAAGCCAGCATATCGCGTATGCCCTGCTCGTCGTCAACCACCAGCACCTTCGCCAGGGATTCCCCGCTTTTCACCTTCGTCTCTACGCTCATAATAAGCCCCCCCCCGCTACATCTTCCAGACTAAACCGAGCAAACGGCCGGCCGTCACACTGGGGTGTGCGGCATTTTGCGTAATTTTACAGAAAAGGAACCGGCATGCCCTAAGAACCAGCCCTGCAGGGCAATGCCGCGGGAATCCCCCCATCCCCGCTTACCGACAACTTATATAAAAAGCGGCGCATAGTCAACCGCACGAATTCACGCGGCTATTCTCACTGAGAGAATAACAGCGCGGACGACACCGGCTTAGCGCAGCCGGTTCAAGCGTTTTTTGTAAATGTAGTTGGCGCCCTGGTAAAAGGAGACGGCTTCTTCTTCCAGTTTTTCGTCGGCAGGGGCCGGCTCCACGGTTTTGCCGGCCTCGTCCCATTTATAGGTCTTCAGGTATTTCTTGGGGCCCAGCACGGCCAGGCGGCCGTCCTTTAGCAGGCCTATCTTCTGGAAAGTGGAAAGGAAAGCCCTGCCCTCGGGCCTGCCGCTGAGGATATCCCTGCCGAAGAACCGGCTGTCATACGAGGCGTTCATCAGCCCCAGCACCGTGGGCGCCAGGTCCGCCTGCGCGCAAAGGGTTTCCACCGCGCCTGGCTTCACGTGCGCCGGAGAATAGATCAAAAGCGGGATGTGGTAATTGCGCACCGGGATCTCCGACTTCCCGGCCGAATTGGCGCAATGGTCGGCGGTGATAACGAACACGGTGTCTTTGAACCAGGGCTTTTTGGAAGCGGAAGCAAGAAACTCTCCGATAGCGTGATCCGAATATTTCAGCGCGCCTTTGCGGCTCATGGCCAAAGGCGGGATATCTATTTTCCCCTCGGGATAAGTGAAAGGCCGGTGGTTGGTGGTGGTCATCACCATATAGAAGAAAGGCTTTTGGGCCGCGAAGTCAGCGTCGGCCTCCTTTATGGTCTTCGTCAGCAGGTCCCCGTCGCAGACGCCCCAGATATTGGCGAAGGTTATCTCGTCCCCGGCGAAGTCCGCCCGGTCCACGATGTCGAAGCCGTTATTGGAATAAAAGGCGTTCATGTTGTCGAAATAACCGTAGCCGGCGTAAATATATTTGGAGGCGTAGCCCAGCCCCCGCATCACCGAGCCCCAGGAGAAGAAATCCCCGTTGTCCGGCCGCTTGACGATGGAGGTGCCCGGCAGCGGCGGGATGGACAGCGTCATGGCCTCCAGCCCCCGCACCGTGCGGGTGCCGGCGGCGTAATAGCGTTTAAAGAAAAGCGACTTGGGGGCCAGCGCGTCGATATTCGGCAGGGTGCCCTCCCCCTTGGCCGCGCCGAAAGCCTGTAAATACTCCGCGCTGAGGCTCTCGCCCACTATTACCACCACGTTGAGCTTTTTCAGGGGCCCGCGCGCCGTGATCTTTCTTTCTATGTCCAGGCCGCCGTCCTTAAACCCGGCGCCGGGCCCGGCCAGGGCGGAGCGCAGGTTCTTGAAGGCCGCCCCGGCGTCCATGGAAGCGTAGAATTTTTCATAAGGCAGTTCGTTGTTGAGAAAGGCGGAGCCAAAAGCGTAAAGCCCGTTCATGGCCACTTCGTTGGCGTATTCGTTCTTGGAAACCTGCGCGAGGCGGCCGTCGAGCAGCAGAAAAAAGGCGAGAGGCGCCGCTACCGCGGCCAGGCCGGGCGCCAGGCGCCGCCGCAGGGGCAGGGCGGCGGCGAAGGAGCCGGCCAGGCGGCGGCGGAAAAGCCAAAGAGCCCCGGCCGACAGCAGCGCCACCAGCGGCAGCACCACCGGCAGGTTATAGGACTCGCGGATATTGCCCACCACTTCATTGGTATAAACCAGGTAGTCCACCGCTATGAAGTTATACCGCACGCCGAATTCGTAGAAGAAATAGTATTCCGCCGCCAGGTTGAAGGCCAGCAGGAAAGCGCTTATAAGGAACAGCACGTAGACCGCAACGCGGTGCCAGGCCGCGGCATAAATTTTCTCCGGCAGGACCAGGAGGTACAGCCCCAGGGCGGCGCCGGGATAGGAAAAAGCCGCGCAGTCGTAGAGGAACCCCGCGGCGAACATTTTTATAAGAACCCGGACCCCGCCATCCAGTTCCGGCCAGGCCATGGCAAGCAGGGTGAACCGCGTAAGCAGCGAGAACCCCAGGAATAAAAGGAAGAAATTAAGGAAAAGCCCGCGCCGGTCTTTGCTCATTACCTCATATTTTACAAAATTAGGCGGTTCAGAAAGGTTTGAGGCAGTCGGGGAAGTCGTTCTTGGGGTCGTTGACCAGGTCGGAGACGCGGTAGACATGCATCAGGGAAGAATCATAGGCGCGCAGCAGCGGCAGCAGCGTCTCGCTGTCCCTGAATTTGGGGTCCAGCCAGAGGGCCTCGTGGCGCTTCTCCAGGATCACCGGCATGCGGTGGTGCACCGTGCGCACCAGGGCGCTGGCGGCGGCGGTGATTATGGCGTAGGTATTTGTCTTCTCCTCGTAAACCCCGGCCATGCCGAACAGGGACTTGTCGCGCATTTCGAAGCGGTACGGGGTCTTGGCGCCGGCGGAGCTGGCCCACTCGTAAAAGCCGTCGGCCGGGATGATGCAGCGCGTCCTGTAGAAAGCGGACCTGAAAGCGGGGCGGGAAGCTATGCCTTCGGCCCTCGCGTTTATAAAGCCCTCCCGCTCCTGGGGCGCGGCGTCGGATTCCGGAACGGTGTCGGGAGAAAATTTCTTTTCCAGGGTATTGCCCGAGGAGAACAGCTGCGCGCCCGAGCCGGGGACGGACCAGGCCGGGATGAAGCCCCACTTCATCAGCTTTAGCCCGCCGTGGCAGAGCACTGGGGCCTGGGCCCCGGGGGCGATATTATAGCTGGGCTTGCAGTTGAAAGGCGGCGGCTTTACGCCAAAGCGCTTTACCGCCTCCGCAAGGTCAAGAGTTTGAGAATATCTGCCGCACATGATCCCCCCGGCTTACCGTCCCCACTGATTATACTTTTTTGAGCCCCCCGCCGCGTCAAAACCCGGCTTTCAGGCGCTCTATGCGCTCTTCCAGCGGCGGATGCGTGGCAAAAAGGGAGAGGAAGCCTTTGGGCTTGCCGGCGATCTTCAGCGTGGCGAGGGATTCCTTGCCGGTCAGGTCGGCGTAGGCCACCGTGCGCCGCAGCCCCTCCAGCGCGCCTATCATCTTTTCGCGGCCGGCCAGGCGCGCCCCGCCCTCGTCGGCGCGGAACTCGCGGTGACGGGAGAAAGCCGCCACGGCTATCATCCCAAGCACGCTCAAAACCATTTCAAGCAGGAATATTATAAGGTAGCTGGGGGCGGCGCTGTCCCCCTCGTCGCGGCCGCGGTTGGCTATAAAGAAAGCTATCACCCGCGCCAGGAACATGACAAAAGCGTTTATTACGCCCTGTACCAGCGTCATGGTGACCATATCGCCGTTGGCAACGTGGGCTATTTCATGGCTAAGCACGCCCTCCAGCTGCACCCGGTCCATGCGTTCCAGCAGGCCGGAGGAGACGGCCACCAGGGCGCGGCTTCTGGTGGGGCCGGTGGCGAAAGCGTTGACCTCGGGGCTGGGATAATAACCGACCTCCGGCATTTTGGGCAAGCCCGCCGCCTTGGCCAGGTTATGCACCATGGCCACCAGGCCGGAAAGCTCCGGGTCGGAGGTGTTCGGGGCCACAACCACCACGCCCATCATCCACTTGGCCATAATGCGCGACAGCGCCAGGGAGATAAAGGCCCCGCCCATGCCCCAGACCAGGCAGAAGGTCATAAGGGCCTGGTAATTTATGCCGCGCGCGCTGAAATATTGCCCGACGCCCAGCAGGTTGAGTGTGAAAGAAAGTGTGACTATTATCAGCAGATTTACTGCCAGGAAGAGAACTACGCGTTTACCTAATCTGAACATGAAGCCTCCTTGTACCGCCGCGGCTACCCTTATATTTTACCATGATTTAAAAAAATCGCGCGCTTTCCGCCGGCGCCGCCTCTCTCAAGGCGCCCATGCGGCGAAATCGTTTATAACGGCCTGCGGGATGCGCGCGGGCCGGCCCGTCTTGAAGTTTATCCACACCCACATAGTGCGGCCTTCGCAGACTTTTTTCCCGTCGGATACCCTGAAGATCTCGTAATGCCGCCCGGAGGAGGCCCGCTCGGCGGTCTCCACCCAGGTACGCAGGCGCACGGTCTCTCCCGGCAGCACCGGCAGCAGGTAATCTATCTCGTGCCGGCGCACCACCCAGCCTTCGCCAAGGGCGATAAGCTTGCCTATATCCCAGCCGACGGCCGCGGAATGCCGGGTGGCCGCGTCCATGAACCAGTCCAGATAAACCTGGTTGTTCACATGCCCCAGCCCGTCTATCTCATCGGGCGTCACCGCGTGCTCGTATTCCAGCGCTTTCGATATGGCCATAAAGGTATGTTACCAAATATATTTTTTTACGTCTTTCAGGTTATTTTACGGCCATTTATTTTATATGCTTATTGGTATGAAACACATACTGACCGCTTTTTTAATAGGTCTGGCCGCTACGGCGGCCGCGCAGTCTTTTCCGGCGCTGCCGGAGAAGGACATAAGGCTGCAGACCGCTGAGGAGCTGGCTGCCACAGCGGCCGCGCTTGAGGCCGCCATAGAGCTGAAGCCGGCGGAAGTGGACCTGCGCGTGAAACTTGGCTTCACCTACACCCGCCTGGGCAAGGCGGACGAGGCGCAACGGGCCTTTGAAAGCGCCGTCAGCCTGGACCCTAAAAAAGCCATAGCCCATTATATGCTGGGCCTGATCTACGAGAAGAAAGGCCTTAAAGAAAAAGCCGTGGCCGCCTGGAAGGCCTGCCTTGAGAGCTCACCGGAACCGCGCCTGCGCGAAACCGCGCTTAAACACCTTAACAACCTTACGGCCCATTGACCATGAGAAAATATATTTTAATGTCCCCCCTTCTCCTGCTGGGCGCCTGCGCCGCGCCTAGGGTGGCTTTCAACCCGCGCGCCGATTTTTCCGGCATCAAGCGGGTGGCGGTATTGTCGTTTAACGGCCCCAAAGGGGATCTGGCCGCCGACCTGATGACGCAGAGCCTGATAGATTCCGGCGCCGACGTGGTGGAGCGCCAGCGGCTGGACGCGGTAATGCGCGAACAATCCCTCTCCAATACCGGCTCTTTCGACCCGGCCACGGCCAGGCAGCTGGGGAAACTCCTGGGGGTGGACGCCCTTTTTGTGGGCACGGTGGCCGAAAGCACGCCCCAGAGTTCCTATATAGTGAGCCACTCCAAAGACCCGCTGGTCACCAGCGTGACGCAGGTGGGCGTCGGCACGGTGCACTCCGAAGGCGCCGTGATGGGCATGCCCAATTCCCAGCTGCTCAGCACCACGGCCAATGTCTCTCTCATTTCGCGCATGGTGGACGTCGAGACCGGCTCTATCATGTGGTCAGCCTCCATGTCCTACGAGGGCTTCGATATCCCGTCGGCCATGTCCGGCATAGCGGACGCTTTCATCCGCTCCCTCTCCCCCATCTGGCCCGGCCTTTACAAAACCAAATAAACCTCCTGGGCGTAAAAAAAGCCGGGCATGCCCGGCTCTTTTTTTAGCCGATTAAAATCAGTCCATCAGGCGCTTCTGACCCTGCAGTTCGCGTATGGCCTGCACGTCCTGGGTGACTTCCATGCAGCCTATATAATTCTTCTTATCGTCCCGCAGGGCGAAGAACTCTATAAGCATCTTGTGCTTGGGTTCGCCCTTTACCACTTCCATGTCTATCCAGAACGAAGCTTTGTCGCGGGCGCCGGTTTTCATCTCGGCTATGAGGCGCTCAACCATGGCCAGGCTTTTCTCCGGGTGACATTGGCGGAAGTTCATGCCGATGGCGGTCATGGGACGCCTGAAAAGCCGGGTCTCGTGCTTGTTCCAGCCGACCACTTCGTCCTTGGCGTCTATTACCGTTATCTCGGCCGGCATGGCCTCTATCATCGCCTTCACAATGCCCGCGTCCATTCTGTCGAAGATCATATTTCCTCCGGCTGTATACCATATGATATCAAATCCCGCAAAGAACGCCCCCCCGGGTAATCCGGAGGGCGTCCTTGAGGCTTGACCGGACCTAGTCGGTAAGTTCCGAGGGGTCCAGGAACCGCTCGCGCATCTGGTTCACTTCGGACAGCGTATTGTCGAAGCTGTTGCCGGAGGTGTTGAAGAACTGGTAGGTCTGGTTCACGTCCGCCTCGCCTTTTATGCGCTTATCCGTGTGTACGTAGACCTCGGCTGAGACGTCCTCCGGGTTCACCATCTGCACCACCACTTTGAGGAAATCCTCGTACTTAAGGCCGCTCTTGGATTTGCCGGCCGACACGGCGGCCAGCTTCTCCGACTGTTCCTTCCAGCCGCCGGAGTCGCGCACGGAGGCGATGTCTTTTATAACCTGGGTGGCCGCGTAGGCCAGCGTATCCACTATCTCCAGCGGGTTGGAACCATTGTCCCCGAAAACATCCATGGTCGGGTTCACGCCCAGGCGCTGGGCGGCGGTCTCAGAATCGAAGCCGACCTTACCGCGTTTGTCTATCATAAAGAGATCCATCACCTTATCTATTACTGAAGCCGCCTCCTCGCGCATCATGTTCATATAGGCCTTCATTATAGCCTGGGCCGGCGCGAATATAATATCCTGCACGCCGCGGTCATTGACCAGCAGTTTGAAACTCATTACTGCGGACTTATAGGTCTTGTTGTTGTTCGCGTAAGGCTCGGCGTTCGGATCCTCCGGAGGGGGCGGGAACATGGCGGCGGCTGGCAGAACGTTCTCACCCTGCGTGCCGTTGCCGTTAGTCCCTATATAGCGCAGCACTCCATTGGCCCGCTCTACCATGTCGCGGCCTGAAATATCACCCTGCCTTACAAAGCCCTCGTTCTGCTGATACATCATCACGGGCCGCGTGGTTTGTCCGTTCTTCCCTTCTTTGTTTATAACGTGCACGTTCTGCTGGGCGTCGTGCTTTATCACCTTGCCGATGAAGGGGATGTTTATGGAACTGCCGTTAGAAACGCGGCTCGCCTGCTGCACATGGAGGGTTTCCCCGTTATTAGCCAGCGACTGGTAGCGGTTGTAGGTGGTGCTCCAGCTGTAGTCGTGCATGTGGATTATCGGCACTTGCAAGTGCAAGTTGTCGGTATGCCCGTGGTAAACATTGCTGCCGGCGAAGCTGGAATCCGCGTTCAGGGCCTCTCCGGTCTGGCTGGCCACACCCGCTATTTCAGCCACGCCGTTGGAGGCCGCGTCGTCTTCGGAGAAGTTATTGAAGCTTATACCCATCTCTATGAAGCGCTTGAGTATGCCGAAATCGCCGCGCATGAATTTCTCAAGGCTTTCCATCTGCTCCGGGTTATTGGGGTTGAGCATGAACTCCACCAGCAGTTTCTTGCCGATATTGCGCGAGTGGCCGTAAGAAATATTGAAGGACAGATATTTATTTATCTCTTTGGCCCAGCGCCGGTCGATCTGCTTGCTAATTATATTCTCGGCGCCTATAAGGCCGACATCGGCGAACGGAACTTCTATAACCGAGGCCGAGACACCGACGCTGCGGACCTCCACGCGGTCCAGGCGCAGGCGCAGGCGCAAGGTGTTGTCGTCCATGCGGTAAAGGGTGACCGAAGGCTTGCGTTCCCTGGTGGCCCCGGCCGAGATGGACACGCTGAAGGTCTCGCCCACATTGCCTATGCCGGCGCCGAAACCCAGGCGCAAAACAAGGGGCAGCTTCCAGATCTCCCCGTTCTCCATGGCCACTATACGCTTAGCCTTGGCCGGGATGACCGTCTTCACCTGGTAAAGTTTCACCAGCGTCCCGAGTTCCCTGCAGTAACTGTCGTTCTTTAGCGGGCGGACCACCTGTGACTTGCCTTCCACAACGCCGGTTATGCTTACGCCCAAGCCACCGAGGTCAGGCAGGTGAAGCGTGTCATTGCCCACGGAAGCGGAAAGTTTCAACCCCACTTCGTCTATAAGGGCCACTTTCTCGCTGGGATACTTCTTCATACGGCGCTTGAAACTGCCGTCAAGGCCTATGATATCGGCGAAGGTTGCGTTCTCGTTGAGCTTTAACTGCGCGCCGCGACAGATATCGTCGAACGTGTCTTCCTTCAGATTCTCCCAGAAATGGGTGAGTTCGTTGGAAACATGCGAAGGCGTGGAGACCGCTGGGGCCCGCAGATTTTTCGATTCCGCTTTAAGAGTTGCGACGCTGTCGGATAAAGCGGAGGCACCGCTGTCGAAACCGACGGCGAAGACGTTCGCCGATAAAACCGCCAGTGTGAGCAGGGCCGCTGAGAGGTTCTGGAGCAGGTTTTTTATGGGGTTCATACCTAAAGTATACCCCCCACAACGGCTTTCGTTCAGAGGCCAAGTACCCAGCGCAGCGGTGTTTTAGGGCCTATAGGTCCCTAGGCCCTAAGTTCCCCGGCCCCCCGGAGCCGTCCGGAGGTTCAAACCCCGAAACTAACTGCGGCGTTTGTCCATAAAGGCTTTGAGCGCCTCCGCCATAGAACCGGCCGGCGCCTCGTCGCGCCGCGGCCTGTTCTCCGGCCGTCTATCAAGGCCGGGCCTTGATAGGGCTGGGGCGGAGGGCTCGGGCCTGGGGCCGCGGGCCTCGCGGGGGCCTACTATGGGGTTGGCTTTCATGGAAAGGGCGATGCGGTTGCGCGGCAGGTCCACGTCTATAACGGTAACGCTCACCCGCTGCCCCACCTTTACCACCGCGGCGGCGTCCTTCACGAACGTGTCGGACAGCTCGCTTATATGTATCAGGCCGTCCTGGTGAACGCCAATATCCACAAAGGCCCCGAAAGCTGCCACATTGGTGACTATGCCGGGCAACTTGGCCCCCGGCTTAAGGTCCCCTATTTTCTGCGCCTCGCCGAAAGTGAAAGCCTCGAACTGTTTGCGCGGGTCGCGGCCGGGTTTGGCCAGTTCGGCTATTATATCCCTCAGCGTCGGCTCGCCCACTCCGTCGGCCACGTATTTGGATATATCTATTTTAGCCCTCAGCGCGGCGTCGGTAATAAGGTCCCCCACCGAGCAGCCCAGGTCCGCGGCCATTTTCTCCACTATCTCGTAACGCTCCGGGTGCACGGCGCTCTCGTCCAGTGGGTTCTTAGCCCCGCGCAGGCGCAGGAAACCGGCCGCCTGCTCAAAGGCCTTGGGCCCCAGGCGCGGCACTTTCTTGAGCGCGGCGCGCGATGCGAAAGCCCCGTTGGCGTTGCGGTAATCCACTATATTCTTGGCCAGCGTAGCCCCCAGACCCGAAACGTATGAGAGCAGTTCCCGGCTGGCGGTATTAACTTCCACCCCCACATTGTTGACGCAGCTCATCACGGTGGTATCCAGGCTCTTCTTCAGCTCGCCCTGGTCCACGTCGTGCTGGTACTGGCCCACGCCTATGGACTTTGGATCTATCTTCACAAGTTCGGCCAGCGGGTCCATCAGGCGGCGGCCTATGGAGACGGAGCCGCGCACGGTAACGTCCTTGTCGGGGAATTCCTCGCGCGCCACCGGGGAGGCGGAGTAGACCGAGGCGCCGGACTCGTTGACCATAACTATTATCACACCTTCCAGCTTAAGCCCGCGGGCGAACTCCTCGGTCTCCCGGCCGGCGGTGCCGTTGCCTATGGCTATCACCTCGGTCTTATACTGCGCGGCCAGCTTCTTAACCTTCTCAGCCGCGGAAGCAGCGGCGCCGTCGCCGTTATGCGGATAAATAACGTCGTCGTACAGAAGTTTGCCGTTGGCGTCCAGGCAGACCAGTTTGCAGCCGGTGCGGAAACCGGGGTCCAGCGCCATTATATTCTTATGGCCCAGCGGCGAGGACATCAGTATCTCGCGCAGGTTGCGGGCAAAAACGCCTATGGCTTCGGCATCCGCCCGTTTTTTGGTCTCGAACCGCGCTTCGCCTTCCATGGAAAGCGCCAAAAGGCGGTTATAAGAATCGGTCACGGCCTCTTTCACTTGTCTGCCGCAGGCGCTCCCATTTTTTACAAACAACGGCTCCAGCAGGGATATGGCCTCGTCGGCCTCCACCTCTATGCGCATAGTAAGGAAGCCTTCGGTCTCGCCGCGGCGCATGGCCAGTATTCTGTGGGAAGGCGCCTTGGCGGCCGGTTCTTTCCATTCGAAATAGTCCTTAAACTTCGCCCCCTCCGCCTCTTTGCCCTCCAATACTTTGGAGTGGAATATGCCCTTGGCGGAGAAAAGCTGGCGCAGACGGGCGCGGGCGGTTTCGTCCTCGCTGACGCGCTCGGCTATTATGTCGCGGGCGCCGGCCAGCGCCTCTTCGGCGGTTTTAACGCCCTTCTCTTCGTTTATAAAAGGGGCGGCCAGCGCTGTGGGGTCCTCCGCGCCCTGCGCGTAGACCTGGTCCGCCAGCGGCTCCAGTCCTTTTTCTTTGGCTATGGTGGCCCGGGTGCGGCGCTTGGGGCGGAAAGGCAGATAGATGTCTTCGAGCTTGGAGAGGGTTTCGGCGCCTTCAACTTTTACCTTCAGTTCCTCGGTCAGCAGGTTCCTCTCGGTGAGGGACTTTATTATGGCCTCGCGGCGCGCGTCCAGCTCCTTAAGCTGGGCCAGGCGGTCCTGTATCTTGCCCAGGGCCACTTCGTCCAGATTGCCCGTGGCCTCCTTGCGGTAGCGGGATATGAAAGGGATGGTGGCGTCCTCTTTAAAGAGGGCTATGGCCGCCGCGACGCCGGCGCCGTTAAGACCAAGTTCTACCGCAATTTTAGACACATACATATCGCTCATTTACGTCCTCCGGAAATTTACAAAACTGCTGATACATAACAGGATATAAAATACCCGGGCTCCGGAACAAAGCCCGCGAGTTCCGGCGGTGGCGGGTTCTTAACCGCCTTTATTCTTTTTGAGGGCCGGCCGCGGCGCCCCTGCGGCGCGCCGGTTGTTCTCCAGAGCCGGAGCGAAATGCGGGGCTATGGCCAGTGCCCGGTTATAGTCCCGCTGCGCCAGCGCGGCGTCACCCTTCAAAAAATAAGCGTTCCCCCTGTTCAGCAGCAGCCGCGGGTCGTCCGGCTTAAGCGAGATGGCTTTCCCATAGTCGGTTATCGCCTTGTCGTAATCTCCCCTGTCGGCGAACAGCCGGCCCCTGTTATTGTAGGCCTTCCAGTAGGTCGGAGCCAGTTCCAGGCAGCGGGTGAGGTCCAGCAGCGCTTTGTCGTGCTCCCCGGCCGCGCGGTGGGCGTTCCCCCGCCCGTAATACGCCACATATTCCAGGGGATACTTGCGCAGCACGTCCTCCCAGAGGGAAAGACTATCCTTCCAGACCGGTATCCTTGCTGCCGAAATAAACCCCAATACCAATAAATGCGCGGCTAGGGCAAAAGGGACTGCCCGGCCGAGAAATATCGCATATCCGGACCTAAGAGAGCGCGCGGCGTCGTAACCGCGCGAGACCAGCTCTCCGTAAATAAGAAAGAGTCCGAGCGAGGGGAGGTAGTCGTACCTGTCGGCCGGAGGAGAGACCAGCAGCGCCGGTATCAGCGTGGTCAGAAAAAAACCGAGACCGAAGAGAGCTGTACGCCCCAGCCCGGGGCCTGAACTTGCGCTGGCGGGCAATTCAGGCTTTCTCAATGATCTTGCGGCGCCGGCCGCGGCCAGCAGGAGCATTAGAATACCGGGCGCATTACCGGTCAGACCAGCCGGCGGATAAAGTGCGGACAAGTTTACCGGCAACAGAAGCCTTTGCGCGTAAAAAGCGGCGTTCCCGGCGGCCGCCAGTGCGCCGCCCGCAGCGCTGACGGAGGCGCCGCCGCTTTTAAGCAGAAAATCGGGGGTGCCGGTGGACAAGGTCAAGAGCGGCAGGGCGAGAGCGGCGTATGGGACCTTTTCAAGGAACAGCCGGATATTTAAAGCGCGGCCGCGGTAAAGGTCGGCCAGCGGCAGCAGGAGCGGGATCACCACCGCGAACGGTTTTGAAAGGATGGCGAGGAGGAACATGAAAAGCGAGCAGGCGTAGTGCTTCCTCGACCCGGCGCCGGAGTATCTTAAATAGAAAATGAGGGTCCAGATGGAGAAGAACCCCCATAAAAGTTCCTTGCGCCCGGAAGCCCAGGCCACCGGCTCCACATGTACGGGGTGGAGGCCGAATAAGAGAGCGGCCAGGAAGGCGACCCGCCTGCGCGCCCCGAGAGCCGCCACCAGGTAGAAGACCGAGGCGCAGTTTATCAGATGGAGGACCAGATTGGTTATATGGTAGGAGAGCGGGGATGTGCCGAAGATTGAGAACTCCAGTTTATAGGTCAGTGTTGTCAGGGGATGGTAATACCCCGGGGAAAAACCAAGAGCGTCCAGCCATGAACCGCGCAGGGCCTGGTTGGCGAGTATATACTGCACGTCGTCCCAGTCCACAAAACCGTTTTTCAGGGCCGGTAGGAAGAATGCCAGAACGATAACGCACAGGAGCGCCGGGAGCGGAATCCTTTCAAAAAAGCCGGCGGCCCTGCTTCCGAGCCTGGAGAGGTTCTGCCCAAACGGATATCCGGCGGTATTATTTTGCGGCATATGGCAACGGTATGTTACAAAAAAGTGCGGGGTGGGCCGCAACAATAATAGGGCGCTGTCCGACACCTGTCATGGCGAAGTTAAATGTCATGACCAAGAAGAATAGGGATAAACCGGCACAACGTTCAAGCAGCATTTTTAAGAATCGAATTTTTGTGCCGTTCAGCGGTGGTGGTAATGGGCGGTGTAGGCGTCCACCAGGGTGCGGATCATGCGCTGGTATTTGGTGTGGTGCCGCCTGGCCTGGTCCTTGAAGAATTTAACGCTGGACCTGCTCAGGGCGATGGTCACCTTCACGGTGTCCTCCGGAACCGCAAGAGAGCCGGGAGGAGGAAGGAAATCCCTCACTTTTATAAGCCTTCCGGCGGGCATATCAGGGTCTGTTGTCTTTCTCATAATATTTCATCCCCTTTCTCCAGCAGCCGGCGCCAATTATACGTATGGTGCCGGCACGGTACGTGAACCGGACCGTCAAGATCCTTCCTTCCACTTCGCCTATACAGAAGAACCTGGGCTCCTCCTCGCTGTGTTTTTCGTCGGTGTAGATCCCCCTTTTGGGGTCTCTGAACGCTTTTGCGGCCGTTGAGAAATCTACGCCGTGCTTCTCCACGTTCTCACGTTCCTTCTTCCCGTCCCATGTGAAGCCGGTAAGGTTACCCGTCATGATAGTTTACCTCGCGTATGGCTTGTTGTCAATACTTTTATATGTATTTTAAGCCCCTATATCAGGCCTTTTTGTTTGAAGCTCATGAAGCCTTCGCGCGTGACTATCACGTGATCCAGCACTTCTATACCCAATAGCTTGCCGGCCTGGGCCAGGCGCTTGGTGAGGGACAGGTCCTCGTCCGAGGGCTCCAGGCAGCCGGAGGGGTGGTTGTGCGCCACTATCACGCTGGCGGCCAGGTTCTTTACCGCCGGCTCGAACACCTCGCGCGGGTGCACCAGGTTGTAGTTCAGCGTGCCTATGGAGACTATGTCGCGCTTTATTTCCTGATTACGCGTGTCCAGGTAGAACACTATAAAATGCTCCTTTTTCTGGTCGCGCAAGTCGCGCAGTTCCTCCCAGATATCCCGCGGCTTCAGGTAGATGCCCGCTTTCTTGCCGTTAAGAAAACGCCGCCCCAGCTCGAAGGCGGCCATTATTTCGCAGCTGCGGGCGGGGCCCAGGCCGGGCGCGGCGCGCAGTTCCGCGAAGCCGGCCTTGGCGATGTCCCCGTGGCCGAACCTTTTGAGGATATCCGCCGCCAGGTCCAGAACGTTCCTGCCGCGCGCGCCGGTGCGCAGTATTATGGCCAGCAGTTCCTCGTCGGCCAGTTTCTCTGGGCCGTAGCGCATCATCTTCTCGCGCGGCCGCTCCACCCTGGGCATGTCCTGTATCGCTCCTGCGCCTTTCATAAGCCCCCCTTTGTCCTCCAGCGTTTCAAATAGCATAGCAGACAAACCCGACACCGTAGTGTCGCGTTAGTTTTGGAATTTTGTATTATAAAAGGCATGGCGGATCCGATAGAAATTAAACATTTCGAAATTTACGCGCCGGTACGCAATACCATAAACAAGGCGCTCGGCGTGGTGGTGAAAACGGCCGGCGACAATATCACCGTGCAGCCGCTGACCGGCGACCGGCTGACTTTCCGCGCCCAGTACCTGGCCCCCGCCACCGCCGACGAGACCGCCGCCCTGCTGGACCTTATCACCCGCCTTAAAGTAGAGGAAGAGAACCGCCTTAAAGCCAAAACCATGAAGGTGGACCCGGCCCTGGTAAGGGAAGAATTCGACAAATTCGTGCGCCATATAGCGGCGCGCTACCCCAAGTCAGCCGAAACCTTCATGGAATTCTGGGGGGAGATTATGGCGGCCGCCGGCGATTTTCCGGGCCAGACCTGGGAAATGAAGCCGAACACCGCCAAGACCCCCGGCCCGGTGCTGAAGATCTACAACCCGGCCACCGAGAAATGGGTATATTGCCTTGCGCTGCTGGCCGGCTGGGGACTGCGCATGGAGGTAAAAAAGGAATTCCTCCCGCCGGGGACGGAAAGCCTGTTCCCCATAGACCACGCCATGTTCGGCGCGGGCCGCGCCGTTGAAATAGTCTACCGCGACTTTACCCCCGAAAAACGCAAACCCTACGCCGACTGCGTAAAAGCCATATACGCCGCCGCGCATAAACCCGAAAGTCCCCAATAAAGCGCGCCTACCGCGCCACGGCCTTCATATCAAGTATGCGGTCCACGCGGAACATACGGCGGCCGCCCCTCATCAGGCATTCGGCTTCCAGGCCGGTGAATTTTTTATCCATATAACTGCGGTCGCCCACCGCCAGCGGCCTTACGCGCCGGCGGCTCTTTTCGTCGGCCGCTTTAAGGTAGGTTATATCAAGGCAGTGGCCGTCCTTTATGGCGGCCTCTATCATTTTTATCTTGTCGGCCAGCGGCATGGCGGCCTCGCTGGCGCCGTACTGGTGGCCGGTGACATAGCGCACTATGCGCCAGTCCGTCATCACGTCCGCCGGCCGCACCGCGCGCGCCAGGGAGATCCCCTCCAGCGCCGTACAGCGGCTTAAGGCCACATATGTCTGCCCGGAGGCGAAAACCCGCCGGCCCAGGTCTATTACTACGCGCTGAAATGTCTTGCCCTGGCTTTTATGTATGGTGACGCCCCAGGCCAGCTTAAGCGGGTACTGCGTAAAAGTGCCGGCGGTCTCGGTCTTTATTTTTTTAGCCTCGGCGTCGAAGGTGAAATGGAACAGCTCCCAGGCGTGCGGCTCCACCGGCTCCACGGAGCCGTCGGCCAGGCGCACGTGGATAACGTCGGGCTCCCCTTCCGGCCCTTTCATTATGTCCTGTACGGCGGCCATGGTGCCGTTCACCCAGCGGCCGTCGGGGTCGTTGTTCAGCATCATCACCTGGGCCCCCGCCTTCAGGTGCAGCTCGTCGTCGGCCGGGTACACGTCCCGCGTAAAAGCACCGGTTATTTGGGCCTTGTAAACGTGGGAGCGGCCGTCAATGGAGCGCAGGCGCTCGTTGTTGATCTCCGCGGCGTCGGCGTTGGTGGTGAGCAGGCGCACTATAAGGCCGCGGCCGCCGGTCTCCACGTCGGCCCCCACCCGCCGGTTCAGGGCCGCCAGCTGGGCCGCGCTCACGCGGTTGTTCCTTATGGCGTTAAGTATGTCTATGAAGCCCTGGTCCTTCTGGCGGTAGATCTTCTCCAGTTCCAGGTAATCCAGGCCGGTATCGGCGAACGCCTTTGCGTTGAAGAAATAAGGCCCCGGGTAAAAAGTCGAGAACAGCTCACGCTCGGCCCCGGTGACCACCGGCGGCAGCTGGTAAAGGTCCCCGAACAATATAAGCTGCGCCCCGCCGAACGGCGCCCCCGGTTGGCGGCCGTTGAGGCGCATGAAAGAATCCACGCAGTCCATCAGGTCCGCCCTCACCATGGAGGCCTCGTCTATAACTATGGCATCCAGCGCCCTGTAAACTTCGGCTTCTTTTTTTCTGGCCCTTCTTACTTTATCCGGCGTGGTGCCCGGCTTGAAACGGAAAAAGGAATGTATGGTCTCGCCGCCCACGTTAAGGGCGGCCACCCCCGTGGGGGCCAGCACCACTATTTTCCTTGAGGTATGGGCGCGGAAATAGCGCAGCAGAGTGCTTTTGCCCGTGCCGGCCTTGCCCGTAACAAAAACATTGCGGCTGCCATGCTGCAGCAGGTGCAGGGCCTTCGAGAATTGATCGTTAAATTCTATTTCCGTTTCTTCGTCCATGAACGCCTTAAATTCTATCATTTGCCGCAAACCGGCGCTTCCCGCCGAAATGAACAATTGGCTGTATGGGTCTTTGGGCCTATACGCGTATAGGTCCTTAGGCCCTTGAGCAATATCAATACTGGCGGTAAGGTATATCCAAGCTGCTGTGTAATCCCCGGGATCGGCCGGGGAGCATCCACCTCCGGACCTCAATCCGGATTCACCACGGCAGGACCCCAGGCTAGACGCGGAGGTGGATATGCATCATGTGACCAGGCCCCCCCAGACACCCGCAGCTTTCAAAGCCCTGATTTCCGCCTTATTCCTTTTTTTATCCATATTCCATTTTGCCCCCAAGGCCGGCGCCCAGGCTTTCAGCCAGCTGATGGCGGTTTCCCCCGCCATAGACCTCCCCTACGCCCCGGCCCCGGCGCACGCCACCGTATATACGGCCGCCCCCGGCCTTAACGTTTACTTCCTTAACGTAGGCCAGGGCGACGCCATATATATTGAACTGCCCGGCGGCCAGACCGCCCTTATAGACGGCGGCCCCTCCGGCTCCGCCAGCGGGCCCCTGGCCCAGTTCCTTGCCGAAAAGAAAGTCTCCAATATAGACCATGTAGTGCTCACCCACCCCCATTCGGACCATTATAACGGCCTGCAGTACGTTTTTTCCAATATCCAGGTCGGCCATTTCTACGACACCCGCATGGAGAACAAGAACGCCACCGGGGACAATACCCTGCGCTCCCTGGCCGGCAGCCTTAAAGTTCCCACCTTCTACCCGGCCGCCGGCGACCACCTGAACTGGGGCGAAGGGCTCGACGTAAAAGTTTTTAACGCCTGCCCCGAGGCGGCGGAAAGCTCCAACAGCAACGCCATTAACAACTGCTCCATCACCCTCAAGATCACCTATCAGAATTCTTCCATTCTGCTCACCGGCGACACCCAGAACGACGCCGAGGCGCGCCTGGTGCAGCGCTACGGCGCCGAGCTTAAGGCCGACGCGCTTAAAGTGGGCCACCACGGCAGCAAATATTCCTCCACCGACATTTTCCTTAACGCGGTAAGGCCGGCGCGCGCCTACATAGAAGTTGGGCAGAACAATTACGGCCACCCCACCCAGGCCGCCCTGGACCGCCTGCTGAGGTCCGGCGCCAAGGTCTTCAGGACCGACCTGGACGGCATGCAGCAATTCACGGCGGAAGCCCCCTCCCTGCCCGCTGCCCTTCCGGCAGAATAATCCCGATCCCCAGTTCCTCATGCGAATAGCATAGCAGAGCAACGCGACACCGTAGTGTCGCGTTGCTTTTATTTCGGGGCTCGCATTACCTATTCCAAAGAATAGGTAACGTGTCCCCAAATACCGTTAGAAGCCTTTTATGAGCTGGTCCACGGCGGAGTAGTTGCCGGAGCCGCGCAGCGGGGTTATGGACGCGTCCACCGGCAGGCCGATGAACTCCGGCTTTTCGGTGAAGACCTCGGCGGCCTTAAGCACGCGGCCGGGCAGCACGGGAATGGTCTGCGTTACGCAGTGGATGGAGCCGCCGGCGGCGATGCTGTCGTCGGAGGGCACCGGCACCACGGTAACGCCGGGGATGCCCGCCTGGTAGGCGGCCCTGGCGGCGTTCTCCTCGGCCGGGCGGCCGGAATAAGAGGGGATTATGGCCACTTTATTTACTATCAGGGAGTTGGTATAGGTGTACCACACGCCGGAATCTTCCCAGCCTTTAACGGTTATCACCTTGAACGGCTCGCCGTCGGCGGCTTTGCGCCCCTTAAAGAAGGCGATGGCCTTTTCGGAATTGCTCTTGAAGGGCTCAGTGTCGGCCACCGAGATCAGCACCGTGTGGTCGTTAAGGAGCTTCATGAACATGTCTATGTGGCCCGTGCCGTCGGCGGGCTGGCCGGGGTAACCGGAGTAGTCGAAGGTGTAGATGTTCTTTACGCCGAAATAGGACTTAAGGATGGAATCCACCTGCTCCACGCTCTTGCCGGAGTTCCACAGGTAGGTGCGCTTGGTCATGTACAGATTGCCTTTGGAGTCCACCATCACGTTGCCGCCGTCCAGCACCAGCGGCATGCCGAACACGTCTATGCCCTTGGCGCGGCCCAGGTTGGCGGGAAGGGCGTCGTCGTTGCGGCGATACTGGTAATGGCGGTAAATGGTGTCCACTATGCCGGGGCGGTTCATGCCGGCGCTAAGGCCGAAGGGACCGTAGTCGCGCACCCACACGGTGTCTATGCGGGCGCTCACGCGGCTGTAGCTGGCGGCCGGCACGCCCTGTATGGAAGCCGGGGAAGCTACGCCCCAAAGCTGGGCGTTGCCGGGGCCGGTGACGGCGCGGCCTATGCCGGCCAGCATATCGGTATAACCGGCCCAGCCTATTACAACGGCGCCGACGGGTTCGTATTCGGCGGGGATATGGAAGTCGGTCGGGGGCGCGGCTTTTGTCTGCGCCAATACCGGCGGTCTGCCGTCGGAATGTTCGCGCTTCTGGTCCACCCAGTTGGGAAGAGGATTGTTGAGGTCCAGGGCGAAAGCCCCGGAGGTGAATACGGTTAAAAATGAGAGCGAAAGAAAAACACGGGTTCTTTTCATCTATTTCCGCCTTATATGCAGCACAGTCTGTGAAGACCGGCCGGGTTAGGCCGCGGCCGGGGTCTCATAATATAGATTGTAGATAATGAATAAAAGAAGCGCATGGGCCCTATTGCCCACGCGCCGGCTGGGCCTTTCGGGTTTATTTAACGTGCAGCGCGCCCACGTACTTATTGAAACGGGCCGAGATCTCGGGCTTGGACAGCCGGCCCACGCGCTTTACGCTGAAATCTTCAACGCTGAAAGAGGACATGACAGTGCCGTAGGACATGGCGCGGCGGATCACGTTAAAATTCTTCCAGTCGGGGGCGGCGGCCAGATAGCCCATGAAGCCGCCGGCAAAGGTGTCGCCGGCGCCGGTGGGGTCCACCACCCTCTCTATCGGGTGGGCTGGAACGGAGAGGACGTTGTCCTTGAAGAACAGCATGGCGCCCGCGTCGCCGCGCTTTACCACTATGCCGCGCGGGCCCATCTTCATTATCAGCCGGGCCGCCTTTATAAGGTTGTACTCGCCGGTCAGCTGGCGGGCCTCTTCCTCGTTGACGAAGAGCATGTCCACTTTCTTGAGGAGCTTGAGCAGCGACGGTTTCTTGAGGGTGATCCAGTAATTCATGGTGTCGCAGGCCACCAGGCGGGGACGCCCCATCTGGTCCAGCACGCCGCGCTGCAGGTCGGGGTCGATATTGGCCAGGAACAGCACGCCGCAGCGGGCGTGGTCGGCGTTGAGCTTGGGCTTGAACTGCTCGAAAACGTTGAGGTGGGTGGCTATGGTGGTGGCGTTCTTGAAATCCTGGTCGTACTTGCCCTTCCAATGGAAGGTCTTGCCGGGCAGAACTTCCATGCCCTCAAGGCAGATATTACGGCGCTTAAGAAAACGGCGGAAAGGCGCGGGGAAATCCTCCCCAACCACGCCCAACATCTTTACCGGGGTGAACTGCGAAGCTGAAAGGGAGAAGTGCACGGCCGAACCGCCCAGCGCCCTGGTAGTGCTGCCGTGTATGGTCTTAACGGAGTCGAGCGCCACGGAACCCACCACCAGAATAGTATTCTTCATAAGTTGCAAAGCAGCTCCCTTTAGGACTTATAATACCAAAATTGAAAGAGGCGGTCTAAAACCGGGGTCAGACGGCGGCTTTTTCTTTGGCGGCCGGGTGGTCCAGGGCCTCCAGGGTTTCGCGCACTATCAGGTCCGCCCATTCTTTGCGCAGCTCCGTGGTGGGCGCCGGCAGGGTCCGGTGCTCTACCTTCAGCTCTTCCAGCAGGACGTTAAGGCGGTTGTAGATGTCGGCCTGGAATTCCACGCTTTCGGCGTCGCGTATGCCGTCGGCCATCAGCTCGCCCACCATGGGCAGCTTGTAGATGACGTCGTAGGGGAACTTTTCGGCGTAGCCCTGCAGAAATTCGCGGATGAACTGGTTGGCGCCGCAGCGGCGCTCCATATAGGCCAGGTTGTCGAACACGCTGCGGTCGCAGATCACCACCTGGTAGTTGCGGATAATGGCGCGCAGCTCCTCGGTGATATGCTGCATCATTATGTACATCTGCGCCGGCAGGGTGGTGGTTTCGTTTATGGGAATGCCCTGTTCGAAGGCGGAAGCCGCTATCTCCGAGAACACTTTAACCTTCAAACCGCGCTTCTTAAGCTCCGCGGCCACCTCGTAGCATAACGTGGTCTTGCCGGTGCCGTGCGTTGAAACCAGGGAGATCTTGTAGGGCCGCTTCTTATTGTGAGGCATTTAAACTCCGTTAAAATCGGGATCAGGGTTAATACTACACTTTTCTTTGACCGCTGGCAAAATTCACGGGGAGGTCTCGCATTTACATGAAATTAGAACGGCGGCAAGGGCGCCGCCGTTCCTGACCGAACTCCGGTTTAATTCCAGGTTATACTATCGAACATGGGAGCAACGCGCCGCCAGGCGGCTTCGGAGCCGTCGGCGCTGGCCGCGTCCTGCTTGCCGGAGTAGTAGGCTATGGTGCTCAGGCCGAAATTCACCGAATTGTCCATCTCGGAATAGGCTATCTTAAAGAAACCTTCCTCACCCCAGCCCTTGTCCCAGCTGTTCTTAACGATGAAGTACTGCTCGGCGTCGTTATAGCCCACAAGCAGCACGGCATGGCCGCCCAACCGCTTGCCGGTGGTGTATGAATATACGCCTGACTTGTAATGCATGAAATCCTCGTAAACCATCAGGGCGGTGGGCAGGGGACCGTACTTTACAAGGGCCGCCTTGAGAGAGGCCGCGCTCTTTTTCACCGTTCCCCAGTCGCCCACTTTGTAGGCCGAAGCCTGCCAGCCTGGGGCCGCCGCGGAACAGCTGCCGTTGGTGGCGGTGTAAGGGTAGGCGGACTCAAGCGGCAGGCCGCTTTTCTTAATGTAGTTAGCCGTAAGAAGGCCCCCTTTGCAGGAACCGGCATTGCTGCAGGACAGCATCACCTGCTCGGAAAGGTCCAGGTCCACGCCGGGGGTATTATCCTGGCGCAGTATATAGGCCTCAAGGCCGGCCGTCATGGCGAAGGCCCAGCAGGAACCGCATTTCAGCTGGTTGCGCGGGGCGGTGACGAAATTACCGTCGGCGGCGCGCCAGTCAAGGGCGGCTGGCAGGCCGGCCATATCCGCCATAGGGGCGGGCTCGGCCGTTATAGGCTCAAAATTAAAACCCACCAGGTACTGCCAGTCTTCGCGGCTGAGGGCGGAAACGTCCGTTTCCCCGGCTACCCATTTGGCGCCCTTTTCTCTTATGGCCTTCTGAACGTTGGCTATCTGCTCTTTCACCTCGGCGGAGACCTGGGCCTGGGCGAACGAAGCGGCGGCAAAGAAGGGTAAAGCGATCAGCGCCCCGAACATGATCATAAGTGTTTTATTTTTCATTATATACCTCGTTACTTGCAGGAATAATTTTACCGCTTGGCTCAAATGATGTCAAACTTAAACCCTTCAGGATTTAATGTTGAATTCGGGCGGGAGCAGATCGTTGGCTTTCAGGTGGCTCCAGATGTCGGCGCAGGCTTTTACAAGTATTATGACCGGGTAGCCGTACTGCGGCCGGCCGCCGCCGGCGTATTGCACCAGGAAAGCCGTTATCACCAGCACCGGCACCCAGAGCATTATCCTGGGGTACGGTTCGAAAGCGATGTCGTTCAGTTTGTTCCGATACATTTCCCGGCGCGGCCAGAAATTCCTGAAAAAAGAAACGCCGTGGCTTATAAGAAGCGGCGCGGCCCCTATCAGCACCGAAACGTCGCCGAAAGAGCCGGCTATCAATGCGCGCAGCGGTTCGCCGGCATGGCCCTGTTTGAAGGCCGACAGTATGGCTATGAAGTATACGGCCAGGAAGAACAGGAAATAGGCCAGGTAAAGCGGCAGCGTCAGGAATGTCATGACCGGCTCGATGGTGAACATTTTTATCACGGTGTAAAAGCCTATGATGGCGCTCTCCAGCCAGAACACCAGCAGCATTGTGAACAGATTCCAGCCCCATATAAACGCGCCGGCCAGAACCAGTAGATTGGATACGATTATAAATATAACGGTGGGCAGGCGCAGTATGGAATAAAAATGGCGCTCGTCCAGCGGCTGCGGCCCGGCCATTAATCCACCCACTGGCGGGCGCATAGGGTTTTGAAGGGGCAGACGGCGCAGTTCTTTTCGTCGGGCGGAGGGCTGAAGGGCAGGTCTTTATCCAGGATCTCCTCTATTAAGGCCGTGATGGCTTCTTTATAAACGCCGAAGACCGCGGCTTTGTCCGGGGTTTTCTTGTAGCGCTCTTTATACAGGGTTTCCTCGGTTATATTCTCCGCCCCCAGCAGCATCAGGGAAGCGTCCATGCCGGCGGCGCTGTTTATGTTGTTGGCGGCCATATAGGCCAGTATATAGAAAGGCAGCTGGACGGATTTCAATGTGGCAGGCCAGTCTTCGCGGATGCCCAGGTCGAACTTCTGCCAGTTGGGGACGCTGGCGGTTACGCCGGTCTTATAGTCCAGTATATGTATAACGCCGCCGCGCTGGTCAACGCGGTCAGCCCGGCCTTTCAGTTTTATTAATCCGTGCTTTGTATTTAATTCTGCGGCCAATTTGGTCTCACAGTCCAGAATTGTGATGCCGGCCAGGTAATCGCGGTGGTAATCCAGTACATCCCGCAGGCGCCGCTCAACCTGCTTCTTTATAAGGTATTCAAAACCGGCATTATGGCCTTTGAGGCGCGCGTCGAAGACTTTGCCGGCTTCCTCCACTATCTGGCCGTAGTCTTTTTCCATTATATTAAGCGGTTTGCCCACGCGGACTTTAAAGAAATTCTCCAGCACATCGTGCACTATGGTGCCGATATCGCGCTGCTCTATGTCGTCGGAGATCTCGTCCTTCTCGCTCAGGCGCAGGGCGTAATGGTAATAGAACCGCAGGCCGCAACTCAAATATGTATCTATGGCAGAAGGGGAGAATTCCCGCCCCTTCAGCGCGTTTATGATCTCGGGTGTTTTGGCTATAGCCTTGGGCTCGGCCTGCGAGAAATTGATGCGCAGGTGCACCTCGTTCTCGTCCACCGGCTTATGTCCGCGCTGCAGGTCCCAGATAAGTTTTTCAACAAAGGGGCTGCGCTCTTTGTCGGCGGAGTCCTTATAGAATATATGCGCTTCTTTGGCGCCGGCCACCAGGGCGTTGAAATAATAGCGGGATAATTTCTCGCGGGTCTTGTACGTGGACAGGCCCAGGCTTTCGCGCACGAAGTGGGACATGATGGTATCCTCTTTGCGCGCCGCCGGCATTATGTCCGCGTTGGCGTCCAGGAAATAAACGCGGTTAAAGCGCAGGCCGCGGGTTTCCAGGAAGCCCAGCACCTGCAGGCCTTTTAGCGGGGTGCCGGGGAAAGGGTAATTGGCGCCCTGGATGAAAGTCTTGAAGAACTTGAAATAACCGGCGGGGGTGTCGAATTTTTCCCCGGCCAGGCGGGAATTCTTCAGCTCTATTATGTGCTCTATGGCCTTCTCCACGAAAGGCGCCCAATAGGGGTGCAGCGGCGCCGTGCTGTTCTCCGATATCTGGGATATGAAATTGAGCAGCTTGGCCGCATAGTCGGAGATGTTCTTTATATCCTCGAAAGGCGCTATGAGGGTTTTATGTATGGCCGCGATATGCGCCTTTACGTCCGCCGGGCCGAACCCGCCGCCCTGGTCCTTTAATTTGGCCGCGGCCTCTTTGAGCAGTGCCACATCGTCCTCTATTTCTTTCAGGGTGATGTATTTATTCACGCGGCCGGAGAGCCGCTCTTCTATCGTCTGAAATATTATACGGCTGGGTTCGGCCGCGCCTTTCAGGTAAATATTTTTAACGTAGGGGTGGAAGACGAACTTTAAATAGTTGGGGGCGAAGTAACCTGCCTCGCCTTTCTTGTCGAGCAGGTCGCCCAGGGCGTCCAGCAGGGCGTATACCGGCGTGGCCGCCAGCGGATAGCCCATGGAGATATTGTAGTCCTCCACTTCGGGCAGGACGTTCTCGATCAGCGGAAAAAGGGTCCGCGCCTCCGGCAGCACTATCACGTCGCCGGGGGCCGGGGCTTTAAGCGTGCGCGCCAGCTGGAATATCTCGCCGTGGGCGTCCGTGGCTTTGTGGAAATGCAGTTGCGGGCGCGTGGCGGGCGCGGCCTTGGGCAACTCCCCCAGGAAAGCGAACTGTTCTTCCAGGCCGGGGCCGGGCTCCAGTATGATATGCGCGCCGCGCCCGGCCAGGTGTTTTAATATTACCTTCTCGGCGTTGGTCAGGGCGAAGAAACCGGCGAATATGACGTTTTCGTACTTCGCGTGGTCCAGCCTGGCTATAGCCGCGGCCACGCGCGCGTATTTAACCGAGCGCGTCAGCATATTCTCTTTTTCCAGCGCCTCGTAAAAATCCGCGTAGAGGCGGCTGAAGCTCTCCAGCTTCTTTATGAACGAGGCGCTGCGCAGGTCTTCGGGCAGGATGGAGTCGTAACCGGACAGGTCCTTTCTGGTTTTCAGCTCTATCTTCAGCTCTTCAAAATCGCCTATAAGCTTGAGCGCCCAGGGCAGGAATGAATCCAGCGTAAGTTCTTCGGGGGCGCGCGCTATTACGCCGCAGATCTCTTTTTTAAGCCCGCCGTAAAGCACCCCGGCCAGGTCCAGGGAGGAAGCCGCATTGCCTTTTATCCCCAGCTCCTGCGCGGCCAGGTCTATGAACCCGTCCATGGAGGTTATAACAGGGGCGCGCAGGGCCCGGCCGGACTTATCGGCCAGGTAGCGCCTCAGGAAATGCCCCGGCCGCTTACCGGGGAAAACTACTATATTATCGGCCAAAGCACCTGCGGCAAGCAGAATGTCCCCGGCCTTCTGCGCCAGGTTCTCCTCAGGGCCTAGTATAGTGACTTTCATCTATTACAATTAAAGTATAAGTGAAGCCGACAGTAAAGCGGGACGGCGTGAAAAAACCCGCCGGTTAACTCCCGGCGGGGTTTTTTGAGGAAGCCGGCGTTTTAAGCCAGCAGGCAGTTCTTGCCGGTGAAGGCTATGTTTATCTGCGCCTTCCTGCGGTCGCCTTTGGCCGTGGCCTTATAGGCGTTCCTGGAGGCGTTCACGTATAAGGCTATGGCCCTGGCGGTATCTATGGCGCCCTGGCGGGGAGCCAGCTTGGCCACGGCGTTTATCCCCGGCACTTTCCTCATTTCGCCGTCGCGCCCCTTAAAGTTAAAACTGGACAGCCACAGGTTCACCGTGCCGTCCTCCCCCTTGGCCGTGGCCACGCCGGAGATCTCCGCCGTGACCGCCTTGCCGCCAACCGTGGCCACCCTGGCCGTGACCAGCGCGCTCTGCGTGCGGTCATAAGACACCGCCGTCAGTTCCGCGCCGCGGTCCAGTTCGGTTTCGCTGTAACAACCCGGATCTTCTTTTTTCATGTCCCCCCCAAAAGATAAAACACGGCCGCGCAGGCCGCTATAAACCGCATTGTGTTTTTTTGTTCCCCCACCGCTTTACTCCCCGGCGCCGTATCCTACCCCGACACCAGTTAACATAACTATATACATTTAAAAACGAAAACTCAACAAAAAAAAACGCTAGACCTTAATGACACCCAGCCGTTTCAGTTCCCAGAAACATTTTATCATGGCCGAAACGTCGGCGGCCGCGTTGTGCGCCGCGTCGAAACCGGTCTGGAACAATTTGGAATGAAGCTCTATGAGCTTGGGCCACTTGAATCCGTAAGGCCCGGGAATGGCGCAATAATTGGTGGAACTGTGCATGGTGCAGACGCGTGTTTTGGCCGGCAGGATGTCCTGCATATTGTTCCTGAGGAATTCCGCGCCCACTATCTTCTCGTCAAAGCTCATATTGTGCGCCACCAGGCAATCCGCCCGGCCGATGGCCGCCTGGAAATCCCGCAGCACCGGCAGCAGGGCGTGGCCTTCCGCATTGGCCCGCTCGGTGGTAATGCCGTGTATGCGCGCCGCCTCTTCCGGTATGGTGAAGCCCTCCGGCTTTATTATAAAATCCCCGCCGGCCAGTTTATTGCCCCCGGCGTCGGAAAGGAAATAGGCCAATTGTATCAACCTGGGCCAGTTGGCCAGGTCGGTTATGGGCGCCTTCCAGTTCTTAGGCAGGCCGGTGGTCTCGGTGTCGAAAAATAAATACATTAAATTCCCCAGGTCTTAACTACTTCCTGTTCTTCCTGCGCCGACGCAACTTTCTTGAACCGCGCTCCGGAAACGCCTATAACGCGCCCCTGGCATTCAGGCCAGGTGAGGTGGCGCTGCAGACAGCCTGCCACCAGGCTTAGGTAGTAGCCGCCTTTAGTTTTTGGTTTGTAAGAGGATTTCTTGCCGGGCGCGGCGGAATCGCGCAAATGCTCCGGCCCCGGCTCCAGCAGCGAATAGCCGCAGCCTACCGCCGGGCCCTGGTAGAGATCGGCTTTGGTCCCTTTGGAGAAGGCCACCGCTATGACGTCGCAGCGCTCGTTTATTTCGTGGCCGGTGTGGCCTTTAACGTGGCCCCAGGCCAGGCGCCTTTTGCGGGCCTGGGTGAGGGTTTCCAGGCGCTCCCAGAGGTCCCGGTTCACCACGGGCTTGCCGGCGGCCGTCAGCCAGCCGTTGCGCTTCCAGCCCCGTATCCATTTTGTAATGCCGTTTATGAGCAGGGCGGAATCCGTGTAGATCTTTACCGGCTCGGGCCGGTCCTGCACGGAGCTAAGCGCCGCTATAGCGCCCATCATTTCCATCCTGTTGTTGGTGGTGGGTCTTTCCGCGCCGCCCAGTTCGCGCACGAGGTTTTCCGGGTAGATAAGGACAGCGGCCCAGCCGCCCGGCCCGGGATTACCCGAGCAGGCGCCGTCGCAATAGATGAAGATGTGCTCCCCCATCATAAATAAGGTATTTCCTATCGAGGCCCGGCCTTGATAGAGCGTTATCTGACTTTTCTGGCGAACTTCTCTTTCAGATTGTTCTCGATAAAAGTGCCAAGGCCCTTACCGGC
Source organism: Elusimicrobiota bacterium (assembly GCA_003482905.1). GTDB lineage: Bacteria > Elusimicrobiota > Elusimicrobia > Elusimicrobiales > UBA9959 > UBA9959. The sequence goes on from DMXM01000006.1 coordinate 49,861, forward strand.
AAGAGCGAGAACCTTCATCTTGCTGATGTTCTCGCTGCCTGCGCTCTGGTTGGAATATATATATTTCCCGTGCGAGGCGAACCCGATAGTGACGGCGTCTTTCATGAGTTGGTAGGTAGCCACCGTGGACTTGCCGCTAAGGTTCTTATATCTTTCCGTCGCTATTTTCAAAGGTTTTTTAGCCATATAGTGATCCTCTTTGTACTTAGGTTTGGGCCCTAGATACTATATCTTAACAAATCCTGCCCGCCTCCCAATAGATAAAAAATCCCCGAAGGCCGGGGTAGCGTGGCGGGCGGACGACAAGGGGACACATTACCTATTTAGAAAAATAGGTAATGTATCCCCAAATCTATTTTATCGCCGTTTAATCTCGCGGACGTACCAGTCCTCCAGCTCTTTGCGCGCCCAGGGGGTTTGCCGCAGGAATGTGAGGCTGGATTTAACGGTGGGATCATACAGGAAACAGCGGACGGGAATGCGCTCGCCAAGGCCGCGCCAGCCATGCCGCTTAACCAGCCGGATAAGGATGGTTTCGAGCGTGACTCCGTGCAGCGGATCGCTGGAGGTTTTGACAGGCGCGGGCTTAACTGCGCATGCGGCGATGGCGGCGGCATAGGCGTTCTCCGAGCAGCACTTGCCCAGCGGGTTCTTCTCTTCGCATTTGCATTTCGGGACGGCGCCGGTTATTTCCTTGATTATAACGGCCCAGCGCGTAGCCTTGGTCTTCTTTACGGCATCCAATACCTGGGCTTTAGTAACACCCGCGCAATAACAGGCGTATACAGGCTCCGCGCCGGTCTTAAAATAAACCGGCACGGTAACATCGACCTGTTTAAACACGGCGCCCTTCGGGTGGAAATAAACCGTTGCGCAATCGGCGGTCCTGCACAGCAGGTATCTGTCCCAGGGGGCGGCAAGGCCGGGCCTTATCATCTTCCTTACGGTATCCCCCCCAACAATATCCCCAGCCTTCCCGCAATCAGGGCAGGCGGGCGTGTCAGCCTCCCGGGGCTTCCCGTAACAAGAGTCCCCGCAGCCGCATGAATCTTTAGCCATAGCACAATTCTACCAAACCCGCCCCGGCCTAATGTGCCCCTTCTGGAATGCCCTTTAGAACCTGCCCGGCTTAGGCCCTCCGGCCCTTGATAACAATGGCAGAGATGATAAAATAGAAGCAAGGATATGAGACACCTCGCTTATATATTAACGGCGGTCCTAGCGTGGGGAACCGCCCCGGGAGCCCGGGCGGCGGACTGGCAGAGCCTGCCGGCCTCAGCCTACAAAATGAAAGATATGACGGCCTCGCTGCCCCTGCCGGCCGCTCCCGCGGCAGAAAAGGGCCGCAGACTGGTCTGCATAGACCCAGGCCACCCGAATAGCTATAGCAACGGCCTCACCCAGATTAACGGCACAAACGAAACCCGCATCAATTGGCAGGTGGCCCTGAAACTGGAGCAAACCCTTAAAGAAAAAGGCTTTGACGTAGTAATTACCAAGAACGCCGAATTGCAATCCGTAGAGAACAAAGAGCGCGCCCTGATCTGCAACCGGTCCGGCGCCACCCTCGCCGTGCACCTGCACTGTGAAACCACCCCTGGCAGCGGCTATGCCCTGTACTATCCGGACAGGGAAGGCACATTCAACTACAATAACGACCCCGACATCGGATACAAAGGCCCCACCCCACCGGTAATTGCCGGCAGCCGCCTGCTGGCCCAAGCGGTTCAGACCGGCATGCGGGCAAAACTGGCCGGCCTCCTGAACGACCTGGGCATAAAAGGCGATTCACACACCCAGGTAGGCGCCAACCAAGGAGCCCTCACATTCTCCATATTCTCGCAGATCCCCACCCTAACCATAGAAATGGCCGTGCTCACCAACAAGCACGACGCCGCCTTCATAAAATCCCCGGAAGGCCAGCAAAAAATGGCCCAAGCCATAGCCTCCGGCATCCAACTCTCCGCCCGGTAAAAATTGAGAGCCCCCGCGGACGGGGGCTCTTCAATTGGCACACGGGCCAGGGTACTTAGTGACCGCAGCTGCACACCGCGTAAGGAGCGAACCGGAGACCAGAGGCGCCAGAGCGCCCAAGACCAAGAGCCGGAACACTCAACCCGGGGGCCGCAACCGCCGAAGGCGGGCCGCCGAACCAGGACCCCGGCGAACGCGCCGCCCGAAAGGGCGGGAGACGTACCGGAGAACACCCCGTAGAACGCAAGCCGGCAATCACCGCAGAAACGCCGACGCCGCAAGAACGCCGACCAAAGAACGCTGGCCGCGAACCGGGGGAAACCGCGCCGGGGGCCGGGGCAAAGCCCTAAACCCTCAACCACCGAGATCAGCTCGACCGCACACCGAAACCGCCGACGCATTTGAAAGATCAGGACTACATTACGAGTATAACAGGCGCACCTTGACTTGTCAAGGGGTAAAATAAAAAAAATAATTTAAATTAAAACTCCGCCTCATCCGGCACGTCGGATGAAGCCGTTTTTACGGGCGCCTTGCCCGCGATGGCGTCCAGAAACAACTGCCCGTATTTCTCTACGCGCTTTTCACCCATGCCCTTCATGCCGCGCAGTTCATCCAAGGTTTGCGGCTTGGCGGCGGCCATTTCTATAAGGACGGTGTCGTGACAGATGACATAGGGAGGAATGCCTTTCTTGTCGGCCACACCGCGGCGCAAAGCGCGCAGTTTCTCGAACAGATCCTTATCCGTCTCCTGGAAATTTACACCTTGGCTCTCGGCCTTCTTGAGGGCCTTGGACTTCTTTTTGCCGGCCTTGGGCGGCACGGGCAGCCCCAGCCTCACCGTCCCCTTGTTCTGGCAAAGCGCGCGGCCCTCCGCAGTAATGCGCAGCAGGGGGTACTCGCTGTCTTCGGTCACCTCAAGGAAATCCTGGACAATAAGCTGGTCTATCCAGGACCTGACCGCCGGCTCGCCAGCCTCTTTAAGCAGGCCGAACACCTGAAGTTTGTCGTGGCCGTTGCCGGTCATGCGGTCATTGGGGCGGCCCAGCAGCAGATTCACCACATAGCCGGTGCCGTAGCGGCCCTCGGCGCGCCAGGCGGCGCTTAAAACTTTTTTAGCCGTCAGCAAAGCTTCATCGTCCGACAGTCCCTTGGTCTCTCCAAGACACACATCACAGGCCCCGCAACCCTCTTCTGCCCGCGCCTCCACGGGATAAGGCGCGCTGAAATGCTCGGCCAGCTGGCCGTGGCGGCACACCGGCGCCACGGCGAAACGCCCGATATCCCGCAATTGTTTTTCCAGCGCCCGCTCGCGCTCGGCGCTGAGCGTAACGTCCTTCTTGGCCATCCAGCGGTGCATGGCCAGGTCCGCGGCCGAAAAAAGCAGCGTGCAATCCGCGGGCAGCCCGTCGCGCCCGGCGCGGCCGCTCTCCTGCTGGTAATGCTCCACCGAGCGCGGCGTATTGGCGTGCACCACGTAACGCACATTGGAGCGGTCTATACCCATGCCGAAAGCGATGGTGGCCACAATAACGTCCAGCCGCTCGTTCACAAAATCGTCCTGGGCTTTACGGCGATCTTCGGCGTTCAGTCCGGCGTGGTAAGCGGCGCTGGAAACCCCTTCCTTCTTAAGATTAGCGGCCAGGCGCTCCACGTCTTTGCGGGTTTGGGCGTAAACTATGCCCCCCTCGCCTTTGTGGGCGCGCACAACTTCCAACACCTGCTTCGACTGGTCCCGGCGCGGGAAGGCGCGGTAAACAAGGTTGGGCCGGTCAGGGTGGCCTATGAGTATCTCCGGCGAACGCAGCGCCAATTGGGCGCGTATATCTTCCTGCACTATAGGCGTGGCCGTGGCGGTAAGGGCCATGCGCGCGGCTTTGGGGAAATGGTCCAGCGCCTCCGTCAGGCGGCGGTATTCGGGGCGGAACTCGTGGCCCCAGTGGGATACGCAGTGAGCCTCGTCCACGGCGGCAAGGACAAGGCGCGGGGCTATGGTTCCGTAAAGGTCACCGGTGAGCAGGCGCTCGGGGCTGACATAAAGAAGTTCCGTCTTGCCGTCGGCCAGGTTCTGATAGACTTCGCGTTTGGGGCCCACTTTCAAATTGGAATGCAGGGCGTCGGCGGCCAGGCCAACCTCGCGCGCGGCGGCCACCTGGTCGTCCATCAGGGCAATAAGCGGTGACACCACCAGCACCAGGCCCTTACCCATGGCCGCCGGCAACTGATAACAAAGGCTCTTTCCGCCGCCGGTGGGAAGAACCACCAGGCAATCCCGCCCGGCCAGCGCTGCCTCTATGGCCTCTCTCTGGAGCGGCTTAAAGGTGTCGTACCCCCAGCGCTTTTTTAATATCTCCTCGGGTTGCATTTATATAGTATAGCAGACAAAGGCGACAGCCTGGTGTCGCGATGGTTTTATGCCAAAATCCGAAAAACTAGCCGAAAAGGTAGAGTTCCTCTTCAGCGCGGGTGATGCCGGTGTAAAGCCAGCGACAGAACTGATGAGTGCTTTAAAACATTGAACCGGTGCCAATTTATCACCAGTTCCGTTTTCTCCCCCTCCGATAGCCGAAAAATATATTCCTCCGGGAACCGCAATTGGTAGTGGGCTAGATTAGAGGGCCAGGGCCACCCATATTTCATTCAACCCAGTTGAAATAGTTATGTGTCCCCATCCACCCCTTGCCGGTGCCGGCGTAGCCACCCAGCGTGATAAAGCGGCCGCGCCCCGGGTCTTTATACCAGGCCAGCAGGCTTGAAAGCGCTTTTTCTTGATCTTCGGATAGTTGCATGCGGGGATCTATTAACGAAACCTTAACTAAATGTGATTATCACGCAATTAACCCTGCCACAGGGTTTTCAGTATTACCTTTATCCGTTCAACCCGCCCGGAGGTACCGGAGGGGGAGCGCAGGTTTCCCTCAAGGCTCTCAAAGAACCGCTCATCCTTCAGGAACTCCGAGAATTTAACAGCCAGGTAGCCTTTGACTTTGGCTGGGGCGTGTAACACCTCCCCGGCAATATTCTCCGCGCCATCGAGGACGGTAATAATGTCTTCCATGTCCGGGCTGGTCAGAAAATCTCCACGCCCCCTATCGAGAAATGCCTCTATTTTAGAGGCCAGGAAGTACGGCGGCGTAAAGACACGGATCTTTCCGACGCCGGAGAGGTTAACAACCTGTGAATTAACGTAACCGTCCGGATACCAGCTGTTCTTAAAACTCAAAACAGAACCCTCGGTGGGCATAATGTCGGCGGTAAGTCCATGGTACTTCCACCGGCAAATAGGGGCGTTCTCCTCCATCATGTGCCGGAAACCGAGCTTCTCCAGGTTCGCCTCAAGTTTATAATACTGCCCCCTGGTAACGATCTCGATCACACAGTCGACATCTTCCGTAGGACGAACCGTTTGGGCCGCGGGGTCGGTCAGATACAATGAGACCGTGCTGCCGCCGACAAACACAACTTTGTCCTTGAGGTGGCCAAGCCCATTCGCAACAACTGCGAGCATCTCGAGATTTTTCATTTAACCGTCTTTAAAAGCCTTTTCTCCAGTTCCCGGGCGGCAATGGCCTGCTCACGGGCGCGGCCGGCCCTTATCGCGTCAAGCAGGGCCAGCAACTCATAAAGAGCTGGGTCTTTTTCGGCCGCCTGCGGCACATTGCCGTAAAGAGGCTCTATTGATTGTCCACGAACCCTGCCTGTGTCACAAGGCCAGACATACATATCGCTTTCGGAAGATACTATCCGCCCGGCCAGCGGTGCGGCGGAGTGGGAGGTGGGCATTCCTCTTGAAACAGGCCCCGGACGGGCCGGGAAGACATATTTGAGCCCATGCACAAGGAACTCCAACAGAGCGCCCCTCATAACCTTCTTCTTCGCGGAATCCAGGAACCCCACCGTACGGCAGCGATTCAGCGCGAAGCTTATCTCCCCCTGCGACAGGCCCAATGAGGATACCAGGTCCTTATGCCGCCATTTCCCATCACCCAGAGCGACCAGCTTCAGAAGGATCACGATATCCTGCGGTTTTATGCCGTTAAAAGGTCTCATACTGAGATTATAGCAGACGTTATTACATATTGCAATATGTGATATTTAAATCTTTTAAAAGCATACTCCATTCAATAGGGAAGAGAATCAGCGCCCCCACTCACCCATTATTAGAACGAAACGCCGGCCGTAAGCTGGATTAGCAGTTTGGCGCCGGAGAAGGTGTATTCGCTGTGGGCCGGGCCCAGGAAGGCGTTAACCAGACAACCGGCCGAGAAGTCATTGAGGTTCTTGTAGCTGACTCCGGTGGAGAGCACGCCGGAACTGTCGTTGAGGTTGCGGATATAGTTCATGTTCAGCGTCATGTCCGTTATAATGAACCGGCTGACGCTGGTGAACACCGCCCCGTAATACCGCGCAAGGTAATTGGGTTCGTAAAGACCGTTGCCCAGCAGGAACTGTGCCTTGGTGCCGGCCGGCAGCAAAAGCGCCAGCGGCCCGGAGAAGGCGTAAGCGGCCTTATCCCTGAAAGGGTTTTTAGTGTAACCGGTCTGGTTGTAGAAGAACTCCGTGCCCACGTTAAGCCGGTCGTTGAAATTGCCCAGGCGGAAGCCGCGGCTGAGGTTGAGCGCGGCTTTGGTGACCCACTCGTCCCGTTTCCTGTAAGTTTCCAGCGTACCGCCGTTATCGCGGATAAAACGCGTATTGTCCCGGCGGGCGGCGCTGACCTCGCCGGCTATGTCAACGCGGCCAAGGCGGCTGGACAGGTCGTAGCCGAAGACAGGACGGCGGTTGCGCTTGGCCCAGCCGGAGAAGGCCATTTCCGTTTTGCCGGTGAGCAGTTCCAACTTTAGCGCACCGCCCAGGTCGCGGTCCTCACCGGCGCTGCCGGTGTCCAGGAATCCGTAAATATTATAGGCCGTGCCGAAAGGCGCGTGGAATTTAACGCCGTAGGCTCCGTCCCGGTAGCCTATCTTGCGCGTGAAGGTCTTCTTTTCCACGTTGATAAGGTCGGTGGGGTTCCACAGGGCGCAACGGCCCCATTGCAGCACCTGTTTGCCGGTGCGGAAATAAACGCGGCGATTTAGATTGAAGTCCAGGAAGACCTCGCGCAGCACGGAGGTGGTCTGGCGGGCCTTGGACTGGTAAGTAGCCTCCATGTTGGCGAAAGCCTTAACGCCCCCCTTCAGGCGTGCGTCCAGCATGATATTGCCCACTATATATGAATTGAACGGGTTGCCGGCGGAGGTGCTGTAAACCACGTCCTCCATAACGCTGATCACCTCGCCGGAGAAGCCCAGTGTCCTCTTATCCTCCGGTGCGGCGGGGGCCGCGGCGGCCTGGGTGACGACCTCGCTGCTACCGAACATCTCAAGTTCGGAGGCGGCGTCCTCCGCGTAAGCGGCGCCGGGGAGGAGGGCCAGGGCCAGGAGCAGTGCCTTATTTATTTTCATTTGCTCAGGTTCTCCAGGTAAGCCTTGGTGAATATCTTGTCGTCCAGTTTGCCGGGGACCAGGCTGGAGATCTCCACTATGGTCTTGTTGCCTTTTTCGAACTCGTCTATGAACAGCTGTTTTACCGGCACAAAGCGGCCTTCCAGTTCGGTGAACTTCAGGAAATAGGCGGTCTGCATCAGCGTTCCGGACAAAGAATACGACTCTTGTTTCAGCAGAAGATTGTTGTCGCGGCGGGTCCAGAAGATCTGGCGCGGGTAGTCCACGTCGTTCACCCTGGCTTCCACCTCAAAGCGGTTCACCGCCACCTTCCCCAGCAGCTCCTCCGAGAATTTCTCCGCGCCGGAGGGGTCCGCCACAGGCCCGTACAGCTCTTCCAGCTTGCGGGTCTCGAAGTCGTCGCTGTGCGCGTCGGAGCCGCCGATGCTCTCGTCGCGGTTGACGTGCTGGAAGGTGCGGGTGTTCTTACGGTACATCCAGAAATTGTCGCCCACGCGCAGGTAGCCGTTGCCCTTTTCGTTCTCGGGCGCGTTCATCACTATCAGGAAGGCGTCGTCGGAGTCGCGCCTGAAATAGGCCATGTTTATTATCTTGGTGCCCTGCCCGGCGCGCTGCTGCGTAAGCGTCACGTCGGCCCGCACGTCCTTCTTCAGCTTATAGTTGGCGTCTATGGCCTTAAGAATGGGCGTAACGCGGCTGGCGGCGCTGGCCCGGCCGGCTGGGAAGAGAATAATAAGCGCGAACAGAATATGTTTCATCATTGTCCTAAGTAAAATGTCCCAAAGCCTGCGCCGGCGACAGGTTGGCCGCCCGGCGCGCCGGGAACCAGGCCGTTACTACGGCTATGGCCAGTATCAGCAGCACACTGCCGGCTATGCCAGTTAACGTGGGCAGGAAATACAGGTGGCTGTTGACCAGCAGCATCCCCAGCGGATTGTCCACCGGGTGGAAGGTTATAAGCGAGAGCAGCCGCATCACAATGAAGCCTCCCCCCACCCCCACCAGGGAAGAGAACAGCGTAAGGAAGAAAGTCTCCAGCAGGAACATGTCGCGCACGGCCGCGCGCTGCATGCCTATGGCGCGCACGGTGCCTATTTCGCGGGTGCGTTCGCGGATGGTCATGCGCAGGGTGTTCACCACGCCCAGCAGGATTATAAAGAACAGCACCAGCACCGCCGATATGGTGATGATGTTCAGCACCGATTCCAGCTTAAGTATGTCGCTGGCTGTTTCATACATGGTGGATACGTCTATGGTGGTGGCCTTCCACTTGTTGCGGGCTATCTCTTGGTATTTCTTTTTGTATTCCTCGGTATTGTAGGTGCGCCTGAGCAGCACCCACTCGGGCGCGGCCAGCGCGGCCCAGTCGCCGGCGGGGGCGTATGGCTTTACCCCTGGCCCTGGGGCGGCGGGCATGTCCTGGTAGTAAAGGTCGTAGAAGCCGGAATCGTTCATCAGTACGACGTTCTGGCCCGGATACCGCCCCGATGCGCAGATGGCGCTGACGGTACGGGACGCCTCTTTGGGCGCGCTCTCGAACTTGCGGGGATACCGCACTGTAATGGAGTCCCCGGCGGTCACGCCCAGCGCGCGGGCAAGCCCGGCCGGCAGAATTATGCCGTCCTTCCTGAAGGCTTGGTCGAAGCCGCCGGAGCTTAGCTTCAGCAGGCCCTTTATTTTTTCCCTGGCCCCGTCGTCGCTCTTATAACCCATAAGAACTACCGGGCGCGCTCCGGCTGGGCCGGCCGCGGAAGCGTATATGAGCGCTGTGCCGGGGTCAAGCCGCGCGTGGACGCGGTCGGCCAGGGCGGTGGCGTTCTTAACCGGGTTCTTTATCTTCAGGCTCAGGCTGCCGGTCTCCCAGGGACGGTAGCCCAGCAGGGCCTTTGCGCGCGAAAGTTCCAGAAAGACTACCGGCTGCATGAATATATTGTCGTTCTTCATTATGCCAGCGATAGTAAGCCGCTCGGCCTGGTCCTGGCCGAACATATTGCGGAAGCGCACCCGCAGTATGTCGCGGCGTTTTACGTTAAGGTAATGGGCCTTCTCCTCGGAAATTATCACCGGGTTCTCTATGGCCGGGTTCTCCACGTCCTTCCAACTGCCCTCCACCAGGCGGAAGGATTCCTCCACTTCCTTCCTGCCCTTTTCGGTGAGGCCTTTTTTTGTGTCCGCGCCCACCATTATTATATTGTCGGAGCGCCCGTTGCCGATGGCGCGGGCGAACATCCCCACGGCCTCGTCGGCCTCCTCTATTACGGCCTCGCCTTTAACGGCCTCGAAAGCGCGGAGCCGGTCGCGGAAGATCTCGCGCATAACGCCGCCGCGCTCGTTAAAGCGTATGGACACGTGCCCGGTGACGTAGCGCATGACCTTGTTGAACATGATGTCCGAAATGCCGTGGGAAAAAGAGTTGGCCGTCACCAGTATGCACACGCCGATGGCCATGGCGGAACCCAGCAGCGCGTTGCGGCGCTTCTGGCGCAGCAGGTTACGGAGGCTAAGGCGTATCAGGAGCATAGATCAATCCCTGGAAACCGCGTCCAGCGGGGTTATATTGCCGGCCACCCGCATGGGATACAGCGCGGCGGCTATGGTAACCGCCGCCAGCTGCAGCGCGGTCAACGCTATGCCGCTAAGGCTCAAGAGCGGGTTGAAGAAAGCGCCGCCGTAAAGCAGCTGCAGCATGTCGTTCTCGGTGGTTATGCGCAGCAGCGGTATCAGGCGCACCGCCACTATGCCGGCTATTATGCCGGCCCCGCCGAATATGGTGGAAAGTATGGCGGTCTCGCCCAGGAACATGCCGGCTATAAATGTTTTGTGCGCCCCGACGGCGCGCATCATCCCCAGCTCGGAAGCCCGCTCCAGCGCGGACATGGTAAGGGTGTTGACTATTATGATAACCGCCACGCAGAACAGCAGCGTGACGAATATGAACAGCGCGCTCTTGATGATAAGGGCCATGCTGCCCATGGGCCCGGAGGCCTTATTCCAGGATATGGCCTTTACGCCGGCGGCGGTCTCCGCCAGCGCTCGGTTAAGGTCCTTCAGGGCGGCCGCGTAGGCCACGCCCGGCTTAAGATGGATGAAGACGGCGTTATACGTTCCGTCCTCGGTGTTCTTTACGTCTATCTTCTCCGCCTTGATATTCACCGGCTCTTTCTTATAGCCGGAAGCCACCATCTCGTCGCCGCCAAATAGCGAGTCCAGGGCCGCCCCCTCCAAACCCAGCAGCTTCTTCTCCTCTTTCGGCACCTGCGCTGCCATGTCGGCCGCGGTAAAGTAGCCCAAGCATTCGCGGTAGGATTCTATGTCCACCAGGCAGAAATGGCCGAATATCTGGTTGAGCGCCCCGTACTTGACTATGCCGCGCACCGGGAAGCGGATGTCGCTGGTGGTGTTTATGCCGCTGGTCATCCCCATCATCACCACGCTGCTACTGAGCGCCAGGGTCTTAAGGTTGGCCAGCGCGTCCTTCTTCAGGTTCTCCTTCACCACGGCCCCGCCTTCGGGGATGAACCAGATATTGTAGAAGTCGTAGAACTCGTCGCGCGTGAAGGAGGGCACCAGCAGGGCCCGCTCCCCCGGCGCCGGGTAGCTGCCTTCTATCACCTTGAAATTGTCGGGGAACATTTTGCGGTACTCGGCGAAGTCCACGCCCAGCAGGAAAGCGTAGCCGGGGGCGGCGCTGCTCTCGTCGAGCACCATGGCCAGGTTCTTGCCCACAGGCAGATAGTTCCGCACATAGGGCCGGGAGGCCAGCACCTCTTTGATCTTCCCGTATGTGGTTATAGGCTCTATGCTGGAACCCATCATATTCAGCAGTATATTGTCGCTCTTCTGCGCTTCGCTGATCAGGACTATGTCGCCCATAAAGCCGTTGATGACGTTCTTTTCTATACCGGCGGCCATGCCTGATATTACGCCGTTGCCCACCGTCATCAGCAAAGCGCCGGTGAACAGGATAGCCCCTATAACGAGGCTTTTGCCCTTGTGGCGCAGTATATTGCGCCAGGCGATGGTGAGCACCAGTTTCATGCGGCTACTGGTTCCTTTTCAATAAGCCCGTCCTTTATCTTTACTATGCGCCGGGCGTATTTAAGCACGTTGGCGTCGTGCGTGGAGAATATGAATGTGGTTTTTTCCAGTTCGTTCATGCGGCGCATCAGCTCAAGGATGGAGGCGCCGGTGACGGAGTCCAGGTTGGCGGTGGGCTCGTCGGCCAGCACTATGTCGGGGTTGGTCACAAGCGCCCGCGCTATGGCCACGCGCTGGCGCTGCCCGCCGGAAAGTTCGGAAGGGCGGTGGGCGGCGTATTCTTTAAGCCCCACCTCTTCTATGAGCTTGTCGGCGCGGCGGCGTGCCTCGGCCGCGCTTTTCTTCATCAACAGTAACGGGAATTCTATGTTCTCTATAACGTCCAGCACCGGTATAAGGTTGAAAGTCTGGAATATGAAGCCTATCTTGTTAAGGCGGATGTCGGTTATCTGCCGGTCATTAAGTGCGGTGATCTCCCTGCCGCCCACGCTGACGCCGCCCGAAGTGGCGAAATCTATGCAGCCAATGATATTGAGCAGCGTGGTCTTGCCGCTACCCGAGGGGCCGATAATGCTCATAAAGTCCCCCTCCTCCACGGTCAAATCCACGCCGCGCAGAGCCGGCACAATAGTGTCGCCCAGCGGATAATCTTTTTTTAGATCTTTAATTTCAATAATGTTCATAATAGCTTGGGGTCGCTGCTTCCCCGGCCGGCGGCTCATTCGGAATATTGAGGATATATCCTTTTAGCACATTCAGGACACAGCCCGTGGCTGAAAGAGGCCGTAGTTTTACCGGAAATATATGACTCCAGCGGGATCCAGGCCACGGGCTCCCCCGGGTTCGCACCGTCGGCGCGTATTTTCTTGCAGCCCAGGCATATCGGCAGTATCCCCTCTAAAGTCTTCACCAGCCTCAACGTCTCGGCGAGTTCCCTGACATTGCTGAATATTGCCCACCCAAGCACCCCAATAACTATAAGGCCCAGCGCAAGGAAAGCCAGATGTGTCAGCACCAGCTCCATCACATGCTGCCGCATTACGGCCAGGAACGGGCTATAAGGGATATCTACGCTGATACCTCCCCTGATATCCCCCTCCTTGTAACCCTGCACGGCGTGGCACTTCAGGCAGGATTTTTCCGTTATCAGCGGCGCCATGTACCTGAAGATATTTTCTTTCCCCCCAACAACCACAAAGATCTCTTTTGCGCCGGCCGAAAATTCGCCAAGTGCCTTCGCCTCCCATTTATCAGGCAAATTACGAGGACTGATGGGATTGAGACTGGTTATGCGCATTTTGACCCCGCGCTCGACGGACATCTGTTCGGATATGAGCCTCGTCATATAAGCGGGGTTTATTTTTGTGAGTTTTAGCCCGTCCTTTGTAACCACATCGCGCAGCGGGTCCTTCAGGTATGGATTGGGCAGGGTCTTGGCTGTGACAGGAACGTAGACACCGCCGTGGGTAGCGTTCCACCGGCGCGCCTCCACCGTGGACTGAAATACCGAACGGCCGGCGCCCAGGGCAAGCTGAAGGTAATGCTCGTTGATATGGCGGATATTAAAATAAAGCGACGCGGCCAGACCAAAAACAAAAAGGCCGGCCATCGCGTAAACCAACTTGCGTGTATTTCTTTCAGTTCTGATCATATCAGCTCCTCTCCCACCTTCCCGGGATATTCTATCAAACCCGGGAAAAGAAAGACCGGCGGATCTAGCGGAAAGCGGCTACAGCCATGGCAGCCAGCAGCAGCGGCGGCAGGGAGGCGTAAAAATACCCCATGAAGGGCAAGCGGTTTTTGAGGCCGCCGCTCTCATCGAGAATTATGGAAGCGGGGAGCTCGTCCACCAGCATAGAGCGCCGGGGCTTGAGCGGATCGTAGATTATGGGTTCTTCGGCCTCGTCCTCCAGGGCGGAGATAAAGTTCATGTCCGAAATATTGGTGTACTTCTGGCCGCCCACCTCGTATTCAAACTTCATGCGGTAAACTTCCGAATCCCCGTCGCTTATCTTCACCTTGGACTTGAGTACGGCGTGGCAGAGCGGCCAGTTCACCAGCTGGTCCAGCTGCATGCGGCTCCGGCGGAAGGCCCACCACCCGCAGAATACTGACACCGCCACGGAGAACAGGAAAGCGCCGGGCAGCGCCAGCCAGGGCGCCGAAAAATCCGTAAAACCCGCGCTCAGGCCGCTAAGCAGACCGTTGAGCTTATTGAGCAGCGGCACAAAGACTATAAGCAGAATGAACCAGCACATCAGCACGAAATTATTGCCGAACAGCACGGCCAGCTTTAGCGCCCTGGAAATACGACGCGGCGGCGGGGCGGCGGCGGCCAGCCTGCGCCCGGGGAGGAGCGGCCTTTGCGCCGAGAACAGCCTTCCCACAGGCGGCAACAGCAGCCAGATGAAAGCTGCCGCGCAGGCGGCCAGAACCAACAGGATAACGCCCATGCCGCCACCGCTGGCGCGGTGCATGAGTCCCAGTGCTGCAAAAGCCGCCACTGGCGCGAATATAAGCGTAAGCGTCCGCGCCCAGCGTTTTTGCCCCACAAGGCCGCCGCCGCAGGCCAGGAACAAAAGCCCCAGCGTAACGAAGAAAGGATTGTAATTGCCGCTCTTGACCAGCCTGTAACTGATATCCGCCCCGAAGAACACGAACAACAGGCCAATAATCAGCACGCCGGCGTGCCAGCCGCCCCAAGGCAACGCCGGTGGCCGCGCGGCCAATTCCGCAGGCAGCGGCTGAGGTTGCGCGGAGCCGTCCTCCGGCAGAGGCTGCAGCCGCGCGGAACCGTCCTCGGGCTGAATATCCTCCAGCTCCCGGTCCTCGTCGGCGTCAGCCGCCGCTGCCGCCACTTCAGGGGCGTTGGCGGATATAACGCGGCGCGCCGCCTCCGGCATTTTGTCGAAGCTGTCGTACTCCACGCCGTTATATTTAAATTTGGTCTTCCTGCGGATATGGAATGAAAAGTTAATCCCCATTATGCCCTCATACCCATCACATAGTAATGATCAGGGAACTGGAAGCAGCGCTCCCTACAACAAAAAGTAGCCTGTCCCCATTTCCCCATTTCCTCCATCCATCCGATTAAAAATCTCCTGGCACTTTTTTACCCCTATTTGGACGGGGCCGGCATAGGCGCAACTATGTTCCGGGCAGCCGAGAAGACGGCAACTAGGTCTTTTGGAGCGACCAAAGACACGGGGCCAGCCGGAATTGCCCGGATATTCACAGTGTAACTTTTCGCCAAAGTTCTGAGATTTGCGTCCTTCATAAGCGCCGTCAGCATCATCTTGAAGGTTTTAGGGTGTGACAGGCGGCTGAGATCTTTGGAAAGCGCAGCGGACATAAAACCGCCCGCCGTCCGCCTGTCGCGGCGCAAGGCAAGGCTACAGTAAGCGGCGCCCAGCAGCGCTTCGGGATCGTTCTTGTCCTTTTGAATAACCAATGAGAACTCTTTTTCCGCGTCGGCAATCCGCTTTTCCCTGACCATGATCATACCCATGCCGCGGCGCGGAGAGATCCGCGCTGGATCCAGGACCGCGGCGTTCCTGTAATCGGCAAAAGCCTCTTTATACTTCCCCAAAGACTCGCGGGCCCGCCCCCTTATGATCTGCAATGATATCTTTTCGGCCGGGTCGGAGGCGGCCTGTAGCGCCTGGTCCAGGAACAGAAGCGCCTCGGCGGCGCGGCCCATGCGGCTTAGCAGGTTGTAGCGGCTTATCAGAAGCGCGGGAAGATCCGCTTTTCCCACGGTCTGGCCGGGCGCCATAAGTGTTTCCACCACCGAGAGCCCCTCCTGATGATAACCCAGGCAGGAGAACATGTCCACCTGCAGAATAGCGCTGCAGGAAAATCGAAAGTAGTTTT
>DMXM01000040.1:0-55626 GCA_003482905.1 Elusimicrobiota bacterium
TAAGAGGCGGAAATTATAGGTTTAATGTATAGGTTAATGTTCGGGGGAGCATATGCAATTTTCGATGTCTAAAAAAACCTACAAATCCAGACTGGCTTTTTACAAGAACAGGGATCTGATTAAATTTCACCAATTTCTGTCCGGATTATTGAATCTTCATAAGTCAGATAAAGTTCTGGATGTTGGCTGCGGACATGGGCATACGCTTATGTATATCACACGGCAACTCGGAATACATGGCCGTGCTGTCGGTTTAGATATAGGCGAACCTCTACTGGCGGTGGCTGAAAGGGTGTTGCGAAAGGAGATGTCGGCTGGGAAATTGGAGTTAATTAAGGGCGATGCTTCAAAACGCCTCCCCTTTCCAAATGCCAGTTTTGAAAAGATAGTATCTCATAATGTAATTGAGTGTGTGCCTGATAAAATACACTTTATAAATGAGTGCTTCAGGATCCTGAAAAGAGGGGGGCTGTTGGTTTTGTCTCATGATGATTTTGATACACAAATCTATAATTCTTCCTTCCCCGCGCTATCCCGAGAGTTGGTTCATAATTACTGCGATATCAAGCAGAAAGGGATGGAATGTGCGGATGGGATGATTGGCAGAAAATTACATGGGCTCTTTCGTAGGAGCAAATTTAAAAAGTCTGTGCCTCAAACTTATACGATAACAAATACTAGCTTTAAACCGCTTGAATATGGGTATGACTCCGCCCAATTTATAGCGTATATTGCCAAGGAATCAGGCAAGATAGATCCCAAAGATATTCAGGAGTGGCTTGCTGATTTGAAGAAAAAAGACCGTTCCGGAGAATATTTTTACAGCCTGAACACCTACTTGATTTCTGCCGTCAAGTAATATTAGGCCACCCGCAGGAAAGGCTTATAATCAGCAGGCATCACTTTGCTGGATTTTTTCCCCGAACCGATCCTAAATCCGATCACCATCATTTAACTGATCACTATTTTAAGTCGGGAGGGGGAAATTGCAAACCTGTAAAGCCCTATTCTCTCGTCGGAGAACGTTGCTATTGCCTCCGCACCTGTGCTATAATACATGTGCGGGGTAGAGCAGCCTGGTAGCTCGCAAGGCCCATAACCTTGAGGTCGCAGGTTCAAATCCTGCCCCCGCAACCAAAAGCCCTTGAATTAATTCAAGGGCTTTTGCTTTGTTGCGGGGGAGCGGGACATAATATGTCCCGCGGCAGGATTTGAAAGCCGGACCTGCGAGGGCAGCAGCCCGCAGCAGGGAGGCGGGGTCGCAGGCGCCGAGGAGCGACGGCGACGAGGCGACCTGTGACAAAATCCTGCCCCGTCACGGATAAGCCGCATAGCGGCTTTCCGCGACCCCGGCTCAGCGGTTTTGCTTCGCAGAAAACCGCTTCCGCCTTTCGGCCCGGGCGCGAAGCATAATTATGCTTCGCTCTAAAGTCGGGCCTCACAACCAAAAGCCCTTGAATAAATTTCGAGGGCTTTTGCTTTGTTGCGGGGAGCGCGGGCCTTGAAATTATGCGGGGGCTTTTGCTTTGATGTTAACGTGCTGTTTATTTTTTGGTAAGATATGTCTATCAAATTCGGGAGGAAACAAATGAAAAAGATATTCTTCGCTGTTTTAGTACTGGGCGTACCTGCGCTGGCGATAGCCGCCGATATGACGGAAGACCAGAAAACCCTCTACTTCCTGGGCAAAGCTGTCAGCTCCAAGATCAAACAGTTCGATTTCAGCGCCGAAGAGTCCAAGTACGTTATAATGGGCTTCTCCGAGGCCCTTGCCGGCACCACGTCCAAAGTGGACGACACCTATGGCGCCAAGCTCAACGAATACCTGGGCAAAAAACAGGAAGCCATTGTGGCCAAACAGAAAGATTCGGCCAAGCCCTTCCTCGAGAAAATGTCCAAGGAAACCGGCGCCGAGAAGCTCCCTTCCGGCGTGGTCTACATTCCGGTAAAGGAAGGCACGGGCCTTATGCCCAAGGCCTCCGACATGGTGAAGGTGCATTATCACGGCACTTTCCCGGACGGCAAAGTGTTCGACTCCTCCGTGGACCGCGGCACACCCGCCGAGTTCCCGCTTTCCGGCGTGATCCCCTGCTGGACCGAGGGCGTGCAGAAAATTAAGGTCGGCGGCAAGGCCAAGCTGGTCTGCCCCTCCGACACGGCCTACGGCGACCAGGGCGCAGGCGGCGCCATCCCCGGCGGCGCTACCCTTGTATTCGACGTAGAGCTGCTGGAGATCCTCAAGGAGCCCGTGGCCTCCGCCCCGGCCAAGACCGAGAAGGCCAAGCCGGCCAAGAAAGCCGCGGCCAAGGAAACCAAGCCAGCCGCCAAGCCCGTCAATTAATCAAGCAAGATATAGGGGCGATAGGCCCCGTAAAAAAGCCCCGGAGAGATCCGGGGCTTTCTTTATATTCCGGGCCCTATATAAGGCCGCGCCGGCGGGCGAGTTTTTCCGCCTCCACCGCCAGGAACACCACGGTTGAGAGGGCCAAAGCCGCCGCCAGCTCGCGCGGGGAAAGGGGTACGGTGCGGAAGACGGCATTGAGCCAGGGCGCGTAAATAACCGCCAGTTGCAGGCCCAATGTCAGCGCCACTGAATAGATCAGGGGCTTATTAGAGAAGACCCCCATGTGGAAAAGGGACCTTTTCTCGGAGCGTATGGCCAGCGCGTGGCCGAGCTGGCTTAGGCAAAGCACCGTAAATACGATGGTCTGCCAATGCGCCCCCGTCCTTATAGCCCAGGCCTGCGTGGCAAGGCATAGCGCGCCCATAAGCAGGCCCACCCAGACAACGTGCGTTCCCAGCCCGCCGGCGAAAAGGCTCTCTCCCGGCGGGCGGGGGGGCCTGGCCATTATGTCAGGTTCTTCGGCCTCAGCCGCCAGCGCCAGCCCCGGCAGCCCGTCCGTTACCAGGTTTATCCAGAGTATCTGTATCGGCAGCAGGGGGATAGGCAGCCCCAGGAAAGGCGCCAGGAAAATGGTCCAGATTTCGCCGGAGTTGCAGGTTAGCACGTAGCGCACGAACCGTCGGATATTGTCGTAGATCCTGCGGCCTTCGCGCACCGCTTTTACTATGGTGGCGAAGTTGTCGTCGAGCAGTATCATGTGGGCGGCTTCCTTAGATACGTCCGTGCCCGTTATCCCCATGGCTACGCCGATGTCCGCCCGCTTGAGCGCCGGGGCGTCGTTAACGCCGTCGCCGGTCATGGCGGCGAACTGCCCGCGCGCCTGCAGCGCCTTTACGATGCGCAATTTCTGCTCCGGGGCTACCCGGGCGTAAATCCTTATGCTCTCGACCCGCAGCGCGAAGTCCGCCGGGGAGATCTTTTCCAGTTCCGTCCCGGTCAGCATGGCGCCGATGTCGCCCGGGTCTATCATCCCCAGGCGTTCTGCGATATTGCGCGCCGTGACCGGGTGGTCGCCTGTTATCATCACCGGCACTATGCCGGCCGAACGACACTCCGCTACCGCGGCTTTGGCCTCTTCCCTGGGCGGGTCGGCTATGCCCGCCAGGCCGATAAACACCAGTTCTTTCTCGGCGTCGGCCATGGCTCCGGGGACGGCGTCCCACTGCCTGGCCGCCAGGCCCAGCACGCGCAGGCCCCTGGCCGCCATCTCCTCGGCCGCGGCGTGCATTTTCTCTTTGCCCTCTGCGGTTACCCCAGCGGAAGTCATTATCCGCGAAGAGTTCTGCAGCAGGCCTTCCGCCGCGCCCTTGGTAACCGAAAAATAAGCCCCGCCGGTCCAGCCGGCAAGCTGCCCAGGGTGGAAGGTGGTCATGCGTTTGCGCTCAGAATCGAAAGGCAGTTCGGCCGCGCGCGGAGATGCCGCGTCCAATTTCTGTTTGTCGAGACCGCCCTTTTCCGCCAGGGCGCAAAGAGCGGTCTCGGTGGGGTCGCCCAGCCAGCCGCCGCCGTTAGGCCGGGAATCGTTATTAAGGGCGAAGCCCGTCAGCAGCCGCGCGTAGAGGTCAGGTTGCGGGGGGGGCTCCCCGGCCTTTATCAGCGTTCCGTCGAGATATACTTCCTCCACCGTCATCTTATTCTGTGTAAGCGTGCCGGTCTTATCCGAGCAGATGTAAGTTATGGAACCCAGGGTTTCCACGGCCAGCAGCTTGCGTATAAGGGCTTTGTGTTTGACCAGCCTGGCCGCGCCCAACGCCAGCGCTATGCTCATTACGGCGGGCAAAGCCTCCGGAATGGCGGCCACCGCCAGCGATACCGCCGTCAGGAACATAAGAGCGGGAGGTTCGCCGCGCAGCAGCCCGAAAATAAATACTATCGCGCAAATGGCCAGTACGGCCCAGGCCAGCTTCTTCCCGAAAGAGGTCAGCCGCCTCTGCAGGGGGGTCTGTACCTCTTCCTCCTCCTGCAGCAGGCCGGCTATTTTCCCCAGCTCTGTATCCATGCCCGTGGCCGTCACCACGCCGTAGCCCCTGCCGTAGGACACGGAAGTGCCGCTGTAGGCAATGTTAAGCCTGTCGCCGAGCGCCAGGTCTTCGCCGGGTATGGCGCCGGCGTGTTTCTCCACGGAGAGGGATTCCCCGGTGAGGGCCGCCTCCTCCGTTTTAAGCGAGGCGGCCTCTATCAGGCGCAGGTCGGCGGGCACTACGCTGCCGGCCTCCAGCACTACGATATCCCCGGGCACCAGCGTGCCGGCGGGAACGGACGCGGCCTGCCCGCCCCTCATCACGGAGGCGTTAGGCGCGGCCATTTTCTTCAGGGCCTCCATGGCTTTCTGGGCGCGGTATTCCTGAATAAAACCCATTACCGCGTTGAGAATGACTATGGCCGCTATTACGCCGGCGTCCAGTATTTCCCCAATGACGCCTGAAACGGCGGCGGCCGCTATAAGCACCATTATCATGAAATCCCTGAACTGGTCGAGGAACATGGCCAGCGCGCCGCGCTTCGGTTTTTCTTTAAGGGAGTTGGGGCCGTATTTTTCCAGGCGAAGGGCGGCCTCGGCGGCGGATAAACCGGACATGGAGGAGCCCAACTCGGTTAAGATCTCCCGGGCTTCTTTTTTATGCCAGTCAACGGACATTAAGGCCATACAACACCACCCCCTAGGGCATTATATGACTTAGCGCGGCAAAAAAAAAGCCCCGGCTCTCCGGGGCTTTTATGGCGGCGCGGGGATTATTTGGCCTTATGCGGTTCCGGCAGGTCCTCATGGTGATGGGGGTGCTGAATGATAACCGAGAGCAGGATGGACAGCGCCAATATGCCTAGTACCACGCCCAGCGAGAGCAGCGCCGGGATCTTTATGTACCCGGAGATGAGCATCTTTATCCCGACATAAAACAGGATTATGGAAATGCCGGCCTTGAGGTAGCGGAACAGGTCCATAATGGAGGCCAGCAGGAAGTACAGCGACCGCAGGCCCACCACGGCGAAGACGTTTGAGGTGTAGACGATGAACTTGTCCGTAGAGATAGCCAGCACGGCCGGGATGGAGTCCACCGCGAAAATAAGGTCCGAGGTCTCCACCACCACGAGCGTGGCGAAGAGGGGGGTGGCGTGCCAGATATGCCTCTTAACAAAAAAATCTCCGTCCGTGGGCTCTTTGTCTATGGGAATAATCTTTGCCAGCAGTTTTAGTACTGGGTTGGCGCCCGGGTCCATGTCGCCTTCCTTCTGCACCATCATCTTTATCGCGGTGATGATCAGTATGCCGCCGAAAACATAGATTAGCCACTCGAAGGTGTGGATGAGCTTTACGCCGGTGAAGATGAGCACGAGGCGCATGAACACCGCGCCCAGAATGCCCCAGGTGAGGATCTTGGGCTGATACTTCTTGGGGATGGCGAAATAGGCGAAGATCATGATGAACACGAACATATTGTCCATAGAGAGGGAATACTCTATGACGTAAGCTGTGAAGAACTCCAGCATTTTATTGAAGCCCAGCATGTAGCCGGTGAGAAAGCCGAACATCGCCGCTATTATGACCCAGAAAGCGCAGAGCAGCATGGCCTCTTTGCGGGTTATCTCGTGGGCGCGGCCGGCCGAGAGCTTGATGTCCGCGAAGAAAAGCGCGGCGGCGGTGACGATGAAGACGGTCCACATGATATTGATTGGTTCCATATATAAGGGAATTATATAAAAAACCGCGCGGCTCACGTTTTATTCCTTGAATCCGCCGCGGATATTGTTTAAAATTTAACCATTACATCTGTCAGGAGGAAACAATGAGCGACACATTCGATATAGTACTGCTGCTGGCCCTGCCGGCCTCCGGCAAGTCAGAGGTGCGGCGGTTCCTTGCCAACGTAGAGCCCGAGAGGCTCAAGACCGATTTTCACATAGGCGCGAACCTCCAGCTGGACGACTTCCCCTACGTGCACATGATGCGCCGCGCCGACGACGAACTGGCGAAGCTCGGAAAAGCCCGCCTGTTCTTCAAGTCCGGCGACAGGCCTTTCCAGGACACCAAAGACTGGGGCACGCTGATACACCTGCTTAACGAGGACTACCGCGACCTGATGGGCAAGAACGTGGTGAAGACCGATTCCGCCGCCGATCTCCTTATGCGCCGCATAGACAAAGCCGGCGAAAAGGCGAAGATCCCCCCGCGCCTGGCGAACCTGGATAAGGACACCTGGGCCAAGGTGGCCAAAGAACTTGAGAAGGAAGCCCGCGCCATGCTCGACGAGAAGCACGCCGCCTATCCCGCCTCTTTCGAGGGCAAAACCATCGTTATCGAGGCCGCGCGCGGCGGCCCCGCCGGCTCCGCCTATCCGCTTCCGGCCCCGCTGGGCTACCAGTACTCCCTGGGCGAAATGGACCCGGAGATACTCAAACGCGCCGTGATCCTCTACGTGTGGGTGACCCCCGAGGAATCCCGCCGCAAGAACACCGCCCGCACCAACCCCAACGACCCCGGCTCCATCCTGCACCACGGCGTGCCGATGGAAGTGATGATGAACGACTACGGCTGCGACGACATGGACTACTTGGAAAAGAATTCCGAAGTGCCCGGGACCATAACCGTTACGGCGCAGGGGAACAAGTTCCATATCCCGATAGGCCGCTTCGACAACCGCGTGGACAAGACGTCTTTCCTGCGCGTGGAAAAGAAGGACTGGGACCCCAAAATGGTCGCCGACGTCACCAACGGCATAAAGGGCGCCACGGACAAACTGTACTCGATGCTCACCGCAGCTAAAAAGTAGACGGCGTTCCTGACCGGCGCGGCCGCGGGCCTCAGACCCCGCGGCCGCGCTATTTCCGGCCCGCTGGCCCGGCAGGCGCGCGGATCTTTTTTTGAGATACGCACTTTTAATTTCGCGCGTTATAATATAAAATATGGGTGTTGCCGAGGTAGCTCAACTGGTAGAGCGTTCGCTTCGTAAGCGACAGGTTGTGGGTTCAAGTCCCATCCTCGGCTAAAATTTCAGGTTTTAACCAATAAACTAAAACCAAATCCCACAATGGCCAAAAAAAACAACCTCTCTGTTTCCGAACTCGACGATATAAATTTAGCGCCCGGCGTAAGTTTCGCCAGAAAGGCCATCTGGTGGTGGGTGCCGCTGCTCTACCTGCTTATCTCGGACACCTTCTACCTGCGCACCTACGATTCCGCCCAGGTCAAGATCACCCTGCTGCAGATGGGGGGCATCGGCCTGCTGGGGCTGTGGATCTCGCTGCTGGTGATGGAAGGGCGCCGGGCCTTCCGCCGCGAGGATTTCATCTTCCTCGCCCCGTTCTTCGCCTACCTGCTCTACGTGGTCATTTCCTTCCTGCACGCGCCCTACAGGGGGCCCAGCGTGGACGACTTCGTCCGCTACACCATCTACATGTCGGTCACCCTGATAGTCATAAGGGAGTTTACGTCGGAAGCCATAGACCGCCTGACCAAGGTGCTGATAGTGACCGCCTATATAGCGGTGCTCTACGGCCTGGTGCAGTTCCTGGATTTCCATTATTTCCCGCCGAAAGACCAGGGGCCCGGCCTCGACCCTTTCATCTGGCGCGGGGCGTTCGGCCGCAGGATCTTCTCCACTTACGGCAACCCGAATTTCTTCGGGAATTTCCTGGTGCTTATTTTCCCCATAGCGCTTACCCAATTCCTTAAGAAGAAGTCCATCTTTCTGCTGCCGCTGATAGCCCTGGATCTGTTCTGCCTGTACTGTACCGAGACCAAAGGCGCCTACCTCGGCTTCGGCATTTCCTCTTTCCTGTTCGTGGTTTTTTACGGCTACTACTTCCTGCGCGAAAAGCTCCCTATCAGCCGGTTCAAGTTCCTGCTGCTGGCGCTGCTGCTGCCCATAGGCGCGGTCGGGCTCATTTACAAGATAGGCAACCCGGCCTCTTACACCTTCCGTATCAGCACCTGGCTTTCAACCTGGGAGATGGTGGAGTCCAGGCCGCTGACCGGCGTAGGGGTGGGCGGCTTTAAAGTCATCTACCCGGCCTACCGCCGCCCGGTCATTTTTCACATCGAGGGCAAACATAACACCGAAACGGACCACGCCGAGCAGGAGCATCTTGAGCAGTGGATGGATAACGGCATTATCGGTTTCGGCCTCTATCTCTGGATCATAGCTTTCGTCACCGTGGTGGGCTTGCGCTCGCTCGGCGCGCTTACGGAGAATCTCAAGGGCTCGCGGCCGCCCCCGGTGGCTTACGACCTGCTGGGCTACCTGGTGGCCCTGCTCGGCATGCTCGCGCATAACTTCACGGACGTCAGCATGCGCTTCGTCTCCTCCGGGGTTTACCTCGGCCTGCTGCCCGGGGTCATCATCAGCCTGGCCCGCGGCCGCGCTCTGTGGGAACTGCATTACAAGGACGAGCCCGGCCAGCCGGCGGAAAAAGCCGTAACCCCCGCTTTCTCCTGGACGCTCTGGGCCGCGCGCGCAGCGGCGCTGTGCGCCCTGCTCTATACGGCCTTCCTGGTCCTTAACGAATTCTCCGTCCTGCAGGGCCCCCTGCGCAACTACGTCGCCGGCGGCGAGATCCTGCAGTGGTACCTGGCCTGGCTGCTGTTCCTCGGCTGCGTAGGCGGCGCCGTCTACGCTTTCGGCGGGGTGCTGCTGCGGGGCGTGTCGCCCGCCGTGCCGGTGGTGGTGCTGGCCACGCTGTTCCCTCTTTACTATTTCTGGGGCTGGTTCAAGGGCGACGTCTATCACAATATGGCCATCTTCTTCTCCAAGCAGGGCAAATGGGAGGACGCCATCAGCTACTACCAGAAAGTCAACAAACTCAACTCAAACTTCATCATGCCGTACTATTTTACGGGCAACGTCTTTAACGACCGGTTCATTATGCAGAAAAGCTACCGCCCAGAGTGGGGGGACAAGAGCAGCGAGCCGCGCGACGATTTCGAGCGGGCCATGGCCGCTTATGAAAAGGTGCGGTCTATCGCGCCCAACTACGTTCAAATGCATCACCAGGTGGGCACCCTTTACCTGAAGATGTACGAGCACCTGACGCGCTCCGGCAAGCAGGCCGAGGCCGCCCCTTATCTGGATATGGCGCTGGCGCGCTTCAACCTTTACGAGAACCTCGATCCGGTTTACGCCCTGAATTACTACCGCAAGGCCCAGATCTATATCATGCGCCGCGATTTCCCCGCGGCGGAGAGGGAATACCTCAACAATATCAACGCCTGGAAGTGCCATGTGGAAGGCCACCTGCACGCCAACCCGGAGGCCTACACCAGCCTGGGCAACGTGCAGTACGCCATGGGTAAATACCGCGAGGCGCTGGAAAATTACCAGAAAGCGCTGGCGCTGGATCCCAACTTCGAACAGGCCCGACGCAACATCGCGGTTGTCCAGGGCAGAGTCCCCACGGCGCCGCCGGCCCCGGGCAAAAGATAAGAGGCGATGGCAGACCTGGAAAACAAACTCCCTGTCCCTCGCGGTCCGCTGGCCCTGCTGCTGGCCCTGGTGTTCTTCGTCTCGCCGCTGCTGTTCCTCACGAATCTTACCCGCAACCCGTATTACCTGCAGATAACGCTGCTTAATTCAGCCCTGCTCGGCGCGGCCGCGCTGTTTGTTTACGCCTCGCTCAAACGCGGCGCCTGGGTGGTGCCGGCCACGCCGTTGACCAGGCCGCTGGGGGCGCTTACGCTGGTCTACCTGGCCTCTTTTGCCTGTTCCTGGCTGGGGCACGCGCCTTTTTTCTGGCCGGCCATGGTTTCCGAGGGGCTTAAAGCTGGCATGTTTTTCCTGGTGAACTGCCTGGCGGCTTTCTACCTGGCACTCAGCATCCCTTTTTCCGACGGCGACGCCGACATTCCAGCCGGGCGCTGGCTGGCCCTGATCCTGGGCTGGGGCGCGCTCTGGTTCCTGTTCCCTTTCCTGCGCGCGCAGCCGTCAGGCGACGGGCTGCTGGACCGGCTGCTGGACCCGTACGGCCTGCTGGTCTGGGTCTCCGGTTTTACCGCGGTTTATATGCTTATAAGGCGCTGCCGCCAGGAGGATATACTCCACCTGGCCCTGACGGCCGGGGCTATCGCGTCCCTGTACGGGGTGCTGGAATATTTCCATATTGAACTGGTCTGGGCGAAGCTGGTGAACCCTTACGGCAACCGTTCCGTTTCCACGTTCGGCAACCCCAACTTCATCTCGTCCTACGCCGTGCTTTTTTTGCCGCTGGCGGCCTCGCTGCTGATGAAGGCGGACAACGGGGTTAAACGCTTCTATTACGGCCTTGTTTTCCTTTCTTACGAGGGCATGCTGATGTGCAGCCTTACCCGGTCCTCATGGATAGGGGCGGCCGCGGCTTTCACGTTCCTGTTCGCTTTTGCGTCGCACCGGGGCGCGCTCAAGGCCAATAAGAAATTCCTCTATCCTTTCTTCGCCGCGGCGCTGGCGCTGCTGGCGCTCTGGCCGGCGGACTCGCTGAAGCCTTTCAGCTCCGGCCTTTTTGACAGGGTTTCGGAAGTAGTTTCCAACGTAAATTCGCCGGCGGACATAAATTTATCGGGCAACTCCGGGAAGATATACGCCTCGTTCCACCAGCGCCTGCTTATCTGGACCAGCGCCTGGCAGATGGGGCTGGAGAACCCCATGCTGGGCCAAGGCTGGGGACAATTCGAACTCTTTTATCCTTTCTACCAGGGGAGGCTGCTCCTTAATCTACCGAAGATACGCGGCCTGCGCACACACGCCAATAACGCCCACAACGAAATTCTGGAACAGTGGTCGCAGGCCGGACTTATCGGCTTGGGTGTTTATATCTGGTTCCTGGCGGTGCTATTCTACGGTTTCTTCAGGTTTTACCGTATGAGCGGCCCCGAGGCCCGTTACGGGGCGGTGCCGCTGGCCGCAGGCTTGGTTGGCGTGCTCGCGGATAACATGCTCAACGTCTCGCTGCATTTCGCCGTGCCCGCCCTGGCGTTCTGGTGGGTGGCCGGCGCCCTGGCACTTAAGACCTCGGGTACGGCACCTTGCCCGTCGTGGAGGCGTCCCCGCGCGGCCGCGGCCGCCGCCTGGCTCCTGCTGGCCCTCTGCCTCGCCGGCGTCTGGCTGTGGCAGCGCCAGTTCAAACGGGAATTCCTGTATTTCAACGGCTTCAAGACCATGCGGGCCGGCAACGCGGCGGCCGCCGCCGGGCAGCTTTTCGCGGCCTGGAAGGCCCACCCGCGGGAAGTCAACAGCAACTACGAGATGGGCAACGCCTACGTGCGCGCGGGGGAGCCGGAGAAAGGGGCCTGGGGATATAGCGAGGCACTCAAGGCCAATGCCGGTTATGACGAGATCTACTTCAACCTGGCCATAGTGCTCAAACGCCTCGGGCGCATGCAGGAGGCCCTGAAGTATCTGCAGGTCTCGACCATAATAAACCCGCTTAACCTGATCTCCTGGCAGGCCTTGGCGGAAGCCTACCTGGGCGCGCCGGATAAGGCCGCCGTGGCCGCGGCCGCCGTGCTGGATTTCCGGGAGGCGGTCAGGGTCTTCCCGTACGACGGGAACATGTGGAACACGCTGGGCTACTTCAACATGATGAAAAAAGATTTTAAAGCCGCCCGCGACGCCTACGCGCGGGGAGTCAAGGCCGACCCCGAGAACAGGATGCTGGCGGAAAACCTGGCCGGCGTGTCCCGGCAGCTGGGCGTCCGGAACGACCCCGACCTGGCCTGGCTCGCCGCCTATCTGCGGCTTTCCGGCGCGCTGGCCTCGTCCGCGGCCCCAGCCGGGGAGCTGGCGCGGGCGCAGGACCTGCTGGCGCTGGACGCCGCCAGCCCCAAAGCCCGCACGCTGCGCGCCAAACTCCTTTTTAAAGCCGGCCGCCTGGACGAAGCGGCCCGGGAACTGGAGGCCGTGCTGGCTGAAAACCAGGCGGACAATGCCGCGCGCTACGGGCTGGCTGTTATCTACGAAAAAAAAGGCAGCCTTTCGGCGGCCCGCGCGGAGTGGCGCACCTTCCTGCAATTCGAACCGGGCAACGCCGCCGTGGCCGGGCGCCTTAACGCGCTGGAGACGGCGCCTTAACGCGTGTACGGCTTTTCCCGAATTGCTCCCCGCGCCGGCGGCCAAAATCTTGTAACAATCCTGTAACATTTAGGCAAACAGGAAGATGTTTAATATAAGCGCGGTAGATTCAACCGATTTAGCGGAGCCTGCGATGAAAAACAAGAACACGGTAAAACTGATGCTGCCCGGGCTGCTGCTGGCCCTGGCTTTCGCTTCCGCCGGGCCGCTCTCTCCCGCCCTTGGCGCCCAAGCCTCCAAAAGCGGAATAAGCCGCTCCATGGAGCAGGCGATACGTCTTTACCACGAGAACGACGATACGGAGGCCATGGACAGATTTATGGACATTCTGGTCAGGGGCACGCCTTCCGAAAAGGCGCTGGCCAACGAATACATTTCCAAGATAACCCTGCGCATGAACACCGGCGTCAACAGCCTGAAGGACCGCGGGACGGAACCTTCAACCCTGAGCGAGGTTTCCACTGCGGATGATCAGAGGGTGCAGCGCCCGGCCGCGGCCCGCGCGCTGGCGGCGGACTACGAGGAAGAGGGGGATAGCCGGGACGAGGCGCGGGCGCAGAAGGAGCGCGCGTCCGAAAAGATAAACGCCAGGATCTCGCTGATGCGCCGCGATCTGCTGCTGGAACTCGGGCGCGGGGACGCGGTCAAGCTCTACATGGGCGACTCCATGCCCAAAGCCGTGACGCTGGACACGAATTATTTCTTCTCCGGCGACACTTCCTTCAGGTCCGGCACCGATAAAGCGCTTAACGCGCTGGCCGGCCTGATCTTTACGCTGGGGAAGGCCAACTGCCTGATACTGCCGGAGGGTGCGGCTGAGGGGGATGTCAAGATAAAAGGTATCCGCCGGGCCATAGCCATCAATTCTTACCTGGAGTCCCGCGGCATTTCCAAGGCCAGGCTGGAAGTCAACCTGACCGGGGCGGATATGCGTTTTCCGAAAGAACTCACCAGCGTAAAGGGCATGGTTATAATATTCGATCATGAGAAGCCGCTGCGCCTTAAGGACACCGAGGATCTGCGGACCAGGGGGCCCAGAGTTTCGCTTGGCGTTTACCCCACTGCCATTTCGGTGCGCAATAACGAGGGCGCGATAGTGGAATTTTCCGTTTCCGCGTCGCCCGTGGGGCAGCCCTCGTGGAAGTTCCAGGTATTCCAGCTGCAGGGCGACGGGGCCCGTCTCGTCCTGCAGGAAATTTCCGGCGCCGGGCCGCAATACAACCAGAGCTTCTGGAACGGGAGAAAGAAATTCTTCGGCGCGCCGTACCCGGCGGGCAAGTATATGTTCACGGTGAGCGCCTCCGACGTGGAAGGGCGGGAGACCTCCCTTAGCCGGCTGCTAGTGGTGCGCCCCGGCCCCGAAGAGGAACGGGCGGCCCTGGCCGGCCCGGCCCGGCAAAAGAACGGGGACAGGGAGACGGTGGCCCCTTCAGGAGTTAAAACCAGGGCGCTGACGGCGAAGGGCTCCGGCCTAAGGAAGGGTAAGCTCCTGAAAGGCAAGAGCCCGGCGTTGAAAAAAGCGAAGCCCCCGCTCGGGAAGGGCTCGCGCAAGGCCGGCCCCAAAGCGTCCGCCCGGCCCGCTCCGGAAGAGAGCGAAGGCGAAGCCGGCGCGGAGAAAGAGGGAAGGAAAAACGCCGCAGAGGGCGGCGGATCCGGGGATTTTTCCGGGCAGGTCAGCTACAAGATCTACTTCAAGGAAAACACCGCCAGCCTCACCGCCAACAGCGAGAAGCGCCTGGCGCAGGTGGCCGAGACGCTCGGCTATTACCCCATGGCCAATATCGCTCTGACCGGTTACGCGTATTCGGGGGAGGCCAACGCCGAAACGATGGCGGAAAGCCGCGCCAACCACGTGGCTATGCGCCTGTCGGAGAAATACAAGATAGACCGGGCGCGCATGGAAGTCGGTTCCTCGGTGTCGGAGACGCCTAAAAGCATTGTGGAGATAAAATTGACCGGGAAAGAATAGACACTTCCCCTCCGTATTATTGTAGAATCAAAAAGTTATGTCTGAATCGGATCAAAAAAAATCTCTGGGCATCTACATTTCCCCCAAGGAAATATCGATAGCCCAGGTAAAAATAGGCAGGGACTCCAGGCTGGAGACAGAGCACCTGGTCAAATTCCCCACGGGCTTCGCCGTAAAGGGGGGGATGATCCGGCCCCTTTCGCTTAACCACGAGTTTTTCAGCGAGACCGCGTCCTGGCTGGCCCCTTTCAAACAGGCCGTCAAGTCCGTGGGGTGGAACTCGTCCTCCGCCGTGGTCACGCTTTCCCCCCAGTTCGCCATACTGCGCTACTTCGTCATGCCGGTGATCGAGCGGCGTTTCTGGAGCAGATCGATCCCGTTGGAATCCAAAAAATACATCCCGGTCTCTTTCGAAGAGGTAGTATACGATTATAACGCGGTCCCGCTGGAGGGGCTCAATAAACTGGGCGTTCTCTTCGGTCTGACGCAGCGTAAGAGCGTGGAATTCATAATAAACACGCTTAAGGGCGCCGGCCTGGACCTGGCGGCCCTGGAGATAAATTCCGTTTCCATGGAGCGCCTGTTCGGGTTCACGGACCCGAAAGGCCACGACTTAAAGGGCTATATCCACTTTTCCGGCAATACCACGCTGATGCTGTTCTCCCACGGGGGCTACCCGGTGCTTTACCGGGAATCCGAATCCGACTCCGACGGCGCCATGAGCGAGCGCCGCCGCCTGGACATAAAAGGGGCGGTCCAGTTCGTGGACCGCTATGTGGGCGGCAAGGATTACAATTTCATCGCCCTGAGCGGCGACGGAGCGGAGGCCTGGAAGCCGGCCGCCGAGAAGGAGGCCGCGCCGATAGCGGCGGGGGTCTGGGACAGCGCCAGAGCCTGTTCCCTGAAAGACAACGACGCCGGCGCCATTTTTGCGATAGGCGCCGCGCTGCGCGGGCGCGTTCCCGGCAAGCTGAAGCTGGATATCTCCGGTATCAGCATCGCGGCGATCCTGGAGAAAAGCGTTCAGTCGTACGTCTGGAATATAAGTATGGTGATCGGCGGGTTCATTCTGCTGCTCTCGCTTGTCAGCCAGCTGCGGCTTTTTGTCGTAAATTCGCGGCTCGCCACCTTCGCCGCCAGGGTCGCCGACGTCTCGGAGCTGGAGGGCAGCGACGCCGACACTATCAAGGCGAAGATCGAACGGATCCAGACCGATATCAGGATACTTTCAGCGGTGACGGGGGAAACGGACCCCCTGGCCCCGAAGCTGTCCGCCATAGCGGAGCAGATCCCCCAGGAGCTCTGGGTGACGGGCATACAGTATTCCGCCCCGCTTTCCGCGTCGGATATTCAGGGCGCCGGCGCCGAGCTTAAGCTCATGGGGGAAACTTTCCTCAAGGGCGAATTTAAGATGCGCGGCGTGGACGGCTTTGTCAAAGCGCTAAAGGCGTCGGCGGAGTTTAAGTCCTTTACCGCGCCTATGGGCAGGATAGACTATAATACGGACCTGGACAGTTCCCAGCAGGCCGGCGCGCCGGTTTACGGCCTGGGATCGTCCGGCCAAAAGTCCAGCAGCTTCTCCGTGATGTGCGTTTCAAAGAGGAAATGACGCTATGCCACCGTTCCTAACGGCCATAATTTTGAAAGCCCGGGTCTTCTTCAAGGATATGCTGGAGGATATCCTGCTGATCTACGCCGAGAAAGGCATAGAGCCTTTCCGCAAACCGCTTCTCATCGCCGGCCCCATCCTGCTGGCGATCTATGCGGTGATCTACAACCCGTTGGGCAGCAGGCTGGGTAGCGCGGCCAGGCACCTTGAGAACCTGCAGGTAGTGGCGCGGTACGCCGCCGATTACGAAGACGTCAAGGCCCGCCTCCTGCCCTACCAGCGTAAACTGCCGCTCCTGAAGGACAAGGACGAATGGCTTAACTATATCATCACCAGCTCGGCCAGGCCCCACGGCATCACTTTCGACGGGATCAGCGGGCAGAAGGAAATAGAAGTCGGCAATTTCCTGATGCTTTCGCGCCAGGTCGACGTTACTACCACCTACGCCAAGCTCGGCCGCTGGCTGGCCGATATCGAGAACTCACCCATCTTTTTACGGGTGGTGGAGCTGAACGCGAAGAAGGACGAATCCAACCCGGGGACCATTAAGGCGAGTTTCAATCTTTCCACGCTTGTGCCGAGGTTTGCGGCGGGGGGGCGCTGACATGAAAAGCCTCACCTCCCTATTAGGCTGGGCGTTTCTACTCGCGGTACTTGCGGTGCCGTCCTTTCTTTTTTATAACTGGTGGGAAAAGAGCAGGCAGCAGGCTTCGGCCGAAATGACGCAGGAAGCGGCCCCCGCCGATATTTTCCCGTCGTCCGAAAAAAGCCGGCCGGCGCCGCCTCCGGCCGGGCCCGGGAAAGGGACGCCGCAGCCCCCCGCGGCTTCCGAGCGGCCGGGCGCGCAGCCCGCCCCGGAGCCAGCGCCGCAACAGCCGCCTCTCATATCCAGCGCCCCCGTACAGCCGGCGCCGTCCGCCGCCGGCGCGCTTAAAACGGGTCCCGTTCCGGCCCAGCCCAGGCTGGTTTCGTATTATCGGCCCAAAAGCGACCGGGATCCCACGTTCTCGCCGGAGGATTACAGCCGCCTGAAGGAAGCCGAACTCCGGCGCCTGGAAGCCGAGGAGCAGCGGCGCCTGGCCGAGAGCCGCAAGCCCAAAGAGCCGGCGTTCGAATCGCGCCTGCGGCTGCAGGGAATAATCGGCACAGCGGCGATCATAAACGGGGAAATGTATTCGGCCGGACAGACCATTAACGGCGCCAAAATATTAAAAGTCGGGTCCAATTATATCATAGGCGAGTACAAGGGGCGCAAATTCCGCAAAGTACTGCGGTAATCGGGGCTGGTCACCGCGGGGCCGCTTAACATATAATGGATATTACGGCAGGAACGGAGGAGTTATGAAAACCTTGAAAATCTTACTAGCGTACGCGCTGATCTTTGAACAGGTGGCGTTCCCCATGGCCGGGCTTTTCGCGCAGGACGCGCCCCCTTCCGCGGATAAGAACTTCGCACAGGACCTGCAGGGCCCCTCCGGCGAGGAGGGCGGGCCGATCCTCGAAGGAGCCGCCTATTCCGACGCGCCTCCGCCGGCCTCAATGCCCCAGGGCCAGGTTCCCGGCGCTCCCATAGAATCAGTCCAGGTAGGCGGGGCGCCCAAGGACGCCCCGATGTACGAAGAGATGGAAACCGTTTCTCCCCTGGACCGCAAGATAGGCCCGATACGGCTAAAGGGCGCGCCGCTCTCCACATTCCTCGACGTAGTTTCGGCCCAGTCCAAGGTCAACTTTATCATCACCGAGGGGCTCGAAGCCAAGACCATCACCGTGTTCCTGCGCAAGACCACGGTGCGCGAGGCGCTGGAGCTGCTGCTGCGGGTGAAAGGCCTGACCTACCAGCGCATAGGCAAGAGCAATACCTACGTGGTGCAGAAACGCTCCGCCGACATGCCCAATCTTATTACCAAGATCTATACCCTCAACTATATCCCGCTCATCCCGATAGCTTCCGCGGGGGAAGAACTCGCCGCCATAACCTCGGCCGACGTTTCCTCCGGCGGCGGGCAGCAGGGCGGCGGGCAGCAGGGAGGGGACAACAAAGGCGGCAAAGAGGCGGATTCGGAGAAAGGCATAGCCATTCTCACCATTGTGCGCAGCGTGCTCTCAAAGAAGTACGGCAAACTGGCCATTGATCCCCGCACCAACACGCTTATAGTCACCGACGTGATGGAAGTATTCCCGCAGGTGGAACAGATCATCGCCGAACTGGACAAAAAAGCCCCGCAGATACTGATAGAAGCCCAGATCGTGGAGATTAATACCGATCGCATGAACGAACTGGGGATAGAGTGGGGCGGTTCCCGCGGCGAAATGGCTTATTTCGCGGGCCCGGCGCGCCTCACCGATTACGGCCTGCGCCCGGGTTTTTATTCCGGAGACCAGTGGAAGCAGTTCTTCCCCGTGACCTCCGACGTCGGTGAATCCTCCGCCGGGGGCGGCGCGGGGGCCATAGACCCTATCTTTTCCACGGGCCAGCAGAGCTCCAAGGGCGTGTATTACGGCATTTTCAGCCTGGCCCAGCTGCAGGCGATTTTCCGCGCCCTAATTTCTAAAGGCGAGGCCCGCTACCTGGGCAAGCCCAAGATAGTGGCGATGAACAACAAGACCGCCATGATAATGATCGCCAGGGACGCGGCGGTCGGCTCCAAAAGCGTGGTCTCTTCCGCCGGCGGCTCCGCCGGTTCCTCCTCCACAGGTTCAGAACGGGTCCGCGTCGGACTTGTCCTGAAGGTGACCCCGCAGGTCAACAAGGAGGGCTTTATCACCATGATAGTGCAGCCCTCCTACTCCGACTTAGTCTCTTCGGCTATAACCGTGCAGGGCGAGACCGTCCTGGACCCGGTGAGCCGCGGCGTCTCCACCATGGTGCGCGTGAAGAACGGACAGACGGTGGTGATAGGCGGCATGCTCTCTTCCACGGAGAACAAGACCATTAAAAAAGTGCCGCTGCTCGGCTATATACCGATAATCGGCTGGCTTTTCACCAGCGTGAGTTCCAGGCGCACCAACACCGACCTGGTCATATTCCTCACCCCCACCATACTGGTGGACTAAAAGGGCCGTGTCCGTAAAACTATGGCACATAAACGTCTAGGCGAAATAATGGTCCAGGCCGGCTGGATCGACGAAGAGAAGCTTAACAAAGCTCTCAAATACCAGGTGCAGCAGGCCTGCCTTATAGGCGAGGCGCTGGTGAGGCTGCATTACGCCACCGAGGAACAGGTGGCGCAGGCCCTGGCCAAACAGCTGGGCATCCCCTTCGCCTCCAAAGAGAACCAGATCCTGAACCCGGAAAAGGGCCAGGGGCTGGAGAAGGCCATCCCCGAAAAATTCGCCCGCGAAAACGCCGTGATCCCGCTGTTCATCGAGAACAACGTGCTGGCCGCGTCCATGGCCGACCCGACCGATATCATGCTGCTCGACAACATCAAACTCGTGTCCGGCATGGAGATACAGCCCTTTATCTCCACCAAGGCGCAGATCCTTAAGGTCATAGACTCTTTTTACCAGGAGCAGGCCGGCCTCATCGACAAGGTGCTGGACAAGGCGCTGGACGGCAGCAAGGGGGGGGACACCTCCGACTCCGACGTGGTGACCGCGGACGGCAAGCTGGACCTGGACAGGGTGATAATGGGCGAGTCCAAAGGGGCCCAGTCCATAAAGCTGGTCAACGCCATAATGAAACAGGCTATCAGCGAGCGCAGCAGCGACATCCACCTGGAGAAGTTCGACGAGAAAGTTTCCCTGCGCCTGCGCATAGACGGCGTCCTCTACGAGCGCAGCGCCCCGCCCACCGATATCGTGGACGCCATGATCTCGCGCGTCAAGATCCTGTCCAAGCTCGACATCTCCGAACGCCGCCTGCCGCAGGACGGAAGCTTCTCCATAAAGCACCAGAACCGCGTGATCGAGATCCGCGTCAGCGTCTGCCCTACCGTATTCGGAGAAAAGCTGGTCATGCGTATCCTGGACAAGGGCGCGGTCGAGCTCAACGTCAAGAATATCGGCTTCGAGGCGCGCCAGATGGAGGATTTCCTTAAGGCGGCCTCGGCCCCCAACGGCCTGATTTTCCTGAGCGGCCCCACCGGATCGGGCAAGACCACAACCCTGAACGCCGTGCTCAACACTATAAAGTCGCCTGAGCTCAACATCATGACTCTGGAGGATCCCGTAGAAATAAAGATGGAGGGGATAAGCCAGGTGCAGATAAAGCCGCAGATAGGCCTTACCTTCGCCTCCGGGCTGCGCTCCTTCCTCCGCCAGGACCCCGACGTCATACTGGTCGGCGAGGTCCGCGACAACGAAACGGCCGAGGCCTGTCTTAAGGCCGCCATGACCGGGCACCTTGTGCTCTCCACGCTGCATACCAACAGCGCCCTGGAAGCCGTTCCGCGCCTGCTCGATATGGGGATAGAGAAGTATCTGCTCGCCAGCACGCTGCTCTGCCTGGCGGCGCAGCGCCTGGTGCGCCAGCTCTGCCCCGATTGCAAGGTGCCTTACCGGCCGTCCCAGTTCGAGCTCGACCAGTTCGCGGCGGAATCGATGCTGAACCCGCTGCCGGACCCGGCAAAACTTACTTTTTTTAAGGCCAAAGGCTGCCCAAAGTGCAATAATATGGGTTACAAGGGCCGTAAGGCCATCTACGAGGTTTATTTCAACACCGAGGAGATCAAGCGCATCATCTACCGTGACGCCGACGTGCAGAAGATAGCGGTGGAGGCCGCCAAGGGCGGCGCCTGGAACCTGCGCGCCAGCGGCTGGCGTAAAGTGCTGGCGGGGGTGACGTCGGTGGAAGACATGCTTTCCGTGACGGTTTCTGAGATGTAGCGGCATTGCCCGCTTTGGGGGAAGAGCGTTCGCCGCGGACAGGCGGCGGAAAATTAATCAGAGCAGCCGGGGAGAATATGGCACGATATATTTACACGGTCCAGGACGCCCAGGGCACCGTAACCACCGGGGCGGTAGACGCCGAGGACGAGGACGGCGCGGTACAGTTCCTGCAGGCGAAAGGGCTGTTCATCCTCTCCATACAGTCCGAGAGCGTCAGGGCCGGGGGCGTGCTGAGCCTGAAAAAGATCGGCGCGGGCGGGAGCATCTCAGGCCGCGAAATGGTCTTCTTCGGCGAGCAGATGGCCACCCTTATCGGCGGCGGCATTCCGCTGGTGCGGGCGCTTTCCCTGCTTTCGGAGCACTCCGAGAACAAGAACCTCGCCGTCGTCCTTTCCGCCATCACCAAGGAAGTCTCGGCCGGCGGCGCTTTGCACAAGGCCATGGAGAAGCATCCCAAGGTTTTCGACGAGATCTGGGTCTCGCTCGTGCAGGCGGGGGAGGTCTCCGGCCAGCTGCCGTCGGTCCTCAGGCAGATCACCGTCTACAGCGAATCCCAGGAGAACATAAAATCCAAAATACTTACGGCGCTGGCCTACCCGGCCGTGCTTATGACCATGTCCGTGGGCGTGCTTTTTTACTTCGTGATCTACATCGTTCCCGTGTTCGCGGACATCTTCCGGGACTTCAACCTGAAACTGCCGCTGATCACCCAGCTGATAGTGAGCATTTCCTCCCTGGTCGCCAACTACGCGGTGTTCATGGTGGTGGTCCTTATCGGCGGTCTTTTCAGTTTCAGGGCCTATATCGCCACGCCGCCGGGGCGCCTGACCTGGAACCATATACAGTTCGGCCTGCCCTTTTTCGGCGGGTTGATACGCAGCATGCAGATTGAGCGCATGCTCACCACCATGGCCACGCTGATACGCTCCGGCGTCAGCATCCTCAATTCGGTCTCCGTGCTGGAAGGGGCTTTTAAAAAGAACCTGATCTTCCAGAACGCCCTTAAGCAGGCCAAGAACGACATAGCCAGCGGCCGTTCCATTTCCGAATCTTTTAAGAAGACCGGGATCTTCCCCGCCATGGTTACGGAGATGATGTGGATGGGCGAGGAGTCGGGAAAACTCCCCGATATCATAGTGGTGCTGTCCAAGTATTACCAGGAGCAGATAGACCAGTTCATCCGCCGCTTTTCATCTATGATAGACCCCATCCTGGTGGTGGGCATAGGCGCCATCATCGGCGTCATCGTCATGAGCATCTTCATGCCTATCTTCCAGCTGTCCCAGATAGGGGCCGGCTGAGGAGCGTGGCCGCGGCGAGCGAAAGGGCAAAATTAGTGATATAAGGGGAAAATAATGAAAAGAAGAAAAGGATTCACCCTGATGGAGCTTATGGTGGTGGTGCTCATATTGGGCATACTCGCCTCGCTGGCGGTTCCCCAGTATTACAAGGCGATCGAGACCTCGAAGGCCACTGACGCCATGGCCATCGGGCATATGCTCTGCAACGCTAACCGGATGTTCCTGGTCGACAATCCCGCCGTAGTGCTCAGCGGCACAATGAGCAACGCCTGCAATACCGGCGCCTGCAACACCGCCTCCACCAGCGTCTGCAGGCTGGTCCAATGCAACTACGCGGCAGCTCAGGACTGGGATTCTGGCGCTTACACCTATTCCATGGGAGGAGGGCTTGCGTCCTATACCAGGCGCCGTACAACGCCTCCGATCGGGACGACCAGGATTCCCTTTAACGGCTGGGGTTATAACTTCAGCCTTTCCGGAGGCTGTACAACCGTTGGCGGCGCGCCGGCCTGTATGGGTTTTTAAGAACGTGGAGCAGGTCTTTTGCCGGAAGCTGGCGACCTTGAAGCGGTCCGTTTTTTTACAAGGGGAACCATTATGAAGCGTGGATTTAGGGCTAGAACCAGGCCAGGGCAGACTTTGATCGAAGTCACCATGGGAGCCATCATAATGGCCATAACCACCGTGGCCATGTTTTCGATAATTCTTTCCGTCACAGTTTCCGGAAAGAAGTCCAACAAAAAGGAGCTTTCCGCCATGCTGGTCAAAGAGGCGCAGCAGACGCTTCAGCTTTTTGTGACCGCGGATTATACCAATCCCAGGGCCCCCGGCCTCTACTATGCTCCCAATCTGGGGGCGAGATGGACGGCCGATTCGAGCGGCGGCTGGGCGCTGGCCGGCTCTGCCGCCGGCGTCCTCCATGACATTTCTTCGCTGATGAACACCACGGAAATGGCAGAACTGAGGGGACCTGCGGGGGCTAACTGCTTCTCGGGAAGCGCCGTTTGCCACCTCACCTACACCGTGTTCGACAGTGATTGCGGCTTTGGCGCGTCCGCCCCGGGCCTTAACGCCTGCAAGAGGGTCGTTTTTAATATTCGCTTCGCGGATTAATTTATGACATTTAAACTCAGACGCGCCTTTACCCTGGCCGAACTTCTCATTGCCATGCTGATCTTCAGCTTTATGATGCTCTCTATGGTGGGCATTTATTCAGCCGCCAATAAGCACATGTTCCAGAACTACCGGCAAAACGCCGTCAGAAGCGGGGCCCTGGTAGCAATGAAGACCATCACCGCCAGGCTGCAGGAGGCCAACCGGATAGATATCCCCGCGGCGGGCGCCGCCGGGAACGTCCTGGCTTTTGCGGTCAATGTGGATAATTTCAGCGGCTGCTACCGTATAAACCCCGCCATAACACCCTCCTGGCATTTTATTTGCCACGCTCCCGCCGTTACGGTCGCATGTCCGTACGGTAACTGCCTGTATCACCATACCGGGACGATAGCGGGCGGGGGCGGCTGCCCCGGCGGCCCGTATTGGGCGGTGTCGTATCCGGTAGTCTGCGGGCAGTCCGGCGGCACTATTACGCAGCTTGCCTACGATGTGGTTCCTACCCCCAGCCTGTTCTACCGCACCGACACGGACTTCGCGGGCAGACCCCTGGTCAAGGTCCGCCTGCGCGTATTTTGGGATCCGCCAACTGATTATACCCCCGGTGTGCGCGATTTTCGCTCCGTGGGCCGGCGCATTGATTCCACCCTTGTTACCGCTGTTAAATTGAATATTGCCGCTCCCTGACCAAGGCGAAGAGCCGGGGCCCGGGCGCCGCGGGTATTGAAAAAAACGGTTTTCTCTGCTAGGCTATATGCAGAGGCGATAGTGGCGGCGTATGGCACGCTGTTTAGAGGGCGGCTTATGAAACATCGGTCATGCTGGAAAAGGGGTTCGGTACTGCTGCAGACCGTGGTAATGTCCGTCCTCCTTTCCCTATTATGCGTCATGGTGATCAAACTCATGATGGCCCGTTATGTCCTGGCGAACCGCATACAGCAGAGCGCAAGGAATACAGGGATAGCCGTAGGCTTTGCCACTCTCAACACTCCCGGGTGGGGCACTGTTGTCCCAACCGCATTTAACTATACTCCAACGAACGCTACATTGGCCCCGACCCCCCCTGACAATAAGAATATTACGTTCATACAGTCGTCCGCCAATACTTTTACCACCACGGTCACTGACACTTATTGATCCGGGATGGAGCCCGCCGCGTTCCGGCGTAACCGCGCAGCTATGACCGTTCCCTTCCTGGTATTTATTTCCGCGGCCCTGAACCTGGCGTCCGTCGCCGGCGGGGCCGAACCTCCTGCGGCGGCCGCCGTACGTTCCTGGCAGAGCAAGACTTCCCCTCATTTCGAGGTGCTGCACCAGTCGGCCTGGTCCCCGGGCGCGATCTCCCTGGAGGTGGAGAAAATGTATTCCTCCATGCGTATGAGCATGGCCATG
The DNA here is from genome assembly GCA_003482905.1 of Elusimicrobiota bacterium. Lineage (GTDB taxonomy): Bacteria > Elusimicrobiota > Elusimicrobia > Elusimicrobiales > UBA9959 > UBA9959. The sequence goes on from DMXM01000040.1 coordinate 24,656, forward strand.
TTCGCCCCGTGGATGGTGAAGGAAAGAACAAAGATATACATCTACTCTTCCCAGGATGACTATCTGCGCGGGGAATTTAAGCCCCCTCGCTGGTCAAAAGGCCTGGCCTATCCCGCCAGGAAGATAGTTGTTGTTTATGACACGGGTGATATCGTCAAGCTTAAGGCTGTAATCGCCCACGAACTGAGCCATCTCTACTTCGAGGGTTATTTCGCCGAGAAGCTGAAGTATCCGCCCCAATGGCTTAACGAGGGGCTTGCTGTTTACATGGAGGACCTTGCTTTTCCGGAAGGCGGACCGTGGGGCAGCGCCCTCGCGTATTTCCCGAGAGAGCGCCAGGCGCCTTTCCCCGGATTCTTCGACCTCAAGATAGACCAGCTTGATTCGGACGTCCGGATCGCGGACTGGTACCTCCAGTCCTTCGGCACCGTGATGTATCTCTACAGACCGCACACGCGCCTGCAATTCAAGGGCCTATGTGAAGCCCTGCGTAGCGGGGAAGAGCTGGCCCCCGCGCTATGGAGGGTGTACAGGGTGCGCGGTGGGGGGGATTTGGCCCGCAAATGGGCGGCCTGGCTGGGCGTCTATTCCAAACAATATAACTCCGGTTTAAATTCAGTGGCCCGTTCGGCAAGCTTTAATTTCGTTCCGGCACGGATTTCCTCGTTCTCCCTTACCAGCTTCGGTTTAAAGAAATAAAGGCGGTCAGTCGCCCTGATGCCCGGCTGGCGGCTCCCTGTCTGCTTTAGGCCAGGTGCTCTTTCAGGTAGGCGCCCGTGTGGGAGCCGCGTGTTTTTAGAACGTCCCTTACCGGCCCGGAGAAGACCAGCCTGCCGCCGGCGTCGCCGCCCTCGGGGCCAAGCTCGATGAGCCAGTCGGAGGCCGAGATCACGTCCAGGTTGTGTTCTATGACCAGCACGGTATTGCCGGCGTCGGCCAGGCGGTGCAGGACTTTCAGGAGTTTCTCTACGTCGGCGAAATGCAGGCCGGTGGTGGGTTCGTCCAGTATGTAAAGCGTGCGTCCGGTAGCCCGGCGGGCCAGCTGTTCCGCCAGCTTCAGGCGCTGGGCTTCGCCGCCGGACAGCGTGGTGGCGCTTTGGCCCAGTTTCAGGTAATCCAGGCCCACCTCGCTCATGGTGGCGAGTATCTTGGAGATGCGCGGGATCTCGGAGAACAGTCTCCGCGCCTCTTCCACCGACAGGTTCAGCACGTCGGCGATGCTGTGCTCCTTGAATTTTACCGCCAGCGTGTCCTCGTTGAACCTGTGGCCGCCGCATTCGTCGCACTTGACGTAGACGTCGGGCAGGAACTGCATCTGTATCTTTATGGTGCCGTCGCCCTGGCACGCTTCGCAGCGGCCGCCTTTGACGTTGAACGAGAAGCGGCCGGGCTCGTAGCCGCGGCGTTTGGCTTCCGGCAGCGCGGCGAAAAGGTCCCGGATGTGGTTGAACACCCCGCTGTAAGTGGAAGGGTTGGACCTGGGCGTGCGGCCGATGGGGGACTGGTCCACGATTATCACCTTGTCTATCTGGGCGGCGCCTTTCATGGAACGGAAATCCCCCGGAACCTCCTTGGAACCATAGAGCTCCCTGGCGAGCGCCTTGTAGACTATTTCATACAGCAGGGTGGACTTGCCCGAGCCGGAAACCCCGCAGATGCTTACGAATAATCCAAGCGGTATTTTTACGTCCACGTTCTTGAGGTTGAACTGGCGCGCCCCGGTGAATTCCAGGAACTTGCCGGAATGCGGGCGGGGCCCGCGTTTAACGGTGGCGGAGAGCTTGCCGCTCAGGAAGGGCCCCGTCACGGAATTGGGGTCTTTCATTATCTGGGCGGGCGTGCCCTGGGCCACGATATAGCCGCCGGAGAGGCCGGCGCCGGGGCCCAGGTCTATCACGTGGTCCGCGCCGCGGATGACCGCCTCGTCGTGTTCCACCACCAGCAGGGTATTGCCGATGTCGCGCAGGGACTTTAAGGTGTTTATGAGCTGCGCGTTGTCGCGCTGGTGCAGGCCGATGGTCGGCTCGTCCAGCACGTAAAGCACGCCCGTAAGCCCTGAGCCTATCTGCGTGGCCAGCTGTATGCGCTGGGCTTCCCCGCCCGAAAGGGTCTCCGACCGCCGGTCCAGGGAGATGTAGCCGAGCCCGACGTTATTAAGAAAGGTCAGACGGGAATTTATCTCTTTGAGGATGAGGCGGGCTATGGCACGTTCTTTTTCCGTGAGCTCCACGGCGGCCATAAAAGTTTTAGCCGCGGCGATGGGCAGCCCGGTAACCTGCGCGATATTGCTGCCGCCGATCAGCACGCTCAAGCCTTCGGGCTTAAGCCTTAGCCCTTTGCACATCGGGCAGACTGTCTCGCGCATGAACTTGGTGTAGATCTCCTCTTTTACGAACTCGGATTCGCTCTCCGTGTGGCGGCGCTTCAGGTTGGTGACAACGCCCTCGAAGTCCCCGGCTCCGTTGAGCAGGAGGTCGCGGTGGGCTTTGGGCAGGTCCTTCCAGGGCTTGTCCAGGTCTATGCCGTTCTCGGCGGCCGCGGCGTTAAGCATTTCAGCGTAATAGCCGGACCAGGAGCCTTTCCACCTGTGCGTGCGGGTGGTGACCGGGTTGGCCCAGGCCTCCAGCGCCCCGTCGTTGACTGACTTGGACGTATCCGGAACTACCAGGTCCGGGTCTATCTCTATCTTTATGCCGAGACCGCCGCATCCGGCGCAGGCGCCGTGGGGGGAGTTGAAAGAGAACAGGCGCGGCTCAAGCTCCGGAAAACTGATCCCGCAGGACGGGCAGGCGTTCTTCTCGCTGTAGAGGACGGCGTCGGAGCCGCTTTCGGCGCTCAACAGGCCTTTGGACTGGGCTAAAGCCAGCTCTACCGCCTCGCTCAAGCGCTCGCGGTCGGAAGCGGCCACGGTGAATTCGTCCACGAACAGGTCGATGTCGTGCTTTACATAGCGCTTCAGGGCGGGAGGGGTTTCAAGCTGAAAGACCTTGCCGTCCGCGCGGGCCCTGGTGAAACCGCTTTTGCGCAGGCGCGCGAAAAGTTCCTCGTAAGTGCCGCTGTGCCCGCGCACTAGCGGGGAAAAAATCCTGGTCTTCCTGCCGCCGTACTTCGCAAGTATTTCCTGGGCTATCCCCTGGGCCGACCAGGCTTTTATGGGTTTATGGCAGGAGGGGCAGTATGGGCGCCCGGCCTTGGCGAACAGCAGGCGCAGGTAATCGTAGATCTCGGTGACCGTGCCTACGGTGGAGCGCGGGTTCTTGGAAGGGGAGTGCTGCTGTATGGCTATGGCGGGAGAGAGGCCTTCTATGGAGTCCACGTCGGGCTTGTCCATCTGCTCCAGGAACTGGCGGGCGTAGGCCGACAGGGATTCCACGTAGCGGCGCTGGCCTTCCGCGTAGATGGTGTCGAAGGCGAGGGTGGATTTGCCGGAGCCGGAGAGCCCGGTTATCACCACCAGTTTGTTCTTGGGGATCTCCAGGCTGATGTTCTTAAGGTTGTGCGAGCGGGCGCCGCTGACAATTATTTTATCCATAGAGCTGAACGCCGGCGCTATCCCCGGTACCTGTCGACCAGCGTCGGTTTAAGGAAGCGGGCGGAAGGTCTGGGATAGTCCACCGTATAGTGCAGGCCGCGGCTTTCTTTGCGGCGGCGGGCCGAATTTATAATGACGCCGGCGAGACAGGCGATATTGCGCAGCTCCAGCAGGTCGCGGGTGGGAAGGAAGTCCCAGTAGTATTTAACGATCTCCTCGGAAATCAGTTTTATGCGTTTATCGGCCCTCTCCAGGCGTTTATCGCTGCGGACAATGCCCACATAATTCCACATCAGCGTGCGGATCTCGTCCCAGTTGTGGGTTATGATCACGGCTTCGTCGGAGGGGCGGGCGTTGCCCGTAGTCCAGGGGGCCGGCCTGGAGGGGGGCGGGCGCTTGATGCGGCCGCCTTTTATGGCCTCCGCCGCGCGGTGCGCGAAAACGCAGGCTTCCAGCAGGGAGTTGGAGGCCAGGCGGTTGGCCCCGTGCAGGCCGGTGTGGGCCACCTCGCCTATGGCGTAGAGGCCGGGCAGAGCGGTACGCCCGTGCTCGTCCACCCGCACGCCGCCGCAGAAGAAGTGGGCGGCCGGCACCACCGGGATAGGGCGCCTGGTCATGTCTATCCCCAGCTGCAGGCATTTGGCGTAAATAGTGGGGAACCTTTTCTTTAAAAAGGCCGCTTTTAAATGGGTCATGTCGAGGTAGACGCAGTCGGCGCCGGTGCGCTTCAACTCCGAGTCTATGGCCCTGGCCACTATGTCGCGCGGGGCCAGTTCCCGGTAGCGGGAGTAGTTCTTCATGAACGCGGAGCCGTCCGCGTCGCGCAATATGCCGCCCTCGCCGCGCAGGGCTTCCGAGATGAGGAACGACTTGGCCTGCGGGTGGAAGAGGCAGGTGGGGTGGAACTGCACAAATTCCATATTGGCCAGTTCCAGGCCGGCGCGGTAGGCCATGGCCATACCGTCGCCGGTGGCCACGTCGGGATTGGAGGTGTAACGGTAGACTTTGCCGGCCCCGCCGGAGGCCAGTACGGTGGTGGCGGCCAGGAAGCTGTGCACGCGGCCCGTGGCTTCCTCCAGGGCATAGACGCCCAGGCAGGAATTGCGAGCGGGGCGCACCCGCGCCGGCCGGCTCTTAAGTATCAGGTCCACGGCCGAGTAGTAGGGGAAGAATGTGATATTGTCCCGCGCTCTGCAGGCCTCCAGGAGCGTCCGCTCTATCTCCCGCCCGGTGGCGTCGGCGGCGTGCAGGACGCGCCTGCGGGAATGCCCGCCCTCGAGGCCGAGTTCGAAGCCGCCGTCCTTGCGCGTGAAGCGGGCGCCCAGGTCCACCAGCTCCCGTATGCGCCGCGGGGCCTCGGTTATGGCCAGGTTCACTATGCGGCGGTCCGCCAGCCCCGCCCCCGTGCGCAGCGTGTCGGCGATGTGCAGTTTGAAATTATCGTCGGAGGCGGTAACGGCCGCGATGCCGCCCTGGGCCAGGTTGCTGTTGGAGATCTCGGGGGCGCGCTTGGTGAGCACGGCTACCGTGCCGGCCGCGGCGAGTTTGCTGGCGGCCAGCAGCCCCGCCGCTCCGCTGCCTACCACTATAAAATCGAACCTGTGTGTGCTCATAGATCATCCGGGAACAAATGACGGCCCGGGAGAGGCGCCGCTGGCTTTGCCTAACCCACGATAATTATATAAACTAATTTTAACAAATTATGAAACACGCCTCTTTGCGCAAAAAAACCGCCGTTTACGCTCCTGTAGCGTTTTCACTGGCTATACTGGGCTGGCTGATATATCCCAACCTGGGCGCCATGGCCGAAACCGTGCGCAATTCCAGCCCCTGGTGGCTGGTCCTTTCCCTTTCTTTCGCCGTCTCCAGCTACACTTTTATGGGCTTCACCCTTTGGGAGGTGCTGCGTATCCTTGGCATCCGCCTCCCTTTTATGGAGGTGGCGGGGATAGCTTTTGTCTCGACAACGGTGAATTACTTCGTTTCATCCGGAGGCATCAGCGGTTTCGCCACCCGGGCGCACTTGCTGGGCAAGCGCAAGGTGCCGTACGGGGCCAGCGTCACCTCCTCCGTGGTAATAACGGTGCTTATCTACCTGGCGCTGGCGGTCATAGTAGTAGAGGGGGCCGTGCTGCAGTTCATTCAGACCCCGGATTTCAACCGCAGCATGACCGAGGCGCTTATCGGGGTGGCGGCGGTGGTGGGCTTCGCCTTCACGCTTACGCTGCTCTTCTTCCACCACGAACTGCGCTCGGCCTGGGCGCGCAGGGCCTTCCTGGCCGTGAACCATGTGATCTTCTTTTTCTCCAAAAAAGAGATCCCCCACGAGAATTTCAAAAAGTTCGAAGGCCAGCTGGACGAGGGGATACGCACCATCCACAGCCGCAAATACGAGCTCCCCAAAGTGATAGGCTACGTTTTCTGCGACTGGGTCAGCAATATCCTCATACTCTATTTCGCTTTCAAGGCGGTGGGGGTCTCGCTGGACGCTACCACGCTTATAGCGGGTTTCTCCTTCGGTATGCTGATGACCATTATCCCCATACTGCCCGGCGGCCTGGGGGCCATGGAAGCGGCCATGACCGCCGCCTTCTCCGGCATGGGCGTGCCCGTGGCCCAGGCGCTCACGGCCAGCCTGATCTTCCGGCTTTTCTATTACCTGCTGCCCGCCCTGGCCAGCGTATTCATCTACTGGGCGCTTCGCACGTCCGAGCCTCCCCCGAGCCCCATTCATTCCCGTCACGGCAAAGGGAACGGACAATGACCGAAAGATTCATGGACAGCTCGCCCGAAATTTCACCCGAGGCCTGGGTGCACGCGTCGGCCGTGATCGTAGGAAAAGTAAAAGCGGCCGCCGAGGTCTCGGTCTGGCCCGGGGCGGTGATACGGGGCGACGTGGACCGTATTGAAATAGGGCGCGGCTCCAACATCCAGGACCTGGCCGTTCTGCACCCCAACGGCGGCAAGCCGGTGCTGGTGGGAGAGGGCGTGACCGTGGGCCATTCGGCCGTGATCCATGGTTCCGTCATCGGCGCGCATTCCCTTATCGGCATGGGCGCTATAGTGATGGATTGCGAGATAGGGGAATTCTGCCTGGTGGCCGCCGGCTCCGTGGTGACCCCGGGGTCTAAAATTCCCCGGCGGAGCATGGTTATGGGCGCCCCGGCCAGGGTAAAGCGCCCCCTTACCGACGAAGAATGCGCCGCCCTTGTCAGATCCGAAAAAGATTATATAGCGCTGGCCGCCCGCTACCGGGCCGGGGAAGATAAATGAGCGGCCGCAAGATAGTGATGATAGAAGACAGCAAGGCGGCCTCCGCCGTGCTCAAGGAAGTGCTGGAGGCCGAGGGACACGCGGTCCTGCACGCGGCGGACGGCGTGGCCGGCCTGGCCCTGGCCCGCCGCGAGCGTCCCGACCTGATACTGCTGGACCTGCTGCTGCCGAAGCTGAACGGCTACGACGTCTGCAACGCGCTTATGCGGGACGGCCTCACGCGCCATATCCCCATTCTGATAATTTCTACGCTCGATAATCCCGAAAGCGTAGAGAAGGCCAAACAATGCGGCGCCCGCAACTTCATGAAGAAGCCTTACAACCTGGAAGACCTGCTCCGGGAGATCAAACGGCTGCTTCCCAAAGAATAAAGCATATATACCGCCGCCTGCTGCGCGCGTTCGGCCCGCAGGGCTGGTGGCCTGTTACGCCTTCACAGGGGGAAAAGCCGGTTTACAGGCCCGGTTTTTACGGCCCGCTCCGGGAAGCTGAGATATTCGAGATCTGCGCCGGGGCTATTCTTACGCAGAACACCGCCTGGAAGAACGTGGTGATGGCCATTGAAACCCTGAACGCAGCCGGGCTGATGGCTCCGGGGGAGATAGCCGCCTGCCCGCTGCCCCGCCTGGAGCGTGCCGTAAGAAGCAGCGGTTATTTCAGGCAGAAGGCCCGGCGCCTGAGGGAGTTCTGTCGCAGGGCCGGCAAAGACCATCCCGAGGGCTTCAGGGCCTGGTTCTCGTCTGCCCCGGCCGGGGAATTGCGGACTGAGCTGCTCTCTTATAAGGGAGTGGGGCCTGAAACGGCCGACTGCATGGTTCTGTACGGCGCGGGGAAACCCTCCTTCGTCGTCGACGCGTACACGCGCAGGATCGGAGAGCGGGCCGGGCTGGGCCGCCGGTCCGGCTATGAGGCGTGGAAAATAAGATTCGAGCTGTGCCTGCCGTCCGACGTAAAATTATATAATGAATATCACGCCCTTTTCGTGAGGCTGGGCAAGGATTTCTGCAGAAAGACCGGGCCGTTGTGCGGCGCCTGTCCGTTAAATTCCCTTTGTGAGAAAAACATATATGGAAAACATGGAAAAGATAGAAAAACTCCTGGACAGGGGCGAGTTCGGCCGGGCGCTGGCCGCCGTAAAAAATACTAAAACCGGCCCGGGCAAAGCCCGGCTGCTATTTATGCGAGGCGAAGCCTTGCGCGGCCTGGGACTTTTTGGAGAGGCCATAAAAGAGTATGCCGCCGCCCGCAGGGCCGCCAGAGGCGACGCCGAACTTGGACTGGAAACCCTTATCAGCGAAGCGCGCTGCTGCCGCGCCTTGGGCGCGGAGCGGGGGACATTGGCCTCCGCTAAAGCGGCGCTTGCGCTTTCAAAGAAGCTGGATATTTACGGCGTGGAGGCTGAGCTGGAATGGGCGCTGGCGCTGCGGCTGGTCGGAAAGCTTCCTGAAGCCGCCAGGCTGCTGGAGAAACTCCTGAAGAATTACAAAAGAGCCTCCGACCTGGGCGGCGCGGCTTTCGCGCTCTGGGCGCTGGGCGGGCTTTACCGTCTGCAGGGGCGCTATGCCGAAGGTATAGCGGCCTTCGAGGCCTCGCTTAATTTCGCCAGGAAGGACGGCGACGAGGCGGCGGCGGGTTACGCGCTGTTCGGTATGGGGGGGCTCAGCCGGGTGGCCGGGTTCATGGGCAGGGCGCTGGACTGCTATGTGCGGGCCAGGCGGCTGTTCGCGGCCACCGACGACACTTTTGCCAAGGCCTATGCCGAATGCGGCACCTCCAACGTTCTGCGCCAGATCGGGCGGCTGGAGGAGGCGTACGCGGGGTATGCCCGCGCGCATAAGCTGTATTCCGGCATCTCCGACTGGGCGGATCTCGGTTTTGTGGAGTGGGGGATGGGCGAGATAAAGAAAAAGAACGGAGACTTCCACGCCGCCCTCGATCATTACAGCAAGGGCGCCGCCCTGTTCAAGGGCCGCTCGGAACCCCGCGGCGAAGCCCTCACCCTGCTCTCCCTGGCCAATCTCTACTACCTGATGGGCCAGACCGCCCGCGCCGAGGCCCAGCACGCCGCCGCCTTTAAGTTCATCAAGCGGCACGGCCTGCACACCCACCTGGAGACCTTCACCTAAAGAATCCAAAGAAGTAAACCCACGTAAGCCCCGCACGTCGGATTTACGCGGGGGAACTCACGTCGAGATGCGAAGTCGGGCTGCCAAGGGGGCCGGAACGCAAAACCGGCGTCGCGCACACCGTGCGCGCGCCTGCCCGCCTCAGCCCTCGCGCTTATGCAAGCTCGGGCTTCCGGCAGGCTTTTGCTAACCCGGCCCCCTCGCCAGCCCTCCGGGCGTAAATCCGCCGTGCTCTGCACTAATATTAAACGATCCTGACTCCGCACAGTATTAGACTAAGGCAGGCGTATAATGGGAGCGGGTGGCGAGGGTATGGGGTTGGAGGGCCCTCTCGGAGGCCGACGCTTACGTAAGCGCGGAGGCCGAGAGAGGAGGGGCGGGCACGGTGTGTCCCGACCCCGTGCCCGAGAACCCCATACCCTCGACAGGACCCGCGAACTTGCAGGCCTGCCGTCACGTTCGTGTTTATACCGGTTTACAGCTTGAAGTCCCAGCCTAGGTAGAGCTCTCGGGCTTGGGGGTCGTTGAGGAGTTTGTCGGCGTTGCCGTCGATGAGGATCTGGCCGTTGTAGATGAGGTAGGAGCGGTCGGTGATGGAGAGGGTTTCGCGCACGTTGTGGTCGGTGATCAGGACGCCTATGCCCTTGTCCTTGAGATGGAGAATTATCTTTTTGAGGTCGCTGACCGTAATGGGGTCTATGCCCACAAAAGGCTCGTCGAGCAGTATGATCTTGGGGTCGTTGATCATCACCCGCGCCACTTCCAGGCGGCGCTTCTCTCCGCCCGAGAGCGTCCACGCCTTCTGGTCCTTCAGTTTCATCAAGCCGAACTCGCCCAGCAGCGACTCCACGCGCGCCCGCATAACCTTCCTGTCCGGCGTGGTCCGCTCCAGGATAGCTTCCAGGTTCTGCGCCACCGTAAGCCCGCGGAAAACCGTAGGCTCCTGCGCCAGGTAGCCGATACCGCCGCGGGCCCGCTCGAACATGGGTTCTTTCGTGGCGTCGCGGCCGTCCATGTAAACCTTGCCGGCGTCGGGTTCCAGGAAGCCCACCAGCATGTGGAAAGTAGTGGTCTTGCCGGCGCCGTTGGGGCCCAGCAGGCCGCAGACCTCGCCGGAGTGCACGCGCAGGGAAATGCCGTTCACCACCTGGCGGCGGCCGAAGGATTTTTCAAGAAGGTCACATTCGAGTTTCATTTTTGTGTAAAGGGTTTTCGCGGGTCGTCTTTTACCCAGCCGGTCACGTTATTATAGAATTTTATATCGCGGGTGTCCTTGAAGAACTTGATCTTCTCCGAGTTGATGGCGAAGTCATAGCCCTCCCGCTTTCCCACCGCCAGCGGGGTGGATTCCTCTATCAGAAAGGTCCGGTCGTTGCGGTCGTAGAGCCCTTTCCGCGAATAAATATCCAGGTTCTCGGTGGAAAGCGCGAAGGCCCCCGTAAAGAACATCAGGCCGGTCCTGTTCTCCGCCCGGGCGCGGTCCGAGCGGCCGTTGAGCGTCTTGCCGTCCGTGCCCGTATACTTCATGCGCACCGGCAGCGCGCCGCGCTCCAGGTAGGACTCTTCCGGGCCCTCCAGGAAGCGGGCGCTGTCGCATTTGGCCTCTATCAGTGATTTGTCGTCAAAACTGCGCAGGATGTACACCGCCCCCGTCATGTCCCAGGTCCGCGCCTTTCTCTCGTAAAGGGCGTGGTCGGCCTTAAGGTTGTACCTGGGGTTGCGGAACGAGACGTTCCCGTCGAAGATCTCCCTGTCGCGGACGCGGTCCATGGTCCATTTGTCGCTTTTTATCACGGACCCCATCAGGAAGTCCTCCCGGTCCGCGCCGGCCGCCGGGGCCGCCAGCAGGAACAGGAGGGGGAGGTGGATTATTCTCATTTCCCGGCCATCCTGGTTTCCTGGTGTTCTATCTGTATTTCAGAGAGGTCGGGATTGGCCGTAAAGCCCCGGCCGGTTATTACGGTGCGGCCTTTGTAGATGGTGACAGGCTCTTCCGTCCAGATCTTGCCCCGGGCCGAACTGTAGAAAAGCTTGGTGGTTTTAAGCAGCATTCCGTCTTTCATGGCGTTGACCAGGACCTTGTCGGTCAATTCGGCCGCTTTCTTGTGCATCCGGAGGCTCCCCTTGAGCGAAGTGATCTCCGAGGAAACCTTATCCTCGTCGTAGAATTTCACCCGGGGGGAGTCGAAATAGATCATTCCGGCCTTCTCGTCCATGCGCGCGGTCCGCGAGTCCAGCCGCCAGCGCGCCGTCCCGCCCTCGGCCTCGGCGATCGAGAAATCCCTGAGCAGGCTTACGCCGGGGGCGGCCTCGCGGGCCTCGTCCCCGGAGCAGGCGGCCAGCCCGAGCAGGGCGGACAGGAGGAGTCTCTTCAACCTAAACCTTCCTTGAGCAGGTCGCGCTCGTCGATGATACCCACCGGGCGCCCGGTCCGGCGGTCCGTCACGGGCAGATTGTCTATCTTGCGGTCGGAGATAAGGCGGGCGGCTTCCATCGCCATGGTGTCGGGGTGGACGGTCAGCGGACGGCGCGTCATGAGCTTTGAGATCTTCACGTCCAGGCCGGCCAACCCGCCCTGCAGGCAGCGGCGCAGGTCGCCGTCGGTAAAGTAGCCGGTAAGCCTGCCGCCGCGGCCGGTAACGGACACGGCGCCCGCGCGGGTGGCGGTCATCGCCCCGAGCGCGTCGGCCACGCTCTGGCCCTCTTTTACCACGGGGTTAGCGCGGCCTTTATGCATCAGGTCCGAGACCTTGAGGTTTAAAAGCTTGCCCAGGTTGCCGCCGGGGTGCAGACGCGCGAAATGACCGCGGCCGAAGCCCTTCAGGGTCATCAGCGTGACGGCCAGGGCGTCGCCCAGGGCCAGCATGGCGGTGGTGGAGGAGGTCGGCACGATGTCCATCGGGCAGGCCTCGGACCTTACGTGCAGGCGCAGCACCACGTCGGCGTTGCGGGCCAGCCGGGAGGCGGCGTTATTGGTAATGGCTATTACCGGCAGCCCCTGGCGCCGGAGTATAGGCAGGAGCTTGGCCGTCTCTTCGGTCTCGCCGGAGTAGGAAAGCGCCACGGCTACGTCGTCGGAGGCTATCATGCCCAGGTCCCCGTGCAGGGATTCCACCGGGTGCAGGTAGACGCTGCGCGTTCCGGTGGAAGCCAGCGTGGCGGCTATTTTGCGGGCTATCAGGCCGGACTTGCCCACGCCCAGCAGGACCACTTTGCCCGGGCAGGCTGCCAGTATTTTTACGGCTTTCAGAAAGGAGGCGTCCAGCGTCCTGGAGAGCCCCGCCACCGCGCGGGACTCGGAGGCCACCACGCCCCGTGCGGTTTTCAGTATAAGACGGTCTTTTGCGGTCATTATTTACCGGGGACCTTGTGCGGATTAAGCCAGGGCGTCATTTCCGGGGGTATCTGCCGCTGGTCGTAGGGGGGGGGGAGTCTTTTTAGCAGGTAGCTGACGGAGAAGAACACGGCCACCAGGGCCAGGTAGATCCAGCAAAGAGCCTTTAAGTGCCAGCGCCAGTCCGGGAACCAGGCGGGAGGCAAGGTAAGGTCTACGCCGCATTTTTTGCAGAATTTAAGGGCGGCTCTGTTTTCCTGTCCACAGTTGGTGCATTTCATGTTTTATCCTCTACGTTATTTTGAATTAAGTCCCGCTATTTCCCGGGCCAGCCGGTCCACGCGGTTCAACGCCGAGACCATCGGCTTTACGGCGGTAAGCTTGAGCGAATTGGGCCCGTCCGAAAGAGCTTTGGCGGGGTTGGGATGCGCCTCAAAGAAAAGACCGGCGATCTTAAGGGCGGCGGCGGCTTTGGCCAGCGGCAGTATGAAGCGCCGGTCGCCGCCGGTGGCGGTGCCCAGCCCACCGGGCTTCTGCACGGAATGCGTGCAGTCGAAAACTACGGGGTAGCCGAAATCTTTCATGATCTCCAGGGAGCGCATATCCACCACCAGGTTCCCGTAGCCGAAGGAGGAGCCGCGCTCGGTCAGCATTATCCCCTTGGCGCCGCGGCTTTCCAGTTTCTTTACGATATTCTCGGCCTCCCACGGGGAGAGGAACTGGCCCTTTTTAACGTTCACCACGCGGCCGGTGTCGGCGCAGGCGAAAAGCAGGTCGGTCTGCCGGCACATAAAGGCTGGGATCTGCAGTATGTCGGCGGCCTCGGCCACGCGCGCGGCCTGCGCGGGCTCGTGCACGTCCACCAGCAGCGGCAGGTCAAGGCGGGTCTTCAGCTCCCTGAGAAAGTTCAGCGCGTTTTCCATCCCGATGCCCCGGAAAGAATTGTGGGACGTCCGGTTGGCCTTGTCGAAGGAGGCCTTAAGGACGAACGGGGTTTTAAGGGCGGCGAATATCTTTTTAAGTTCCCCGGCCTCGGCGGCGTAGGCGCGGGGGGATTCTATGACGCAGGGGCCGGCTATGTAAGCCAGCGGCCTGCTGTTGGAAAATACGACTTTCCCGACTTTCACCTCTTTCTGTTTAGCCACGCGCAACTCCTTGTAAAACGCAGTATGCCGCCTATTTCTTCCTGTTCTTTACCGCGGCCGCTACAAAGCTGAAGAACAGCGGATGGGGCAGCAGCGGCTTGGATTTGAACTCCGGGTGGAACTGCACCCCGACGAACCACGGGTGTTTTTTTATTTCCACCATCTCCGGCAGACCGATCTTCCTGTTAGTGCCGCTGACCGCCATTCCTTTACTTTCGAAAAGCGGGATATACTTAGAGTTGAACTCATAGCGGTGGCGGTGGCGCTCGGAGATCAGGGCGCTGCCGTAGATCTTGCGGGCCAGCGTCCCGGCTTTTATGCTGCAGGGCCAGGCGCCCAGGCGCATGGTGCCGCCTTTGTCCTTGACGCCTTTCTGGGCCGTCATTAGGTCCACCACCGGGTGGGGGGTTCTGGGATCGAACTCCGAAGAGTGCGCCTTCTTAAGTCCCAGCACGTTCCTGGCGAATTCTATGGTAGCGCATTGCATGCCCAGGCAGATGCCCAGGAAGGGGAGAGCGTTCTCGCGGGCATAGCGTACGGCCTCTATTTTACCTTCTATTCCCCTGTCGCCGAAGCCGCCCGGCACTATCAGGGCGTCGGCTTTGGCCAGGTTCTCCTTGAAATCCGCCGCCTCCACGTCCACATAGTCCAGTTCGGCCTTTACCCCGTTAGCGATGGCGGCGTGCTGTATCGCTTCCACCAGGGACTTGTATGAATCCTTGAGCTTGGTGTATTTGCCGGCGATGGCGATGCGCACCGGGGCCGCGCAGGCCGCTTTCTTCAGGCGCTGCACGAAGTCTGTCCATTCCTCGAAATCCCACTTGGCGCTCCTCAGCCGCAGCAGCATCATGATCTGCTCGTCCAGGCCCTGGGCCTTCAGGAGGAACGGGACGTCGTAGATAGAAGGGGAATCAGGGGCGTCGATAACGGCTTCTTTCGGCACGCTGGTAAAAAGGGCTATCTTGTTCTTGATGTCGCGGGCCAGCGGTTTCTCGGCGCGGCAGACTATGATGTCCGGGTCTATGCCTATCTCGCGCAGCTTATTGACCGAGTGCTGGGTCGGCTTGGTCTTGAGCTCGTCGGAGGCGCTGAGGTAGGGCACCAGGGTGACGTGCAGGTAGAGCACGTCGTTGCGCATGCGGTCGGGGCGCATCTGGCGCGCCGCCTCCAGGAACGGCAGGCTTTCAATGTCGCCCACCGTGCCGCCTATCTCTATGATCGCTATGTCGAAGCCTTCCCCGGCTTTAATGAAGCGCCGCTTTATCTCGTCGGTGATATGCGGGATCACCTGGACGGTCTGGCCCAGGTAGCCGCCCGCGCGTTCGCAGGCTATCACCGTCTGGTAGATCTGGCCGGCGGTCATGATGTTGACGCGCGAGGTATCTATGCCGAGAAAACGTTCATAGTAGCCAAGGTCCAGGTCCGTTTCGGCGCCGTCGTCGGTAACGAAGACCTCGCCGTGCTGCAGAGGGGCCATGGTGCCGGCGTCCACGTTTATGTAGGGATCGCACTTCGCGATGGTGACCGAGAGCCCGTGGGCTTTAAGCAGGCGCCCTATGGAGGCCGCGGTTATGCCCTTGCCCAGCGAGCTCACCACGCCGCCGGTGACAAATATATATCGCGTCATTTTTTAAGCCTTTTTTTAAGGAATCTTTCAGCCGCCTTGAGGTCCGCCGGCACGTCTATGGCGGGGCCCAGTTCTGGAACCTCGGCCACCGCTATCTTCATGCCGTTCTCTAGCGCGCGCAGCTGCTCCAGCCGCTCCAGCCGCTCGAGCGCGCTGGGCTTGAGTCTTACGAATTCCCGCAGTGCCTCGCGGCGGTAGATGTAGAAACCGCAGTGCTTGTAGTACGGGTAGCCCTTCAGCTCGGATAAGGGGTGGTGGAAAGGGATGGGGGAGCGCGAGAAATAGAGGGCGCGCCCGGCGGCGTTCATGGCTACCTTCACGCAGTTGGGGTTCTCTATCTCTTCTTTCTTCGTAATGCGCGAGCAAGCCGTGCCTATGGCGCAGTCGGGCGAGGACTTAAGTTTATTAAAAGCCTTCAGCAGGGTGGAAGCCAGCATGAACGGTTCGTCGCCCTGGAAATTAAGGATGAAGCGGGCTTTAGCACCGCGCGCGGCTTCGCTGACGCGGTCAGTGCCGGACTGGCAGCGCGGGCTGGTCATTACGGCGCGCGCCCCTATGGAACGGGCGAAATCAAGGACCTTTTGGTGTTCAGTGGCTATTATTACCGGGCCCAGGCGCGTTTTGACGGCGGCTTCCCAGCACCACTGTATCACGGGCTTGCCGGCGAGCTTCGCCAGCACTTTGCCGGGGAAACGCCGGGACCCGTAGCGGGCCGGGATAACGATTAAACAGTCAGCCATGATCTTGCGCTTTCTATAAGTTCTTCCCTTGTAACCGAAGCGGTGCCGAGTTTGGCCACCACTATGCTTGCGGCGAAGTTGGCCGCGGTGGCGGCTTCCTCGGGTGTGGCGCCGGCCGCCCAGGTGAGCGCCAGCGTGGAAACAACGGTATCCCCGGCGCCGGTCACGTCAAAGACCTCGCGCGCCCGGGTGGGAATGTGGGTGGCCGCGACGGCGGTTCCCCTGCGCGTGAAAAGCGTCATGCCGTGCTCGCCCTGCGTTATAAGCAGGGAGCGGCAGCCGAGCTTGGCCATGATAGACTTGCCCAGGTCCTCGGCCGCCTGCTGGCCGTCCTTATGGGGGACGCGCATCCCGCCGAAAGCCTCCAGGGTATTGGGCGTGATGCAGGCGACGCCGCGGTAAAGCTGGAAATGTTCCACCTTGGGGTCCACAAAAACCGGTATCCGGCGCCTGGCGGCCATGGCTGCGGCCGCCTTTATGGTATCGGGCTCCAGGAGCCCTTTGCCGTAATCCGACAGGATCAGCGCCTCGCAGCCGGCTTTGAGCGCGTTCTCCAGGGAGGCCAGCGCCGCTTTCTTTACGCCGTGGCCCATATGCCCCGCGGCTTCGCGGTCGAACCGCACCACCTGCTGATGCTCGGCTATGACGCGGGTCTTTTCTATGGTGAGAAATTCCATGTCGCGCACCAGCGACCCGCCGCTCACGCCGGAGGCCGCCAGCAGCGAAGCCAGCTCTTCGGCGGCCGCGTCGCGGCCCGCCACGGAGACAAGCATGGGGGCGGCGCCCAGGGCGGCCAGGTTGACAGCCACGTTAGCCGAGCCGCCGCAGACGGAGGATTCAGAGTTGACCCGCACCACCGGTACTGGGGCCTCGGGGGAGATACGCTTTACGGAGCCTTTGATGTAGCGGTCCAGCATCATGTCGCCGAATACCGCTATCTTCCTGCCCCGGAAACCGGCGGCAATTTTGGAAAGCTTGTTAAATCCAGCCTTTGTCATAATATAGATATTATAACAAATGAGGGTTTGGGGAGTTCAGGGGGTTACGGTGCGGCGGACGAGTTTTGCGGTAACCGATCCTATAAAGATCTCGGCCTTCAGGACCATGGGGAGCTTAAGTTCGTCGTCGGTGATCCACACCAGCATGCGCTTGCCGGCTTTCGCCACGAACAGCCCCTCTTCGCCCAGCATGGGCTCCAGCAGGACGCATTTCTTCCTGCCGTAGGCGGTGGAGATCTTTTCGCGCTTGCCCACCTTCACCGACATCCGCCAGTTGCGTTTGGTATTGAGGTCCATTTCCACCCTGGCGCCCGGTTCCAGGGACATGGCGCGCAAACGGTAGACGGCCGAAAGCACGTCGTTGACCGGCTTGTCCAGCGGGCCTTCGAAGTCGGAGACCTGCCGCTTGCGGTTCATTTTGGTGCCGTAGAACCTGCCGCCGCGTACGTCGAAGACCGCCCATTCGTTGAAGAAATGCTTTCCTTCCGAGATCTTCTTGTAATAGCCGTAGGAGCTGAGGTCCTCGGCGTCCATCCAGGCCTCGTTGCGGTCGTCCACTTTGTAGAAGTTGGCGATGAAAGAGCCGGATCTCGCTTCCGAGATTATGTGCCAGGCGGGGCGCGAAGAGATGGTGACGGTGTGCTCCACCCTGATGAAGGAACTTCCCACTTTTATGGCGCCCCAGTAAATATCGTATTCCAGGTTCTCTCCGCTCCCTATGCCCGGCAGGGCCCGGCTGACCGGGGCGGTGGCCGAAGGCAGGTCCCAGTAGGGGTGGGTCAGCAGGCTCCGCTCCGCGTTCGCCTGGGAACAGGGCAGGAGGGCCAGCAGGAGGGCTTTAAAAACCATATTTAATGCGGGCGGCCACTAAGGCCGCCAGGGCGAGGGCCGCGCTCATGCCGCGCCACTCTTTATTCTTTATAAAAACTTCCCTGGAGTAGGCGGTAATGTCGAAAAAACCGGCCAGGCCGCGCAATCCCGGCAGGATGGCGGGGACCGACTCCATGTAGGCCTTGAAATCCTTGCCGTAAGTCTCCAGAAGAAAGACCTCTTCGGCCTTTATCGTCACATAATAGATCCAGCCGAAAGCGGCCACCGCGAAGGCCCATACCCCGGCGGTAAGCAGGGGCCGGGAGGGGGCCGAAAGCATGGTGACCAGGCCGGCGGTCATCAGCATGGTGCCCAGGTACAGGGGATTGCGCACGGCGGAGTAAGGCCCCGTGGTGGTGAGGGTCCTGGATTTCACTATAGCCGCGCTGGCGGCCAGGCGTACCGCCTGCCCGAGCACTATTATCGCCAGGCCGGCCCAGAACAGTTTCCAGCTTTCGGGCCGGGCGGCTATCAGCAGGGCCAGCGTCGCTATCTGCGAAATCAGAATGCGTTTTTTCATATCGTTTTCCTTTTATAGTCCGGCAGGGATCTGGCAAGGGCGAGCAGGCTCCCGTAGCCTTTGGCGGCGGCGGCCGGGCCGGCGGAACGCCAGTGGCCGGTAAGCACCAAATGTCCCTTTATGCCCGCCCGCCTGGCCAGGGCCAGGTCGCTTTTTTTATCCCCGGCCATGAAAGAGCGCTCCATATCCGCCGGGATATCCTTGTTCGCTTCTTCTATCAGTCCGGGTTCCGGCTTTCTGCAGGCGCATTTCTCGCCGGGCCCGTGCGGGCAGAAATAGACGGCATCGACCGCGGCGCCTTTAAGGCGCAGGTCGCGCAGTAATTTCATGTTTATAGCCAGCGCCTGGGCGAGAGTTATATAGCCGCGGGCCACGCCGGATTGGTTGGTGAGCACTACCAGCCGGTAGCCCTTGGCCGCCATCAGGCGCAGCGCCGGGGCGGCGGCGGCGTAAAGCCTGATCTGCTCCGGCCGCGTCACATAGGCCCCCGCTCTGTTCCAGTTCAGCACGCCGTCCCTGTCGAGGAAAGCCGTGGGGGCGGGGGGGAGGGCTTTTACCCGGCGGGGCCAGGCGCGCATCAGGCTTTCCCGCCGGCCGCTGCGTCCATTACTTCGGTCAGCTTCTTCCAGCCGTCGCAGAGAAATACTATCTTCACCGAAAGTATCAGGACCCCGCCCTTAAGTATCTCCTGCCAGCCGGCGGGAAAACGCGCGAAGTCCTTATAGGTGGTGATCAGGGGGAGCTCCCCGCGGGCCTGCTGCGCCGCCGCCAGCTCGGCCAGGGTGAAGGCGTGGTGGTCCGGGTAGCGCCAGACCTGTTTCAGGTCTATCTTCATTTTGCGCAGCGCGCCTTCAAAGGAGTCGGGGTCGCCTATCGCCGAGAGCGCCGCAGCCGGCCTGCCCTTGAGGACGTTGAGGTCCACCGGGTGGGCCGTGACCGGGTCAAGAAAGAATTCCGGGGCATGCATGCTTTCTATGATCTGGGCGCCGGGGTTCAGCGTTTTGATTTGCGCGCAGAGCTCCTCTATGGTTTCCTGCCGGCCCTGCTCGCAATGGGAAATTATCACCGCGCGCGCGCGGGCCAGGCCGGCCGCGGGTTCCCGCAGGTCTCCGTGGGGCAGGACGCTGTCGGCGTAAAACGGGGCGGTGGCGTTCACCAGGACGATATCGGTGCCGCGGGCCAGGGCGAAGTGCTGGAACCCGTCGTCCATCAGGATCACGTCCGCTCCCAGCTCGTTCACCGCCGTCATTCCCGAGGCGTACCTGTCGGAGGACACCAGCACGGGCACGCCTTCCTTCTCCAGCATCCTGTAAAGCATAAGCGCCTCGTCGCCCGTATCGGCCAGGTCAAAGCTGCGGCCGCGGGCCAATACCACGACATTGTGTTTGGAGGACCGTCTCTTGTAACCGCGCAGCAGCACGGCGGGCCGGCGCCCGCTCCTGGCCAGCTCCTGGGCGGCGGCGACGACGGTGGACGTCTTGCCGGTGCCCCCGGAAGAGATGTTGCCGAAGCAGATGACCGGGACGGGCAGGCTGCGCGGGCGGATGGCGCCGGTTTTGTACAGCCAGCGCCTTGCGGCGATGACCCCGGTGTAAACCAGCGAAAGCGCCTTTAGCGCGATATTGCCGGCCGCGTCGCTTTTCAGCCGGTCGCGCAGAAGTTTTGCCGAGAAGTGCGGATTCTTCACCGGGCGGACCCCCTCAGGGACGCGGCGTGCGCGCCAAGGCGCGCCCAGACGGCGTCAAAGGACAGCGCGGCCAGGTCGCCCTGCGCCCAGGCGTGCTGCGGGCCGGGAGGGCTCCAGCTGGCCGGGGAATTCTCCGGCGCGTACACGGTAAAAGTGGGGGTGCCCTGGCTTACCGCTATGTGCATGGGCGCCGAGCTGGTGCCGACGTGCAATGAAGAGCGCTTGAGCAGCGCGGCCAGGTCTAACAGGTCGAAGTCGGGGCAAAGCAGGTGCTTCTCCGAGGAGGCCGCCATAGCGGCTTTGACATAATCCAGCTCCCCGGGTCCCCAGAGAAAAATGACGCGGGCGCCGAAGCCGGCGGCCAGGCTGTCGGCCAGGCGGGCGAAATTTGCGGGGGCCCAGCGCCGGTGTTCGCGCGGGCTGGTTATGTCGAGGGTGACGGTAAAGGCTCCCGGGGGGATGCCTGCCCCGTCCAGGAAGGCCTGCGCCCTGGCCGCGTTCCCGGGACCGAAAGAAAGTTCGGGGGAATGCCCGTCGTGAGGTATGCCCAGCGGCTCCAGCAGCTGCAGGCGGTCATAAACGGTGTAGCCCGCTCCCTCCCTTTTTACGGGCATGATATTGTGGAACAGGCGCCCGGCGGGATAGCGGAAAGCCAGGCGTTTTTTGGCGCCGCTGAAAAGGGCGTAGAAGCCGGAGGAGGTGGAGCGCATGAAATCCAGTGAAATGTCTATGCCGGCCCTGCGTATGGCCCCCAGCGGCCGGTCCTCCCTGTAAAAGACGCCGGAGAGACGCGGATTATTCTCGAGTATCCCGCGCGAAGGGCGGCGGGTGAGGAAGTACAGCCTGCTGTCCGGCATGCCATTTTTAAGCGCCCTGAGCAGGGGGGTGGTAAGGAGCACGTCCCCTATGCCCTTGAACACTATTATGAGTATGCCGGGGCCCATGGTCAGACGGGCAGGGCGCCGGAGCGGTAGCGCGGGTCGTTGTACATTTTGAACTGCCTGTAGATCTTAAGGCGTACGCGGCCGGCGGCCACGTCCGAGGCCAGCTTCGTCAGCTCCTCTTCGAGATCGGCGCGCTGCGTTTCCATCACGGCGACCTTGGCGCGGGAGGCCTCTTTGTGGGTTTCATCGACGTCGGTACGCGCCACCTGCTGGCGCATATGGTAGATCTTCAACTGTATGATGCTGAGCTTATCGGCCAGGCTGCCTATTGTTTCCGCCATCTATGGCCTCCAGTACTTTTTCGTCTATACGTTCTATCAGGTCGTTGCGTTTCTGGTTGAGCTTATCTATGTTCTTTTTTGCGGCGGCTATGGCCGGAACGTCCCCGACCCTGGCTTTATCTTCCTCGTGCCAGAGTTCTGTGTTGGTCATGGCCAGTTCGCTCACAAGTTTGCCTATTCCGATATTATCCATAATCGTCACCTCGCGAAATCTATTATAGCAAAGAGATTTTAGCCCCGCTTCCCTTATAACCGGGAAGCGCCGCGCGAAAGATGCAGGGCCAGGTCCAGGTTATTGTCTCCCCGGCGTATGAACAGCCGGTCTATAGGCCCGCCAGCGCGGTCCCACGGCCACAATGTCTTGCCCTGCAGAAAGCTGAAGTCGAAGGTATAGCCCGCCGCGAGGGCGCGGGCGCGGATGGCGGGGGCATAGGCGCCGTCGCCGTAGGGATATGCGAAAGCGCACATTTCAGAGCCGAACGCCGCCTCGAGCTGGCGCTTGGACTCTTCCATTTCCCAAGCCGCGTCCTCCAGTTTAAGCGCCGAAAGATGCGGATGGTTCATGGTATGGGAACCGTATTCCATTACCCCGCTCTCCTGCATTTCTTTCAGTTGGGCCAGGGTGGCCATGTTGACCCAGGGTTCGGAGGCCGGGTTGTGCCAGAGGTTGGCTTTGGCGATGGTATTGTAGACGACAAAGATATTCCCTTTGGCCCCGAGTTCCTTAAGTATGGGCCAGGCCAGGGTGTAGTTGTTCTCATACCCGTCGTCAAAAGTGATAAGGACGGACTTCGCCGGAAGCTCCGCGCCTGAATCGAAGGCTTTTTTAAGATCGGAGAAGAACAGCGTGGTGTAGCCGTGGTCCAGGAGATATTTTACATGGGCGCGGAAGCGCTCCGGGCTTACCCACAGGTCCTTCAGTTTTGAGCCGGCCGGCGGGACGCCTATCTTGTGGTAGCAGAGGACGCACAAGCCGGGTTTTTTCCCGCGCCACCAGGCCCAACGGGCGCTGAAGGCCAGAACCGCGAGTACCAGGACAGCGATTGAAGACGCCATAGATCTCCTATTCAGCCAGTTTTGCCGCCGCCGCTTGATAAACTTCATCCACGGTAAGCAGGCGCATGCACAGGAAATGCCCGCGCGGACACTTCCTGGAACCGTGCAGCGCGCAGGGACGGCAGGCCAGGGGGGTTTCAATTACCCGGTTACCGCCGCCGTAAGGGAAAAAACCAAGTTCGCGGGTGGTGGGCCCGAATATCCCCACGGCCGGTACGCCCAGGGCCGCGGCTATGTGCATGGGTCCCGAATCGTTGGAAATAAAAACCTTCAGAGGGCGTATGGCCTCCATCAATTCCGGCATGGTGGTCTTGCCTGTCAGGTTCAGGCAATGTTCGGGGCCCGCCAGGCGCTCTATCTCAGCGTTCCAGTCCCTCTCGCCGGGACCGCCCACCAGCAAAACCCTGCCTCCGCCCGGGCCCGCAAGCCGGCGTATCAGGCGGGCCCAGTTGGCGGCGGGCCAGCGTTTGGTCGGCCAGGCCGAGCCGGCGTTGATCCCCGCGGTTATCTTGTCCGCCGGCCCGAAAGGGGCCGCCGCGGCGCCCGTGTTCAGGCCGGGAAAAGCCGTTTTAAGATTTTCCGCCAGCGGCGAAAGAAGCGCGAGATTCCGCTCCACGTCGTGAAGCAGCCAGGAGAAAGGGACCTTGTGGGTGAGGAACAGGCTTCCGGCGCTGGAGGAAAAGCCGACCCGGACCGGGACGCCGGCGTACCAGGCCAGGAGCGCGCTCCTGAGGGAGCGGTGGGGAATTATGGCCGCGTCATAATTCCCGGCGCGTAATTCCCGCGCCAGGCGGCGGAATTCCTCCAGCCCGGAGGCCGCGGTTTTCTTCCGGTCCTCTATAATCTCCGAGGCCAGGCCGGAGGCGGAAAAGATGCCCGCGGTTTCCGGCCTGGTGATCACGGCGACCGAGGAACCTGGCAGCACCTCCTTGATCTTTTTCAGGAGGGGGAGGGTCAGGACGCAGTCGCCCAGGAAGGCCGTCTGAAGGAGGCAGATCTTGAGCGGGCCCGGTTTAAGGTGCGGCTTCTCGGCGCCGGAAGTCCAGTCGCCCAGCTCCGGCCCGGAATGCGCGGCCGGCACGCCAAGGCCGGAGAGCGTGTCCAGATAGCGCTCAAGGGTGTGTTTCTCCAGGGCCGGGCTGGGGATGCGGAAATTAACGAAGAGCCTGCGCGAAAGCGTGGCCTTGCGGTAGCGCAGTTTTATAGGAACGCGCGCCAGTAAGGTTAGCAGGCGGCTGCGCGGCGTGTCGTGCAGGTCGATAACGGCGTCGTAGCGCGCCGCGTTTATGGCCCTGAGCGCCGGGAGGAAACCGGAGAAAGGGATAGCCGCGTCTATAAACGCGCTTTTGGAAACCGCTCCCAGGAACTGGGGCTTTACCAGTATTTCCAGGCGCGCTGCCGGCCATTTGGCCCGGAGGCTGCGGAAAACGGGGGCGGTCAGGATGATATCCCCGAGGGACGACATCCTGATCACCAGCACCTTCGGGTCCGCCTTTGTTATATCCGGCATTGATAAAAAATTATATCATTTGTCAATTGCTCCAAAAAGGACTCCCGCATGCACGCTAACGAAGATAAAACCTCCCTTAAAGAAATACTCAAAATGCTTTTCGGCGCGTCCAAAGGCTTCTGGCTGGTGAACGTCGTAAACTTCGGCGACGGCATCGCCTATTTCGGCATACTGAACCTGATGACCCTGTTCCTGGGACTGAAGGGGTTGGGCATGCCCGACGACCTGGTCAGCCTGAGCGTCTCATGGTTCACCGGTTTTGTCACCCTTTTCATGTTCTTCGGCGGCTTCGTTTCGGACCGCATAGGCGTCAGGCGCGCTCTCACCCTCTGTCTGGCCCTGCTGCTGGGCGGCCGCCTCCTGCTGGTCCTGGCCCCGGGTTTGTCCGGCGTGCCGCTGGCGTCCTTTGGGCTGTTCGGCTATAACATCCTGCTTTCGCCTTCTTTCCTATTGTGCTGGGCCGGCCTGCTGATCATGGCTTTCGGCGAGGGCGTCATACAACCGGCGCTTTACGCCGGCGTAAAGGAATACACCGACGCGCGCACCGCGACCATGAGCTACAGCATACTCTACGCGATCATGAACCTGGGCATAGTGATGGAAAGCTTTATTTCGCCCTACATAAGGACCGACGCCCCGTTCATGAAAGTAGGCGGCCGCGACATCATGGGGCTGGGCCTGGGCATCTCCGGCGTTTTCTGGCTGTGCACGGCCGCTACGCTGACGATGCTTCTTGTCAACCTGGTCTTTTTTACGAAAAAAGTGGAGGCCCGCGACCGGCTGGTCACCGACGCTCCGGCGGTTAAAGGCGCGAAGCCCAGGACCTTCGTGGAAAACCTGAAAGAACTGCCGTTCCTCGACGCGCGCTTCATGTTCTTTATCTTCGCCCTGCTGCCGGTGCGCACCCTGTTCGCCCATCAATGGCTGACCATGCCAGACTATATCATGCGCTGCTTCCCGGCCGCCGTAGGCGCCAAATACGAGTGGATCACGGCGCTCAATCCCATAATCATCGTCATCTTCGTGCCGCTGGTGGCGGCGTTCACGCGCCGCGTCAACGTGGTCACCATGATGATAACCGGCACGGCTATTTCGGCCGTTACCACCTTTCTGCTGGTGCCGGGCCCCAACCTTACGGCCCTTCTCTCCTATGTGATATTGTTTTCGTTCGGCGAGGCGGTCTGGTCGTCGAGGTTCCTGGAATACGTGGCGGGCATCGCCCCGGCGGGCCGGGTGGGCGCCTATATGGGGCTGGCCGGGATCCCCTGGTTCCTCGCCAAGTTCACCACCGGCCTTTATTCAGGGAAGGTCCTTTCCGTGTTTGTGCCGGCTACGGGCCCGCAGGACAGTTCCACCATGTGGTTCATTTACGCCCTCATAGCCTGCGTTACGCCGCTGACGCTTATCCTGGCCAGAAGCTGGCTGACCGCGCCATTGGGAACGGGCAGTGAAACGGCCAGATAAATTATTTAACAAGGGGGAACTACGAGGTTATCGCGGACATGGTCTTAGCGGTGGCGCCTTTAAGGGAGGCAAGGGCCCTCGCCGAGTCGTCCTGAGCGGTTTTAAGCGCCGCGGGATCTTTTAAAAGCAGGGCAAGGGTCCCGGCCATTTCATGGGCGGTTTCCACAAGGAAGCCGCCTTTTTCTTTTATAAGGACGTCGCCGGCGTGCTGCGCGTTGATATAATTCGGGCCGAACAGCGCCGGCCTGGAGTACAGCGCCGGCTCAAGGAGGTTGTGGCCGCCGGTATCGTCCAATGTGCCGCCCACAAAGCAGACCGCCGAGACGGCGTAGAAAGCCTGCAACAGGCCCATGGCGTCCACCAGCAGGCAGTCGGCGCGTTCCGGGACCACCGTTGAAGACCAGCGCGTGAAAGCGACGCCGTGAGCCTTAAGGATGGCTTCAGATTCCGCCAGCCGTTCCGGATGGCGCGGCACCATTACAAGCTTGAGGCCCGGCACGGAAGCCCTGGCCTCCAGCCAGGCCTGTATTATGACGGGTTCCTCTTCGGGATGGGTGCTGCCGGCGGTAAAAACAGGCGAGTCGCCCCAGTCCGAGGCCTCAAAAAAATGTTTCACCTTGTCCTGGCCAGCCTGGGAGCCCCCAAGCTGGTCATGCTTTAAATTCCCGGTCACCGCAACTTTCCCCGCCAACCCGGCCAGCCGGCGGAACCTTTCGGCGTCCTGCTCCGTCTGCGCCAGAACCTGTTTAACGCCGGAGAAGGCCAGGCGGGCAAGCGGTCCCAGTATTTCATAAAGAGCCAGGGTCTTCCCTGAGATCCTGGCGTTCACCATGAAGACGGGCACCCCGTAGCTCGCGGCGGCGTAGAGCGTGGCCGGCCAGATCTCTGTTTCAGCCACCACCAGCATAAGCGGCCTGTTCTTCTTTATGAAATTCGCCGCCGCCGGGTAGAAGTCAAGCGGGGCGAGGCGGGCGGTCCCCAGTTTTGCCGCCTCCGCCCGGCCGGAGGCGGTGGAGGAGGTTATTAGGAGCGGGGCTTTGAAGGCCGCCGAGAGTTCCGGCGCCAGTTTTGAAACCGCTTTAACCTCGCCCAGGGAAGCGGCGTGTATCCAGACCGGCCGGGGGCCTGCCGCCGCCGGGCCAAGCCCCAGCCTTTCATTGAACTCACCGCCGAGGCCGCGCATCAGCGCGCGGCGGGGGGAGAGAAAGAAGAATACGGCGTAGAGCCCCGCGATGACGGGAGCGAGCAGACTGTAGAGGAACAGGAGTATATGACCCATGGACGAGGGGACCGGGCTTTACTTCTTGGAGGCCGCGGCGGCTTTTTTCTTTTTCTTGGAAAGCCAGGGCAGGGCGAACACCGCGGAGTACTTGGGGGAGAAAGCTCCCGTATCGAAAGAGACGCCTATCTTCCCGGCGTCCAGCCTGGCGAAGAGGCTTTTTATAAGTTCACCCTCAAAAAGCGGCACCGCCGTGGCTTCCTGCGGGGGAAGTTCGGGCTCGGGACAGGAGCAAATATAGATGGCCGGGGCAAGTTCGAATCCCTCGGGCTCGGCTTCTCTTAAAGCCAGTTCCGCGGTCACCCCTACCGCCGTCTGCAGAAAGACCTGGGCGGCTATACGGCCCAGGCGCTTACGGGTTTCATCCGCGGGGTTGGCCAATTTCTCCTCGAAGCTGGCGCCGAGCGTGAGTATGCCGATAGTGAGAGGCTGGCGCGCCGCCCCGCTAATCTTGCGGGCGGCCTCGTCGTCGGCGGGCAGGTATTCGAAGACCACCGCGGGTTCCAGCGCCGCGGCCAGCCCCGAGGCGTGTTCGCGCACGGCGGCCTCCTCGGCCAGCCCCGCGCCGGCCAGGTCCAGCTTGTGCTTGCGCGCCTTGCGCAGCACTTCGTAGGAATAGACCGGGATCTTGAACCTTTTTATCTTTCTCATCAGTTCCGTCTTCCTCTAACCCCGCCTGCTTCCTACCTGCCTTTCTTAGCCCACTGGTAAACCAGCGGGGTGGCTATGGCTATGGTGGAATAGGTGCCGCAGATGGAGCCCACCAGCATGGTGAAGGCGAAGTTGTTTATGACTTCCCCGCCGTAGAAGAACATTACGGCCACCACGGCCAGCACCGTGAAGTTGGTGATCAGCGTGCGCGAGAGCGTCTCGTTTATGCTGGTATTGGCCAGCTGCCCCAGCTGCATCTTGGGGAACATGCGCATATTCTCGCGCATGCGGTCGAAGATGACGATGGTGTCGTTTATGGAATAGCCGGCTATGGTCAGCAGGGCCGCCACTATAACAAGGTCTATCTCCCTGTTGGTTATGGACAGCGCGCCGGCGGCCACGAACACGTCGTGCAGCAGGGCGATGACGCCGGCCGCGCCCCAGACGGGGTTGGCGAACCGGAACGCCACGTAGACGATGATGCCGAACAGCGACAGGATGAAGGCGAACAGGGCTTTCTTGGCCAGGTCGCGGCCCACCACGGGGCCCACGTAGTCGCGCTTCTCCTCGGTGAACTTATTGCCGGGGAAGCTGGCGGAGAAACCGGCCATGATCTTATCGGCCATCTCGTTCACCCTCTCCTGAGAGCCCTTCACCTTTATCTGGTAGGCGTTGCGCCCCGTGAAACTCTGCACCGAGGTCTCCAGGCCGGCCCTGGTCATGGATTCGCGGACCTGGGCGGTGGTGACTTTTTGGTCGAACTGCACCTGCAGCAGGGTGCCGCCGGTGAAGTCCAAGCCGAGATTAAGGCCTTTGACCGCCATGGAGGCCGCTCCGGCGGCGATCATTATGGCGGAGATACCGAAAAACATGAAGCGCTTTTTGATGAAGTCAATATTGGTTTTTTTAATGAGTACCATCATATGCTGAGCTCCTTAGGGTTGGAAGTGAGCCAGAACTCATATATAGCCCTGGTCACAAAAACCGAGGTAAACATACCGACCAGCAGACCGATGGTCAGCGTTACAGCGAAGCCCTTAACGGGGCCGGAGCCGAACTGGAACAGGAAGATGGCCGCTATCCAGGTGGTCACGTTGGAGTCCAGGATGGCGCTCCAGGCCTTGTCGTAGGAGGTGGGGATGACCATCGCCACGGGCTTGGACAGGAGCAGTTCCTCCCTCATACGCTCCAGTATAAGGACGTTGGCGTCTATGGCCATGGCCAGCGACAGGATTACGCCGGCGATGCCGGGCAGGGTGAGGGTGGCGCCAAAGTAGCTCATAGCCGCCGCCAGGAACAGGAAGTTCAGGGCCAGGGCGATGTTGGCGACGAAGCCGCCCGCGCGGTAATAGACCAGCATGAATGCTACCACTATTATGAAGCCTATGGCCGCCGAGGAAAGACCCTTCTTTATGGAGTCTTCGCCGAGGCCGGGGCCTACGACGCGCTTCTCTATTATATTGACCGGGGCGGGCAGGGCGCCGGCGCGCAGGATGATGGCCAGGTTGCGGGCTTCTTCCATGGTGAAGGAGCCTTCTATCACGCCCGAGCCGCCGCCTATGCGGCTTTTTATGACCGGGGCGGAGTGGACTACGCCGTCGAGCACGATGGCCAGGTACTTATTGACGTTGGCGCCGGTGAATTCCTCGAACAGCTTGCCGCCTTCCTTATTAAAGGTGAAACCGATGCTGGGCGTGCCGAACTGCTGGTCGGTCTCTACGCGGGCGCTTTCCAGATACGCGCCGGTCACCGGCACTACGGCCTCAAGCACGTAGTAGCGGGCTTTCTCGCCGTCGGGGCCGGGGGCGGCCTTGCAGAGCATGGCGCCCTTGGGCATCATTTTGGCTATTTCGGGCAGCAGCGCGCCTTTCTTGTCGAAGGGGGGCTCGTCCATCCCGTCCACTTTGGAGAGAACGGCCTGCGCTTCGTTAGCGGTGTTGACCAGGCGGAATTCCAGCAGGGCGGTCTTGCCTATGAGATTTTCGGCTTCCTCGGTATTGGAAATGCCGGGCAGGTCCACCGAGATCCAGCGCTCTCCCTGGCGGGATATCGGGGTTTCGCCCACGCCGTACTGGTCCACGCGGTTGCGGATGATCTCGATGGCGCGCGCCATGGCGTCGTTGAGCTTTTCTTTCTTCTCAAGCTTAGCCACGTCGAGCTCGAGCAGCAGGTGGGTGCCGCCGCGCAGGTCCAGGCCCAGGTTCAGGATGCGCTTGGGGCGCATGCGCATGGCCTCGGTCTTGGCCCTGTCGTCGTTGGTCTTGGAGTACCACTCTACGGAGGGGTACAGCAGCCAGAACGAAAGGATGAGCAGGCCCAGCACGGTGCCTATCTTCCAATGTAATTTAGTCATTTCCTATTGCTCCTTGTGCGAGAAATCACTTAACCGCGTTTAAAACCGCGCCGACGGCGCTGCGGGTGAAAGCGGCTTTTATTCCCTTGGCGATTTCGACTTCCACTTCGTCGTCTTTTACCGCCGTTATAACGCCTATCATGCCGCCGCGGGTTATAACCTTGTCGCCGGGCTTAAGGGCGTCCAGCATTATCTTGGTTTCCTTAAGCTGCTTCTGCTGGGGGCGGATAAGCAGGAAATAGAATATCACGGCTACTGCCACAAAGGGCACCAACTGCATGAGGGCTCCGTTCTGCATTGTTATTCCTCCGTCGTCAGATATATCGTCATTTATTGTAACAAATTTTACGCCGCCTTACTCTTTCTGATAGGCGTCCATAAAGGCTTTCTTAGCCTGCTTAAAAGTTCCGGCCGCGGCGGCCAGGCGCATGATCTTGGTCTGGTTTATCAGGAAACGCAGGTTATGGATGGAGAGCAGCTGGCTGACCAGCAGTTCCTTGCTTTTGAAGAGGTGGGACAAATAACCCTTGGAATAGTTGCGGCAGCAGATGCAGTCGCAATCCGGGTCCAGGGGGGAATCGTCGTTCTTGTAAGGCGCGTTCTTTACGTACATCTTGCCGCGCGAGGTCAGGGCCTGCCCGTTGCGGGCGTTGCGGGTGGGCAGCACGCAGTCGAACATGTCCACGCCAAGCTCCACCGAATTCCAGATATCGTCGGGGGTGCCGAGGCCCATGAAATATACCGGCTTGTTCTTGGGAAGGTTCTCCATAACGGCGGCCAGGGATTCCATCATCTGCGCCTTGCTCTCGCCCACGCTGAGCCCGCCCACCGCGAAGCCGTCCATGTCCAGTTCCGCCATGTGCCGGGCGGCTTCCGCGCGGAGGTCCGTGTAGATGGAACCCTGCACTATGCCGAAAAGCAGCGGGCGCTTCGCCGGGTCCATGTGGCGGGTCTTCTCAATAAAATGCGCTTTGGCCCTTTCCGCCCAGTGCTTCGTCTTTTTCAGAGCGTCCATAGCGTCCTCCCTGGACGCCGGGTTCTTTACGCAGACGTCCAGGCAGGTCCAGATGGAGGAACCGATGGAGGCCTGGTAGTCTATGACTTTTTCCGGGGTGAAGAAATGCGGGCTTCCGTCTATGTGGGAGGAGAAATGGACGCCGTTGTCCGTTATCTTGCGCAGGCGGCTGAGGCTGTATACCTGGAAACCGCCTGAATCCGTGAGTACGGGGCCGGGATGGTTCATAAACCCGTTGAGGCCGCCGAACTTCTCCAGCGTGGGCAGGCCCGGGCGCAGGTAAAGGTGGTAGGTGTTGGACAACAGGCACTCGGCCCCTATTTCGGCCAGGTCGCGCTGGGAGACGGCCTTAACGGTGCCCTGCGTGGCCACCGGCATAAAAACCGGCGTATGCACCAGACCGCGGTTGGTCTTCACCACCGCCGCCCGCGCCGCCGTCTCCTTATCATTATGCAAAACCTTGAAATGTTCCATATGCTCTAAGTCCTTTGTGGTGCCCGGCAGGCTTGCAAGTTCGCGGGTCCTGTCGAGGGTATGGGGTTCTCGGGCACGGGGTCGGGACACAC
>DMXM01000040.1:55851-82614 GCA_003482905.1 Elusimicrobiota bacterium
CCCGCCATAATTTCCCAAGGCGGGGGGGAACCGCGCAACGGTTCCCATCTTCCAGGGTTCGCGGGGTAGCGCCCCGGGCAGCCCCGACTACACATCTCGCCTTCCTAAAAACGTCGTAACTACAAAATTATCATCGAGTCGCCGTAGGAGTAGAAGCGGTATTTTTCCTTTACAGCCTCGGTGTAGGCTTTTAAAAGCAGCTCGCGCCCGGCGAAGGCCGCCGTCATATAGAGCGGGGCGGAGTCCGGGACGTGCAGGTTGGTGATGAAGGCGCCGGCCACCTTGAACCGGTAGCCGGGACGGATGAAAAGGCCGGCGCGGCCGGAACCGGATGAGACTATGCCGTTGTCGTCGGAAAATGTTTCCAGCGTGCGCATGGAGGACGTGCCCACGGCTATGATCCGCCCGCCCGCCGCCCGGTGCGCGTTTATAGCGGCCGCGGTGTCGGCCGGCACGCAGCACGCCTCTTCCATCATCACGTGCGCGGCGGGGTCCTCGGAGCGCACCGGCCTGAAGGTGCCCCAGCCGATATGAAGGGTGACAAAAGCCGTTTTAACTCCGGCTGCCGCCAGCCTGGAAAAGAGTTCGGGCGTGAAATGAAAACCGGCCGTGTGGGCCGCTATGGAACCTGCTTCTCCCGCATATACGGTCTGGTAATTAGGCTCGTCGGGGGGGGCTTGCACGCCGCGGCGCTTACGGGCCTTGAGTATGTACTGGGGAAGCGGCACTTCGCCGTTGGCGTCCAGCCAGGCCTCGTCTACCGGCGCCGAGAATTTGAAAGTGTAGCTCCCGTCGGGGTTGCGGGCCAGGCATTCTGCGCGCAGGCCGCCGCGGCAGGTCAGGACCTGCCCCGGCTGGACCTTGCGGCAGAGCCCGGTCCAGACCAGGCCGTCACCACCCGCCGGGGCCATAAGAAGTATTTCCGACTTGCCGCCCGTGGCCTTCACGGCTTCAAGGCGGGCCTTCCAGACCTTGCTGCGGTTGAGTACCAGCATATCGCCGGGGCCGAGCAGGTCCGGCAGGTCCCGGAAGGTCCTGTGCGACAGCGCGCCGTCGGAGCGCCGCACCGCCAGCAGGCGCGAAGAGTCGCGTGGTTCGGCCGGCTGGTGCGCGATCAGCGGCTCGATCTCAAGGGGAGCGAATTCGTTAAGCGAATCTTCAGTCATAATCCGTTATGGCCGCGCCGGGGTAGTAGTGGCGCAGTATCTTCTTATAGGGCCGGCCTTTGAGCGCCATGTACTTGGCGCCTTCCTGGCACATGCCCACTCCGTGCCCCCAGCCGCGCCCGCCAAACTCGTAACCGCCCTTAACCGGGGAGATCCTGGTTATGAACGTGCTGCGGAATTCGTAATTACCCAGGTACTTGCGTAATTCCGTTACCGGGGCGTCTTTCACGCCGCGGTCCGTGGTGAACCTCAAAGTAGACGCTCTGCCGGAACGGTCTTTTTTGTGGACGCGCACACCTTTGATCTTGAGGGCGGTGGAGCCGCGCGTCTGGATGAACTTCAGCAGGTCGGCCGCCGGCGCGTAGACCTCCCAGCGGTAATGGCTGGACGGGGAGCAGAACGGGTCGGCAACGCCGTAAAGCGGTTTTGTAACGTCCTCGCCCCAGGCGGATTTGGCGCTGGCCGTGTGGCCGCCGCAGCAGGCGTGAAAGAACGCGGTGATAAGTTTGCCTTTATATTTAAGCACCTCGCCCCTGGTGGAGGTCACGGCCTCTATTATCCTGGCGTTCACCTTGGAGGTCCCGTTGTATACCTGCATCTCAACCCCGTCGGTGACGTCGTAATCGCGGGCCGGGTTTATATATCTAAGGGCATAGGTGCGCGAAGCCACAGCCTGGGTTTTAAGGGCCTCGAGCGGCCAGTCGGGGCTCATTTCCACGGGAAGCACGCCGTAAAGATAATCCTCCAGGGGCAGGTATTCTATGATGTCCAGGCGGTCTCCCGCCGCCGCCCGGATAAGGATGTCCCCTTTATAAAGGTTCTTGCCGAGGCGGATGCGCTCCGCCCCTTCGGCCGCCAGGAGTTTTATCGGCGATGACAACTGCTGCCCGGCCACCTGTACGTCCTCGCCAGCGGCCGTTATATCGTAGGCGGCGTTCTCCACCAGCAGGAATTTCTTGCCTGTTTTTACTTCCAGCACGTAGATCCTGGACGAGGTTTTCAGCTTAAGGGCGGGGGAGCCCCTGGCGATAGCCACGCGTATGCGCGGCCCTTCGTCGGAGCGCCCGTCCGCGGCCAGCAAGTCCGCGGCAAGATGGAGTGAAAACAGTATGGCCAGGATGCGTATCATTGTTGAAGATTAAATAAGTTCTTGCTGGCGCGGAAGCTTCAGCCCCAGGTGAAGCGCGGCCTTGGGCGTGATGACGCGGCCGCGCGTGGTGCGTTTGAGGAACCCGGCCTGCATCAGGAACGGTTCTATAACGTCGGTAAGGGTGTCGGGCTCCTCGGAAACCGCGACGGCCAGGGTTTCTATGCCCACGGGGCCGCCGTCGAACTTCTCGGCTATGGTCAGCAGTATCCGCCGGTCGAGGTTATCCAGGCCCTCGGCGTCTATCTCGAGAGAAGTCATGGCGGATTCGGTAACTTCCGGGGTTATCACGCCGCCGGCCCTGACATAAGCGAAGTCGCGCACGCGCTTCAGGAGGCGGTTGGCGATGCGGGGCGTGCCGCGCGACCGCCTGGCGATAAGCTGCAGGGCCGGCCTGTCCGCCTTGCTGCCCAGTATGCCGGCCGAACGGACGAGGATCTGCGTTATTTCATCCTCGCCATAGAAACCCAGGTTGAAAACTATGCCGAAGCGGTCGCGCAGCGGGCCGGTAAGCAGGCCGCTGCGCGTAGTGGCGCCCACCAGCGTGAAGCGCGGGACCGCCAGCTTAAGCGTGGTGGCGCCCGGCCCCTGGCCGGTGTTTATAAAAAAAAGAAAATCTTCCATCACCGGGTAGAGCGCTTCCTCGACCGACGCGTTAAGGCGGTGTATTTCGTCTATGAAAAGGATGTCGCCTTCCGCCAGCTCCGTGGTGAGCATGGCCGCCAGGTCTCCGGGCTTGGAGAGCACGGGGCCGGAGGTCACTTTAATGTTCACGCCCATCTCGCGGGCCAGGATATAAGAGAGCGTGGTTTTCCCGAGGCCGGGGGGGGAATAGAAAAGACAATGATCAAGGGGCTCTTGGCGGCCGCGGGCGGCCTGGATGAAGACCTTGAGATTCTCTTTCAACCTGGCCTGCCCTACGAACTCGTCGAGGGACGACGGCCTCAGGGCGGACTCGAGGCGCCCGGTTTCGTCAGGGGAAGGGCGCGCGGAAAGTATATCGTCTTTTTTTGCCATTATAATTTTACCGGGGCGCTACTTGGGGGCCAGCAGCTTGAAGGCCAGCCTTATTATCATTTCCGTAGTGGCCTGCGGGCCGGCTTCCGCGGCGGACGCCTCAATGGCGGCCCGCGCGTCGGCCGCGCGAAAGCCCAGCCCCGTAAGCGCGCTCATGGCCTGGGTGTAGCTTCCCGAAGGGGCGCTGAAGGCCCCCGCCGGGCCTCCGCCAAGCCCGGAGGCGGGCAGCTTGTCTTTCAGGGCCGCAATAAGTTTTTCGGCGGTTTTAGCCGTAAATCCGAAAATAGCCGTAAGCGGCTTGGGGTCCTTAGCGGTCACGGCGCGGGTAAAATCGGGCAGGGACTTTACCGCCTTTCCGAGGTAATCCAGGGCTTTCTTGGCGCCGGTATTCGGTACCGCGTCGCGCAGCATATCGAAAAGCCGCTTTTCCTCGCGGGTCAGGAAGCCGTAGAGGGCGGTGCCCCCGTACATGCTGATGGATTCGGCTATAAAAGCCTCGGCCTCGGTCCCCTCGGGGCCTATGGCCTCCAGGGAAGGCTCGCAGAAAAAAACCTCATAACCTACGCCGCCGGCCTCGATAACGGCGCTTTCGGGGTTTTTGGCCACCACGCGTCCCTTCAGGTAAGCGATCATCTCGCCGCCGCCTTCACGGCGTTTTTGGCTTTGGCCAGGGCCCTGGCAAAAGGCGCCAGGCGCAGATGACAGAGCGCGGCGGCCATGGCGTCGGCAACGTCGTCGGGTTCGGGAGGAGAGGGAAGATTCAGCGTTATCTGCACCACGCGCTGTATCTGGCGCTTTTCGGCGCTGCCGCTGCCGGAAATTGTCTTCTTGATGGTGCGCGGATTGTAAGGGCTTATGGGGACGGAGAGCTTTTCACAGGCCAGCAGGATCACGCCGCGCGCGTGCGTAGTGTTAGCCTGCGTGTCGGCGCGCTTCGAGAAAAAAACTTCTTCTATGGCCGCCTCGTCCGGGAGGTGGGTCTTTATAACTTCGGAAAGGGAGTCGAAGATGGCGGCAAGGCGTTTTTCGAGCGGGGTATTCTTGGGCGTATGGATGAGGCCCGCGGCGGTAAGCCCCGGGGGGGCGGCGCCGTTCTTTTCAAGTACGGCCCAGCCGGTCCTGTCCAGCCCGGGATCGATGCCGAGTATCTTCATCAGGGGACTATTTTTCCAGCTTTGCCATCACCGCGTCGGGGATATTGAAATTGGAGAACACCTTCTGCACGTCTTCGTGGTCTTCCAGTTCGTCCATCAGCTTGATCACCTGCTCGGCCTTGTCCTCGCCGACGTCCACCACGTTCTTGGGGAGCATGGTGACTTCGCCGGAAGCTATGGAAACTTTCTTCTCTTCCAGCTTGGCCTTTACGGAATCGAAGTCGGGCGGGGCGGTGATGATCTCGTACTCGTCCGAGTCCGCCGGGGAACGGAAATCTTCGGCGCCGACTTCAAGGGCCAGGGACATCAGTTCGTCTTCCTTGGCGTCCTCTTTCTTTACCGCCAGGTAGCCTTTCTGTTCGAACATCCAGCCGACGGCCCCGGTGGAGCCCATGTTGCCGCCGCGTTGGTCGAGGATCTTGCGGATCTCGCTGGCGGCGCGGTTCTTGTTGTCGGTGGTGACCTGTATTATTATGGCTATGCCGCCCGGGCCGTAAGCTTCGTAGGTGATCTCTTCATAAACCACGCCGGGTTCCTGGCCGGTGCCGCGCCGTATCGCGCGTTTGACGTTATCGAGCGGCATGTTGCTGCCTTTCGCGTCCGCTATGGCCGAGCGCAGGCGGGGATTATCGTCGGGATTTCCGCCGCCGGCCTTGGCCGCGATGGCTATTTCCTTGATGATCTTGGTCCAGACCTTGCCTCTTTTGGCGTCAGTTATGGCTTTCTTGTGCTTTATTCCGGCCCAGTGAGAATGTCCACCCATGATAAACTCCTTGAGAAGCGTCGAACAATTTAAATCCAGGTCCGCGGTAATTATGCCCGCGACGAAATAAATTCTATAATAATATGAATAGATTAACAACCCGCCCACTCAGTAAGGCAACAGGACCACCGCTTCGGGAGGTTCAGCGTAGCGACCAAGCGAAGCGCAGGAAGCAAGCGACGACATAACGGAGGGCAGGGCCCTCCTTGTGGAGCACCGGGCGCCACCTTTAAAGCCCGGCGGTTTATCCGCCCCGATCGCTGTGCAGTGCGAGCGGGGTGCGACGAGAGCCCCCTTAGCTCAACTGGATAGAGCAACTGCCTTCGGAGCAGTAGGCTGCAGGTTCGAATCCTGCAGGGGGCACGTTTTACGTGCCGCCTGAGCGGGCCATAATATGGCCCGCGTCAGGATTCGAAAGGCGGACCTGCGAGGCCAGTAGGCCGTAGCAGGGAGCCGGGGTCGCGACCCTTGGCGGGCGACGGCACGCCAAGGAGTTGTGACCGAATCCTCATTAAGGACCTCCAGTTTACGCAACTATTTTGTAACCAAAGCTTAACCTTAACGCAAACACCGGTACGGTAAACTATATGCATATGATGGTTAAGCTGGCTATATCGCTCCTGTTCCTGCCGCCCCTCACCTGCGGGGCGCAGCAGCTGTCGCGCGCCGAGCTCGGGCGCAAGGCGCTGGGGACGGTGGTGGCGCATATTAAAAGCGACGACTCCGACGTGCGCGCCCTGGCCGCCGAAATACTCGGCGACGCCGGCAACAAATCCGCCTCCGGCATCCTCAGGAAACTGCTGGAAGACAAAGACAAATACGTAAGGATAGCCGCCGCCCGCTCCCTTTGGGAACTGGGCAGCCCGGTAGGCGTCAAGACCCTATACGCCATTATCAACGACGTCCCCGCCCAGGGCCCGGTAGCGGTGACCAATACGCCGCTGGTCGAGCTTAAGATCATCTCCCAGAACAAGATACGGGCCAAGGCCATGGAAACCCTCGTAAAAATGAAACGGGGGAAAGCCTCGGATATTCTCTTTAAGCTGAAGAACGACAATTACGGCACCATCCGCGACGCCGCGGCCAGGGAACTGGCCAGGATAGGCTATGACGAAGAACTGGCGCAGTTCACGGAAGCGCTGGCCTCGGAGGACGAGGCGTTGCGTTACGAAAGCGCCCTGGTAATGGGCAAGGTCTGCTCCGCGGCCGCCGCCGAACCGCTTAAAAACCTGCTCGTCTCCGAAAAGTCGGTCAGGGTGAAAATGGCCGCCCTGGACGCTCTCAACTGCAACCCCTCCAGGAAAGAGGCGCTGGGGGTGCTGTTAAAACTCGCCGACGATGATAATCCCACCATGAAATACAAAGCCATGACGGCGCTGGCCGGAATAAAGGACCCTGGGGCGCAGGCCAAACTGGCGGCCGTGGCGGCGGGCACCTCGGATATCCGCCTGAAGATAATCGCCCAGAAAGGGCTGATACTGGGCGGCACGCCGCCCGACGCCGCCACCGTCCGAGGCGCGCTGGACGCGGTGAGCCCCGACATAAAACTTGCCGCGCTGGACGTTGTAGCGGCTTTCCCCGAGGACCAGGCCATGCCCCTGCTGGCGGCGGCGCTGGACGATATCAATGTGCAGGTAAAATTATCCGCAGCGCTGCAGGTGCTTAAAAGGTTCTCAAGGCAATGACCATTATAAACAAGAAGATCATCCTTATAGCCGCCTTGCTCCTGCTGGCCGCGGGCGCGGGACAGCTTTACGCCGCCGACAAAAAGATCTCTCCCCTGTCCGACTCGCTGCGCAAAGTGCGGAAGGTCCCCGCTTTCTCCGCGCGCGAGTCTTTCCGTAATTTTTCGTCGAAGCAGGGGAAAGGCTGGAAAGTGCGGTACAGCCCGCGGACGGCCCTGCCGGAGGCCCTGACCGGAGGCCGCACGGCCCGCTATGCGGGCTCCCCGGAAGCCGCCGCTGAGGCGTTCTTCGCGGACAACGCCGGCCTGCTGGGAGTGAACCCGCTCAGCCTGCGCCTGGCGACAAAAAAAGAATTCATGGGCGTCACCCATCTGCAGTTCCAACAGTATCAGGACGGCCTGCCGGTGGAGTTCTCCTATGCGAGGGTCCATGTGGCCGCCGACGGTTCGGTTTCGGGCTACCAGGGCAAGTTCGAGCCGGAGATCGCGCTCAATACAGTTCCTGCCGTATCAGAAGAGGCGGCGGCCGCTGCCGCCAGCGCCGACCTGGGGCGCAGATTGGCGGTCTCCAGGCTGGAGCTGGTGATCTTCCCCGACGAAGTATCCGGGGGTCAAAAGCTGGCCTGGAAGATACGCGGCCGCGGCAACGGCCTCTGGGTCTATTACGTTGACGCCGCCGACGGTAAGGTGTTGTTCAAGTACGACGCCCTTCACCGGGCCTGCGGCCTGGCCGCGCACGGCTTCTCCTCCGGCACGGTCTATGCCATCTCCCCGATCCCGACGGACCCCAACAGTGCGTCCCTCGACAGTAATTCCTGGACCCCGGCTGAAAATCTTCCGCTGCAGGACCAATACGTCTGGGTCAGAAGTTACTCCAGCAACACCGTCACCAACCAGTATGGCGAATACTGCACCGGCACGGCCGGCAAGGCCTTTTCGTCGCTTAAAGGCCCTTATTTCTCGGTTACTAACTTCAGGGGAGAGAGCGCCCGCTGGAGTAACGCGGTCCTGGAAACGGAAACGGTAACCCCGGAGACCCGGGTGGAAAGCCAGCACCCCTACCCCAATTCCCTGGATTACACCTACCCGGTCGAGATACCTGACACCTGGACCGCCCAGAACAAGACCTTCGCCATGGCCCTGCCGCATTTTGCCTCGTTCCAGGTCGGAGAACTGGATATCTACGGCTCTATGAACGACGGGGATCAACTTTATGTGAACGGCGGCGGCGGTACCGCGGGGGCCTATACCGGTCTGCGCAGGAACGCTTTTTACGGCGCCTCCGTCGAGAGCCCCTCCTATGATATCCGTCTTAAAACCGACGCCAGCGGCACAAGCAGCGGGTTTGTTATCAACAACACCAAGTTGCTGCTGCTGCCGACCACCTACCATGAACTGGACAACGACAACGGCTCGGTCCTTTGGGAGTCCGGGCAGGCCGGAGTGTATATGGATGCGGGTATCCCCGGGGTCTATAATACCCGCTCGGAGGCGAACGCTTTCTATCATCTCAATAAAGTGCGCCGCTACTTCGACGCGATAAACCTGGACCCTAACACCCTGCTTCCCGCCGCCGACCTCTCCAAACGCGTGGCGGTAATGGTGCACGCGCATGGAGACGCTGACATGATGGGGGCCAGCTGCGGCACCGGCTGCGGAGGCATGCTTAACGCCTACTACGACCTGGAGAACGACAATATCCTGCTGGGAGACGGGCCGATGGACTGGTACGGCAACTACCGCTCATTCGCGCTGGACGGCACCATCGTGCGCCACGAGTATATCCACCTGGTAATAAACAGGATCTACCCGATAATAAATTTCGGCGAATTCGGGGCAATCAGCGAGGCGCTGGCCGACTATTTTTCCCTGGCCTCCTTCTGGAGCGAGGGCAAAACCATCAGCACGCTGGGGAATTTCATAGGCGCCGGGGAGGCCAGCGCCCGCGACATTTCCGGCGCCGCTCCCACGGGGTTCCGCAAGATGCCCGACGACTGGTGGGGGGAAGTGCACGAGGACAGCCTGCCGCTGTCCCAGGCGCTCTATTCCCTGCAGCCCGGCAAGACCCGCACCCTTGGCACCTTCGACACCGGGACCTACGCCGGCCAGCGCAAGGCCGACGTGCTGGCGTACGCCGCGCTCTTCTACTTCCCGGACAACTTCGCCAATTTTCTGGACGCGATGGTGGACGCATGCAGCCAGTTTAATGCCCGCTGGCCCGGAAGCTGCGACAGCGCGAACATTAAGAACGCCTTCGCCGACCACGGCATAGGTTCCGCCGCCGGCGGCGACGCCTACGAGGTGGGTACTTCCTCCATGTGCGACAGCAATAACGGCCCGGAATGCGCCGCGGAGACCGCCGACAAGACTTCCATTTCCGCCACCATTTACCCGCTGGGCGACGTCGATTATTATTCCATGCCTCTCGCGGCCGGGAAATTTACCGCCAAGCTCACCCTGCCCGCAGGCAGCCAGGACGGCACCTATAACGCCTACGCGCTGTTCTTCTTTGACGCTGACCGCAACTACGTGGGAGAAGCCACGCCGGAGATCTACAACACCGGCGACGGCTATTGCCCCGCCAGCGGCGACTGCCTGACGCTCCTGCCCGACATCACGTTCAGCTACGCCGTACCGCGCGCCGGCCGCTATTACCTGGTGGTCTCGGCCGCGCCCAACGAATATTACGGCAACTCGGAAGCCAACTCGCAAACCCCGTATACCCTGACGCTCACGCGCAACCCGGCCGGCGGCGCCGCGGCGGCAATTTACGCCGGGCTTTTCGACAACGACCAGATAAGTTTCAGCGTGCCGTATACGGCTTTCGCCATGCTGCGCGCGCCGTCGTCCGCTACGCTGACCGGCGCCGAACTGGTCTTCGAATACGCCCAGCTGCGGGACCATAATTACGCCCCCATCGACCTTACGCGCACCAATCTGACGGGGGCGCTCATGGCCGACATCCCGTCCGCCAGGAACCTTACCACCAGCGCTTCAGGCGTCCCCACCGTTTCAGGGCGCGTGCAGCTGCAGCCCGGCTTCGCCGCGCGGTATCCCGGCGTTGGCACCGTATACCTGGAGCTCTTCGGCCGCAACCACCTGGGGCAGCGGGTTTCGCTGGGGGTGTCCAACGCCGTCAACCTGACGGCCGAAGGCACGGGGGCCATCGCTTATAACAACATAATAACCGGCGAAGGCGGCGCGGCAACTATCAAGTATTCTGTGGCGACCGCCGGCACCCTTTCGGTGAAGGTCTACACGCAGAGCGGCGCGCTGGTGAAAACCGTGTACAGCGGCCCCGTTCCGGCGGGGAAAGGCACGGTGGACTGGGACGGAAAGAACTCCACCGGCGGGAAAGCGGCCAGCGGCATTTACTTTGTGAAGACGAAGGGACCGGGCCTGGATAAGATAGTAAAGATAGCGATAGTCAGGTAGCCTGTGACGCATTTTATGAACGATATTAAGCGTACCCTGCGACAAGCCTCCCTGGCGGCGCTGGTCCTGGCCGGCGGCGCGGGCGCGCTTTCAGCCGGCGGGCCGGGCTCGGCCGGCATGCAGGTGCTTAAAACCGACATGAGCCCGCGCGCGGCCGGCATGGGCGGGGCCTTCACGGCGGTGGCCGACGATATTTATGCCATAAACTACAACCCGGCGGGGCTGGGACAGCTTTATGTCCCGGAAGTTTCCGCTATGCACCTTTCAGGCCTTGACGACTCCTCCCTGCAATACGCGGCCGTCGGCATGCCGCTGCCCTTCCTCGGCCTGGCCGGACTCGAAAAGCCGGGGGCGGGGTTCTCGTTCATGAAGTCCGGCGCCGGCACTTTCGACTACAACTATATAGTTCCGGGCGGGATCCGCGCCGGCGAGGTCGTCACCACGTCTTACGAAGCGCAGAGCGACTGGGCGCTCGCTTTCGGTTACGGCGAGAAGGTCTATTCGGGCGAGATGGATATTGAAGGTTATAACGCCAAGATAGAGCAATATCTCGGCATGAACGTTAAATACATCAATTCGACCCTGGTCAGGGATTATTCGGCCTCTTGTTTCGCTTTCGACGCCGGCTGGCTGTTGTTGGAGCCCAAGCTCGGCATTTCATTGGGAGCCTCCATGGCCAATTACGGGGGCGGCCTGAAGTACGGCAGCGAGGTGACAAAACTGCCGGGCATACTTCGCCTGGCGGCCTCCTACCAGCGGCCGACCGTCATGGACCAGTCGGTATTGCTGGCCGCGGAAGCGGACTTTTATACCGTGGAAGCGCTGAAGAGCCTCCGTCTCGGCCTTGAATACCACTTCGAAAAGATCTTTAACCTCCGCCTCGGCTATAAAGGGGCCGAGGATAATAAAGGCATGACAATGGGCCTGGGGGTGCATTACCAGGACCTGGCCATTGATTTCGCCATGGGCATGGGCAACGAGGTCTACAACGCCTCACAAGTCGCCGTCACTTACAAATTCAGCGGCATAGCCATCAAAGAATACCGCAAGAAGATAAAATACAGGGATCCCGTGCCGGAGCGGGCCGCCCCGGCCCGCGGAAAGCGCCCGGCCGCGCGCGAGCGTAAGCCCGCCAGGCCCTCCCCCGAAAAGAAAAAAGATTCCGACTTCTTCATGTTGTACTAATGACCGCGCCTTCCAGGCGGCAGGACCCGGCCCCGCAATTGCGGGGCCGGGTCTTTAAATTGACACCCCCGCCTTTTGTTTATAGAATCAATCTATAGGGTTTCCCAAGGAGGCATTTAATATGAAAAAACTTATGTTCGTGGCCGCCATAGCGGTAATAGCCGCCGGCTGTTCGTCTTCCCCCGACAAAGGCACCGTGGCCAGTTCCGGTGAAATTGAAAGGGAATGGGTTGAGGAAGGCATCACCAAGAATTACGTTTTCGCCCGCGGCATCGGCGCCGCGGACCAGACGCTGGAGAACAAGACCCAGCGCATGGCCACTTCCCGCAACGCCTCCATCGTTAACGGGCAGTACAACATGCTCTCCTTCATAAAGGGCGTCAGCCTCGAGGGCGGCATAACCGTGGAGAAGGCCATAGAGACG
Organism: Elusimicrobiota bacterium; assembly: GCA_003482905.1. GTDB lineage: Bacteria > Elusimicrobiota > Elusimicrobia > Elusimicrobiales > UBA9959 > UBA9959. Next base: position 67,827 of record DMXM01000040.1, read on the forward strand.
GACTCCGTCCTTGCCACCAAAATAGACGCCGTCATTAAAGGCGCCCAGGTGGTGCGCACGGAGTGGACCGCCGACGACGGCTGCGTAGTGGTGCTGCGCCTGCCCAAAAAAGCCCTTAAAGAAGCCGGCATCAAGCTGGCCGAGTAAAGCGCAACACTTAAATGACACGCCTGACGCGACTGCTTATGGCGGCGGCCCTCTTTGCCGCCGCCGGCTGCGCCGGGGGCCGCAAAAGCTCCCTGAACCCCGCCTACGAGACGGAAGTGGTGGAAGCCGAAGGCATGGCCCCGGTGGTAGCCGGGGACGCCGAGGGGGCGAAGAAGACGGCCCTCCACGACTCTATGCGCAACGCCCTCGGCCTGGTGGTCGGGGTTTACGTGTCGCAGGACGCGCAGGTGTCCAAATCCATCCTTATCGACGAGAATATCACCTCCCAGACCGAAGGTTACATAGAGAAATACGAGACGCTTAAAGAATGGCGCGACGGGGACTTCTATAAGGTGCGCATCCGCGCGCACGTCCGCAAGGAAGACCTGGCGGCCAAACTGCGCACCCTGGAGACCGAGCCGCAGAAGCTCGGCAATCCGGTCATCGGCTTCGACATAAAGGAAGCCTCGGACTCTAAACCGCAGCAGACCGCTTACGCCGAACTGGAACTTAAGACCCGCTTCGCCGACGCCGGTTTCATCACCGGCGAAAAGGACAAAGCCGACATCGTTATACAGGGGGAGGCCCAGACCGCTCTTAATACCAGGGAAGGATTGGGCGGCTTCGTCTCGTACCGGGCAGGCATTTCCGTCTCGGCGGTCAAGCAGGGGTCGCGGGAGACGCTCGCCTCTATTCAGGAGTCGGCGGGGGGGATAGACCTCAACGACACCGCCGCCGCGCGGGCTTCCATCATAAACGCCGCCAAGAAAGCGGCGGAACCGCTCAAGGAGCGGGTGCTCAAATCCCTGCGGGAGAAGTCCATAGTGAGGCTGAACCTGGCCAATGTTAAGACCATGAACGACCTGAGCGAATTCACCAAGATCCTGCGCAATATCCCCATGGTCCGGTCTTCCTGGGTACGCGGCTACAGCGCCTCCGTGGCCGTTATCGACGTGGCCATGCACAAGGGCGGGGCGGCCGATCTTTCCCAGCTGCTGATAAAGAACGGGAAGCGGCCGGTAAAAATAAACCGCACTTCTTCCTACGACCTGGACGCGGAATTGCAGTAACCTCCGCATAGAAACAAGAAAGGCCGGCTTAACAGCCGGCCTTTCTTGTTTCCGCCAGCGTTCAACGCTTGCCCAACTTCTCCTTGCGGCGGTTTTCCAGGTCGGACAGCGCCTTCTCCTGCCTGCCTATATATTCGTCGATAAAAGTATCGCGCTGCGCGAGGCGCTTGCGCAGGGCCTCCACCCGCCCTTTCAGCCTGGCGTAACGCCGCTCCTCGGCTTTCATCAGGCGCGACAGCCGGGCCTGCACCGCTACCCCGCCCGCGCCGGCCGATGCTTCTTCGCCGGCCAGCAGCTCTTTTTCCTGCGCGGCCCCGGAAACGGCCACTTTCCCTTCGAACAGGCCGACCGTGGTGCCGCCGGAGGTGGAGACTATTATCGAGAAGTCGGTGCCGCGCACGGCGCACACCGCGGAGGGGGTGCGGACCGAGAACGACGTTGCACGGCTCTTGATCTTCGCCGCCATCCAAAGCGCCTTTCCTTTAAGGAAAGAGAAAGAGAAGAGCCGTTCCTCCGCCGTAGATCTCAACGCTTCCGCCGCCGTCTCCGACTCCTCCTCCATTTTAATAAAGCTGCCGTCCTTGAACAGGATCTCGCACCAGGCCCGCGGCCCCGTCTTGAGCCTGTCGCCCTCGGCCACCGGCAGGCCCTTTTTGGCCGCCGCCCAGGCCGCCTGGCCGGCCTTCATTGTCATGACCTCCCCCTTGAGGTCGTAGACGCAGCCGGTTTCGCCGGCTATCGCCGGCGCGGCGGTCAAACCAAGAAACAAAGACAATACGATAGTTTTCATTGATCCTCCTGCAAGTCCGCAACTTGTCCCGTACATAAATATACAATATAAGCTAAATATTATAAAATCAAGATATGAATTTTTTCCGTCTGCGCGTCATAAACACGCTGCTTTTTTTCCTTACGGGGGCGCTTATAGGTTTTATCCTTAAAGAGCGTTTTTATCCGGCCCGGCCCGCCGGCTACCCGGAGCGCTACCAGCCCGGCTACACCTCGCGGCCGCTCCCGGACCAGCCGGCCCCGCAGATAGAGACTACGGTGGAAACGGAGGAGGCGGAAGAACCCGAGCCGGCGGCCGAGGCGGCCCCGGCGGAGAAGCGGGAGTCCGCGGCGCGGGAACCTGAGGCGGCGGAGGACGATTCCGCCGCTACGGTCATAGAGGCCTCTCCGCGGGAACCCGCGGCGGCGGCCCCAAGAAGCCCGGTGCTGCGCGGCGCGCAGGACGAGTTCTTCAAGCGGCCAGCCGCTTACGCGGGGCGCGAGCTGGAGGCGGAGCTGCAGATGATAACCGCAAAGCGCTCCCCCCGCGGCTGGCGCCTTAATTTCGTCTATACGGCCCCGGACAAGAAGATGGATTACCTCTACGTGGACGACGAGGAAATACTCGGCGAGGCTCCGGACCTGCGCATAGGCTATGTTTACCGGATCCGCTTCGTCTGCTCCAAGGGTGAAACCGCGGCGGGCAATTCGCTTTCGCTGCTGGTTTACACCGGCAAAAAGGCCGCCTGGGCCACCGGGCTGAGCGCCATCGAGTGAACGCCGCCGCAATGTCCTACTTCTTCATAATTAACCCCAACGCCGGAAAGAGACATTCCGACGCGCGCGCCCGCGTGGAACGTTTTTTCTCGGGCCGGAAGCTCCGCTTCGAGACCGAGTTCACCCGAGCGAGGGCGCACGCCGCGGAGCTTTCGGCTAAAGCCGTTCTGGCGGGATTTTCCACCATCGTCGCCGTAGGCGGGGACGGCACCATCCGGGAAACCGCGGAACCGCTTATCGGGAAAGAGGCCTCCCTGGGCATATTACCCTGCGGTTCCGGCAACGGCCTGGCCCGAAACCTCTATATCCCGCTCGATTTCGACCAGGCTCTAGAGGGGCTGCTCCGGTGGGAGCCGCGCCGGGTGGACGCGGGCCTAGCCAACGGCCGGCCTTTTTTTTGCGCCGCCGGGACCGGCCTGGACGCCGAAGTTGCCCACGATTTTAATTCAATGAAAGGCGGGCGCGGCATACTGCCCTATGTCTGGCACGCGGCCAGGCGCGTGCTCACCTATAAGCCGGCCAGGGTTACCGCCTTTGTTGACGGGCGCCGCCTGGAACTCACCGCCATGGTGAACGCCGTACTTAACGGCGTGCAGTACGGCGGGGGGGCACGCATAGCTCCGGGAGCTTATATAGACGACGGCCTGCTGGACCTGGTTTCCATTAAGAAAGCCTCCCTGCCGCGCCTCCTTCGGGCGCTGCCGGCACTTTTCAGCGGCCGCCTGGCCGAGCACACGGACATCTATTCCGCTTTCAAGGGCAGGCTGATAGAACTGGATTGCGGCGCCGGCGCCTGGTACCACCTCGACGGCGAGGATTTCTATTCCGACAACGGGAAAATAAGGTTCAGCGTCCTGCCCTCGGCCCTCAAAGTACGGGCGCCAAAGCCATAGCCGTTAATTTACCTGAAATAAGGGGAATTTATGAAGGGCCTGGGATTTTGACCGGGCTTCTGGAATATTCCTGCGCCGCCGCCGATAAGGGCTGAGAGCGTGACCGTCAGGCCGGAGAAGGCGTAAGCCCCGAGGGTTGAACTTTGCGCCGCGCGCCAGAAAAAGAGCCCGCATAAAACCGCCGCCGACAGGATTGCCGCCGCCAGCATGCGGCGGCCCACCCCAGGATAAAGCAGCAGATTTACCAGGTAATATTGCGCGAGCGCCGTGCCCGAGGAGGCCAGCGCGAAACCGATAGCGTCGTAAGGCAGCGGCTTTGGCCAGTATGCCCGCTCCGGCGCAAGAACCAATTCCCCAAGCACGAAAGCCAGTTTCATGAGCCCCAACGCCGACACCAGCAGAACCGCGGTGGATAAGAGGGAGACCGCCAGGTAGCCCGGGAGGGTGTGGATAAAAGCGGTCCCCGGATCACTTCTTGTCATAAAAACCGATTTCGCGCAGGAAGGGAAGGTTGTCCTGCCAGCCCGGATTCACCTTGACCGTCAGGTGCAGCTCGACGGGGCGGCGCAGGAAAGTCCCGAGAGCTTTTGCGGAGGCCTCGCGCAGGCGCTTTAGCGCGCTGCCGCCCTTGCCGATGATTATCGGCTTCTGGCCTTCCCTGGCCACGTGGATCTTCGCCAGCACCTGGTCGTCCTGTCCCTCTTCCTCGCGGAAAAGCTCTATTTCCACCGCGCAGGAATAAGGTATCTCCTGGTCGTAAAGCTTAAAGATCTGTTCGCGTATTATTTCGGCCGCGTAAAACTTTTCCCAGCGGTCGGTAAGCTGATCTTGCGGATAGTAGGGGGGGTGTTCGGGCAGGCCTTCCCTTATGCCGGCGCGCAGCTCCTTAAGCCCGCCCCCGGTAAGCGCCGAGATATGGAACACCTTCGCTACCGGCAGGAGTTTTTTAAAATAATCCTCGGCGGCTTTGGCCCTGTCTTCCGTGTTTTCCTTGTCCAGCTTGTTTATGACCAGGTAGAGCGGGCAGCGGACCTGCTTGAGCGGCTCGAACAGGTGCACCTTGGCTTGCGGCGGCAGGCCGGGTTCCGTTATGAAAATAAGGAGATCGCCCTCTTCGGTGGCCGCCCTCTTTATAGCGTTGACCATCGAACGCTCGAACATATTTCGCCCCTTGAGAAAGCCGGGCGTATCCACAAAAACGGCCTGGTAGTCGGGGGCGTTGAGAATTCCCAGTATGTTATTGCGGGTGGTCTGCGGCTTGTCCGAAATGATGGACAGGCGGGTGCCGCAGAGCGAATTCATCAGCGTGGATTTGCCGGCGTTGGGCAGGCCCGTAATGGGAACGAAGCCCGCCCTGAAACCCGCCGGCAATTCCGTCGTCATTTAAGGCAGACCGGGTTGGCCCAGAGCGGCAGCTGCGTGGCTTTGTCCAGTTTGCGCACCTTGATATCCCCGGTGAGTTCCTGTATGAAGACCTCGGCGCTGAAGACCCTGGTGCCGGTTATCAGATGCCCGCCGAAGGCCTTGCCCTCGGAGTCGGAGAACATCGCGTGGGCGTGAACCATGGGCTTGTCGTCGAAAAGACTGACATTGCCGGCCAGCGAAAGGATCTCGAGCTCTTTTTCGATATTTAGCTTGTTGTACTTCTTGGCCTTCTGGTCGTAAATGGTAAACGTGGCCTTTTCCACCGCGCCGATGGCGTTGATCAGGCCGCAGCGCACCTGGTGATGGTGGCAGAAATACTGAATGGCCTGCAGCAGGTCCTCGCCTTTAAATATACTGAACAAGAACGTCCTGCCTGTAAGATACGGCTTTTCCTGTAATTGCATCTTCCCTCCGTTGTCCCCGTTTTTACTTTTCAGAAATCTCGCGCCACTGGCGGCTTAACATCTATTTTAGCAAATTAGGCGCGCCCGGTGAGGTTTGTATTGAGACGATTAATTAATATAATAGAAAGCGATTCAGATACGGAGGATCCCATGACAGCTACCGCCACAAAAACAGTCTCTTACAAAGAACTCGGCTTCGTCAATACCCGCGACATGTTCAAAGCCGCCATGAAGGACGGCTACGCCGTGCCCGCCTATAATTTCAACAACATGGAGCAGCTGCAGGCCATCCTTACCGCCTGCTCCCGGTCGCGCTCCCCGGTGATACTGCAGCTTTCCAAGGGCGCGCGCGACTACGCCAACGCCACCCTGCTGCGCTGGATGGCCATGGGCGCTATGGAAATGCTGAAGGAAATGAAGGAGGGCCCCGTGCCCGTGGCCCTGCACCTCGACCACGGCGATTCTTTCGAACTGTGCAAGTCCTGCATAGAGAACGGCTTCTCGTCCGTGATGATAGACGGCTCGCACCTGCCGTACGAAGAGAACATAAAGCTCACCAGGCAGGTGGTGGAGTACGCGCATAAATTCGACGTAACGGTGGAAGGGGAACTGGGCGTACTGGCCGGCATAGAGGACGAGGTCTCTCACGAACATTCCAATTATACCGACCCCGCGCAGGTGGAAGATTTCGTCAAGCGCACCGGCGTGGACTCGCTCGCCATCTCCATCGGCACCAGCCACGGGGCTTTCAAGTTCAAGGTAAAACCCGGCGAGTCGGCGCCCCCGCTGCGCTTCGACATCCTGGAAGAATGCGAGCGCCGCATCCCAGGGTTCCCCATAGTCCTGCACGGCGCCTCCTCGGTGCTGAACAATTATATAGACATGATCAACAAATACGGCGGCAAGATGGAGGGCGCCGTTGGCGTCAGCGCCGACCAGCTGCGCAAGGCCGCCAAGTCCGCCGTGTGCAAGATCAACATAGACTCCGACGGGCGCCTGGTGATGACGGCCGTGATCCGCAAGGTGTTCGCCGAAAAACCTGGAGAATTCGACCCGCGCAAATACCTGGGCCCCGCCCGCGAAGAGCTGATAAAGATGTACATGGACAAAAACCAGACCGTCCTCGGCTCGGCCGGCCGGGTGTAGGGCAGAAAAGGGGACAGGCTACTTTTTGTGCTGCCATTTCCTGGCAGCAAAAAAGTAGCCTGTCCCCTTTTCCTTTTCTCGCATGGAAAACAAATTCGACGTGATCATTGTGGGGGGCGGCGCTTCCGGGCTGGCGGCGGCCATTGAGGCCGCGCGGGCGGGGGCGTCGGTGCTGGTCATAGAGAAGAACCACGTGCCAGGCCGTAAGATTCTTTCCACCGGATCGGGCAAGTGCAATTTCTCCAATCTTAATATCATCCCCCAAGCCTACCACCCCGCCAACCACGCTTTTCTTAAAAAGGCATTCTCGGCGCTGCCTCCGGCGGAGGTCCTTTCTTTTTTTAAAGGGCTCGGCCTATTATGGGTGGAAGGGGAGAAGGGACGCCTTTTTCCCAGGTCGCGCAAAGCGCAGGACGTGGTAAACGCGCTTTTGCACGAACTGGATTTTCTTAACGTCCCGCTGCACACCCTCACGGAAGCGCGCGCCGTCTCCGCGGAGAAGGACGGCTTCTCCGTAGAGTGCGTTAAAGTGCTGCCCAAGTGGGAGAAAAATCCGACAGCGGGGGAAAAGGTATTTTACCGCGCCGGGCGCCTCATTATGGCGGCCGGCGGCGCCTGCTATCCGCAGATAGGCGGCGGCGCCGGCGGCTACGACATACTGAGAACTTTAGGGCACGAAGTTTCCCCGCTGTCCCCGGCGATAGTACCGCTGAAGGTCACAGGAGATCATATCAGGGAGCTTGAGGGCGTCAGGCTGGACGCGGCTTTAGAGCTAAAGAGCGGGGGGGAGACGGTTATGCGAACGGAAGGGGAAATGCTCTTTACCGCATATGGAATTTCCGGGCCGGCGGTATTGGACCTGAGCCGCGCGGCGCTCACTGCGCGGCGCAAGGGCCCCGCGTTCATAGAAGCCGACCTCATGCCGGACTACAAGCGGTCCGAACTGGAGACGCTCCTGCTGGAGAGAACGGCTTTATTCGAAGGGCGCGCCTTCGCCCATTTCGCGACCGGTCTGCTCAACGACAAGGTTATGCGGGCGGCGGCGGCCCGCGCCGGGATAGCCTGGAGTTCCGTAACGCCGCCCGGCTGCGCGCGCGAACTGGCCTCCGCGCTTAAATCGTTTGCGCTGGAAGTCGAGGGCTCGCTTGGTTTTGAGGACGCCATGGTGACCGCCGGCGGCTGCGCGCCGGCGGAGGTGGACGCCGCCAGCTTCGCCTCGAAGAAAGTCAAAGGCCTGTATGTGACGGGGGAACTGCTGGATATAGACGGCGACTCGGGCGGCTTTAACCTGCACCTGGCCTGGACTAGCGGTATCCTTGCCGGCCGCGCGGCGGGTAAAAGATAACACCGGGCCTGCGGGTGCGCTAGCCGTGTTTTACAAGAATGGATTCTATCACCTTGGCCACGTGCTCGCAGGTGTCCAGGGTGGCCTCGGCGACTTCGTAGATCTCCTTCCATTTAATGACCATGATGGGATCTTTTTCAGCCTCGAAGAGGTGGCTGATGGCTTTTTCCCTTATCTGGTCGCCGATGTTCTCCAGGCGGTTGACCTCAATGCAGTGGTCCAGCACGCGGCGGGCGCGCTTGGTGTCGTGCATGTGCCTGACGGCGTTGTTCAGCGCCTGGGCGGACTGGTCGATGGTGTCGGCGAACTGTCCCATGTACTCCTCGTTGGCGTCTAGCTTGTACAGCCTTATGCGGTTGGCCATGGAATTTATCATGTCCAGGATATCGTCGAGGGTGTTGGTAAGGGCGTAGATGTCCTCGCGGTCGATGGGCGTGATGAAAGTGCGGTTGAGCATGTCCACAATCTCGTGGGAGAGAGTGTCGCCCTCGTGCTCGTAATCCTTTATCTTCTTTACGACATCTTCGTCAAAATACCCCTTTTTAACGGCGGCTTTGAAACAATCGGCGGCCTTGACTATATTTTCGGACTGTAAATTTAGGTAGTCGAAGAATTTTACTTCTCTCGGAAGGAAATTTATCGCCATTGGGTGAGCTCCTTGGCCGTCAGAAGATCATACTCCCGGTGCGGCACAGACTTGTCTTGTGTCCTTGATAATTTAATTATATCCTTTTTGTGAGGATTTGACGGAAAACACCCGCTGAATATACAGGAGGCTCCATGGATCTCAAGACCGCCATTTACAAGCGCTTTGAAAAATACGTCAAAGTAGATACCCAGAGCGACGACAAATCCAGCACTTTCCCTTCCACAAAAAAGCAGCTGACGCTGGCGAAAATGCTGGCCGCCGAACTAAGAACTATCGGCGCGAAGAACGTAAAACTCGATAAATACGGCTACGTCACCGCCGAAGTCCCCGCCACGGTGAAAGAAAAAAAGCCCGTCATCGGGCTGCTCGCGCATATGGACACCTCCCCCGACGCTTCCGGCAAAGGGGTGCGGCCGCAGCTCCACAAGGCCTGGAAGGGCGGGGACATAGTGATAAGCCGCCGCCACGGAGTCATGCTCAACACGAAGAACTGCCCGGAGCTCGCCGGCCGCAGGGGGGAAGACATCGTGACCGCCTCCGGCGACACGCTGCTGGGGGCGGACAACAAGGCCGGCCTGGCCATCATAATGACCGCGGCGCAATACCTGCTGGAGCACCGCGCCATCCCCCACGGAACGCTCAAGATCGGTTTTACGCCGGACGAGGAGGTCGGCCAAGGCGTCAAATACTTCAACGTAAAGGCTTTCGGGGCCGACTTCGCCTACACTTTCGACGGGGACGTGGCCGGGGTTATCGAAGAAGAGAATTTTAACGCCGACGGGCTTAAGATTACCATCAGCGGACACAGCGTGCACCCCGGCACGGCCAAGAACGCGCTGGCTAACGCCGGACGCGTAGCGGCGGACATCGTGGCCAGCTGGCCGGAGAATATGCTGCCCGAGGCCACGGAAAAGCGCGAGGGCTTTGTGATGTTCACGGACATAGCCGGCGGGATAGAGAAAGCCGAAGTGTCGGGCATAGTGCGCGACCACGACATGAAGAAGCTGAAGGGAATGGAACGCCAATTGGAGGCCATAGTGGCGGCGAAGCGGCTGAAATATCCGCTGGCGAAGATAGAACTGGCCTTCCGCGAGCAGTACCGGAACATGAAGGAAGTTATTATAAAGCATCCCGCCGTGATGGGGAACCTGATGGCGGCGGTGCGCAAAGCCGGCCTTGAGCCCCGCATAAAGCCCGTACGGGGGGGCACTGACGGGGCGCGCCTGTCTTTTATGGGCCTGCCTACCCCCAACGTATTCACCGGCGGCTACAATTACCACGGCCGCTACGAATGGGTCTCGCTGGACGGCATGAATAAATCCGCCGAGGTCCTTATTAACCTGGCCCGGGAGTGGGCCAAATAAAAGAATGAAGATACTCTTCGCCGTTGTCATGAGTTGCCCGGCAGGCCGGAGGGCATAAAACAACTTGAGGCCGCCAGCGCCGCAAAGTTGGACCAGGAAAGAGCGCGGTGCAGATCTCTGGACGCCTACAATTACCTGGTACGCAACAGGCACAGAGAGAACCTGTGGACGGCCCTGGAAGAACTCGATGAAACCCCGCCGGACGAACGCGGAAAAGACAAAGCCTGATTGCGGTGTAACCAAAACGGCATTGACTTCGATTAATGCGCGTGCAATAATATATATATTACGCGTAAGCGAGATTTAGCCGAAGAAAAAAGGGGGGCCACACCTGATGGATTTCATGACACAAAAAGTTCATGATTTTTTCGGGATTTTGTAACAGTCTTGCTCTATAATATAGATATGAGACCAGTAAATGCGGAATCTGCCTGGGAGGTACTGACAAGTTTGCGCGGCGTCTTCCACTGGAATACGCCGGCGATTCTTTTGTCTCTGTACATTTTTTGTGTGCCGCCCGTATCGCTTTTTGCAATAAGCACGGGAGGGGAGTACCAGCTTGATCTTTATTCGGCCGGAGCCTCTGGCGGTTCGCTCTCCTCCGGTGGTGAATACTCTTCCAGAGGCGCGCTGGCCCAAAGCGCAATGCCGCCCAACGAAGGCATCCGCCGCGGCGGGGAATACACGGACCGGGCCGGGTTTTACAACCCTCCCCACTTCACTTTTCAGAAAAGCCTTGTCTCAACGCTGTCTTTCCCCCTGGGAAACGCGTATATTACGCTCCCCTCGGGTTCGGTGGAAAAAGAGGCGTTCGATATTGTGCTCAACAAAAACGCGGCTGTAACCCCGCTGGCGGTCGAGCCTGGCGAAATAGCGCGCGCCAACTCGCGTATAGCCTTAAACGAGGGGCCCTGGGCCCTTCCGTTGACAGGCAGCATAACGGAAACCTACATTTTTGACGAGCAGGGTTCATGGAACGCCCCTTTCAGCAAGCCCGGCATTTTATCCCTGGCCTACCGTGACGATAACGGAGACGGGGTGCTTGACGGCTCCAACCCGCCGGTAAAGGTTGATACGGCCCATGTATGGGCCCTAGACAGGAACCGGGATATGTGGGCCAAACTGCCGTCATCCAGTGAGGATAAGCCAGCCCGCCTTATATCCGTGCCCTTTATGGTTCCCGGCGTATTCGCCATTCTGGGAACCCTGGACGAGTCGGTGAAAAACGCTTACGCTTTCCCGGTCCCGTTCAGACCGAACGGTCAGAACGCCGGCATCGGGGCTGGCATGTCGGGGACGACCGCGGCCGGGATAACCTTCGCCAATCTGCCGCAGCGCGGCAGGGTGGAAATATACACCCTGGACGGTCTGCTTGTGCGGAAACTGACCATTCCAGAAAACTCCCTGACCGCGCAGATGCAGTGGGATATAAAGAATTCCGCCGGAGAGAAAGTCCGCAGCGATGTTTACATCTGGCGCGTAATTTCCGGTGAGAACGTGAAAACGGGGAAATTGATGATAATCTGGTAGCGCGGCTTTATCTATGAATAAGGTAAAGACAGGTAATATGATAAAAGCGTCGGCCGCTGTAAGGCGGTCTCTTCGCTTTTTATCTGTCTTGCTATTCCTGCCTGTCGCCTATTGGTTGCTGCCCGCTTCCTCCCATGCCGCGGTCCCCGTTAAGATCACTTACCAGGGCAATATCCGCCAGAACGGGAATCTGGTTACCGGTCAGCGCAACATTGTATTTAAGATATACCCGTCTTCGGACTCTATTGCAGCGCTGTGGACCAGCCCCGAGTACCTTGTATCGATCTCCACCGGCGTATTTAAGGTGGACCTTGCGCCGGCCATTACGGATCTTACGGCTACTAATTGGGAAGCCGGAAGCCTCTGGCTTGAAATAGTGATAGAGCACGTTGCGCTTTCTCCCCGTGACGAGCTGACCGCCGCGCCCTATTCCGTAAACTCGCTTCTCCATTCCGGCAAACGCTACACCACCTCGCTTCTGGCGCCGGATTCGCCGGCGGCCGGCGATCTGTGGTTTGACACCACCGCAAACCTGCTGAAGTACTGGAACGGCTCCTGGATAATTTCCGGAGCTGGTATCCCCATAGGGGACAATCTGGGGAATCACACCGCTATTCAGGCACTTAACATGTCGGGGCACCAAATCTACAACATCTCCTCCGCCACAATTTCCGGGGCCGAGGGCCTGGGCGCAGCCAAACTGAGACTCAACCCTAATGTGGAAATTTCCAGCACCGCGGCGGTCAACTACGGCGGCGTCTACGCATCTAGCCATGTGTTCATCAACGGCGACCTGCACGCCACCAAAATATATGGAGATATCTCAGGAGCGACCGGCTTGCCCGCAGGTGATAACCTGGGAAACCACACGGCTACCCAGAACCTGAAGATGCAGGGCCTTAGCATCGTCAACGCCGCCTCCGGTACTTTTACACAGGGCGTTACGGCGTCGTCGTTTACCGCCACCGGTGCAGGGATAAACGCCGCGCAGGTCAGGCTGGCGAATAATGTTTTGGTCTCTTCTGAATCTTCAACCAGCCTTGGCGCCGGCGTGAGGGTGTCTACTAACATGTATGTCGTCGGTTTCGCTTCGGCCACCAAGTATTATGGTGACGGCTCGGGGCTCACCGGGATATCCGGCGACAACCTGGGCAACCATACAGCCACACAGAACCTTGTTATGGCTGCCAACCAGGTGACCGGTTCAGGTGCGGTTACCATGTCTTCCTATACCGCCACCGGCATTGGCGTAAGCGCCGCCCAGATAAAGCTTTCGGATAATGTACTGGTCTCGTCTGAATCCTCCACCAACCTGGGCGCTGGCGTGAGGGTGTCTACTAATATGTATATAGTAGGCTTCGCCTCGGCCACCAAGTTCTATGGTGATGGTTCCGGCCTCACCGGGATATCAGGCGATAACCTGGGCAATCATATTGCCACCACTGACCTTATAATGGGCGCTAACCAGGTGACCGGTTCAGGTGCGGTTACCATGTCTTCCTATACCGCTACCGGCATTGGGTTTAGCGGCGCCCAGATAAAGCTTTCGGATAATGTGCTGGTCTCTTCGGAAGCGGCCATAGCGCTGGGTGCTGGCGTAAGGGTATCCACTAATATGTATATAGTGGGCTTCGCTTCTGCCACCAAGTTCTATGGTGACGGTTCAGGCCTCACCGGGATATCCGGCGACAACCTTGGCAACCATATAGCGACCAAAGACCTGGTGATGTCGAACCTCAACGTCAATGGCGCCAATTTTATAACGGCTTCGTCTGCCAGCTTCACCAATGCGGTAACCGCTTCTTCGTTCACCGCCACCGGTATTGGCGTAAGCGCGGCCCAGATCAAACTTTCTGATAATGTACTGGTCTCCTCGGAAGCGGCCATAGCGCTCGGCGCTGGCGTAAGGGTATCCACTAATATATATATAGTGGGCTTCGCCTCGGCCACCAAGTTCTATGGTGATGGTTCAGGCCTCACCGGGATATCAGGCGACAACCTGGGCAACCATACGGCTACCACTAACCTCATAATGGGCGCCAACCAGCTGACCGGCTCCGGCGCGGTTACTATGTCGTCCGCCACGCTTACAGGCCCGCTGGGCATTGGGGCGGCCAAATTACTGCTTAATCCTAACGTGGAACTTTCCAGCACCACCGCGGCTAATTACGGCGGCGTCTACGCCTCCACGCACATCTTTGTCAACGGCGACCTCCACGCGGCAAAGATCTATGGCGACGGCTCCGGGCTTACCAGCTTGAACGTAGCGGGAGACAACCTGGGCAGCCATATAGCTACCGCCACACTTAACATGGCCAGCTGGAACCTGGTTAACGTGTCTTCGGTTAATTTCCTGCCCAATGTATTCCTGACCTCGGCCACCAACGCCAATTACGGCGGCGTATACGCTTCCAGCCACGTATTTATCAACGGTGACATCCGCGCCACAAAGATCTACGGCGATATCTCCGGCGCGTCCGGCCTGCCTGCCGCTCCCGGCGACAGCCTGGGCACGCATGTGGCCACACAAACACTGAATATGGCCGGCTTTAATATTGCCGCCGCCAATCACATCACCGGCTCTTCGGCCAGCTTTACCAATGCGGTAACCGCTTCTTCGTTCACCGCTACCGGCATTGGGTTCAGCGGCGCCCAGATAAAGCTTTCGGATAATGTGCTGGTCTCTTCGGAATCCTCCACCAACCTTGGCGCTGGCGTGAGGGTGTCTACTAATATGTACGTGGTGGGCTTCGCTTCGGCCACCAGGTATTACGGCGACGGCTCGGGGCTCACCGGAATCTCCGGCGACAACCTGGGCAACCATATAGCGACCAAAGACCTGGCGATGTCGAACCTTGATGTCACTGGCGCCAATTTCATAACGGCTTCGTCTGCCAGCTTCGCCAATGCGGTAACCGCTTCTTCGTTCACCGCTACCGGCATTGGCGTAAGCGCAGCGCAGATCAAGCTTTCCGACAATGTGCTGGTCTCTTCGGAAGCCTCCGCCAACCTTGGCGCCGGCGTTAGGGTGTCTACTAATATGTATATAGTGGGCTTCGCCTCGGCCACCAAGTTCTATGGTGACGGCTCGGGGCTCTCCGGGATATTGGGCGACAACCTGGGCAACCATATTGCCACCAAAGACCTGGCGATGTCGAACCTTGATGTCACTGGCGCCAATTTTATAACGGCTTCGTCTGCCAGCTTCACCAATGCGGTAACCGCTTCTTCGTTCACCGCCACCGGCATTGGGTTCAGCGGCGCCCAGAT
>DMXM01000040.1:82681-94265 GCA_003482905.1 Elusimicrobiota bacterium
ATTGGGTTCAGCGGCGCCCAGATAAAGCTTTCAGATAATGTACTGGTCTCTTCGGAATCCTCCGCCAATCTGGGCGCCGGCGTGAGGGTTTCCACCAATATGTACTTGGTGGGCTTCAGCTCGGCTGCCAAGTATTACGGTGACGGCTCAAGCCTGACCGGGATATTGGGCGACAACCTTGGCAACCATATAGCGACCAAAGACCTGGCGATGTCGAACCTTGATATCACTGGTGCCAATTTTATAACGGCTTCGTCTGCCAGCTTCAGCAATGCGGTAACAGCTTCTTCGTTCACCGCTACCGGCATTGGCGTAAGCGCCGCACAGATAAGGCTTTCGGACAATGTACTGGTCTCGTCTGAATCCTCCACCAACCTGGGCGCCGGCGTGAGGGTGTCTACTAATATGTATATAGTAGGCTTCGCCTCGGCCACCAAGTTCTATGGTGACGGCTCCGGGCTCACCGGGATATCCGGCGACAACCTGGGCAACCATACAGCCACACAGAACCTTGTTATGGCTGCCAACCAGGTGACCGGCTCAGGTGCGGTTACCATGTCTTCCTATACCGCTACCGGCATTGGGTTCAGCGGCGCCCAGATAAAGCTTTCGGATAATGTGCTGGTCTCTTCGGAAGCGGCCATAGCGCTGGGCGCGGGCGTGAGGGTGTCTACTAATATGTATATAGTAGGCTTCGCCTCGGCCACCAAGTTCTATGGTGATGGCTCTGGGCTGTCCGGGATATCAGGCGACAACCTGGGCAACCATATAGCGACCAAAGACCTGGTGATGTCGAACCTTGATGTCACTGGCGCCAATTTCATAACGGCTTCGTCTGCCAACTTCACCAATGCGGTAACCGCTTCTTCGTTCACCGCCACCGGCATTGGGTTCAGCGGCGCCCAGATCAAGCTTTCTGATAACGTGCTGGTCTCCTCGGAAGCGGCCATAGCGCTGGGCGCTGGCGTGAGGGTGTCTACTAATATGTATGTGGTGGGCTTCGCTTCGGCCACCAGGTATTACGGCGACGGCTCGGGGCTCACCGGGATATCCGGCGACAACCTGGGCAACCATACAGCCACACAGAACCTTGTTATGGCTGCCAACCAGGTGACCGGTTCAGGTGCGGTTACCATGTCTTCCTATACCGCCACCGGCATTGGCGTAAGCGCCGCCCAGATAAAGCTTTCGGATAATGTACTGGTCTCGTCTGAATCCTCCACCAACCTGGGCGCTGGCGTGAGGGTGTCTACTAATATGTATATAGTAGGCTTCGCCTCGGCCACCAAGTTCTATGGTGATGGTTCCGGCCTCACCGGGATATCAGGCGATAACCTGGGCAATCATATTGCCACCACTGACCTTATAATGGGCGCTAACCAGGTGACCGGTTCAGGTGCGGTTACCATGTCTTCCTATACCGCTACCGGCATTGGGTTCAGCGGCGCCCAGATCAAGCTTTCAGATAACGTACTGGTCTCTTCGGAAGCGGCCATAGCGCTGGGCGCGGGCGTGAGGGTGTCTACTAATATGTATATAGTAGGCTTCGCCTCGGCCACCAAGTTCTATGGTGACGGCTCGGGGCTGTCCGGGATATCAGGCGACAACCTGGGCAACCATATAGCGACCACTAACCTTATAATGGGCGCTAACCAGGTGACCGGCGCTGGTGCGGTTACCATGTCTTCTTATACCGCCACCGGCATTGGGTTCAGCGGCGCCCAGATCAAGCTTTCAGATAATGTGCTGGTCTCTTCGGAAGCGGCCATAGCGCTGGGTGCTGGCGTGAGGGTGTCTACTAATATGTACTTGGTGGGCTTCAGCTCGGCTGCCAAGTATTACGGTGACGGTTCAAGCCTGACCGGAATATTGGGCGACAACCTTGGCAATCATACGGCTACCACTGACCTTATAATGGGCGCTAACCAGGTGACCGGCGCTGGTGCGGTTACAATGTCTTCTTATACCGCCACCGGCATTGGCGTAAGCGCCGCGCAGATAAAGCTTTCAGATAATGTACTGGTCTCTTCGGAATCCTCCACCACATTTGGCGCTGGCGTTAGGGTGTCTACTAATATGTATGTGGTAGGCTTCAGCTCGGCTGCCAAGTATTACGGTGACGGCTCGGGCCTGACGGGTGTTCCCGCAAATTTAAGCGGCGGGGAGGCACCTCGCCTGCCATACTGGGCCACTGCCAGCACGCTTGGGAACTCCAATCTGTCGCGCGATTCAGACGTCAGCTTAACGGCCGTCAATTCCACTTTTACAGTTCAGGGCAATGCGTTCAGTGTCGGAGGCTCTACCTTGACCGTAACCGAAGGGAAGGTTGGCATTGGCGTAGCCGCCCCTGGCAAAGCTTTCGAGGTTAAAAATACCGGAACCACGTTCAAAGTGGATACAAACGCAGGTTTTGGCAGCCTATTTATCGACGGGGTTGAGATGGTGAGGTTGAAGCCGTAGAAGCATATATGCGATTATTAGGGTTATAGGAGAAGTTATTATGAATAAGATACGCCTGATATTTATCTCCGCAGTTCTGGGATTATTGTATCCAGCCGCTTTGAGAGCTACGCCTGAATATGACGTTATGACCAACATGCGGGTTGAAGGCACCTACGCCGTGTTCCAGGGGACCGCGGAGGTGCAGGGCAACGCATTTTCCGTGGGCGGCTCTACATTATCTGCCCAATACGGCAAAGTGGGTATCGGCACTTCCACTCCGTCGTTCCTGTTGCATGTTTCCTCGGCGCAAGGCG
Source organism: Elusimicrobiota bacterium (assembly GCA_003482905.1). GTDB lineage: Bacteria > Elusimicrobiota > Elusimicrobia > Elusimicrobiales > UBA9959 > UBA9959. The sequence goes on from DMXM01000040.1 coordinate 85,438, forward strand.
TCGGCGGCGACCTTCTTGTTATATCAACAGGCTCCTCCAATGTTATCCGCATGACCGGGGCGGGGGAAATATACGCCAACAAGTTCTACGGCGATGGCTCGTCTTTAACCGGCCTTGCGGCCCTGGCAGATCACCTGGGCAATCATACCGCAACACAGGACCTTAAGATGCAGGGTCTGAGCATAGTGAACGCGGCTTCCGGCACGTTCACGCAGGGCGTCACGGCTTCGTCGTTTACGGCCACTGGCGTGGGCATAATAGCCAAACAAATACAGCTCAGCCCTACATTGCCTAATATCGTAATATCCTCCGAGGCCAGCCCCACCCTGGGTGGCGGCGTGCGCGTGTCCACCAATATGTACATAGTGGGCTTCGCCTCGGCCACCAAGTTCTACGGTGACGGTTCAGGGCTTACCGGGGTGTCCGGCGACAACCTGGGCAACCACATAGCTACCACTACGCTGAACATGGCCACGTTTAACATTGTTAATGTCGCCTCCATAACGGCCAGCGCCGCTATTACCACGTACTCCACCATGACCGTGGCTGGCTACGCCTTCAGCGTCGGCGGGTCAACGCTGACCGTCAGAGAGGGCCATGTGGGTATAGGCGTAGCCGCCCCCGCTATGCCGCTTGAAGTTAAAAACAACGGAGCTACAAGCACATTTAAAGTGAATACTGCTATCGGCTATGGCAGCTTGTACATTGATGGAATAGAGATGGTGAGAATGAAACCATAGACCTGGGCGCACTTTACCTAACTATTTGTATGTGAAGTCGCAATGAGGACTTGGCTAATCTAAATATTATCATGTATATAGAACGTCTTTTTCTAGTTAACCTTCTTCTAATATTGTGCGCCGCTCCCTCCCGGGCCGCGGAGTACAGTGTTTTGACCCCTATGCGCATCGAAGGTACCTACGCAGTTTTCCAAGGGACTGCTGAGGTGAAGGGAAATCAGTTTTCAGTAGGAGCCTCTACATTGGCGGTCCAGTACGGCAAAGTGGGCATCGGCACCTCCACACCGTCTTTCCTGCTGCACGTTTCTTCCGCCCCGGGCGTGGCCGGCGACCTTGTTGTAATCTCCACAGGCGCCAGCAACGTTATCCGCATGACCGGGGCCGGGGATATCTACGCCAACAAATTCTACGGCGACGGCACCTCTCTTTCAGGCATAGCCACCTTGTCTGACCTCGGCTCCAAGATATCCGGCAGCGGTACTCCTAATTGGGTAACAAAGTACCAGGCATCCGGGGTTGCCATAGTCGAGTCTTCCATTTATGACGATGGCGAAACAACGGTTCTGACCAATCCATCGTCGGTTACCGTGTACGGCAAAGACGCCGCCAGCGGCTACACGCTGGTGCTCAGTTCCGGCATATATATGCCCGGCGGAACGGTGAATGCTGGGCGGGTGTTGTTCAATAACAACATAGTCATATCATCCGAACCCAGCGCGGCTTATGGCGGGGGCGTGCGGGTATCCACCAATATGTACATAGTTGGTTTCGCCTCTGCCACCAAGTACTACGGTGACGGCTCAAGCCTTACTGGGATCACCGCCAGCGGCGCCGGTGACAACCTGGGCAACCATATCGCCACCACCACGCTGAATATGGCGGGGTTTAATATTAATGGTGTCAGTACAGTGACGGCCGCCGGCTATGTGGACGCTGCACGCTACCTGATAAATAAAAGCACCATTATGGCTATATTGCCGGGGTATAAGAGTTTTGCCATAGGCATAAACGCCGGGATCTTAAATGGCGCCAATGCCGATTACAACCTTTTTGTGGGTGAGCAGGCCGGTGAATCGAATGTCACAGGTGATGATAACGCCTTTTTTGGCTATAAGGCCGGTTATCTTAATACGGCATCGGATAATACTTTCATCGGTTATGAGGTGGGTTATTATAATAGTTCCGGGTTCAGCAATGTGTTTGTGGGACATCAAGCGGGATTCTCTAATGAAACCGGTTCGGATAACACTTTCGTGGGCAAGTATGCCGGAGGGAACGGTTATAACGGAAGTCATAGTTCTCTTTTTGGTTCTAATGCGGGCTATGCTAATAGCGGTGACAACAATTCTTTTGTCGGCTCCAGCGCGGGTCACGATAACACTACCGGGGCAAATAACTCCATTCTTGGCTATCAAGCGGGATTCGAGAATAGAACAGGTTCTGCAAATTCCATATTCGGCGCCCAGGCAGGTTACGGCGTAAGTGCAAATTCATATTCAAGTTCAACTTTAGTGGGTTATAAAGCCGGATTTGCCGTGACTACAGGTTCCGATAACCTGCTTTTAGGCTTCCAGTCAGGCGACAGCCTAACTACTGGCAGCCACAATATAATAATCGGCTACGACGAGGACGCGCCGGCGGCTACTACCAACGACTATATCAACATAGGCGGCCTGCTGCACGGCGACATGGCGCTGTCCACCATGACCGTCTACGGCGACCTTTACGCCAACCATTTCTACGGCGACATTTCCGGCGCCAGCGGCCTGCCTTCGGGCGACAACCTGGGCGACCATATCGCCACCACCACGCTGCAAATGGGGGCTTATGGCGTTAATACTTCAAGCTATGTTTCGGCTGGGGCTTATCAAGTAAACGGTTCAACAATGGTGGCGATATTGCCCGGAACTGATAGTATCGCATATGGCGTATATGCCGGCGCCAGCAATATAGCCGGCGGGAATTACAATGTATTCATCGGTAATCATGCAGGCCAATCGAATACTACAGGTGACTCTAACACCGCTATTGGCCCTTATGCCCTCTTCTCCAACACAGGCCAGAGAAATACGGCGATCGGCGATTCGGCACTTTACTCCAATACCTGGGCCGAAAATAACACGGCAATCGGTGCTGGCGCCCTCGAATCAAATGCGGGCGGGGGAGACAATACGGCGACCGGATATAGGGCCATGTATAATAACACGGATGGAGAGCAAAATACTGCAACCGGCCGGGAAGCTCTTTACTCTAACACAAGTGGACTGTTGAACTCCGCGCATGGGATGCAGTCTCTTTATAAAAATACTACAGGCACGAATAATGCGGCTAGTGGGTTTTGGGCAGGATACTCTCCTGTAACAGGTTCAGCTAATGCCATGTTCGGTACGGAGGCCGGTTACGGTGTGAATGGAAATTCATACTCCAGCTCTACCCTGATGGGCTATCGGGCCGGCTATGCGCTCAGGACAGGCTCCGACAATATCTTCCTCGGCTACAAGGCCGGTTATACAGTGACCACCGGCACGGGCAATATTGTGATCGGTTACGAGAAAACAACCCCGGCGGCCGGCACCAATAACCATCTGAATATCGGCGGGATACTGTACGGGGATCTCTCGGCCAAAACCATAGGCATCAGCACCCGCGCCCCTCAGGCCGCGCTTGACGTGGTGAGCACCGGCACGGCCAGCAATATTTACGCGCAGATCTGGCGCAACGCCTCCGGGGTTGAGGTTGCCAGTATGACCTCGGAAGGTACTCTTTACGCCACTATCCCGCCAAGCGCCGGGGCCGGCGACGACCTGGGCAACCATATAGCCACCACTACGCTGCAGATGGGCGCCTACGGCATCAACACCTCCAGCCACGTCAGCGCCGCCGCCTATCAGATAAACGGCAGCACTATGGTGGCCATACTGCCAGGCATGGGCAGTATAGCTTACGGCGTTTATGCCGGGACAAGCAGCAAAGACAGTGGGAATTATAACGTGTTTATAGGCAATTATGCGGGCGAATCGAATACGTTCGGAGATGCTAATACCGCTAGCGGGTATGAAGCCCTTAAGCGTAATATGGCTGGTAATTCTAATACTGCAAATGGCACTGCTGCCCTCTCTGCCAATACGACCGGTGATGAAAACACCGCGAGCGGCGCATATTCACTCCAGTTCAATACTAGCGGCGGAAAAAATACTGCCAGCGGCTATTATGCTCTCCGCAGTAATGGAACTGGTCTAATGAACACCGCCAATGGCTATTATAGTCTAGTGAACAATACCGGGTCTAACAACACCGCAGTCGGTTCTTATGCGCTTGAAACTAACACTTCCGGCTCTGCTAACACCGCGAATGGTTCTTATGCCCTCAACAAAAACACAACCGGCGGCTACAACACCGCGGACGGTTTTTACTCTCTCTATTCAAATACTATCGGCGGCTACAACACCGTCAATGGCAATTATGCCCTCTACGGCAACACAACCGGCGGTTATAATTCTGCCGTTGGGAATTATGCGGGTTACAGGAATCAGACAGGTTCGGCAAATGCCATCTTCGGCTCCCAGGCCGGTTACGGCGTGTCCGGTCAGTCGTTCTCAAGCTCCACGATAATGGGCTCCCAGGCCGGTTACGGTCTTAGTACCGGAAGCGACAACTTGCTGCTGGGCTTCCAGTCTGGCAACAGCCTAACTACTGGCAGCCGCAACATTATAATCGGCTACGACGAGGACGCGCCGGCGGCTACGACCAACGACTATATCAACATAGGCGGCCTGCTGCACGGCGACATGGCGCTGTCCACCATGACCGTCTACGGCGACCTCTACGCCGATAAGTTCATCGGTGACGGCTCGGGCCTGACGGGGCTGTCCGGCGCCGGCGACGACCTGGGCAACCATATCGCCACAACCACGCTAAATATGGCGGGCTTCGCCATAAGCGCCGCGGGCCCGGTAACGGCGTCATCGGCCACCATAACCGGCAACGCCTTCAGCGTGGGCGGTTCCACGCTTGCGGTCGCCGCGGGGAATGTCGGCATAGGCACGGCCTCACCCGGCTATAAATTCGAGGTGCGCGATACAGCCATGTCGGGTTTCCAGGTGGAGCCGCAGAGCGGCTATATAAGCCTGCGGGTGGACGGTGTTGAAGTAGCTAAGATCAGGCCTTGATAAAAGACTGGCATAGCGCCGGCGGTGAGGATTTATGAAGAAGATATGTTTTTTGACGGTATTCTGCGCGGTGTTGACAGCAATGCCATACTCAATTCTCGCTGGCGATGGCGCGGACGCCCTGCGCGTTCAACTGCGCGCCGCAAAGACACCGGAGGCCCGTAAGGCCGTAATGGAGCAACTGCGTCAAACCCGCAGTGCCGCGCCGGCCTCCCGGCCCAAGAACGCCGTCCCGGCCGTTTCCGAAGCGGAAAGGCGTCAGCGAATGGAGACCCGGCTTAAAGACGACCCTGAGCGCCTGCGGGAATACCGCCTGCGCGAATCTATGCGCGAGGCTAAAACGCCGGAGGCCAGGGATGCCATACGCAGCCAGCTTGCGGAGCTGCGCGCCCGGCGTGCTGCCGCCGCCGAGGCCGCGCTTACCCCGGAGCAGAAAGCCGCCCGCGCCAGCCGCGAGGCGGATGTGAAAACCATGCGCGCGGAGCTGAACCCTTTAAATGAACGGCTTGCGGCGGCTAAAACGGAGACAGAGCGGGATTCCGTACGCGCCTCCATGCGCCAGGTGCGGGAGAAATATTCCCGGCGACGTTAACATTAAGGGATAGCGGGCAGGTATAGGGAGACCGGACAGATGAAATTTATGTTCCCAGGCAGACTAAAAAATACGGCTATCGCCGCCGTCTTAGTATTTATATCGGCCCACGCCGCGTTCCTGGGCGCGGCGGAATTTGAGATGACGGACAAGCTTACCGTCAACGGTTTTACGCTGCTAAAATCATCCGCCGAGGTGCGCGGCACCATGGGCATCTCCACCGGCGTCCCCTGCGCCGCGCTGGACGTGGTAAGCACGGGCACCGCGCATACCGAGATGGCACAGATCTGGCGGGAAAGCGGCGGCGTGATAAAGGCCAGCATGAGCGCCACGGGCGTAATGATGGCCGTTAAATTTATAGGCGATGGCTCGGGGCTGGCGGGCATCACCGCCGGCGACGACTTGGGCAATCACATAGCAACCACCACCCTGCAGATGGGCGCCTATGGTATAAATATGTCCAGCCATGTCAGCGCCGCCGCCTACCAGATAAACGGCAGCACGGTGCTAGCCATACTGCCCGGCAGTGACAGCCTCGGGATAGGTCTTAATGCGGGGAAAGTGAACAGCGGAGGGTGGAATCTCTTCGTCGGCCCTTTTACTGGAGAATCTAACACTACAGGGAACTCGAATACCTACGTAGGAAGTGCTGCGGGTTTTTCGCACCCGACCGGGTATCAAAACACTTTCATAGGGGAGTTGGCGGGAGGGGAGAGCGCGACCGGTGACAACAATACGCTGGTGGGCGCTCAGGTGGGCTATGAAGTCTCAGGGCGCTACAACACCTTTGTCGGGGTGGAGGCTGGCTATTATGCCGAGGGGGATAACAATTCTTTTTTTGGATACAACACGGGTGTAAGCCTAGATCCAAATGCTGATGACAACACTTTCATCGGCTCCAACTCCGGAGTCATGAACGCAGGCAGAAACAACTCTTTCCTCGGTTCCAATTCCGGTTACAGAAATGACGGAGGCGGGGATAATACCCTTGCCGGATACAAGGCCGGCTACAATAACAGCATTGGCTCCGGCAATGCCGTTCTGGGCAGCCAAGCCGGTTACGGGGTGGCAGGGCAGTCTTTTTCAAGTGCCACACTGGCCGGTTATAAGGCTGGTTTCGGGCTGACCACAGGTTCGGATAACGTGCTACTCGGTTTTCAGTCGGGCAACAGCCTCACCACCGGCAGCCGCAACATCATAATCGGCTACGACGAGGACGCGCCGGCGGCGACGACCAACGACTATATCAACATAGGCGGCCTGCTGCACGGCGACATGGCGCTGTCCACCATGACCGTCTACGGCGACCTTTACGCCAACCATTTCTACGGCGACATCTCCGGGGCGTCCGGCCTCCCATCCGGCGACGACCTGGGCAACCATATCGCCACACAGAGCCTGAACATGGCTGGTTACCAGATAACCAATGTATCCACAATGACAGTAAGTTCTATAACAACGACAGCCGCCGGCGTCGTTTTCTCGACAAATGTGTTTATAACACAGGGTAAAGTAGGCATTGGGATTACAAGCCCGTCTTCGCAGCTCCATGTGGTAGTACCGACAACAGATATGAACGCCTTGGTCATAGCCACCGGGACCGCCGCAGGTCAGGAGATTGTGCGGATATCCACCTCCGGAGTCATCTATGCTAAGGGAGGGATCACCTACGGCGGCGACCTGGCCGAGATGTACCTGGTTGAGGGTGAGGTGGAGGCCGGGGATGTTGTTATGCTAGCAAAGTCCGGTTCCGAGGGCGTGGCGGTGGAACGTGCCGAAGGAATGGGGGTATTGATGGGTGTAGTGGCTACGCGGCCGGGCATGATGCTTGGTGACGGCGACCTGGGCGAGACGGGAACACGGGTTCCTGTAGCCCTTTCCGGCAGGGTGCCGGTGAAGGCCAGCTTGGAAAACGGACCCATACGGGCCGGGAGTCTTCTTTCTATTTCCTCAAAGCCGGGATGGGCTGCGGCGGCAATCCACACTGGTCCGGTTATGGGGATGGCCCTGGAGGACTTCGATCCGCGCAAAGGGGATACAGTGCTTTGCTTCGTCAACCGCCATTACTGGGTTGAGCCGGGAGAATTGGAGCAGCTCAGGGACGAGCTGGACCGGGTCAAGGCGGAACTGCGCCGGAGATAGGCGGCACAGGAACATGGGCATATATACATTAAGTTGCGTTTTCCTGCTGGCGGCCCTGTTGTGCGCCTCGGTTGCGCCGGATGCCCGTGCGGCAGCCATCACCTGGGACGGCGCAGGCGGGGATACCAACTGGTACACCGCCAACAACTGGAACCCCGACGGCGTGCCCGGCTCTGCCGACGACATTACCATCAACGCCGCCGTCGGAGTAGTTGTAAATGTCTCCTCCCCCGCTATCAACTTCAACACCCTGGCGCTGGGCGCGGCAGGCGGCGGAACCGCCGTCACAATCACTTTATCTACTGGGATAGCCTCCGGTGGCTCGTTCACAATACACAATGGCGCAATGCTGGTGCAAAATAGCACGGAAACTCTGAAGATCAGCGGCAACCTGACGGTAGAACCGGGCGGCAGAATCACGCACGGTAATAACGCCACCATCAGGGCTTATGTGGTTAGTCTCGATGTTGCCGGAACATTCGACCTACAGGCTGGTTCAACCATCACGGTGGACGGGCTCGGTTATGACGGCTCCAGCATCGGTGCCGGGTGGGGGCCGGGTGGAGGCCCTAGTGGTGTCAACTACAACGGTTGCGGTGGCGGCCACGGCGGCACCGGCGGAGTATGCAAGAGCGCCGGCGGCGGGGTGGTCAACGACGTGGGCTCTTACCCAACCGACCTGGGCTCAGGCGGCGGCAGAAGCTACAACGGCGGCCTTGGCGGCGCCGGCGGCGGGGCGATTATCCTTAAGGCCGGCACCTTAACCCTCAACGGACGCATCACCGCCAATGGTGCCGCCGGTGGGAACAATAGCTATGGCGCCGGTGGCGGCGCCGGTGGCAGTGTTAACATCACCGCCACCAGCTTCTCTGGCAGCGGGGTGATATTGGCCACAGGCGCAGTCGGCGGGGCAGGGGACTATGTCGGTGGCGGGGGGGGAGGCGGGAGAATCCTAGTCCATATCACCGGCACGGGCGACCCTTGTGCACTTACGACCTATGTGTCAGGCGGCGCCTCTGGCGGTACCTACTCGGGCGCAGGCGCGGACGGGACAGTTGCCTTATTCAACAGCGCGGGCGCGGGAAAAATGTGGGTGGGTAGCGTCGGCGACAGCAATTGGTACACCGCCAGTAACTGGGCACCCGCCGGCGTACCCTCTGCTTCAGACGGCGTGATAATCGGCCC
>DMXM01000031.1 GCA_003482905.1 Elusimicrobiota bacterium
TAGCCAGCCGCGCCCACCACCACGCCCGAGCCGGTGTTGGGCGCCTGCCGCCCGGTATGGGTTTCTGGCCTGCCGGCCCGGTGCGGCTCCGTGGGGAAAAAGTAGCGCCCGAACATCTCTTCCGGCTCGCGTTCCAGCGGCGCCCCGTCCTCCAGAAGCCCGCTGCCGGCGGTGATCGCCGCCACGGCGGGCTTAACGCCGGCCGCCGCCCGTACGAACGCCTCCTGCAGGTTCAGGGCTTCGGCGGGCGCGGCCCAGGCCTTGGGGGCCGGCTCCGCCGAGGCCGGCGCTGGCAGGGCGGCCGCGGCCGCCAGCATAACAAAGAGAGCGCGGTCTTTCATCTTAATACCAGAGGAAACCGAGCACGCGCTTGATAGCGCCTATCATGCTGTCGGAGTTGTGCCATGCGTCCAGGTGCAGGTCGCCGCTCTGGAATTCCTTGTAATACCTGCCCTTGTAGATCTCCTCGTAGACCGCGTCCAGGTTGTCCTTGGTGTCCAGCCCTTCCTTGGCCTTCAGGGCCTTCAGGTGCGCCACCGCCGCCGGCCCTTTGCGCATAGCTTTCCTCAGCTCCTTGGCTTCGGCGGGGGTCATGTGCTCGGCGGCGCGGTGGGCCTTCTGGGGGCAGATCAGTATCATCACCGATTTCTTCATTTCCTGCTCGGTCTTGTTGGAGAAGAGCGACTGGATGAGGGGGATGCTCTGCAGGAACGGAACGCCGCTCTTGGCCTTGGTGGTCTCGTTCTCGGACAGGCCGCTCAGTATCAGGGTCTCGCCGAACTTCATGACGGCCGTGGCGTCCACGGAGGTCTTGGAGGTCTGGGAGAAATAGTTGAAGCCCAGCTTCTCGCTCCTGGCCTCTATGAAACTGCGGTCGGCGTGCACCTTTATGCGGATGGTCTCGTTGTCCACAAAGGTGGGCGTGATGGAGAGGTTGATGCCCACCGGCACGTCCACCAGGGACCCGTCGGAGTTGTTGCTGTTGAGCTGCACGTGCAGTACGGCGCCGGAATAGAACTGGGACGTCTGGTTCTCCACGGCCAGCAGCGAGGGTCTGGCCAGCACTTCGGCCTTGCTCACGCCGTCGTTCCAGATGTTAAGGTTGTAGGTCATGTTGTCCAGCGTGAAGGTGGGCGCCACGGTGGTGGAACGGCCCGACGCGCCGCCCGAGCCGCGCGCGTTGATGTATTTGTACGCGTACAAAGTACCGGTCAGCGTGGCCTTCAGGCCGGCCAGCAGGTTTACGCCTTTGGACTGGCTGCGGCTTTCTTCCGTGCTAAGCAGCACCACGTCCACCAGGGTCATTTTAGGCTCCGCTTCGTCCAGCTTGGTGGCGGTACTGAAGGGGGCGGGGGCAGGCCCGGGCGGGATGTTCTGCGCCGTGTTTTCGTCGCTGTCGTCGTAGTTGTCTTCCTGGCCGGCCACGCTCAGCGGCTTGCCTTCCGCCTGTACCGGGGCCTTGAAAACCCCGGGGCTGGCCGCCTGCACTATGGCCGGGTGCCGCCGGTGAAAAGCCTTCCAGTCGTCTATCCTGTTCCTCAGGTAGGCGGTGGTCCATTCCTGGGAGGCGCCGCTGTTTTTTTTGCCGGCCTTAAGGCCGGTCAGCGCCTGGTACTTAAGGAACCCCTCTTCGGCCTCTTTGAAATCCCCTTTGGCGGCCCTGGTCAGCGCGGCTATGCGCCAGCCGGAAGGCTGCAGCGGGTCGAGGGCGACCGCCTTCTCCGCGGCCCAGCCCGCCGTTTCCAGGCTCTGCTCGTAGTAGGACGCCGTGGCCAGCGCCCGCAGGAATTCCGCGTCCCCGGGGACGTAGAGCAGGGCGTAGGAGAACTGGTTCTGCGCGTCCTTGTAGCGCTTCTGGGTGAAATAGACGTGGCCCAGAAAGTAGGAGGCCCAGTAATTATCCGGGTCGAAGCGCAGCGCCGTGGCGTAGCCCGACTCGGCCAGGTCCAGCATGGCCTGGTCGCCGGAAAGCGAGCTTAGATGGTAGGCCAGGGCGTTGAGGAAGTGCAGGTTGCCGTTAACCGGGTCCACCCTCAGGCCGGCCGCCAGGCTTTTGCCGGCGTCGGCGTAGCGGCCCTTGCGGATGGCCTTGATGCCGGCCCGGATGGACGCGCTTACCTTGCTGTCCGACGGCCTGCGGGCCACGTCGTCCAGCATCCGGTCTACCGAGGGGTTCAGGGGGGCGCGCCGGGCCGTTTGGGCCGTGGACGCGCAGCCGCTGAACGCGGGGGCGAGAAGGAGCAGGCTGAGGAGGGAGGAGTTTATTTTTTTCATTTTGTCAGTTCCAGTAGTGTGCTGTCGTTGGGGACTATGCTGCAGTCCGCTATACCCGCTTCCACGTCCTGGGTGGACCCCATGGGCGGGGCGGGCAGCGTCATGCAGGCGTTCCTGGGCGCGATATAGAACTGGTCGGCGTTGGCCGACTTGGAGTTTATCCGCCAGAACATGTCTTCGCCGCGGTCGCAGGCCCTGATGGCCAGCGTGGCGGCTTTTTCCTGGGGATAAACACAGCCGCCGGTTTCGGTATGTACCAGCCGTATGTCCCCGTCCACCTCTTCGATGTAGTTGAACTTCTCGCTGCCTTCGCCGCACTTATGCGCGTAGAGTTTTATCTCTTTTTTCTCCGGCGCCAGCTGCAGCGCGTTCTCCGCGGCTTCCACCACGTCCAGGCACAGGCCGTTGGCCGCCTTTACCATGGATTCCACCTTGTGCCAGGTGGGTTTTTCAGCGTCGGAGATATCCCTGAAGGTCTGGGAATCGGCGCCCAGGCAGCCGGTCCACTTGGCATAGGCCGACTCCGGGTTGGCGTTCTCCGTGTCGAAGTGCAGGCATTTCTGCGAAGCGCGGTTGACGATCTCGTCGTAGTAACCGTCCGCCGAGATGATCTTCCACTGCTCGTGCAGGTCGTCCGCGTCGCACTGGGCCAGGATCAAAGGCTCGAAGCCGTCCCTGTCGTCGCCTTTGCGGGCTTTCAGGCAGAGCCCCTTGTTCTTGAGCTCCACGTAGCCCTCGGCGTCGTCCTTCAGGGCCGTCGTGCTCCACTGCTGCACGTCCGCGTCCTTGCAGGGCAGCTGCACCACGTTCAGGCCGTCCTTGGAGACGGCCAGGCAGAGGCTGCTGTGCCCTATGGCGAGGTAAGTGTTCTGGTACTGCAGGCTGTTGGGCATCAGGTCGCTGACGTCCATCTGCTGCACCAGCTTCAGGTGTTCGTCGGACTGTTCCGCGAAGGCCTTCTTGTATTTGGCGGTGCCGCTGTCGAAGGTGTCCATTACGGCCTTGTACTTCTCCTCCTGGGCTTCCACCGCCTGGCGCACGGCGTCTTCGGCGTCGGCTATCTGCGCCGCTATGTGGGAGTGCACCCACCGGGCCGCGTCGGGCGAGAGTTTGCTCAGGGCGTTCTCGGTCAGCTTGTCCAGGGCCAGCGCCGGCAGCAGCGCGAAGGACCCCGCGTCGAACTGGGCGTTGGCCTCGTTGACCGGGACCTTCACCGCGAAGTATTCGTGCATGGGGGCGCCCGCCAGCTTGAACTGCAGGTCCAGCACCAGCGGGTCGTTGTGGGTCACCATGTCCTTCAGGTCGCCCACTATAAAGGCCTTGTCTATCTCCAGGGGCATGTCCGAAACGGCCTTCTCAAGCACGGTCTCCAGTTCCTTCAGCACAAAGTCTTCCACGTCCTCGGCTACCTTTACCACGGCCTGGGCCACCGAAAGACCGGCGCGCTCTATGTCGCGCTCGGCCAGCAGGGCCGCTACGCGCGGGTCCAGGTTGGCGGCGGCCGCCACGGCCTTCTTGGCGGCGTCCAGGGATTTCTCGGCCACTTCGTAGACCACCCAGGTGGAGGCGGCGGCTATGCGCCAGCCGGGGGAACAGGCCCAATGCGTCCACCGCGAACCGCAATGATGGGCCTGGTGGTTCTCGTGGTCGTACCTGTCGTACAGGGAATCCACGCGGCGCTTGGCCGAATCCAGGGCGTCGTCGGCCCGGTCCTTGGCCTTCTGGTCCTCTTCCTTGAGCTTCTGGATCTTGGCGGTGAGCTGGTTTACCTTTTCCATCGCCTCGTTCAGGGCTTTGCCGTCGGCCTCGAATTTAGCCTTGGCGGAATCCCGCAGCTCCTCCACGCCCTTCTTCACCTCGGCCTTCATCCACGGCACCAGCGTGGACTTGAACTCGCCCACCACGCTGATGCCGGCGTTCTTGTCGAAGGTGCCTTTCTTCAGGTCGAAGCCGTCCATGGTTACCGTCAGCAGCGCGTCGCCGAAGGCGCCCAGCTTCTCGGTCAGGTCGAAAGCGAAATGCGGCGGCTTGATGTCGATGGCCACGTGCTGCGGCGCGCCCAGCAGGGTTACGTTGGCGTTGATGACGTATTTGGGGTCCTGGTTAAGGGAAATGTCTATGGTGTTGCCGGTGAATTTCAGCACTTCCAGGTCGATGTCGCCGATAGCGCCTTTTATCCGCAGGCCCGCGGGCCCGCCGGCGCCGGTTACGTGGCCCAGGTCCCTGTTCATAAAGAAGAAGTTGCCGGCGAAGGCGAAGCCCTCGCTCACCAGCCCCAGCTGCGGGTCGCTCGCGCCCGGGGTGGCGAAGGCCAGCTGGGCGTTGTTGACCTGGAAGAACGGCACGGGGAGCTTGGCTATGCTGCCCTGCGGCACGCTCATCAGGGTTTCCGTTATCTCCATCAGGGCGGGGATGCTCAACGGGTTTACCTTGCCGGAGAAGGCCACGCCGTCGGGCAGGCCGTCCTCCAGGGGAACCTTCACGCTCATCGCCAGGTCCACGTCCACGCAGTCCTTGGACTTCAGGTCGTGGCAGTTGCCGTACTGCTGGTCGCCGGCCACGCCGAACTGCACCTCCCCCACGGGCGTTATGGCCACGTCCATCTTGACGTTATTGAGGGTAAGCCCCTTTATGCCGAAAGGCCGCGTCCAGGGCCCGTTCTTCTCGCCCAGTATCTTTACCCCGGCGCCGGCCTCGCCGAACTGCAGCTCTATGTCGGTGGTGAAATCTAGAGTCTCCTTGCCGGCCTTTACCAGCACGGCGGTGCGCAGCCCGGCGTACAGGTTCTGTCCCGCCCACTGTATGAAGTAGGCCGGCGGCACCCCGGGCTTGAAGCTCATGATCTTGCCGGGCAGGCCCTTGGCCGCGCCGGCGTTCTGCATGTTCAGCGCCAGCATTACGCCGGGCGCGCCCTGGAACACGCCGGTGACGGCGCCCATTATGACCGCGTCGTCGTGCACGCCTATAGCGTTAAGCCCCTTGCCGGCCACGCCCATGGCGTTGGCGTCGAAAGCCGCCAGCAGGCCTATGCCCTCGGGCAGGGTTATGGGCGCGTTCGATCCCCCCAGGATGCCGTCGAACATGTCCCTGGCTATCACCCCAAGGGAATTGCGGTCCGCGTTCTTCAGGCCTTTTTCGGAAATGATCAGCGCCGCGTTGGGGATGGTCATGGCGGCCAGCGGCTTTACGGCCCTGGCCGCGGGGATCAGCTCCGTTATCCTGAAGTTCTTCTGGTTTATGGCGAATACCCAGTTATGCGCGGCTGCGGAGCCTGCGTTGAACAGGTACGCTTTAACTTTATTGCCGCCGATGACGGTTTTGGCCTCTATGCCGTTGGCCGACAGCTTCAGCTGGTCCAGCTCGAACTTGTCGCCGTAGGGGACGTTCTTGCCGCCGGGGAAATCGGCCAGGCGGAACTTGCCGTCCAGCTGGAAGTAATCCAGCGTTATCTTGCCGTCGGCGCGCTTGAGGTCGGCGGTAACGGCCACGTTCTTGCCGCCTATCAGCGCCGTGGCGAAGAAGGCCAGGCTGCTCCTGGCCTGCGCGGCCTTGCCGTCCAGCGCGAACTCGAAGCCGCCGTCGGCCAGGGTCAGGCCCTGCACGCCGAATGGCTGCTTCCACGTGCCTTCATAAAGCGCCAGCAGGCTTAAGCCCCCGCGCGCGCCTTTATCCAGGCTCACCAGGGCGTCCAGCTTCTCGCCTATGCCGGCGCCTACAATATCCAGCTGGAACTGCACGGAAACGTCCAGGTCTCCCTTGGGCTTGGTAGCGCTGATGGCCGCCGGTACGCGCGCCCACAGGCTGCTCTTGTTCCTGGCGTCGCCGCCTATGTTCAGGGTTACCGGTCCTTTTACGGCGACCATGCCCGCTATGGCTGGCAGGGCGGGCAGTGGCAGGTCCACGCTGAGGTCCAGGCCGGCCAGCATGGCCTGCTTGTCGGCTTCGGCCAGGGCCGCGCCCGGGGTCATGCCTTTGAATGTATTGGGGGAAAGCGTGCCTTTTACGAATACGCTGGCCGGGGGCAGGCCTACGGTCTTGAAAGCGTCGGCGAGTTTGCCGGACTTAGCCACGCTGATAGTGGCGGCCAGGTTCACGCCCTCCGAAATATTCATGGACGTGTTGGCCGGCCAGTTCACCATATTGGGCAGGTCGCCGGGCAGTTCCGCGGCCGTTACCGCGCGCGCTGGCGAGCCCGCGGGCTGCATAATGAACAGCGCCTTCTCCAGCGAGAGGTCGTTGACCAAATGCCCCTGTGCCGCCGGGATGAAAGTGGCGGCCGAGAGCGAATTAAAGAAGACCGAGACATAGGCGCCTTCGGCGCCCTGGTTGGCGTGGGCGATAACGTCCACCTTCACGCCGTTCAGCCGGGCCTCGGCTTCCACGTTGGCGCCATCCAGGCTGAGTTTGTCCACGGCCACCGCGTTGACCGCGGGCAGGCCGGCCAGCGGGGCGTAAATATCCGCCAGCACCAGGCCGTCCGCCGTTACGGTGGTTACGGGCTTGTCGCCCCGCGTGCGCGTGAACTTCACCGCTTTGCCGTTAAGCACGCCGTCCACCTGCACGGCCGCCGGGGTCACGCTGACCAGGTTCAAGGCCAGCGCGTCGAAGGCTTTAAGGCTGCCCGCCTCGGGCACTATGTCCTTAAGGGTAAGTCCCTCGCCGGCGGCGGTAAAGCCGGCCGCCGGGCCGAAGGATTTGGTCACGGAAACTTTCTTGCCGTTCAGCTTGCCGTCCACCACTATGGCGGCGGGGGAATAGGCCAGGCTGTCGAAAGCGAAAGCCTTAATAAAAGGCACGCCGTCCGCCTCGGGCACAAAGTCCGCCAGCCTCAGGTCGTCGCCGGTCACTTTTATGGTCTTGGCCGCGTTGTCCCGCACTACGGAGACGTTCTTGGCTTTCACCGCGCCGCTCACGGAAAGCGTCGTGTCCGTATATTCCAGCTTCAGGAAGGCGAAAGAGTTCAGCAGCGGTATCCTGGCGGTCTCCGGGATGAAATCGGCCAGCTTAAGACTGTCGCCGGTAACGGTGATGACCTTGGGGGAGAAGACCCACACCAGCTTGACCGCCTTCCCGTCTATGGTCCCGTTCACTTCTATCCGGTCCGGCCAGTGGAACAGGCTGCCGAAGGTGAACCACTTCAGGGCGGGCAGGTTAAGCGAGAACGGCACGCACGTCGGCAGGCTCAGGCCCAAACCGGTCATCTGTATGGAACTATCGGCGAAAGTCGCGGTTATGCCGACGGGTTTGCCGTCGACTTTGCCCGCGATAGAAGCGTCGGTGTCGGAGCGCTGCACGCTGTCCAGCGCGAAGGCGCTAACGCAGGGCACCTCGGCCGCCTCGGGGATGAAGTCCACCAGGGTAAGGTTGTCCCCGGTCACGGCGAAATCCTGGGAATTCAGCGTCTTCTTCACGTAGACGGCTTTCTCGCCCACCTTGCCGGTCACGGTGATGTCGGTAAGGGTGGAGAGCAGGCTGTCGAACTTGAAGTTATTCAGGTAGGACCAGCCCGCCGCCTGCGGGACGAAGTCCTTAAGGAGCAGGTCGGCGCCGGTGATCTTGAAGGTGTTGGCGTCCAGGTCGGCGTCCACGCTCAGCGCTTTGCCGTCCACGTCGCCGTCCACCAGCGCGCCGTTGGGGCGCTGAACCACGCGCTTCAGGTCGAACTTCTGCAGGTAGGGCAGCTTGGCCGCCGCCGGCACAAAATCCGCCAGCTGCAGCGCGGACCCCGTCAGCGTGAACAGCTTAGTGGCGTTATCCTGCACCACCGCTATGTTCTTGCCGTTCACCGTGCCGGCCACTTTCAGCTCGGCCTCGGTGTAATCCAGCTCCAGGAAGGCGAAGCCGTTCAGGTAATTTATCTTGACCGCCGCCGGGATGAAATCCGCCAGCTTGAGGCTGTCGCCCTTCACCGTGAAGGCCTTTTCCGCCGGGGTGTGGCTGACCGTAACGCCCTTGCCGTTAACGCGGCCCGCCACGGCAATGCCGTCGGCCGTATGGGTGAGGCTGTCAAAGGCGAAGTTGTTGAGGTAGGGCAGGTTCTTCGCTTCCGGGACGAAGTCGGCCAGCTTCAGAGCTTCGCCGGTAACCGTGAAGATGTTGGAGGTGATGTGGTCGTCCACCGTTACGGTTTTGGCGTTCACCTTGCCGGTCACTATGAACTCGGAGGGGGAGCACTTTACGGTGTCCAGGGCGTAGGGGGCGAGGAAGGGTATCTGGGCGGTTTCGGGGACGAAGTCGGCGAGTTTCAGGTCCTCGCCGCTTATGAGCAGCGCTTTGTCGCCGGCGTTCCGCTTTACCAGCAGGGCTTTGCCGTTCACTTTGCCGCTTACCGCCGCGTTGCCGGCGGCGTAAGTGTAGCTTTCGAAAGCGAAATTATTGAGGGAGGCCAGGCTGGCCGCCTCGGGGATAAGGTCCTTTAGGGTAAGGTCCTCGCCTGTAACCGTGAATCCCGCTGTATTGCTGATAACCGTAACGCTCTTGCCCCTGACTCTGCCGTTAACCTGGGTGGCCGTGGGAGAGCGGCCGGCGCTGACGAATTCGAAAGCGTCGAGGAACTGCACCTTGGCCGCGGCAGGAATGAAGTCCGACAGCTTCAGTCCTAAAGACGTAACGGTGTAGGTTTTGGAAGCCGCGTCTTTGCTGACGGTGACTTCCGTGCCGTTGACATGCCCCAGCACCGAGTAACCGGCCGGGGATTCCACCGCGCGCAGGAAAGAGAAGGTGTTAAGCGCGGGGGCGCCGGCGGTTTCGGGGATGAAGTCCTTCAGGGTCAGGTCCTCGCCGGTTATGGTGAGCGTCTGCCCGGCGCTATCGGCCGCCACGGAGGCGGTTTTGCCGTTGAGCGTGCCGGTCACCGTGATGGAAGCGGGCGTCCAGGCCAGGCTCTGGAAGGCGAAGCCCGCCAGCACGGGGACTTTGGCCGCCGCGGGGATGAAATCCGCCAGCTTCAGCCCGGTGCCGGTCAGCGTAAACAAAGTCTTGTCCGCGCCGCGGGCCACGGCCACCTTTTTGCCGTTCAGCGTGCCGGCTGCGGCCAGGCCGCTTTCGTTCTGGGATAAATTCCGGAAAGCGAAATTATTAAGCAGTGGCAGGGCGACGGCGTCGGGGAAGAAATCCGCCAGGGTAAGGTCTTTGCCGGTTATCAGCAGGGTGTTCCTGGCATTGTCGGCGGCGGCGGTTATGGCGCGGCCGTTGACGGCGCCTTTAATGGTATACACCGTTCCGGCGCGGGTCAGGCTGTTGAACGTGAACTGCTTGTAGAAAGGCAGCGGTTTGGCGAAAGGCACCAGGTCCTTCAGCGCTATATTCGCGCCCGTTAATTCAAAATCCAGGCCGGCTTCGGTCTTGGAGAGCATTAAAGAGGGGCGGGGGTCCTGGTTATAATGGGTGAAATTGGGCAGCACGCGGGCGTATATCCTGTAAGCGCCGCTTTCCTTGTAAATAACAACTTCCATATCGGCCGAGGTGGAGTGCAGGGCCCCTATGTCTATAAGGTCGCCGGAGGCGTTGTTGTTCTGCGTTTTAGAGATCAGGCTGGCCACCGGTTCGCCGGCGGCGGGGTTAGCGTTGAATGACAATGTGCCTTTAAGGTCTAGTTCGGTGTCGCCCAGCTTCAGGGCGTAGTCATAGGCAAGCTGGTTGCCTTTGTCGAAAGTAAGCTTGTCCAGGCCCAGCGCGGCGAACATGGGGTCCGCGGAAAGGCCTTTGGCCAGCGCGCCCCACTTGGCGGCGCCGTCGGGCAGGCTGCGCGCCGCTTTTACGCGGCTGCCGAATTTGGCCGGAATATCGTCGGTGTCGGGGTCCGCTGAAGCGCCTTGCGGAAAGGGCAGAACAAAAAAAATAAGGGACAAGGCCACAGCAATGAAATTGCGCATAGGGCTCCAGAAATATGTTTAGTTTACTGTAGAATCCGTATATATAGTATCAAACTATGAAGGCCGGGAAATCGCTGCGGCCGCGGCAGGCGCTCCCTCACCGATTGCCAGCCCGGGCGTGAAGATATAGAATATTAACACGACAATGCCGAACATTAAAACCTTAACCAAGAAGATAGTTTCTTTTCGGGATGTCCGCGACTGGGCGCAGTTCCACAACCCTAAAGATGTCGCCATCTCACTGGCCCTTGAGGCCGCCGAGCTGCTGGAACACTTCCAGTGGAAGAACCCCGCCGAGATCGCCGCCCATATAAAAACCAATAAAGAAGCGGTCTCCGAAGAGCTCGCCGACGTGCTCTACTGGGTGCTGCTCTTAAGCTACGACCTTAAAATAGATCCCCTTGCCGCCCTGGGCAGGAAACTAAAGAAGAACGCCAGAAAGTACCCCGTCAAAAAATCCAAAGGCCGCCACACCAAGTACAATAGGCTTTAGAATACACCGCGGCGCCGGGTCTTTGGGCCGCGCGCCCTGCCCGCGGCCTTATCCGCCTTGCGGGCATTGGCAGCGGCCAGCGCCTTCTGCGCGTCTTCCAGCCCGGCCGCGGCGGCCTTAAGGCCGGGATAGGCCGCCAGCACGGCGGCTAGGGCTTCAACCGCCTTGGCCGGGTCTTTGGCCAGCAGCTTGCGCGCGCCGGCAATTTGGGTTTTAACGGCTTGTATCTGTTTTACCCTGTCCGCCGCCCGTTCGGCATAGGCCGAGGCCCGTATGTCCGCGTTCTGGTACATGAATTCGGCGTCGGGGAAGTTGGCTTGCTTAAACTCTATCTCCGCTATCCTGAATTTGGCTTCCGCCACCTTTGCGTCCCCGGCTGGCGCGGCCACCAGGTACTTTTCATAGCGTTTAATAGCTTCGGTCAGGTTGCCCTGCACGGCCTTGATCTCCCCTATGGCAAACTGGCTGTAGGCCGCTTCGGGGCTGCTCTTATATAGCTCTGCTATCCTTGTATAAGCGCTTATGGCTTCGGCATTGCGCGCGGTTTTAACCAGCCGGCCGGCCTGCGCATAACGGGCTTTGGCGCTGTTAAACGCGAACTGGTAGACAACCCCGCCGGCCACAGCCAGGCCCAGGCAGAAAAAAATCAATGCGTTCTTGTTTAAAGCGGAAGCCTTTTTAACGGGGCTGGCAGGCCTGATTCCCAATACAGGGGGGGCGATCTTTTCGGGATTGATTTTGGGCTCTATATATTTTACGGCGGGTTCGGGCGCCTTAACTGGCATATCGGCAATTGGCGCCGGGGTAATGGGCGTTACAGGGGGAATAACCGCGGGCGTTTCTGCAGGCTTAACCGATGCTATATCTGCCGGCGCGCTTTCCGGACCGGCCGCCTTAACCGGCAGAGGCCCGGCTTTTTTTGTCTCGCCGTTATCGGGTGCCGGCTGCGGGGCATGCTCTTTCAGCCACTGACGGTTCTGCGCCCGGTCATCCAGCCGTTGCAGTATCTCTTCCAGGTTCCGTATCCCTTTTTTAGATCTTCGTCGTAAGCCACATGCCGATTTTATCACTTTTGCCCGTCACTGCGGATATTAACCGTGCCGCCCACGAGGAATTAAATACCTAGAAAAGAAAAAGTAGTAACCGCGGAATTATATAACACGTGAGACGTTATATTTATACTCACTCGGCCAAACCGTTCATATACATCCTATAATTTCCGC
>DMXM01000034.1:0-8999 GCA_003482905.1 Elusimicrobiota bacterium
ATGAGGGCGGCGGAAGCCATCCTTACCGCCCGCGGCGGTATGACCTCCCACGCGGCCCTCGTGGCCCGCGGCTGGGGCAAATGCTGCGTGGTGGGCTGCGCCGACGTGAAGATAGACCTGAAGGCCAGGGTCCTCACGCTGGGCGGCGAAGTCCTAAAGGAAGGCTCCTGGATCTCCCTCAACGGTTCCCGCGGTTTCATCTACACCGGCAAGATGCCGCTGGTGGAACCCAGCGAAGTCACCATGACGATGCTCCAGGACTTCCTGAAGTTCTGCAATTCCATACGCGCGCTCAAAGTCTGGACCAACGCCGATACGCCTTCGGATTCGGCCCAGGCCCGCACTTACGGCGCCGAGGGCATCGGCCTCTTCCGCATAGAGCACATGTTCTACGGCAAGGGCTCCGACGCGGCGCTGTTCCAGCTGCGCAAGATGATCATGTCCAAGAACCTCGAGGAGCGCAAAGCCGCCTTGAACGACCTGTTCCCCTACATGAAGAACGACCTTAAGGCCACCTTCAAGGTAATGGAAGGCTTCCACGTGACCGTGCGCCTCATGGATCCCCCCCTGCACGAGTTCGTTCCGCACCAGAAGGAGAAGCTTGAGGAACTGGGCAAAGCCCTGGGCATCTCCTTTGAGGAACTCGAAGCCCGCGCCACGGCGCTGCGCGAATCCAACCCCATGATGGGCCACCGCGGCGTGCGCCTGGGCGTCACCTACCCGGAGATCACCGAAATGCAGGCCCGCGCGATATTCGAAGCCGCGGCCGAGCTTCAGAAAGAAGGTATTAAGGTGTTCCCGGACATCATGATCCCAGTGGTTTCCCTGGAGAACGAGGTGAAGCACCAGACCGAGATCATCCACCGCGTGTACGCGGAAGTCATGAAGCAGAAAGGCGTGAAGGTAAAGTACATGGTCGGCACCATGATAGAGATACCCCGCGCCTGCCTTATGGCCGGCAAGCTCGCCGAGACCATGGAGTTCTTCTCCTTCGGCACCAACGACCTCACCCAGATGACCTTCGGTTATTCCCGCGACGACTCCGGTCCGTTCCTTAACGACTACGTGAAGAAGGGCATTATCCCCGTGGACCCCTTCCAGACCATAGACCAGGACGGCGTGGGCGAACTGATAAAGATCACCGTCGAGCGCGGCCGCAAGACCCGCAAAGACCTGAAGATAGGCATCTGCGGCGAACAGGGCGGCGAGCCGGCCAGCGTGGCGTTCTGCCACAAGGTGGGCCTGACTTACGTGTCCTGCTCCCCGTTCCGCGTGCCTATAGCCATACTGTCCGCGGCCCAGTCCCAGATACGCAACCCGAGAAAGAAATAAGCAAGTGCGTCCCGGCCGCTACAAGTACTTCCCGATGGTCATTTCCTCCCCCTCGGGGGGAGGAAAGACCGTCGTGCGTTCCGGCCTGCTTAAGCTGGATAAAAGGTTCGCTTTCAGCGTGACCTGCACCACCAGGGAAAAACGTCCCGGCGAGGTTGACGGCCGGGACTACTACTTCGTTACCGTGGAGCAGTTTAAAAAACTCAGGCGCGAAGGCAAACTGCTGGAGTGGGCGACGGTACACGGCAACTTTTACGGCACCCCGGTGAAGTCGGTGGCGGCCGTGCTGCAGGCGGGCCGCATCCCGGTAATGACCATAGACGTGAAGGGCGCGCACTCGGTCAAAAAAATATTTCCCGGAGCGGTTACCGTGTTCCTGCTGCCTCCGGACCTGAAGACGCTGGTACAGCGGTTACGCGGGCGCGGCGAGGCCCCGGAGAACGTGGCCGTGCGGCTTGAGACGGCCCGCTCGGAAATAAAAGTGGCGTCGCGGTTCGATTACCTCGTTATAAACGACAAGCTGCCCGAGGCCATCCGCGAAGTTGCCGCCATAGCGGACCTTGAAACCCGCAAGATAGGCCGCAACCTGGACAAGGTGAAGGCTTTCGGGCGGCAGCTCGGGAAAAGAAGCCGCAAGGCGTAGACAGATCTTAGACAGGATTCATACGGAGGATTACTATGACGACGCATGTTAAAATTGAAACCGAGAACGATCTCGAGAAACTTATATCCGACTACGGCCCTTCCAAGTACCAGGATATAGTGCGCGCCATGCAGTGGGCCCGCCACCTGCGCCGCCAGGAGGAGTTCCGCAACGTCCCCATGGCCGAACTCATCGACCGCTCGCTGTTCGACGTCGTAAGCGGGAAGGTCAAGGTGGACGAGATCGAAGCGTCCGTCAAGACCGACCAGGCGATCGAGGAAAAACTCGCCGCCAAGCGTACCGACGAGCCCCGCAAGCCCCGCAAAGAAGGCAAAGAAGAGAAGCCGGCCAAAGACGCCGCTTAGTCCTTTTATGGCCGTCTTAAGCGCACAGTGCCTGGTGCGGCACCTTCGCACGAAATGAAGCGGGAGCTCGCCGAGGCGGCCAGGGACCTGTCCGCCTATCTCAGATCCCTGGATGAAAATCTGGCCGAGCTCCCCCGCACCGGCGGCGAAGCTAAGCCGGCCGGCGCCGCCGCCGCGGCGGAGGAAAAATACCCGCACGTTACCGCTACCCCCATGACCAAACACCCCCCCGCCGATATGGATTCGCTTGCCCTGAAGGTGAAGAAATGCCGCAAATGCCAGCTGGGCAACGCCAGGCTCAACGCCGTTTTCGGCGTCGGCAGCTATAAAGCGAAGGTGGTTTTTGTGGGCGAGGGGCCCGGTTTCCAGGAAGACCATAAGGGAGAACCTTTTGTGGGCCGGTCGGGGCAGCTCCTAGACAAAATACTCGAAACCGTGCTGGGGCTGAAGCGCTCGGATGTATACATCGCCAATATAGTGAAGTGCCACCCGATGAAGAACCCGGAAACCCCCGAGGCCCACGGCAACGACCGTCCCCCCACCCCGGAGGAGATCTCGGCCTGCCGCCCTTACCTCGACGAGCAGCTGCGCGCCATAAAGCCGGCCTGTATAGTCACCCTGGGTTCAGTGGCCACCAAGGTGCTGCTGGGGATAGATAAGGGGATCTCCCTGGTGCGGGGCCACTGGTACGACTACCCGGTGGAGCTGTTCGGCCCCGGCCATCCCATAAAAGTTCTCCCCACCTACCATCCCGCGGCGCTGTTGCGCAATTCCAACCTGAAACGCGATACCTGGGAAGACATGAAGAGGCTCAAGGCTTTTCTCGAGACCGGAAAAATAAGTTAAGCGATTGAGCGGGGGCGGCGCTTATATGCTGGCTGAAATCTCATTCCCCATCCCATTAAGAAAGAACTTCTACTACCTCCTGCCGGAGGAGCTGGAGCTTAACGCGGCCCCTGGCCTGCGGGTCCTGGCCCCTTTTGGCAAGCGGGAGGCCGTGGGCGTAATGATCCGCGTCATGCCCGAAAAGGACGCCGATCTTACCGGGTTCCGTGAATTAAAAACCATCACCAGGCTTCTCGACGAGAACCCGCTTTTCCCCGAGGACGCGCTGGCGCTTTCAGCCTGGATGTCCGGGCGCTGGGGCTCGCCGCAGGGGCTTTGCCTGGGGGCTTTTTACTCCCACGCGCCTAAAGACCCGCCGCCCGCGGCCGTTCCCGCGCCCCCGCCCCTGCCGGCGGCGGCGTTCGACGCGCCGGAAATAAAGGAATTATTGGACGCCTTAACGCGGGCTGAAGCCGGGGCTTATTTGCTGCGGCTGTCCGCCCTGGAGCGCCGGGAATCAGTTTACCCGGCGCTGTTCGCGGCGGGGTTGCGCCGCGAAGGTGCCCAGGGGCTGCTGCTGGTTCCGGACCTAAGTTCCATCCCGCCGCTGGCCGCCGCGCTGGAGGCGGTCTTCCCGGGCAGGGTGGGCGTCTGGCACGCGCGGTTGACGCCGAAAAAGCGCGCGGCGGCCTGGGCCGGAGCCTCGGGCGGCGGGTTCAAGGTGATGATAGCCACGCGGACGGGCGTTTTCCTGGCCTTCAAGGACCTGAAGCTCGGGGTCATGGACGGCGAACACGAGGAAATTTACAAGCAGGAAGAGGCTGAGCCGTACTATCACGCGCGCGAAGTCCTCCTCCGGCGCATGGAGGCGCTAGGCGGGCAGGCCGTCCTGGCCAGTCCGACCCCCTCGATAGAGGCCTGGGGCGCGGCGGCCGGTAAGCGGCTGGAAAGGTTCGACGCGGCCCTCCCCGCCGCGGTTTCCGGCTCCGGGGCGGACGTGCGCGTGCTCGACATGGCGCAATACCCCGGCGATATACTGGCGCGTCCGCTGGCCGACGGCCTGCGCGCCGCCGTAGCGGCGGGCGGCCAGGCGCTGGTGATAGCGGGGCGCAAGGGTTACGCCTCCAGACTTTTCTGCGCTAACTGCGGGTGGATGCCCCGCTGCGCGGATTGCGGCCCCGGCATGACCCTGCTCAAGACCGGGGAGGGCGGCGGCCCGGTGCTGCTGTGCAGGCGCTGCGGAAAAAAAGAGGCCAGGCCCGAAACCTGCCCTAAGTGCGCCGGCAAAGTCTTCCGCGAGTACGGGGCCGGCTCGCAAAAAACCCAGGAAGCTGTCCTCAGGCTTTTACCCGGCGCCAAAGTGGCCCGCTTCGACGGGGACGTGCTGCGGGGGTCCCTTAAGGCCATGCGCTCGGAACTTGAAAGTTTTTCCAAGGGGGAGGCCGACGTGCTGGTGGGAACGCGCATAGCGCTGCGCGAGCTTGGGGCGCCAAGGCTCTCCCTGGTGGCCTTCCTGGACGCCGACGCGGACCTCTCCAGCGCCGATTTTCGGGCCTCGGAAAAAGCCTATCAGTCCTTTTACGGGGCCTGGCGTCTGCTGGGGGCGAAAGGCGACCTTTTCATACAGACCCGCGAAGCCGGGCATTACGTGTTCTCCCGTCTGGCCGAGATGGATTACCCCTCGTTCGCCGACGGCGAACTGGGCGCGCGCAAGGATTTCTTTTATCCTCCCTTTTCTTACATAGTGAAGGCCCGGTTCGCTTCGTTCGACCAGCGCGCCGTGGACGCGGCGTCCGCTGATTTCCTTAAGGCGCTATCCTTCCTGGGCGCTTCGGGCGACGGCAGCGAGATCCTCGGCCCGGTTCTGCCCCCCGGGCAGGAAAAGCGGAAGTTCGCCAGCGAGTATTACCTGGTGAAGGCCGCCACGGAAAAGGCCGCCATGCTGGCCCTGGAAAAGGCCCAGGCGCTGCCGCAGCGCCCGGGGGTTAAATATTTCGTGGAAGCGGACCCTTACGGGTTTTGACCTCGCGCGCGTAAGCGCAAAAATAATACAATTGATAATTATGAACACAGACGATATTTTGAAAGAGCTGACGCGCGGCGCGGTGGATATCGTGAGCCGCGAGGAGCTGGCCAAAAAGCTGGCCTCGGGCAAAAAACTCCGCGTAAAGCTGGGCGTGGACCCCACCAGCCGCGACCTCCACCTGGGACACAGCGTCGTGCTCGGAAAACTGCGCCAGTTCCAGGACCTGGGCCACACCGCCGTCCTCATTATAGGCGACTTTACCGCCCAGGTGGGCGATCCTTCCGGCCGCGACTCCACCCGCCCGGTCATCGACCATGAAACCGTGGCCGCCAACGCTAAAACCTATACCGAGCAGGCCTATAAGGTGCTGGACCCAGACAGGACGGAGATCCGTTTTAACGGCGAGTGGCTCAAACCTTTCATCGGCGACCCGTCCAAGGGCGTCTCCGATTTTATCAGCACCGCCAAGAGCGTCACTGTTTCGCGCCTGCTGGAACGCGAAGATTTCAAGAACCGCATGAAGGCCGAAACCCCGGTGAGCCTGCTGGAGATACTCTACCCGGTCTTCCAGGGCTACGACTCGGTGGCCGTTAAGGCCGATATAGAATTGGGCGGCCAGGACCAGATCTTCAACCTGCTGATGGGCCGCGACCTGCAGAAACTTAACGGCCAGGAACCGCAGGTGGTCATGACCATGCCGCTCCTGATAGGCACCGACGGCGAAAAGAAAATGTCCAAGTCCTACGGCAATTACGTCGCCCTGAACGACCACCCCAACGACATGTTCGGAAAAATGATGTCGGTCTCCGACGCGCTGATGTACGCCTACTACGAACTGCTCACCTCCGAGGACGCGGCCGCCGTGAAAGCGGAGCACCCGATGGAGGCCAAGAAAAAGCTGGCGGCCCTTATCACCGCCCGCTACCACGGCCCGGAGCAGGCTTCCGCGGCCAGGGCCCATTTCGAGCAGGTGTTCTCCAGGAAGGAGCTGCCGGAGGAGATGGAGGTGTTCCGCGCCGAAAAGCCCGGAAAACTCTCGTATCTGATGGTAAACGCCGGGCTGGCCAAGGGCATGAACGAGGCCCGCCGGCTTATAGAGCAGGGAGCGGTGCGCCTGGACGGGGAAAAGGTCGGCGAGGATATCGTTTTTGAGCCGAGGAACTGCGTGCTGCAAGTGGGGCGCCGTCAGTTCCGGAAGATAGAGAAATGAGCGTAATGCCGAAACTTAAAGCCGCGTATTTCTTTTTTTTAACGCTGGCCTGCGCCGCCGCGCTTCCCGCGCAGGAAGCCGGGGACGGGGCCGGGCAGGATTACCAGAAGATGATGCAGCAGATGCTGAAATCCGGCAATTACGAACAGAACCAGCCTGAAAGCTGGGACGCGCGCCTGAAAGTGGTTTCCGGCGGCGTCATGGTCAGGCCTTCGGGAGCGGAGGACTGGTCCAGGGTCACAGGGGAAATGCCGCTGGACCCCGACGACTCGGTTAAGACCGCGCCGGACGGCGTGGCCGAGCTGTACCTGGACGACAAGGGAGCCATTTACGTCGGGCGGAACACGCAGCTGGAGATCTCCTCGCTGGACCAGGGGAACGCGGTCTTTTTTCTGGATTCAGGGGCCATCGTCGCCAAGGTAAAGCGCCTGCTCAACGACAAATTTAAAATGCAGGTGCGCACTCCCGCCGCGGTCTGCGCCGTCCGCGGCACGGAATTCGCCGTGGAACATTCGCAGTTCGGGAAGGAGACCACGGTAGCGGTTTTCGACGAGGGAAGCCTGGCGGTCACGCAGGCAGAGGCGGACGAGGGGGCCGGCCAGGAATACGTCCTGGAGAAGAACATGGAGCTTTCTTTAGGGCCGGAGAAGAAGCGCCTGCGGCCCGTCCGGCTGTCCAGGATGACCCGACACAAGGGCGCGCTGGGGGCCGTGCGCGCCCGCCTCGCCGCCCTGAAAAGCTGGAGGCCCAGGTCCCCGGCCAGGCGGGCGGCTTTGCGCGAGCAGGCGCTTAAACGCAGGGTGATCAGGCGCCAGGTGAGGGACGGCGCGCGGCCCAAGGCCGGGCGCCCGCGTTCCTCCAAAGCGGCGGCCGCCAGGCGTGCGAAAGAAAGGCGTCAGGCCAGGGAAGACTCCCTGCAGGACTCCGAAACCGAATTGGGGCGGGAGTAATGCGTCTTTTTGTAGCTTCGGCCTTCGAGCCGGTTTTTGTGGCGCATCTGAAAGCGGTCTCCGATTACGCGCGCGACAACGCGGGCAGGGACGCGGTGAAGTGGGTGGCTCCGTCCGACTTTCACATTACCTACGCTTTTCTGGGCGACCTGGACCAGAAAGCCGCGGACGCGGCGGCGCGGGGGATAGACGCGGGACTTGAAGGCGTGAGCGCTTTTCGCGCGGGGGCCGGGGGGCTGGGGGTTTTCCCCTCTCCCAGGCATCCCAGCGTGCTCTGGGTGGGCATAAGCGAAGGCGCGGCCCGGCTGCGGGAACTGGCGGGCAGGCTCGCCGAAGCCCTGGCGGCCGCGGGGCTGATCTTCGAGAACCGCTTCGAGCCGCACGTGACCATAGGCAGGGTCAAACGGCCCCTGCCGGAAAACTTCTTCAGGCGCACGGCGGACTATACCGCCGCCAGGCGAGCAGAGACGCTGGTTTCCTCGGTGGAGTTGATGGAAAGCAGGCTTACGCCGGAGGGCCCGGTCTACCGGCAGATCTATTCCAGGCGGCTTCTATGAAACTATATAAAATTCTTGCGGCGGCGGCCCTTGTTGCTGGCTTGGCGTTATATTTCTTCTGGCCCGGAAGACCGTTAAAGATCTCCATTCCCGAAGGCGCCGGCGCGGGGCAGGCCGCGGCGGTGCTGAAACGCGAGGGCGTGATAGTAAGCTCCACGTGGTTCAAACTGCTGGTGAAGCTCACCGGCACCGGGCGCCGCGTCATGCCCGGAGAGTACACTCTGAGGGAGTTCATGTCCTGCGAGGAGGCGTTGTGGCGCCTCACCCACAGCACCTATATCAGCAGCGTGCGCGTAGTTATCCCCGAGGGCTGGCGGATGGAGCAGATAGCCGACCGCCTGGAGGCCAACGGGATAGTCCCGGCGGCGCAGTTCCTTAAGCTGGCCCGCGAACAGAAACTTGAGGGCTACCTTTTTCCCTCCACTTACAATCTGAAGAAAAATACGCCGCCACAGGAAGTTGTAAATTTGCTAAAATTTGAATTCGACAGGCAAATAAGGCCTTTGTTCTCTAAAGGTTTCCCGGAACGGCTAGATGAGTTCAAAACTCTGGTCATAGCCTCGATAGTCGAGCGCGAAGCCGTGGACGACAGCGAGCGGCCCCTGATAGCCGCGGTTTATATAAACCGCTACCGCAGGGGGATGCCGCTTGAAGCCGACCCTACAACGCAATACGCCCTTGGCTACTGGAAGAGGGCTTTGACGTATAAGGACTTGAAATTCAAGTCTCCTTATAACACCTACGTGGTGGGAGGGCTGCCGCCGGGGCCAATCTGCAATCCCGGCTACAGCTCGGTCGCGGCGACGCTGGCGCCGGCCAACCTGGACGCCCTTTACTTTGTGGCGGACAGGAAGGGAAAACATATTTTCAACGCCAGCTTTAAGGAGCATCTTAAAGCCAAAAAGCGCGTAGAGCAAGCCGCAAAAGCCGAAAAGCAGTAGATTTGGGCGTGTAGCTCAGTTGGNNGGTTCGATCCCTGTCACGTCCACAAGTTTTGAGAATACGTCCGGTTAGTTCGTGGCTCGCGAACGAGGCGCGGCGGCCAGCAGGCCGACCGAGCCCGAGTGAGCAACGAGGAGGTCGCAGGTTCG
>DMXM01000034.1:9138-18806 GCA_003482905.1 Elusimicrobiota bacterium
CCTGTCACGTCCACCAGATTTACAAAGTCACACCAGTTATCTCACCGATCCACGGGGGGCACCAAATGGCCGCAGATTATTTCCCGCTCAAAGAAAAGACCCGCTACGAATATAAGTTCACCAGCACCGAATTCGAAGGCGAGGGCAAGATCTACATCGACATCCTCGAGGTCAAGAAGAAGGCCGGCAAGCTTGTCGCCCAGGCCCGCATGATCTTCGAATTGCGGGACTCCCACGCCACGCAATACACCATCACCCGCGACGCCAAGTGGCTCACCACCGCCGACGGGGTAATAATAGGCGGTCGCCGCGAATTTCCCCTCCCTGTCAAAGAGGGCGCGAAGTGGGACGAATACCCGGACGCCAGCGAGGTCGTTTCGCTCTCCGATAAAGTTTCAATAAAAGCCGGCAAGTTCGCCAAGTGCATGAAGATCGTCACCAGGCTGGCCGGCGGCGACGCCGGCAAGTCGGTGCGCTACTACGCGCCCGGCGTCGGCTATATCCTGGAGGAATATAACGGCGAGGACAAGACCTGCGAACTGGAACTGCTCGCCGTCTCCAAGGTCCCCGAAGAAAAGAAAAAAGGCAAGAAGTAACCCCGCGCTCCCAAAGGACGGCAACATGGCGCTTCCCACTATACGCGAATTGCTCAACAGCTCCGGCCCTAAAACGGGGGCCGTGGCCCGCGGCTGGATAAAAACCCGGCGCGATTCTAAAATTCTGTCTTTCGCGGAACTCAACGACGGGTCGTGCCGCGAAAGCCTGCAGGTGGTCTTCTCCGCCGAGAACGGCGACTTTTCAGCGGTGCTTCCCTCCCTTGTGACCGGCGCGGCCGTGGAGATCCGAGGCGACCTCGTCGCCTCTCCCGCCGCCGGGCAGAAGTACGAACTGCAGGCCAGACAGGTGAAGGTCTACGGCGGCTGCGACCCGGAAAAGTACCCGATACAGAAGAAGAAGACCTCCGACGAATTCCTGCGCACCGTGGCGCATCTGCGGCCGCGCACCAATAAGTACGCGGCCATGCTGCGCGTCCGCTCGGAACTGGCCTATGCCATACACACCTATTTCCGGAACAACGGCTTTACCTACGTGCATACGCCGATCTTCACGGCCTCGGACGCCGAAGGCGCCGGCCAGATGTTCACGGCCACCTCATTCGACCTGACCAGGCTGGCGGGGCTGCCTAGGACGGAGGCCGGCGAAATAGACTTTTCGAAGGATCTGTTCGGCAAGAAGGTCGGTCTGACCGTTTCAGGGCAGATGGAAGGAGAGGCGCTGGCCCTGGCTCTGGGCAAGATATACACCTTCGGCCCGACGTTCCGCGCCGAGAACTCCAACACCTACCGGCACTGCGCCGAGTTCTGGCAGATAGAGCCGGAGATGGCCTTTTACGAGCTGGAAGACGACATGGACCTGGCCGAGGATTTTATAAAGTCCATTACCCGGGACGTTATGGCCAAATGCCCGTCGGACCTGGAGCTGTTCGCCAAGTACGTCGAGCCGACGCTGATGGATAACCTGAAGAATATTACCGATAATAAATTCGAACGCCTGGCCTATACGGACGCGGTCAAGATCCTGGAACCGGTCAACGACCGCTTCGAGGTCAAGGTCAGCTGGGGCGTGGACCTGGCCAGCGAGCACGAGCGCTTTCTGGTGGAACAGCACTTCAAGAAGCCGGTGATGCTGTTCAACAAGCCCAAGGAAGTGGCCGCTTTCTACATGAAGCTCAACGACGACGGGAAGACCGTGCGCGGCATGGACGTGCTGGTCCCCCGCATAGGCGAGATAATCGGCGCCAGCGAGCGCGAGAACAGGCTGGACGTGCTGGAAGGACGCATGCGCGACCTGAAGATGAAAGTAGACGACTACCAGTGGTTCCTGGACCTGCGCCGCTTCGGTTCTGTTCCCCACTCCGGCTTCGGACTGGGCTTCGAGCGCATGATGATGCTGATAACCGGCATTTCCAACATCCGCGACGTGACGGCGTTCCCGCGCGTGCCGGGCTACGCCGAATTCTAATTGGGTTTTACAAAGAACCTGTTTATCTTCTCCAGCAGTTCCGAAGTCTCGTACGGCTTGGGGATAAATTCCGCTATTTCCGCGTTCAGGGTCTTGCGGTGTAATTCAAAGGCGTCCATCCCGGTAAAAGCCACTATGGGGGTACGCCTGCAGCCCGCGACGGCGCGCAGTCCGCGTATCACCTCCGCGGGCTCCATGTCCGGCAGAACCAGGTCCAGCAGTATAAGGTCCGGCTTCATGGCCCGGGCCGCTTTCAGCCCGTCCGCCCCGGTTTGCGCCGCGGCCACTTCAAAGCCCCGTATCTCAAGGCGTATCTTTACCAGCAGTATGTGCTGGGCCTCGTCCTCTATCAGGAGTATTCTAGGCATCGGTTTTCTCCCTGGCTGCCGCCATTTTCTTAATAAAGGTTTCCTCGTCCCTGAAGTCGCCGGGGTAGGAGAGCATGATGGTGAGGTCGCTGGTCAGGGTCGGGGCCAGCCCGGCCAGATCGGCGAGGCCTTTTTCTACGTAGGTGCAGGCGCGGCAGCCTTCGCGCGGGTCCGCGTTGGCGATGACCAGGGTGAAATCCCCCTCTTCGCGCTTCAATATCGCGTGGGAATTGCGCATATTGCTTTTAAGAAAGGCTTCCGCCCTGGCGCACAGTTCGGCTTTCCTCGGGTGCGCGCCAAGCGCGCGCCCGGCGAAATTTATGTCTATCACGCAGAAATCGCGGTTGCGGGCCGTGGCCATGGCGATCTCCCTGCGCACCACCCCCTTCAGGGCGGCGTCGAAGGGCTGCATCGGCAGGATTAGATAAAACTTGCTTCCCTTTCCGGGCGTGCTCTCTGCCCATATGCGCCCGCCGTGCAGTTCCATTATTCCCTTGCAGATAGCCAGGCCCAGCCCGGTCCCTTTGGCGCCCGCGGGGCGCCTGCCGCCCAGTTGGGAAAATTTGTTGAAAAGGCGGGGCAGGTCCTCTGCCTCTATACCCGGGCCGGTGTCCTCCACGCAGATCAGCGCTTCCCCCTCCCAGGGGCGCAGCGAAAGGGTGATCTTTCCGTTTTCCGGAGTGAACTTCAGCGCGTTGGAAACCAGGTTTACGATCACCTCTCTCACTTTCTCCCTGTCGCAGTAGGTGAATATCGGGGATTTGGGGAGGTCTTTGACCAGGCGGATCTTCCGCTCGGCGGCCAGGTTTCGGTAATCTTTCCCCGTTTCCTCCAGCAACTGGTTCAGGTCCGCCTTGGCGATATCCAGCGGCATCACGCCCGCTTCCAGCTTGGTGATGTCGAGCAGGGCGTCTATCAGCCGGTTCAGGCGCAGTGAATTGTCTATCCCGATCTTTAAGATCTCCTTCTGGCGGTCCGTAACCTCTCCTACCACCCCGTCATAGACCAGGTCCAGGGACTCCTTTACCACGGTGAGCGGGGCGCGCAGTTCGTGGGAGATCATGGAGATGAACTCGTCCCGGCTGCTCTCGAGCGTACGCACCGGGCTCAGGTCGCGCAGGATCACCAGGCGGCTGGGTTCGGCGTCCCAGACGATCTCTACGGTCCTTACCTCCAGCGGTATTTTCTTGCCGTCCAGCCGGCGCAGTTCCGTCTGCACCGTCTTTTCCGGGTCGGCCTCCAGGGAAAGCGGGTGCTTGAGCAGTTCTTCCCGCCGCCGCCCCAGGATCGTTTCCGCGCCGTGGTTTACGAAGAGGAGCCGCCCGTCGCGGCGGGCCACCATCATTCCGTCGGGGCTTTTTTCAAGGATGGTCTCCAGCCGTTCCTCCCGCTGCTTGAGCTTGCGCTCTATTTTGGCCCTTTCCACGGAATACTTAATTGAATAAGCCAGCCAGTCGCCGGTGATCTTGCCCTTCACCAGGTAGTCCTGGGCGCCTTTTTTTATCAGCTCCACCCCCAGGTGCTCCTCGTAAAAACCCGTCATGACTATTATAGGCAGGTCGGAGAACAGGCCCGCGGCGCGGGTCAGCGTTTCCGGTCCGTAGGAATCCGGCAGGTTGAGGTCCAGCAGCAGGATATCGGGCGGGACGGGGCCGC
Source organism: Elusimicrobiota bacterium (assembly GCA_003482905.1). Taxonomy (GTDB): domain Bacteria; phylum Elusimicrobiota; class Elusimicrobia; order Elusimicrobiales; family UBA9959; genus UBA9959. The sequence continues at coordinate 13,185 of DMXM01000034.1, forward strand.
GCGCCGCCGCACCGGCCTTCTCAAGCGTGTCCGCGAACGACAGCCGGAAGACGGCTCCGTTCTTGATGTCGCGGAACAGCTCCGTTATTATTTTCGCGTCGAAAGGGTTATCTTCGACGACAAGGACGTTTATGTCCTGCGGGCTTTCCATCAGGTTTCCTCTCTTCTGGCCGATCTGCGCGGCCTGCGGACCTTAACGGCGGGCGCCGGGGCGGCCACCAGCCCCACCCCGACATTGTCCAGGCACATGGCGACTTTCAGGAGCTGCCCCAGGTCGGCCGGTTTTACCATGTAGGAGTTGGCTTTCAGGTCGTAGCTGAGGCTCACGTCCTCCATGGCCGAGGAGGTGGTCAGTATGATCACCGGCAGATCGGAGAGCAGGGGGTCTTTGCGTATTTCCTCCAGCACCTTTCTCCCGTCCTTGCCCGGCATGTTCAGGTCCAGCAGCACCAGGTCCGGTTTCACCGCCCCGGTGAATTCCCCGTCGCCGCGCAGGTACCGCAGCGCCGTATCTCCGTCCCGCATGGCCGTTACCCGGTTAGCCAGGCGGCCTTCCTTGAAGATCTCGCTCATAAAGCGTATGTCCGCCGGGTTATCCTCTACCACCAGTATCTCAAGCAGCCTGGCGTTCTTATGCGTTTTTCTCATGGTACCGCCTTTTCTTTAGTTTCTGCCGGCGCCTCCGGCTGGTGCAGTGCCGGGGCGGGAAGCGTTACGAAAAAGACGCTGCCGGCCCCGGGCCTCGCTTCCACCCAGATCCTGCCGCCGTGGTTTTCGGAGATCTTTTTGCAAAGCGCCAGGCCTATGCCCGCCCCGGGGTATTTGTCGGCCGTGTGGAGGCGCTGGAAGATCAGGAAGATCCTGTCGAAGTGTTCCGGAGCTATGCCTATGCCGTTGTCCGAGAATCTCAGCACCCATTCCCCCGGGCTTTCCATGGCTTCCACGGTTATCTCCGGCGCGGGGGCGGTGTTGAATTTGAGAGCGTTGGAGAGCAGGTTCTGAAAAAGCTGGATAAGCTGGAATTCGTCCCCCTGCACCGACGGCAGTTCTCCGTACGTCACCGTGGCCTTCTTTTCGTCGATCGCTATTTTCAGGTTGAACATAGCCTTCTTCAGGACGATGCCGCAGTCCACCAGGGTGAAATTCCGCGCCGTGTAGGTGACCTTTGAGTAATTGAAAAGAGCGTTCACCAGCTCCGTCGCCCGCTGGGCGCCCTGGTCTATATAATTGATGAAATCCCTGGCGTCGGCGTCCAGCGCGTTGGCGTATCGCTTGGAAAGCAGGCCGCTGAAGCTTGAAACTATGCGCAGCGGCTCTTTCAGGTCGTGCGACGCCACGTAGGCGAACTGCTCCAGTTCTTTATTGGAACGGACCAGTTTCTCGCCTGTTTGCTTGAGGGCTTTCTTTTCGGCCTGCAGTTCGGCCCGGGTTTCCTCAAGGTCTTCCACCAGCGTGATCACTTTCCTCCGGGTCAGTTCCAGCGTGCGGGTCTGGGCCTTCATCCTGGCCAGGCGCAGCGTAGTTTCCTTGGATAGTTTCATCCTTGCCAGCATAGAATTCTCCAGCGTCCTGTCCAGCGTTTCCGCCGCCAGCGTGAGCTCTTCCAGTTCCCCCCGGCGCGCCCCCGCCGGGTAGAACGGCGCGGCGGCGCGCAGCAGTTTAGCTTTTAATACGTCCAGGTCATTTATAAACCCCGCCGTCGCCAGGTAATGCTGAAGGGCCTCGGCCCCCAGCAGGACCAGAAAAACGGAAAAGCAGCCCAGCGCGGCCTGCACCATCAGGAGGTTGCGCTCCTGCAGCGACCGCCTGGCCGAGCTAAGGGCCAGGGCCGCTATGGCCAGGGCCTCCTTAGCCGCTCCGGCCGCGGGGGCGGCCCCGCCCGGGCTCCAATTCCGGCTTTGGCCGGCCGTTTCGTCGGCGGGCGCGAGGATGCCGTAGTAGTGCGCGCGTATCCTGACGAAGGCCGCGTGGTTGGCCGGAGAAACCGAATCGCGGGAACCTATTTCCGCCCCCAGGGACAGGTAGCCGGGCAGGAAGCCGCCCTCGCCTCTTTCCTTACGTCCGGTGCCCGCCGCCGCCATGGCCGCGGCCCGCGCGGCCACTGAAATAGTATATTCTTCCTCGCCCGCTATCTCCTCTAACCTGCCATGGACCACATAGGCGCCTGCCAGGCCGCCAAGGATCACGGCCGCCCGGAAAGCGGAAAAGAGCCGGTTCTTGGCGGCGAAGGTCATCCGTTCACTCCTGCACCCCTCCTCCCACTTTTTCCCGCAGGTCCGAAATTTCTTTTTTCAACTCCGAAATCTTGGTCTCGCGTTCCATCAGGTATTTGTTCAGTTTTTCAAGCTCGTCGTTCTGGGATTGAAGGTCGGCCTCCTCCTCGCGGAGTTTCTCGGTTTCGGTTTCAAGTTCCAAACCCCGCGACGATTGCCTTTTAAGTATTCCGGCCGCTTCTTCGATCGCCCCCGCCAGCGGGCCCGGTTCGCACAGGCGCTTTCTGTCGGCCGCCGGAATTCCGCATTGCTCCAGGAGGAAAGCGGTCTGGCGTCCGGCTTCGCAGAGAGGCGCGGCCAGCAGGCCGGCGGCGAAAAAGGCCGCGGCGGCCAGTAAAATAAAGGACAGCAGGGCGTGGAGGCGCGCTCTCTCCAGAAGCCTGGCCGAGCTTTCCGCCGCCGGCAGAAAAGGGATTCTGGCCGCTATTATCCAGCCAGGCGAGGGGATGCTCTTCCAGCCGGTGATCATCCGCCCGGAAATTCCCTCCTCGAAGGACGCGGCGCCTTCGGGCCCCGAGATGGCCGGTAAGAAGAGGGAGCCTTTGGGCGATTTCAGGTTTACTTCCCTGGCAAATCCCGGCCCCTCGGCAGCTATCAACTGCTGGCCGCCTTTTTTGGCCAGGACCAGAGTGGCCCCTCCCTGCCTGAGCGGCCTCAGGGCGGCTTCTTGCTCGGAGGCGGCCAGGAAACGGCAGCGCAGCACGCCAAGAGGCCTGGCGGTCGTCCCCGCCAGGGCGGGGACCGGGACAGTTACTTCGTAAACAATCTTTCCGTTCTCGGCGCGCGGACCGGTTATGTATGGTCTTTTTGAACCGATCTGGATATCCGCTCTGGAGGAAAGGTCCAGCCCTATACGCTTATCCAGGGAGGCGGCCACTTTCCCGTCCGTCCCCACCAGGTCCAGGCCAATCACGCTCCCTGACGCGGCGTCGGCGAGGCGCCTGGATAAGTCGGCCTTGTCGGCCGGCAGGCCGGGGTTCGCGTTATGCCGGCCGAGCGCCTCCCTGAGGCCGGTCCGGGCGGCGGTAAGGCGGGCCAGCGCGAGCCCGGACTTTACGTCTTCGTCTATAACCGCCGCGGCCAGTTCAAGCCGGGATATCAGACGGCCCCCCGCTTCGTCCTCGTGAAAAGGTTTGAGCGCGCCGCGAAAACCGCTGTAGCTGGAATAGCTGCCGGCCCCCGCCGCCGCCAGTATGACAAGCAGCAGCTTAAGCCGGAAAGGCAGAAATAATTTACCGTAAAAAGGCATAATCCCCCCAATAAATAGCGCGGCGTGGAGTTCAGCGATGGTGGTACCCGTTGTTAACCCTAACCCCTTAGGATACTACCAAAGTAATATATTTAATGACGCGTGTCAAACTATAAAATTGTGATTTCGGATACATAAAAAAAACCCGCCGGTTCGCCGGCGGGCCCTTTTGTCCGTTACGGCCCGCTACCGGAAGAAGTAGATGTTAACGGCGTAGTTCAGTTTTCCGCCGGTGTACTTGAATTCCCCGAATTGGGCTTCATTGTCGGAGTAGGACAGGAACTGGCTGCGGTTAGCCTGGGCCAACAGGTGCAGTTTGGTAATTTCGCCCGAGACATGGCCGCATTTGGCGGGTTCGGTCCCGGGGCCGGGGCGGGAATTTCTATTTTTAAAGTTCTAAGGGAGGCGGCGCATCGGTCGGCACGGCCGGGGTTTTCGGGGCCGTCAGCAGAAAATTGTAGGCCCGGGCCATGGCCAGGCTGAGCCAGGGCAGGAAGACCAGGCTTTTGAGCAGCGCTCCTGCCAGATTCCACGGCTTAAGATCAAGGGCGACCGCCGGGGTTTTGAATGAGCCGGTCACCTGCACAATGTCGGGCGCGAGAAAGTTCACGAGCATCATCAGGAGGAATATGGGGAACAGGCGCCCTTTCCAGCCTTCGGTTATAACGCGGCTCAGCGCAAAGGATTCTCTTATGCCGGTTCTGCGGTCCACCAGCGCATATTCGCTGAAACAGTAGGTGAGGTAAATGATAATGCCCGGCAGGACCAGGGCCAGCATGCCGCCAAGGGTGAGGCAGCCCAGCCACAGGCTTATGGCTATGGCGCGGTGGTACACCGGGAAAGCGCTGAACAGGTGGCGCAGGCGCGCCCTGCCGCCGCGGGCCATGTTGATGTAGACCAGGGCGGAGCCCGTGGAGACCGGCGTGACTATAAGGATGAGGTAGGGAACGGCGTACATCATGGAGTGGTACCGGTGCATGATGAAAAAGCTGCCGGAGGAAATGGCGGCCTGTACCAGCAATACCGGGATGAGCGACGGGAAGCCGGCGACATAGTCGTCCCAGGCCCCCGTGAGCCAGCCGATGGCGGCGCGGTCCTTTTCAATTTGTTCCATCGTTCCCTTTTGCCGAACGGTAAAGCGCGGCGGCCCGGTAGGAGCTGCGTACCAGGGGGCCGGAGAGCACGGCTTTGAAACCGAGGGAGCGGGCTTTCTCGCCCCAGCCGGAGAATTCCTCTTCGGTGTAATATTTGACGACGGGGCGGTGCGTTTTGGACGGCGCCAGGTACTGGCCCAGGGTCAGCAGGTCGCAGCCGTGCGCGGCCAGGTCGGCCAGGGTATTCTCCAGTTCGGCCGGTTTCTCGCCGAGGCCCAGCATCAGGCCGGATTTGGTGAGGATATCGGGGCGGAGTTCTTTCGCGTTCTTTATTACCAGCAGCGAGCGGGTGTAATCCGCGCCTTGCCTGGCGCCGGGGTAAAGGCCGGGGACCATTTCGATATTGTGGCCGAGTACGTCGGGGTTGGAGTCGAGCACTGTTTGGAGGGCGCCGATGTCGCCTTTGAAGTCGGGGATGAGGGGTTCGGTCTTTATGCCTGGGGAGAGTTCTTTTATGAGGCGGTTGGTGGAGGCAAAGTGGGAGGCGCCGCCGTCGGGAAGATCGTCGCGGGTGGGCGAGGTGAAGACTACGTATTTGAGTTTCCACTCCCTGCATAGCTCGGCCGCGCGCCGGGGTTCGCCGGTGTCCGGCGGCAGGGGCATGGCTTTCTTTACGGCGCAGAAGCCGCAGTTGCGGGTGCAGATGTCGCCGAGGATGAGGAAGGTGGCTTCGCCTTCGGAGAAGCAGCGGCCTTTGTTGGGGCAGCGGGCTTCGTCGCAGACGGTGTGCAGGGCGCGGGCGGCGAGCTGGGCGGCGGTGCCGGCGGCGGCGCTGCCGCGCAGGTCCGCCTTGTTGCGGCGTACTTCGTCTACTATCCATTTCGGGAATTGTGCCATTGTCTTAGATCATCCGGAGGCTTTGAGTTTAAGTCCGCGAGGTGTGAAGTCGGGGCCTATCCAGGGCATTACCCTGCTCACCCGGACCGAGGAAACCCTTGCGTCGGTT
>DMXM01000034.1:18938-20925 GCA_003482905.1 Elusimicrobiota bacterium
CGGGGCCCCCTTTCCGCAACGGGTGCTCAGGGTAATGCCCTGGACAGTCCCCTCCGTAAAACTTCGCTGCTTACAAGCCTTGCCCTATTCAGTTATCTTTAAATGCAGTTCTTTCAGCTGTTTTTCGTCCAGCGTGGACGGGGCTTCGGTCATGAGGCAGGCGCCGCTGGTGGTTTTGGGGAACGCTATGACGTCACGTATGGAGTCGGTGCCGCAGATGATGCCGATGAGGCGGTCGAAGCCCATGCCTATGCCGCCGTGCGGGGGCGCGCCGTAGTCGAGGGCGTTGACTATCATGCCGAAGCGGCGCTGGATCTGCTCGGCGTTGTAGCCCATCAGGCCGAAGATCTTTTCCTGCATGGCCCGGCTGTGGTTGCGCACGGAGCCGGAGCCGAGCTCTACGCCGTTGAGGACCAGGTCGTACTGGCAGGAGAGGACGGCGCCGGGGTCGGTGTCCAGCTTGGGGATGTCCTCGGGGAGCGGGGCGGTGAAGGGGTTGTGGGTGAAGGTCCAGTTGCCGGATTCGGCGTCCCTTTCGAGCAGAGGGAAATGTCTTACCCAGAGAAAGGCCCATTTCTTGGTCTGCGCGGGTTTCAGGCGGGCTATCAGGTCGCTCCTGAGCGCGCCGAGCGCGGGGGCGATGACGGCGGGTTTGTCGGCGGCCAGGAAGAGGGCGTCGCCTTCCGCTATTTCAAAGAGGTCTTTGATGGCGGCTTGTTCAGCTTCGGTGATGAACTTGAGCGTGGGGGATTCCCATTTGCCGTCCTTGTAGCGCAGCCAGACGAGGCCCTTGGCTCCGCGCTTCTTTACGAGTTCGGTCAGTTTGTCCATGTCGCCGCGGGAGAAGGCCGCGCCACCGGCGCCTTTTATGCCGCGCACGGCGCCGCCGCCGGCGAGGGCTTCGGAGAAGACCTTGAAGCCCGAGGCTTTGAACACGGAGGAGCAGTCCATTATCTCGAGCTGGCAGCGCAGGTCGGGTTTGTCGGAGCCGTATTTGAGCATGACGTCGGAGAATTCCATCTCCGGGAAGGGGGCGGTCACCGGTTCGCCTATGGCGGAGAAGATCTCCCGCATCAGGCCTTCTACTACGCGGGCCACGTCCTGTTCGTCCACGTAGGACATTTCCAGGTCTATCTGGGTGTGTTCGGGCTGGCGGTCGGCGCGCAGGTCTTCGTCGCGGAAGTTGCGGGCCAGCTGGAAATAGCGGTCCATGCCCGCTACCATGAGGATCTGTTTGAACACCTGCGGGGACTGCGGCAGGGCGTAGAAGGTGCCGGGGTTGTTGCGGGACGGCACCACGAAGTCGCGCGCGCCTTCGGGCGTGGATTTGGTGAGTATGGGGGTCTCTATTTCGTTGAAATCCAGGGAGTCGAGATAGCGTCGGGCTACCTGGGCGAGGCGGCTGCGGAGCACGAGGTTCCTGGCCACGCGCGGGAGGCGCAGGTCGAGGTAGCGGTACTTAAGGCGGGTGTCTTCGTTGACGCCGGCGTGCTCGCTGAGGTCGAAGGGCAGGGGCTGGGAGGTGTTGAGGACGGTTATTTCGGAGGCTTCTATTTCTATTTCGCCGGTGGGCATGTTCTTGTTGGCGTTGGTGCCGGGGCGCGGGGCGACTATGCCGGTGACGCGCAGGACGTATTCGTTCTTGGTTTCTTCGGCGGTTTTGAAGACTGGGCTGTCGGGTTTGGCGACTACCTGGGTTATGCCGTAGAGGTCGCGCAGGTTTATGAAGACTACGCCGCCGTGGTTGCGTTTGGAGTCGTTCCAGCCGCAGATGGTGACGGTCTGGCCGATGTCGGCGGCGGTGAGTTGGCCGCAGGTGTGGGTGCGCATGGCTGTGGCTTTTGAAGGGGTGTTGTTTGTCATTGGGTATTCTCTCAGATTATAGGTTCACAAAGACCGCGAGATGTTGAGTCGGCTTGCCCGGGGAGTCCTCCCGCGCACCCTGGAAGAGGAAACCCTTGCGTGGTTTCCCCCCGCCTTGGGAAAT
>DMXM01000034.1:21033-26279 GCA_003482905.1 Elusimicrobiota bacterium
GGGAAATTATGGCGGGGCCCCCCATCCGCAAAGGGTGCTCGGGAGGACTCCCCGGGCAAGCCTTCGTTTCCCTTTTGATAAAACATCAGCCCCTCAGAAGCTGCTTTAGGTGTGAAGGGGCATCGGCGACGGGGACAGTGGTCTGTTCGCCTTTTTCTTTAAGGGGTTTTATGGCTACGGTGCCGGCTTTTATTTCGTCCTCGCCTATTATTAAAGCGTAGGAGGCGCCGCTTTTGTCGGCGGAGCGCATCTGCGACTTGAGGCTGAGGGTCAGGTTGGAGGAGTCGGCGCTGATGTTTTCGGCGCGCAGGGCCGCGAGCAGGCGGAAGGCCTGGCTCTGCGCCTGGGCGGAGGCGGATACTATGTAGACCGCGGGCGAGCCGTCTATCTTGGTCTTATCTTTAAGAAGCAGGGCTACGCGGTCCACGCCCATGGCCCAGCCGATGGCCGGCGCGGCGGGGCCGCCCATGGATTTTACCAGGTCGTCGTAGCGGCCGCCGGCCGCTATGGCGTCCTGGCTGCCCAGTGCCGTGGTCCTTACTTCGAAGACGGTGCGGGTGTAGTAATCTAGGCCGCGGACGAGGCTGGGGTTGACCTTGTACTCTATTGCGGAGATCTTCAGCAGCTCCTGGGTATGGGCGAAGTGTTCCGCGCAGGCGGGGCAGAGGGAAAGCCTGGGGGCTTTTTCGGCCAGGGCGGGGCCGTCTATCTTGCAGTCGAGCGCCCTCAGCGGGTTGCGTTCTACGCGGCCCTTGCAGGGCTCGCAGAGCGTGGCGACGTTAAGGCGCAGGTATTCCAGCAGGGTCTGCCTGTAGGCCTTGCGGCATTCGGCGCAGCCGAGCGAATTTATCTCGACCGAGCAGCCGGCAACTCCTACTTTCTCCAGCAGCTTCACCAGCATTGTTATGGTTTCAGCGTCCGCGAAAGGGGCGGCGTTGCCTATGTGTTCGGCGTCGATCTGCGTGAATTCGCGGTAGCGGCCGGCTTGCGGACGCTCCGCGCGGAACATATTGCCGATATAAAAGAACTTGGCGTTGCGGCCGGTCTGGCTGAGGTTCTGTTCTATGTAGGCGCGCACCATGCCGGGCGTGCCCTCGGGGCGCACGGCCACTTCGCGTCCGCCGCCGTCGGTGAAAGCGTACATTTCTTTCTCAACTATGTCCGTGGTGTCGCCGGTGGATTTAACGAACAGCTCTTTGAGCTCTATGGCGGGGATGCGCAGTTCCTGGTAGCCGTAAAGCGCGAACACTTCGCGCGCCGCGGCTTCTATCTGCGTGAAAAGCGCCGAGTCAGGCGGCAGCAGGTCCCTGAAACCCCGCAGCGAGTGTACGCTCATTTGGTGTTTCCGGCTATGGACTGCAGGCGGGCCTGGTTCAGGATCACCAGCTCGCCACGGCGGTAGTCTATGACGCCGCTGCGCTTGAGGGTGTTGATGGCGCGGCAGACCGGCACGCGCGTGGTGCCCAGGTACTGGGCCAGCTCGGTCTGGTCTATGGACATCTTTACCGGCTTTGTCCTCTTGTCCTTGGAAAGTTCCAGGACGGCTTCGGCCAGGCGGCCGAGGATGTTGTGGAACAGCATGGATTCTATTTCCATGTTGCATTTATTGAGGCGCTCCACCAGGGTGTGCAGGAGCTTCAGGGTGAAATCCGGGTTCTCAAGGATGAGGCGCTTGAAATTCTTTTTTGAGATCACGAAAAGTTCGCTGTCGTCCACGGCCTGGGCGGAGGCGGAGCGCACTTTCCCCCCCAGCAGCGACATTTCACCGAAAAAGTCCCCTTTCTTGAGAAAGGCGAAGGTTTTTTTCTTTTCGGAGCCCACAGTGGTGAAGATCTTGATGCGGCCCGACTTTACGATGAAGAAGTTGTTGCCCAGGTCTTGCTTGGCGAACACCATTGCGCCGGCGCGGTATTGCTGCTGCCCGGCGATGGCCAGCACCTGGTTTATTTCCCGCGAGGTCAGCCCCTTGAAGAAGGGGACTTTTTGAAGGGCCTTTGTTACCATTTATTTCTTTTCCTCCATCTGCATGCCGCACTTGGGGCATTTGCCCGGTTTGTCGGCTTCGGCGCATTTCATCGGGCAGATGTGTTTAATTGAAGCTTTGGCGGTCTTCTTTGCTTCCTTCTTTCCGGGGCAGCCCGCCTTGTTGTGTTCCTTGGCGGAGGCTCCCTGTATTTTCAGGATAACTTCGGGGGTTTTCCCGGTGATGAACACCTTCACGCCGTCGGCGGTATTCTCTATTCTGGCTTCGGCGCCTTCCACGCGGCCGGGGCAGTCTTTGTCCATGGTTTCCCTGCTGCCGTAATGGACCACGGTGAGTTCCTGCGTCCTGGCGATGGTTTCCTTGTCCATTGCGGTCATTGTGACTTCTACGCCGTTCTCGATATTCTTGGAAACGGTTCTGACGCCGGCTATTTTCTCCGGGCACATCTTGCCGGAGCATTTCTTAACGCTTTCTTTCTTGTGCATGGGGCAGTCGCCGCAGCCGTGTTTGGGGGCGGCCGTGGCTTTGGTTTCGGCGGCAAACGCGCCCGCGGAAAAGAACATGACCAGCGCGGAACAAAGTATTATATTTTTCATGGGGCCTCCGTGACACTTTAGACTGTCAGTTAATTATATAATTTTTTCCGCACGGCTGCGGTCGGGCCAAAGGGCCCTTGAAATTTCTTGTTTCGGGAGCTAGGATATATTAGGGAAGGGGTCTCTCCCTGAGATGAGAGCGGTACAGTTGAGACCCATGCAGAGGGCGGGCCATCGGGCCCGCCCCTTCTTTAATGGGTTATGCGGTACGGCTTGAATTCTCCAGCCGCAGCCAGTCCCTGAAGAGCGCCTCGAACTGCCCGCATTCGTGCGGCAGGAAGTGGCCGCAGTCGTAGAACGAGTGATATTCGCTGTTCCTCAGTCTGGAAGAGAGCCGGAACTGGTCGCGGTAGCCGGTCAATGTGTCCTGCTGCCCCACAAGGAAAGTGGTGCGGGACCTTATCCGGGCGGGCTTAATACGGATATTTTCAGCGGCCGCGTTCCGGTACAGCATGGTCTGGTAAGCGAATTTTCCGGGAGAAAAGCCGTCCGGGACGCCGGCCTTGTACCTTTTCAGGGTTTGCGGCGTCCTTTTGGCGGCCAGCGCCAGGTACCTGGTGTCGGCCGTCTTTTCCTGGGCCCGCGTCAACTCGTCGGAAATAATGGTCCGCTCGGCCGGTCTTGTGATCCGGCGCTTATCGGTGCAGACAGGAGGCGCTATGAGGAAAAGCGAGGGAAAGCGGATCTTCTCCGCCAGTTTGAGGGCCACAAAACCGCCCAGAGAGTAGCCGACCAAGGCGGGAGGCGTACTAAAATTTCCGCGGAGGAACGTTTCCACGTCCTCGAGCAGCGCGGTCATGCTGGCCCTGGTCAGCTGGCGGCCGGAGGCTCCGTGGCCCGGGAAGTCCGGATAGATCCGCCTGTGGCCCCCGTTGCGGCCCGGGAAATACGGCTCGAAAGTGTTTTTCATCGAGACGTGGTCGACCGTGGCGCCGTGCAGGAACACCACGGGGCGCCCGGTTCCGGGCCCGATGGCGTCGTAGGCTATCCAGGTACGCCCGATATCGTATTTTTTCATCTTTACCCCCTCCGTAGTATATCAAAATAAACAAAAAAGAACGCCCCTTCCGGGGCGTCCTCCCGTGGTTGCTCCGGGGGGTCAGGTTTCTTCGTGGAAGGCCGTGTCGCCCACCACCTCGCAGCGGATGGTGTTGGTGGGGCGGCCTTTGCCGAAAGGGTTGGAGGCCATGATGACCAGTTTCTCCCCTTCCTCTATGGCGCCCCGCTTGAGCAGCAGGTCTATTATTTTGCCCGCCACGTCGCTGAAACGGAGGTTCTCCGGGTTTTCTATCAGGAAGGGCACTACGCCCCAGTTCAGGGCGAGCTGGTGATAGAGGGATTCCAGGTGGGTGAAGGCGTAGATCGGCACGCCCGGGCGGAACTTGGACAGCGCCCTGGCCCCGATGCCGTTGGCGGTCACCACCGCTATCGCCTTGGCGTTCCAGTCGTGCGCGGTGTTCACCACGCTGTACGCCATGATGTTGGTGATCTCGTCGCGGTTGACGTAGTCGTGCGTGATGCGGGCGAGGGTGTGGTAGTCTATGGAGGATTCGGTGCGGTCGATGATGCGCCCCATCATGTTCACCACGCGGGCGGGGTGGGCGCCCTTGGCGGTTTCCCCGGAGAGCATGACGGACGAGGTCAGCTCCAGCACGGCGTTGGCGATGTCGGTCACTTCGGCGCGCGTGGGATAGGTCATCTCGGTCATGGACTCCAGCATCTGGGTGGCCACGATCACGGGCTTGCCGGCCAGGTAGCAGCGGTTGATGATGGTCTTCTGCAGGTTGGGCAGTTCCTCTATGGGCAGCTCTATGCCCAGGTCGCCGCGCGCCACCATGATGCCGTTGGAATCGCTGATGATCTCGTCGAGGTTGGTCAGGGCCTGCTTGTCCTCTATTTTGGCTATGAGCTTTATGGGAGAATCCGCCCTGACGCCTTTTATGATCTCGCGCACGTCGGCGATGTCCTTGGCGGTGCGCACGAAGGAAAGGGCGATATACTCGAAATCGTTCTCGACGGCGAAAGCTATGTCCTTTTTATCCTTTTCGGACATGAACGGGATGGGATAGTGCACGCCGGGAATGGCCAGGTGGGCCTTGTCCTTGAGCTTGCCGTCGTTAAGGACGCGCAGGCTGACGGCCCCGGGCCATTCGTTATGCAGCTGCGAGACTTCCAGTTCGATGAAACCGTCCTGCAGCAGCACGCGTGTGCCTATCCGGCAAAGTTTATCGATGCGGGGCAGGTTGGTGTAGAAATGCCGCTTCTCGGGCGGGAGATCGGCTATCTCCTCCGGCTGGCGCTCGGTGCTCTCGATGTAAAGGGTTTCGCCCTTGGTCAGGATCACCGGCTTGCTGTAGCCGAACATCCGTACTTCCGGCCCCTTGGTGTCGAGCATGATAGCCAGCGGTACGCCCAGCTCCCTGCGCACGGCGCGCAATATGCGCACCCTGTTGAGGGCCTCTTCGTAGGCGCAGTGGGAGAAATTAATGCGGGCGACGTTCATCCCCTCTTTGACAAGTTCGCGGATGCAGGGCTCGTTCTCGGAAGCGGGGCCTATGGTGCAAATGATCTTGGTCCTGCGCTGCGTGTACAGGTCTTTGGCGAAAGTATTGGCCATCATACCGCGGACCCCCGGGCCGGGCGGGTGCGCGCGGCGTTGTCTGACA
>DMXM01000034.1:26457-83198 GCA_003482905.1 Elusimicrobiota bacterium
GTTCAGTCGAAGCTGACCGTCTGGGAGGGGATCTCCAGGCCGGCCTGCATCCCGCTCATGTCAACTCCCACGGCATGCGTCGCGGCCGGGTCGTACACCTTCTCTCCGGGCAGCTTCGGGATGCTGGCGGAGAGGGCCGAGATCTTGGTTACGTCCTCGCCGCGGCCGCCGTTAAAGGGAAAGGTGGCCATGGTGGTGCAGCCCGCGGGGCTGGAGACGAAGTCCCCGTCCCCCCGCACCAGTATCCCCACTATCTTTTTGTTGGCGCCGAACACCGGGGAACCGGAATTGCCCCCGAAGGTGTCGAGGTTGGCCGTGAAGTAGCCGGTCTTGGAGGAGTCGCTGACGAACGCATTATCGGCCAGTTTAACCGGCAGGCCCACCGGGTGGCCTATCACAAATACCCAGTAGCCGTCCTTGCTGCCCGGCCCCCTGTCTATGGCCAGCGGCCTGTGGCCGGTCACCTTGCGGTCCAGCTTGATCAGGGCGAAGTCAGCGCCCATGTCCTGGCCGGGCGGGACCGGCGAGCCTGGTTCCCCGGCCAGGAAACGCTTCACTATCTTGGAGCAGCCGTAGACCTCGCCAGCGGGCACGGCGGTGGTGGCTTGCGCCCCCTCTTTCTTAACTGAATAGCCGAAAACCATTTTAGTGTTCGCGCAGGCGGCCTCATTCGTTACGCAATGCCCGGCGGTCATCACCAGATCTTCCCCCACCAGTGAGCCCGAGCAGAAAGCTCCAATGGGCTGCTCGCGGTACTTCACGCCGGGGCAGAGGCCCATGGCGTCGGCGAAGCTGACGGTCTTTAGCCTGACCACGCCGGGCTCGAGAGCCTCTATGCCGCCGGCTTTCCAGAAAGAAACCACTGAGTCTGAAAGTGTTTTTATTTCAGATGGCATCTCAAAGTAGTCAAGGCGGTTGTCCCTGCCGTATATGCTTTTATCCTCGGCGAAAGAGAGCGAGGGCGGTAACGCTATTATCGCCATGCTTAACATTGTTCTTACCAGATTCATCATAACTCCTCCGTTGCCGCAGCATTGACGTCAGCTATGTTATACAGTACGCATGAGTCAATGTCAATAGCAGTTGGGCCTATGGGTTTGTGGGCCTTTCGGGTAAATTAAAAATCGAACTTGTATTTCTTAAGGCCCAGTTCGTCGCGCATGGCAAGGAGTTCCGCCTGGGTTTCCTTGTTGACGGGCACGCCCCTGTCCCTGCGGTGCAGCCAGCAGAGGTGCTCTTTTTCCCCGGCGGTGTAAATGCGCTTCGCGCCGGGCATTTTCTTTGAGGCGCGCAGTTCGCGCAGTATGTCGCCGGCTATCTTCTTGAACGAGCTGAGCGGAGTGAACGCCTCTATGTTTATAGCCAGGAAGAAATGACCGAGCGGGTACGGTATTTTGCGGCCGTTCTTGTCCACGCCCAGCAGCATCTTCATATAGGCGCCCCGCTGCAGGGCGGCGGACAGGATCTCCACCGCGGCGCAGTAGCCGTAGCCTTTGTAACCGCCCAGTTCCTCGCCTATCCCTCCCACCGGCACCAGCGCGGCGGTGCCGGCCACCAGGTCTTTCAGTACGGCGACGGAATCGGTCTTCGACCCGCCTTTGCTGTCTATCACCCAGCCCTTAGGCATCTTCTTGCCCAGCTTCGCGTAAACTTCGATCTTGCCGCGCTGGGTAATGGAAGTGGCGCAGTCCAGCAGGAAAGGGAACTTCTCGTCCGTGGGGATGGCGAAGGTCAGCGGGTTGGTGCCCATCATGTTCTCTACGCCGAACGTGGGCGCCACCGAGGGCCTGGCGTTGGTGCCGGTGATCCCTATCATGCCGGCTTTGGCCGCCATCAGTGTGTGGTAGCCCGCTATGCCGTAATGCGTGGAGTTGCGCACCGCCGTCATTCCAAGGCCGTACTTCTTCGCTTTCTTTATGGCTATCTCCATGGCCCGCACGGCTATCACGTGGCCCATGCCGTTGTGCCCGTCTATGGTGGCGGTGGTGGGAGTTTCCTTCACTATTTCGAATTTTGTCTTAGGCAGCTGAATGCCCTGCTTTATGCGGTCGTAATAGATAGGTTTTAGACGCGAGACGCCGTGGGAATCTATCCCCAGTTTGTCCGCGGTTATCAGCACGTCGGCGCAGACGGCCGCGTCGGCCGCCGGCACGCCTATGCCCTTGAAAACGTCCCGCATGAACCTCTCCATCACGTCGAACTTCACCCACTTGGCGCCTTTCTCTATTTCCATGGCAGTATTCCTCCCGCTAAAGATATCGTCACTTCCCCTCTATCAGGTCGGCCAGGGCCGCGGCGGCTTTGAGCCCGTCGGGGATACCGGCCTTCTCGAAATTCCCGGCCATGGCCGCGATACGTTCCGGCTCACCCAGCAGGGAGCGCAGCGCCGCCGCCAGCTCCGCGTCGAAATCCGGGCCTTCGTCCACGCAGACGGCCGCGCCCGCCTTTGCCAGGGCCATGGCGTTGGCTTTCTGGTGCCCGCCGGCCGAAGTCGGCAGCGGCGCCAGGATGGACGGTTTGCGCAGATGGACCAGTTCGGCCACCGTGCTCGCCCCCGAGCGGGCTATCACCACGTCGGCCGCGGCGTAAAGAGCGGGCATGTCCTCCCGGTAATCGAAAACCTTAAGGCCGCGCGCCCCTTCAAGGCCGGCCTGGGCGTAGTCGGCCTTTACGGCGTCCAGGTTCTTGCGGCCGCTTATGTGGACGGCCTGCATGTCCCCCCTGAGCGATTTGAAGGCGCGGACGAAAGCCGCGTTCAGGCGGCGCGCCCCCTGGCTGCCGCCGAATACCAGCGCCGTGAATTTGCCGGGTTCCAGGCCCAGCTCGGCGCGGGCGGCCTGTCTGTCCGGCGCGGCCGCGAAGGCCCCCCGTATGGGGGTTCCCGTAAGAACGGCTTTAGCGGCCAGCGCGCTTTTAACGGCCGGCAGGCCCAGCGCCGCTTTAGCGCAGAAGAAACCGGCCAGGTAATTGCCCAGGCCGAACTTAGCGTTGGACTCGTGGATGTAGACCGGCACGCCGGCCAGGCGCGCCGCCAGCGCGGCCGGGAAAGCCACGTAGCTGCCGGTGCCTATCACCGCGTCCGGCCGGAAATCCAGCATGATGCGGCGCGCCAGCGCGAGAGAGCGCAGGAATTTCAACAGGAAAGCCGCGTGGGCCAGCGGGTCGAGGCTGCGCGGCAGGGCCACCATGTCCAGCTCCACGTAAGGCAGGTCGGCCTCTTCCAGGGCGGGCCGGGCCGGGTCCTCTTTTTTTACCAGGAAAACCGTCTGCCAGCCCCGGGCCCGCAGCTCCACGGCCAGCGCGAAGCCGGGATAGAAATGCCCCCCGGTCCCGCCGGAGGCTATCAGCGCTCGTTTTTTTTCTTCCATTAATGTCCGCTCCTGTGGGCCGAGATATTGAGGATAAGGCCCACCATCAGCATAGAAGACAGGATGGACGAGCCGCCGTAAGAGAAGAAAGGCAGCGGTATGCCCTTGGTGGGGACGAGGCCGATGGCCATGGAAAGGTTGAAGAAGGCCTGCAGGGTCAGCGTCAGCGTCAGGCCGAAAGCCGCCAGCGAGGTATAGAGGCTCGGCGCGTTGCGGGCTATGCGCGCGCCCTTGACCAGCAGGGCCGCGAACAGGGCCGTTATAAAAAGGCCGCCTATGAGGCCGATCTCTTCCGCCACCACCGGGAAAATAAAATCCGTGTGCGGCTCCGGCAGGTACATCAGCTTTAGCTTGGAGGCGCCCAGCCCCTTGCCGAACCAGCCGCCCGAACCCACGGCCAGCAGGGACTGCACCAGCTGGTAGCCGGTGCCGGAAGGGTCGTCCCACGGCGAGAGGAAGTTCTTGAGGCGGGCGATGCGGTAGGGCTTGCGCAGCAGTTCCTCTATCAGCACCGGCACGGCCGCCGCCATCGGCGCGAAGATATAACGCAGCTTCACGCCGCCGGCGAAAAAAATAGCCAGCGTCACCGCGAAGAGCAGCGCCGGCGTGCCCAGGTCGGGCTCGGCGGCTATCAGGGCGAAGAAGAGCAGGGCTACGGCGAAGGGCTTCAGCAGTTCCCTCCATTCGGTCTGTATGCGGCTGGCGTTGCGGTCGAAGAAGTCGGCCAGGTATAGGACCAGCACCGGTTTGGCGAACTCGCTCATCTGCAGCTTCATGAAGCCGAGCGGGATCCAGCGGCGCACGTGGGCCACCGGCGGCATCAGCAGCGTCACGGCCAGCAGGGCCAGCGCCGCGATCACCGCCGGCTTTATATAGTGGCGCAGTTTCTCCAGGTCCATGCGGGCCGCCGCGGCCATCAGGCCGAAGCCCAGCAGCATATAAAGGGCCTGCTTCTTGGCGTAGAACAGCGAGGCGTAGCCTTTGTTCACGGCGTAGAGGGCGCTGGCGGAATACAGGAATACCAGCCCCATCACCAGCAGGATCAGGACTATGAAGAAGAACGGATAGTCCACGTACTTCAGGCTGCGGTTGGTTATGACGTTGTAAGAAAGTTTTTTCCGTTTAGAGGCGTAATCCATAGGCTCGGGGTCTTACAGTCTTTTTACCAAAGCTTTGAACTTGCGGCCGCGGTCCTCGAAATCCCTGAACTGGTCGAAGGAGGCGCAGGCCGGGGAGAACAAGGCGATATCGCCGGGAGACGCCAGCCTGAGGATGGTGCGGCAGGCGCTACTTATATCGAGGGACGTTATGATCGGGGCGGCGCCGGCCAGTTCCCGCTCTATTTTCGGGGCGGCGGCCCCGATGGTCAGAACGCCCCTGACGCTCCGGCGGATAACCGGCAACAGCGGCGCGTAGGGATTGCCCTTGTCGAGCCCGCCGAGTATCAGCCAGATGTTCTTTTTGCGGCCCAGGGCTTTCAGGGCCACCAGGGCGGAATCCACGTTGGTGGCTTTTGAATCGTTGATGAATTCTACGCCCCGGACCTTGCCGGCGGGTTCCAGGCGGTGTTCCACGCCTTTGAAGGCGGCGAAAACCTTTTTAAGGCAGGACGGGGCCGCGCCGGCCGAAAGGGCCATGAGCCCGGCGCACATGGCGTTCTCCAGGTTATGGGCGCCGGGCAGGGCCGGCGGCTTTACGGAGAAGGCCGCGCCGCCGGTCTTAAAGAATAATTTTCCTCCGGAGGCCCAGGCGGATAGTTTCCCCCCCGCGCGTTTGGAGGAAAAGAAGAGTGCTTTCGACGGGCAGGACTTTGCCAGGCGGCGCACCGCCGGGTCCTCGTAATTGAAGACGCAGGCCGCGGTATTATCCTGGTGCCTGAAGATCCCGGCCTTGGCGGCCACGTAGGCGGCCATGCCGCCGTGGTGGTCCAGGTGGTCCGGGGTTATGTTGAGCAGGCAGGCGACCGCCGGTTTTATGAACGTGCTGTCCTCAAGCTGGTAGCTGGAAACTTCCATTACCACGGCGTCTCCGGCGCGCGCCTTCGCCGCCACTGCCGCCGCCGGGACGCCGACGTTGCCGCAGACCAGCGCGCGGCCGCGGGGGCTAAGCGCGGCTTTCATCAGTTCCCCCAGCAGCAGGGTGGTGGTGGTCTTGCCGTTGGTGCCGGTCACGGCCAGCAGTTTGCCGGCCGAAAAAGCCAGCGCCACTTCTATCTCGCTGAAAACCGGGATCTTATGCTTTTTGAGCGCCGCGATGAGAGGATTAGAGTGCGGAAGCCCGGGGCTTTTTACGGCGAAGCCGCAGCCGAATACGGCCTTGCTGTGCCCGCCGGTCTCCGCTTTAACCCGGCGTGAAAGGTCTTTCAGCCCTTCCTTCACTTCGCCGGCCGTTTTTTTTTCGGTGATCAATACGTCAAAGCCGCGGCCGGCCAGCAGGTTGGCGCAGGCGACGCCGGACTTGCCGGCGCCTATTATCAGTGCCCTTTTGCCTTTGAATCTTTCCGGCGTGAACATATTTACCTTATTTTCAGTGAGGAAAGCGCTATCAGCGCCAGCATGATGCCGACTATCCAGAACCGGACCGTCACTTTGGATTCGGCTATGCCCTTCAGCTCGAAGTGGTGGTGGATGGGCGCCATCAGGAAAATGCGCTTCTTATTGCGCAGCTTGAAGGAGCCCATCTGCAGTATGACGGAAAGCGTCTCCAGAAGGAAGATCCCGCCGGCCACCGGCAGCAGCAGCTCCTGCTTTACGGCTATGGCCGCTGCGCCTATGGTGCCGCCGAGGAAAAGGGAACTGGTGTCGCCCATGAAAACTTCCGCCGGGTGGGCGTTGAACCACAGGAAGCCCAGGCAGGAGCCTATCATCGCGGCCAGGAAGACGCTGATCTCTCCGGCCCCTTCCACATAGATTATCTTCAGGTAGGAGGCGACTTTTACGTTGCCGGCCGAATAGGCCAGTATAGCGAAGGTCAGCGCCGCGAACACGATGGAACCGGCGGCCAGGCCGTCGAGGCCGTCCGTGAGGTTCACGGCGTTGGAGGAGCCGATTATTATTATCATCGCCAGGGCTGCGTAGAGAAAGCCCAGGTTCAGGTACAGCTCCTTGGTGTAGGGAATGGAGAGCCAGGTGGCGTACTGGGCGTTGGGCGGATTGGCCGCCAGGTAGCCCACCACGCCGAGGGCCGCGAACAGCTGCAGGGAGAATTTAAAGGCGGAGGAGGCGCCTTTGGGGTTCTTTTTTACCAGCTTGGTATAGTCGTCCATCCAGCCGGCGAAGGCCAGCACCACCGTGGTGAACAGGAGCAGCAGTATGAAGCGGTTGTCCGGGCGCGCCCAAAGGGCGGTGGCGACTACCAGGGTGAGGAAGATGAGCAGGCCGCCCATGGTGGTGGTGCCGTGCTTGGCCAGGTGGGTCTGGGGGCCGTCGGTGCGCTGGACCTGGCCTATTTTGTAGGTGCGCAGTTTGGCTATCAGCCAGGGGCCTATGGCCAGGCTAAGCAGGAAGGAGGTCATCAGCGCCCCGCCGGCCCTGAAGGTGATGTACTGCAGAACATTAAGCGGACTGAAAATATCTCTCAAGTAATGCGCGTAATAAAGCATAGTGTCCTTCGTAGAAAATTGTCAGGACCGGCCGCAAGCGCCCGGGCCCTGTTCGTACCTATATTTTATTACTTTTTCAGAGGCAATGCTTACCCGGGGCGGGCCGCTGCCGCCCGGAAGCGCGATTAAGAACTTATAGCCCTTCAATGATCCGTTCGAATTTCATGGAGCGGGAGGCTTTTATCAGGAAAGAACCCGTGCCTGCGGAGATGAGGGCGCGGGCTTCGGGCAGCCAGGCTTCGGAGTCTTCTGCGTAGGTCAGGTGTTTGCCTCCGGCCCTTTTATAGGCGTCGGCGGCGGCCCGCATTTCGGGGCCGGCCAGGAAGATCTTTTCGGCGCCCATGTGGGCCAGGGCCGCGCCCAGGTCGGTGTGGTAATGGGCCGAATGTGTCCCAAGTTCTTTCATGTCCCCCAGCATCAGATAGAGCGGCCTGGGCTTGTCGCACATTTCCTTCAGGGCGGCGGCCATGGATTGCGGGTTGGCGTTATAGGCGTCCAGGATCACCGTGGCTCCGCCGATACGCAGTTCCTGCATGCGCATCGGCGGCGGTGTATAGTTCTCCAGGCCTTTGCGTATGGCGCCGAAATCCAGCCCGGCCGCTATGGCGGCCGCCGCCGCGGCCGCCGCGTTGTAATAATTGTGCCCGCCGGCGTGCGGCAGGGCGATATCGATCAGCGCCCCGTCGTATTCCAGCTTGAGATGCTTGCCTTCCAGGATGCGCACGTCAGCTTCCGGATCCCTGCCGAAAGTCAGTTTGTCTAATTTCCTGCCGTTCAGTCTCGAGAGGTACCTGTCGTCGTAGTTATAGACCAGGACGCCGCCGGGGGCCAGGCAGCCGGCTATTTCCGTCTTAGTCTCGAAAATGGTCTCCATATCCCCGAAATATTCCAGGTGCGACGGGCCGATATTGGTGATGATCCCGCAGGTGGGGCGGGCGACTTCGCCTATCTCCCTGATATCGCCGCGGCGCGACGCGCCCAGCTCGAAAACCCCGAACTTGTGGCCCGCCGTAAGTTCCAGCAGGGACAGCGGCAGGCCGAACTGGTTATTGAGGTTGCCGGGGTTGCAACAGGTCTCCCCTGCGGCGGCAAAAATGCTTTTGAGCATTTCTTTCGTCGTGCTCTTGCCGTTGGAACCGGTGATGGCCGTCAGGGGGATATTGAAGCGCCGCCGGTGCCAGGCCGCCAGGGCCTGCAGGGCCTTAAGCGTGTCCTCCACCGCCACTACGCAGGCCGGGAGGCCGCACAAGCCGGCCAGGGCGCTCTCCCGGGCCAGCCAGCCGGTTACGCCGAGCGGAACGGTGCTGGGCAGGAAATCGTGGGCGTCGTGGGAGGCCCCTTTCAGGGCCCAGAAAAAATCCCCGGCCTTGAGCGTCCTGGTATCGGTAACGAAAGCGTCGAAAGGCGCGGAGGCGGCGCCTTTGAGGATCTTCCCTCCGGCGGCTTCGGCCAAAGTGCCAAGGTCTATGCCAAGCTTCATTTTTTCCCCCTTATCGCTTCCGCCGCGGCTTCGGCGTCGCTGAAATGCACGGTGCGGTCCTTAAGTATCTGGTAGGTTTCGTGCCCCTTGCCGGCTATCAATATTATATCGCCTTTGCGGGCTTGCGCCACGGCCCTGGCTATGGCCGCCCCGCGGTCCGGTATTATTTCGTAGTTGTCGAACCGTCCCTTTATGCCCAGCTCTATGTCGGCGAAGATCCGCGCGGGGTCTTCGGTGCGCGGGTTGTCGCTGGTCACTATGGCTATGTCGCTCAAACCGCAGGATACCCTGCCCATGGGGCCCCGTTTGGTGCGGTCCCTGTCCCCGCCGCAGCCGAACACGGTGATTATCCGCCCGTGCGGCAGCGTCTTCAGGCTGGAGAGGACGTTCTCCAGGGCGGCGTCGGTGTGGGCGTAGTCCACGAAGACGGTGAAGTCCTGCCCCGCGTCCACCCGCTCCAGGCGGCCCGGCACGTTCTTCAGCGCTTCGGCCCCCTCCACCGCCGTCGGCAGGGGTATGCCGGCCGCCGCGGCCGCGGCCAGGGCGGCCAGGGCGTTGTAAATATTGTGGCGCCCGAGCAGGTTCAGCCGCACCGGGAGCCTTTCCCCGCCGGCGGTCAGGACGAAGCGCGAGCGGCCATCCAGCATTTCTATGTCGCCGGCCCGGAAATCCGCGGGGGCGTCTATGCCGAAGGTGATCACGGGGAGGTCTTTCGTCAGGCTTTTGATCAGGGCGGGCGCGCGTTCGTCGTCGGCGTTTATTACCGCGCGGCGGTCTTGCTTCGGCGAGCGGGCCAGCAGTTCGAACAGGCGCGCCTTGGCCTGAAAATAATTTTCCCTGTCCTTGTGGAAATCCATATGGTCGCGCTGGAGGTTGGTAAAAACGGCCACGTCGAAGTCCACGTCCTCCACCCGGCCCAGGGCCAGCGCGTGGGAGGAGACCTCGATCACGGCCGCCGAAGCCCGGGCCGCGACCATCTGCGAAAGAAGCTCCTGCAGTGTGTGCGCTAAAGGGGTTGTATTGGCGGCCGCGGCCAGCACGCGCCCGCCCACGCGGTAATCTATGGTGCCGACCACGCCGGGCCTGGCGCCGGCGCGCGCCAGGATGCTTTCCAGCAGGTAGGCCGTGGTGGTTTTACCCTTTGTGCCTGTGATGCCGAATACTTTAAGTTTCCCCGACGGATGGCCGTAAAAATTGGCCGCCGCCTTCGAAAGCGCCATTGACAGGGCGGCGGTCTTAAGGAACACGGCGCCTGGGAAATCCGCGCGGGTCCGCGCCGGGGCGTCGGCCGCGCAGACGACCGCCGCCGCCCCTTTTTCAAGGGCCTGGCCGATGAAGTTAGCGCCGTCAGTCCTGGCGCCGGGCAGCGCGAAGAACAGGGCGCCGGGGCCGGCCTGGCGGGAGTCGTTGGTGACAATGGCGATATCCGGGTCCGGACCGGCGTGGTCTATGCCTGAATCTTTAAGGACGCTGGACAGCTTCATGTCTAGATGATAGAAAATTTATGACGCCCGGGAATACCCGATAACCTGCTAATCCGAGACGGGTTTATCCTGCGCCTTGGGCCTTTGTTTCTGCGTTAACGGGGCGTCCGGGGGTATGCCCTTGAGGGTTATGATCTTTTTGGCTATTTCCTGGAAGGCGGGCGCCGCGGTTTCTCCGCCGTAGGTGAGCCCCTTCGGGTTGTCCAGGATAACCAGGATGGTGTAGCGGGGGTCTGGCACCGGGAAGAAGCCGGCGAAAGAAGCCACGTTCTTGCCGGTCAGGTACTTGCCCGTGAGCGGGTCTATCTTCTTGGAGGTGCCTGTCTTGCCGGCTATGGAATAGCCGGGCACGGCCGCGTTCTTGCCGGTGCCTTTTTCAACGACATTGCGCAATATGCCTTTTACCCGCCCGGCTACGCCCGGTGTGACCACCTGGCGTATCACCGCGGGTTCGGTGCGGAAAACTTCCTCCCCCTCGAACTCGGTCACCCGGTCCACCAGGCGCGGTTCGTACAGTCTGCCGCCGTTGGCTATGGCCGAGTAGGCGTTCACCACCTGCAGCGCCGTGGCGGCTATGCCGTGGCCGTACGAGCCTACGGCCAGGTCTATCTGTTTAAAGCGCTCCAGCGGCCGCAGGATACCGGCGGATTCACCTGGGAAACCGAGGCCGGACTTGGCGCCGAAGCCGAAGGCTTTGGTGTAGAGATAGAAATCCTGGACGCCCAGTTCAAGGCCGATCTTGGCCGTGCCGATGTTCGAGGAGCGCTCCATTACTTCCGACAGCGTCAGGGTCTTCTCCGGCTCATGGTCGTGCAGCGTGACTTTGCTGTTGAAGGCCCAGGCCCCTTTCTCGCAATAGAAGGTGTCACGCTCGCTTACCGTGCCCTTCGCCAGAGCGGCGGCCAGCGTTATGGATTTGAACGTGGAGCCGGGCTCGTACACCCATTCCACCGGCTGGATCTTCTCCAGGTCGCGCGGCCAGGTGGCCATGGCCAGTATCTTGCCGGTCTGCGGGTCCTGCACCAGCGCCATGCCCAGCTCCGCCCGGTTCTTTTCAACGGCCTTGCGTATGGCCTCCTGCGCGAAGAACTGGATGTTCTTGTCCAGGGTCAGGTGGAGGTCCCTGGGGCGGGCCTCTTTTTCAAGCTTGTCCTGGAAGATGACGCGGCCGGCGGCGTCGCGCACCACTTCGCGGCGGCTCACATGTCCGGTCAGCACCTTGTCGTACAGCAGCTCCAGGCCGGCCAGTCCCCGGTCCTCGCGGGTCACGCCTATGAGGTTGCGGGCCAGGTCCCCCGACGGGTAATAGCGGTTCTGCACCGGCTCCAGGGTTACCCCTTTAAGCTTGAGGGCTTTTACCGCCTCGTACTCGGCGCGGTTCAGGCTTTTTTTTACGGGAACGAAATTTCTGCCTTTGCGGTACTTGTCCCGGAAGGCGGGAGGCAGGTTCAGCGCGCGGACCAGCGCGTTCACGGCGCGGGCGGGGTCTTCAAGGTCCTTCTTGAACAGCCCCGCGTTCCAGGCCACGATGGATTCGGCCAGCAGTTCCCCGCCGGCGTCGAAGACGCGCCCCCTGGGGCCGATCTCCGACACGGTCCTGTTGAATTCCTTAGAAGCGGTCTTCGAAAGATTTTCGTGACGGACGGTCTGCAGCCAGAAAAGGCGCGCGCCTATCATCAAAGCCGGAAAACCGGCCAGAAAGGCGCAGATGCGTATTCTTGATTTTAAGGTTTTGGCTATCATGGGCCCGCGCGACGCCGGCGAGGCCGGTTTCCCCGTACACGGGGATCTTCTCGAACAGGGTCTTCAGGTTCTTTGTTTCCGCCATCTATCGCCTCCGGTCCAAGCCGGCAGGCGGAGGGCTATGAAGCCTTGTTTATCCTGAAAAGCTTCGCCAGCCAGCCCCGCCCCTCTTTTTCCGCGTCCTGCGCCCCGTCCAGCAGTACGACGGCGCCGGGTTCCGGGTAAACCATGCCGAGCTTCACCGCTTCGGCCTCCAGTTTTTCCGGCGACAGGGAGGCCCGTATTTCCTTTTTCAGGTAGGTATTGGCGCTTTCCAGATCTTTAATTTCCCGGCGAAGTTTTTCAATAGTGTAGCCGAGCCTTACAGCCTGCACGTTCTCCCACGCGAACAGGAAGAATACCGCGCAGATACCGCCCAGCGCCGCCAGCCTCAGGTTCCTTGTCTTCTTGAGCATATCCGTGTTGCCTTTTCTTTGAGAAGTTTATTCCATGCTGAACAGTTCTATCCGCTTTATGCCGTGCTTCTCCCAGAGGTAGAATATCTTGGTGGGAGACATGGCCGATTTAAGGCCGTTGAATTTCGTCCGCGCCGCCCTGCCCGACACCAGTTTGTTGAACTTCGCGCCCGCTCTAAGGATGTTTTCAGGATACATAACGCCTCCTTAACCCCTTACAGTTTTTCTATCACTCTCAGCTTCGCGCTGCGCGCCCTCTTGTTGGAGAGGATCTCCTCTTCCGAGGGCTTTACCGGTTTGCGCGTCACCAGTTCCCACCCGCCCATCTTCGCCATTATGCGGAACGTCTCTTTGACTATGCGGTCTTCCAGGGAGTGGAAAGTGATTATTCCCAGCCGCGCCCCCGGCTTGAGCAGCGGCATTATTTTCTGTATGCCGCGCGTGAGATTGTCGAATTCGTAGTTTACCGCCACCCGCAGCGCCAGGAAGGTCTTGGTGGCCGGGTGGATCTTCTCCCCCCGGGCCGGGGCCACGCGCTCGATCAGGGCGCTGAGCTCCGCCGTGGTCTCCAGCGGTTTCGCGCGGCGGTCGGCCAGCACCGCGCGGGTGATGCGGCCGGAATGCCGTTCGCCGCAGACGCGGATAAGGTGCTCGATCTGCTCGTAGGGCCACTGGTTGATGATCGTGTAGGCGGTCAGCGGGTTGTCCGGGTTTATGCGCATGTCCAGCGGACCGTCGTGTTTCAGGCTGAAGCCGCGCGACGGCTTGTCGAAGTGCAGGGAAGAGATCCCCAGGTCGAACAGCGCCCCGGAGATGGAGCGTATCCCTTCCCGGGCGATTATCTCGTCGATATTGGCAAAATTGCCCTGGGCTATCTTTACGCGGCCGCCGAAAGGCTTAAGGTTATTGGCCGCTACGCCGGCCATCTCGGGGTCCCAGTCTATGCCGAGCACGCTGGCTTCCGGGGGCAGCGCGTTAAGCAGGCGCGCGGTGTGGCCGCCCATGCCCAGCGTGGCGTCCACGTAGATCCCCTTTTTATCGGTTATCAGGAGGTTAACGGTCTCGTCGCCCAGTACCGATACATGAGTGTAGTCGGTCATAGGTCGAAGATCTTGCTGAACTTTTCGAACGACGGTTCCATTACGTCTTTTTTGTACTTGGACCAAGCCTGCGCATCCCATATTTCAGCCTTATTCCCCACGCCGCGTATCAGGATGTCCTTCTTGAGAGAAGCATACGCTTTCTGATTTTGCGGCACCAAGATCCTGCCCTGCTCGTCCAGCTGCGCGTCCGCGGCGTTGCCGAAGAAGAAGCGTTTGAAAGCCCGCTCCTCCTCTTTGTTCTCGGACTTGAAGATCTCCATGTTGTTGGCTATCAGTTCTTCCCACTTGGAAGGCAGGAAAATATAGAGGCAGCGGTCGAGGCCGATGCTGAGCATGAAATAATTCTTGTCTTCCTTGTGCAGCTCATCGCGGAAGCGTGACGGGATGAAGACGCGGCTTTTCGCGTCCATCACGTATGAATATTCTCCGTAGAGTGAGCTCATGACTTTTATCAACCTTGATTCTACTTCGTACAGTTTACAACATTATTAGCCACAAAAAAACATTGTCCACCACTTTCCACCACCGGAAACAAAGTATACAGGATGCCCCCCCTGTTGTCAATACCTTGGGTAAAAAGAGCTTATTTTAACTGTATTTATTATGAAAAGGTAAATTCAGGAACGGCAAAAAACCGGGTTGATATCGGTCAAGTCCTATATATAGGAATATATAATAATGCGGGAGGGCTATCTGTTTACGCCGGAGATCTTGCCGGTCTTCAGGTCGTAGCGCCAGGCGTACTCTAGGGACGAGAGCTTGTTATAGGGCATGCCGTAGGCCTGGTAAAGCGACTGCGCCGCCGGCTTCCCGTCGCGCAGATTCCTGCAGAAAACGTAGAAGGCGTCCCCGGATTTAAGCTTCATCAGGAAACGGACCACGCTGTAGGATTGGGCGTACCAAAGGCGCACGTTGTCCTCGTCCGCGCCCTGCAGGTTCTCGATGCGCACCATGTCCCCCAGTTTGAAGCCGTTGCCGCGCTGCAGCAGCGCCAGGTTCTGGGACAGCCAGGCCGGCGTGGAGAAGCCGCGTTCCGACTGGATATAGGTGGCCACGCCCTCGCTCAGCCAAAGCGGGCTGGGGGTGGAGGCGGGAAAGAAACTGTCGAAATAAATATGTGTGAGTTCGTGCGCCAGTATGCCGAAGGCCTCGTCGCTCTTGTAAAGGTAGATCTTCCGCTCGCTTAATGAAGCCGCCCCGCCGGACCAGCCCGGCCGGCCGGTTATGCGCCGGTAGGTTTCCTGGCTCTGCGAGAAGAATATGAAAACCTTTTTTTCGCGCGACCATGGCGAGAAAGCCACCAGGTCCAGCATGATGCTGCCGTGCAGGGCCTCCACGGTTTCCTCCAGCTCCGCGGAAACTTCCGGCCCCTCCTCGTAAACCACGAAATGCCGCGTAACCTTCATGGCGAAGCCCCGGGGGGCCGGCGGATATTTCTCTTCCCCGCCGGCGCGCCCGGCGGGGACGGCCGTTCTTTCCCCCTCCGAATGTTCCGGGATCATGCCGACGGCGGGGATATCTTTTATGGCGGCGGCCCCGGGCCGCACCAGGTTCATGGTGCCCTGCGGCGGCAGCTGCGCCGGAAGTTGCGCCGGAAGCTGCGCGGCAGGGTAGGCGGGCTGGGCCGGCAGCTGCGGGTTCTGCAGATTGCGCTTGAGCACGGCGGCGGGAGAGGCCGAGGCCGACAGCGGGTTCTTTCCTACCCTGAACCGCTTAAGCATGGACATGTCCTCGTTCATGTACTGGTACATGAAAAGGCCCCAGAGCCCGAGCACCAGGCCCCAGAAGAGTACGCGCAGTTTTGCAAGTATGTCCATTTGTCGCAGCGTTTGTATAAGCTATCGGGCCGTATGCTTTAGGAGTTCCTGCCGGCCTGCGGCTTATGGCTATTTACCTTTGCGAGTCCCTCACTTTTACTATCATCTCGGCCATGGCCGAAGTGAACATCGAGAAGAAAATGATGAAAACCGCCTGGGAGGCGGCCATGCCCCAGAGCTGAGCGCCCATGCCGCCGCCGTCCCCGTAGGCCACGCTGCGCGCGTAGTAAAGGCCCACCATGATGCCCGAGGCGAAGAGGGCCGTAAGGAAAACCTGCCATTTTTTCATATACATGGCGGAGGCCGCGGGCGCGGTAAGGAACAGCAGCCACATGGGCGCCCAATAGGCCGATAACAGGTAGAAGAGGGCGGCGCTTACGCCCAGGTTTATCCAGACGGTTACGGCGCGTATGTGGCGGCTCCAGCGCATGAAGCGGTAGACGTTGCTGCCCAGCCAGTAGTTAGCGGCGAAAGCGGCCGCGAGTATGGCGAAGGAGGCGTAGGTCACCGCGCGCTCCGGCTCCGAGAAGAAGAGGGCGAAGAGTATGAGTATGACCGCGAAAGGCGTGAAGTAATAATTAAGTATGTGCATATATCTCCTGGCGGCCCTGGCGCTTTCTCCGGGGCCGGGCGTCGCTTGGGCCGTGTGCGGCCATATTCTAAAAACTACTGCTTCTTCTTAAAAACGATTATGCAGCGGTCTTCCGCCTCTCCCGGCAGCCTGTATGAAATGGTCTCCGATATCTCCCCCCTGGCTTTCATCAGGGCCGCTTCCACCGCGGGGCGCTTCTGCGAAACCTGAAGCGCGCTCTGCCAGGCCAGGAAGATCCCGCCCTTAGATAGTATATTTAAGCATTGAGGCAGTATGTTTTCAAGCTGTCCCATCGCGCGCTCCATCACGGCCGCGTAGCGGGCCTCGCTGCCGGGCCCCCCCTCTCCGACCCGCCGGTTGAAAACCGCGGCGTTGCCGGCGCCCATGGCGGCGACGGCCTCGCCCAGGAAGTCGCAGCGCCTGACGCGCGAATCGAGCAGCTGAAAATTGAATTCCTCCAGGGCCGCGGCCAGCGGCAAGCCGGGAAATCCCGCGCCCGAGCCGGCGTCGGCTATAAGCGCGCCGGGCTTGAGTCGCCGGCGGAGTACCCCGGCGGCGGCCAGCGAGTCCAGGATGTGGCGTTCCCAGAGCTGCGGCAAGTCTTTCTCTGACACCAGGTTCTGGACGGCGTTCTTTTCTTTAAGCACGGCGGAGAAAACTTCCAGCTTGCGCAGGTTTTCCTCCGTAAGCTTCAGCCCCCAGGTCTCGAGCGTATTGGTAACGGCGTCAGTCATTTTTATTTCCTTCCCCCCTGCGTTTTTCCAGCATGACCCAAAGCAGCTGTATGTCCGCCGGGGTCACCCCGGGGAGCCTGCCCGCCTGGGCCAGGGTGCCCGGCCTGCTCTTCGCCAGTTTGTGGCGGGCTTCGTTCGGCAGCGCTTTGGCGGCCGCGTAGTCGAAGTCGGCCGGGATGGCCAGGTGTTCGAACTTCTTCATCTTTTCGGCTTCCTTCCTGTTGCGCTCTATATAGATGGCGTAGACCTTTTCTATGGCCGCGGTGGAACGGGCCCTCGCCAGCGTCCAGGGGCCGCGGGGCGGCGGTTTGGGTTTCCCTCCGGCGGCAAGGGTGTCCACGGCCGCCTTGTAGCCCTTAAATGCGCGTTGCAGCCGCGGGTCTATCAGCCCCAGGTCGAAGCCGCGCTGCGCCAGCCGCAGGTCGGCGTTGTCGGTTCTGAGCATCAGCCGGTATTCCGCGCGGGAGGTAAATATACGGTAGGGTTCATCCACCCCTTTCGACACAAGGTCGTCTATCATTACGCCAAGGTAGGCCTCGTCCCTGCGCAGGATAAGCGGGGCCTTTCCCTGCGCTTTATGGGCGGCGTTGATCCCGGCGACAAGCCCCTGGCCGGCGGCCTCCTCGTAGCCGGTAGTCCCGTTCACCTGGCCGGCCATAAAAAGGCCGGGCAGCGGGCGGGTCTCAAGTGTGTAGTCCAGCTGCGACGGGTCGGAGTAGTCGTATTCTATGGCGTAGGCGGGGCGCATTATTTCGGCTTTCTCAAGGCCGGGCACTGAACGGACTATCTCCATTTGTATTTCTTCCGGCAGGCTGGTGGACAGGCCGTTCACATAATATTCTTCCGTGTTGAACCCTTCCGGCTCCAGAAAAAGGTGATGCGCGCCGTGGTGAGGGAATTTAACTATCTTATCCTCGATAGAGGGACAGTAGCGCGGCCCGGTGGACTTTATCTTGCCGCTGTAGAGGGGCGACCGGTGCAGCCCCGCCCTTATGGCGGCCGCGGTGGCGGCTGAAGTGCGCGTGAGCCAGCAGGGGAGCTGCGGGTTGGAGATCTTCCGTGTAAAATGAGAGAACGGCGCCGGCGGGGAGTCCGGCTCCTGGCGCTCGCACCTGGAAAAATCTATGCTGCGCGCGTGCAGGCGCATGGGCGTGCCCGTCTTGAGCCGGCCGATATTAAAGCCAAGTTCAGTCAGGCATTTTGAAAGCAGGGAACTGGGCGGGTGGTTATACCGCCCGCCGGGAAAAGTATCCAGGCCTATATGTATGAGCCCGCGCAGAAAGGTCCCGGCGGTTATTATCACGGTTTTGGAGGAGTAGCGGGTGCCGCGCGCGGTGGCTACGCCGCAAGCGCGGCCGGCTTTGGTCAGGATGGAGGCCGCTTCGTCCTGGATCAGCCGGAGGTTAGGTTCCCGCTCGAGCGCCAGCTTCATGGCCGCCTGGTACATTCTTTTGTCGCACTGGGCGCGCGGCGAGCGCACGGCCGCCCCCTTGGAGGTGTTGAGCATATGGCAGCTTAACATGGAAAGATCGGTTACCTTGGCCATTTCCCCGCCGAGCGCGTCTATTTCCCTGACCAGCTGGCCCTTTCCTACCCCGCCGATGGAGGGGTTGCAGGCCATGAGGGCTATGGTGTCGAGGTCCTGGGTCAGGAGGAGCGTCTTCGCGCCCAGGCGCGCCGCCGCCAGGGCGGCTTCGCAGCCGGCATGGCCGCCGCCTATCACGATCACGTCGAATTGGCCAGGGCAGTTGAAATCTGTCATATCACATTAAAAGCAGCAGCTGAAAAACCTCCGGCCCCACCAGGCCCAGGGCCATCAGCGAAAAAGCGAAGGCCGCCGCGCCGAGCAGCGCCGGGATGGCCGCCGCGCAGGCCCTGGCCGCGCAAAGGCCGGTAACGGCCGCTGCGGCTTTTACGAGCCAGACGAGAGACACGAACGAGAGAAAATACTCGGCCGCTTTGTAGACCTCGGGCGCGCCGGCAAGCAGCGCCGCGGCGCCGGCCAGGGCCGCCGCCGCCGTGAAAACAGACAAAGAGAGGAAAGCTTTGACCAGCCGCAGGTAGGCACGCAGGTCCCGCAACGCCGCCCAAGCGGCCAGGCCCAGGGCCGCGGCGGCGGCCGCCCAGCCCAGCGGGCCGGCGGAGCGCGCGTTATAGCGCGCTATGAAGAAAAAAGCGTAGATCGCGGCCGCTGCGGCCGGGAGAGGGACGCGCAGCATAAGCCGGCCGGACCTGAGGACAGAGGCGAAGCCGGCCAGCAGGGCGCAGGAGAAAAAAGCGAAGGCCAGTCCCCCCGGCAGGCCGGTGAAAAAATAAAAGGCGAAGCCGCCGGCTGGCGGAGGCAGGCCGCCCGCCGTTGCCGCCAGGAAATCCGCCGGGGCCGCGGCCAGCAGGGCCGCGGTGGCCAGGGTGGCGGCGGCGTAGAGGCCCAGCGGCCAGGCCCAGCCAGTGCGCCCTTCGGCCAGCTCCGCGAAGGCTTCGGAGGGCCTGAATATTATTTTAACCGGGAAACTGTGTTTTAACATAGATCTCATTTGCCGACGCAAAACTTGCCGAAGATGTCCGCCAGTACTTCCTCCGGGGCCGTTTCCCCCAGGATGCCGGCCAGTTCCCCCAGCGCCCCGCGCAGATGCTCGGCAGCCAGTTCCATGGGGGCGGTTTTGTTCTTTAAAAGGGCCGTGAGCGCGTCCATCTCCGTGCCGGCGGCCGAAAGCGCGGCGAAGTGCCTGGCGGAGGTGACTATGGCCTGCGCCCCGTCGCTGAAAGTTTTTTTCTGTTCGGCCACTATCAGGGC
Organism: Elusimicrobiota bacterium; assembly: GCA_003482905.1. Lineage (GTDB taxonomy): Bacteria > Elusimicrobiota > Elusimicrobia > Elusimicrobiales > UBA9959 > UBA9959. Next base: position 45,629 of record DMXM01000034.1, read on the forward strand.
CTTAAGACCTGGCAAGCCGGTCCCGGTCCTTGCCGAAACTTTAAGGCAATTGCGGCCCACAGGCTTTCTTTTTAATGGCAGGTCGGCCTTGTTCAGCACGCGGATCAGCCTGGCTCCGGCGGTCAGCCGCGCGGCCTCTTTCTCCGCTCTTCTGTCGCTGGCCGTTTCGTCTATGGATCCGTCGCTCACAAGCACTACCGCATCCGCCCTTTCTATCGCTTTCGCGGCGCGCCGCATCCCTTCCCGTTCCAGGCGCGTGGCCGCCCGGGCGTTAAGACCCGCCGTGTCGGTGAATATAACCGAGAATCCGTCCAGTTCTATTTCCGCCTCCAGGGTATCGCGGGTGGTGCCGGCCTCGCGCGACACCATGGCCCTGTCGTAGCCGAGCAGGGCGTTGAGCAGCGAGGACTTGCCGGAGTTGGGCGCCCCCGTTATTACCACCCGCGTGCCTTCTTTTATCCCCCTTCCGGCCTCGAACCCGGCGGCCAGCCCGCGTATTTCAGCCGCGGCGGCCGCAGCGCGCCGGGCAAAATCCCTTAGCCGCAGGCTGGGCATTTCCTCATAGGAGTCGTCCAGGCGGGCTTCCAGTTCCGCCAGGAGGCTCACCAAAGGGGCTTTTATAGCGCGCACCCTCCGCGAAACCGCCCCTTCCACCTGCGTTACCGCCGCCCTGTGGGCGCCCGCGGAGCCGGCGGCTATCAGTTCCCCCACGGCCTCGGCCTGGGCCAGGTCCAGTTTGCCGTTGAGGAAAGCCCTGAGCGTAAACTCTCCCGGCCCCGCCGGCCTGGCGCCGCCGCGCAGGGCCAGGTTAATTATGGTCCGTATAATATAAGGAGAGCCATGGCAGGAGATCTCTACCGTGTCCTGCCCGGTATAGCTGGCCGGTCCTCTGAAAAATATTACCACCGCCTTGTCCACCAGGCGCCCGCCGTCCCTTATCGTCAGCATGCTCGCCGACCTGTGGGCCGGCGCTGCCGGCGCTGGAGAGAGGAAAGATGAGGCCGCGCCGAAGGCCCCCGGCCCGGAAAGGCGTATTACGGCCAAAGCCCCGGCCCCGGGCGGTGTCGCCTGGGCTACGATGGTGTCGTTCGTTTCTGGCAGTTTCATACGCGCTATAAAATGAAACGGCGTGACGGCTTTGTGAGCCGTCACGCCGGTGCGGCCGGGGAAGTCTTACTTCTGCTCGGTCGTCTGCTCGGCAGTCTGCGCCTCTACGGGCTGCGCTTCGGCAGTCTGCGCTTCTACAGTCTGCGCTTCTACAGTCTGCGCTTCGATGGGTTGCTGCGCTTCCTGGGTCCTGCTCTCCACTTTGCGGATAACGACCTTGCGCCAGCGGCCTTCGCCCTCGGAGATGGTCTCCATGTCGGGATATTTGGCCTTTATGAGGTTATGCACTATCTTGCGCATGGAAGCGGGCATAGGGTCCAGGCGGCTCGGCCTGTCGGCGGTTTTCGCTTCTTTTACCGCTTCTTCCACGCGGGCCGCAATTTCCTTTTCCTTGCTGTCCCAGTAGCCGCCGGTGTCCAGGCGCAGGGCCAGGTGCGGCTCGCGCTTGCGGCTGACTATCGAGTTCAGCACGAACTGCAGGGCCTGCAGGCCGCGGCCGTTCTCTTCGGTGAAGGCCGAGGAATCGGCGCAGTCGAAACGGATGAACAGCAGGTTCTCCGCGGTGTCCAGGCGGGCTTCAGTAACGGTGGCTTCCATGCCCATCAGGGAGACCATTTTCAGCAGGGCCGTCTTGGCGTGCTCTACGGGGTCCTGCGCCGGCTGCAGCGCTATATAGTCCGCGCCGAGGGGTTCCTCTTTGTAGACGCGGTCCGTCCGGGGCCGGTCCTCGCGGGAGGGGCGCCTGTGCTCGCCGTATTGCGAGTCCCGCTCGTCGCGGCTCTGCTCGGGCGGCGGGAGCCTGGCGTCTTCATAGCCGTAGCGGCCGGGGCGCCTGGGGGCTGAAGAGGCCGGGGGCCGGCTGTCGCGCCGGGGGCCGTTGCCCCTGTCGCCGCCGCGTCCGCCGCGGCTGCCTCCGCGGCTGCCGCCGCGTCCGCCTCCGCGGCTCTCGCGGGGCTGCTCGTCGCCGCGGCCGCTGGTCCAGCGCTTTTCCCTTAAAATAACGCAGGCCTTCTTCGCGCCTATGCCGAGGAAGCCTTTCGTTCCCTCGCTGACCACCACCACCTCTACCTGGTCGCGCCGCAGGCCCATTTCGGTCAGGCCTTTTTCCACGGCGTCCTGTATCGTTTTAGCTTCTGTCTTTGTCTCTCTCATTTGAATGTCTCCTAGTCGTTCAGTTAAAAAAATTACGCCATCTTCTTCTGCAGGTACATGGTCTGGGCGAAGCCCCACGTGCTGTTGACGAGCCAGTAGAGCACCAGGCCCGACGGGAAGGTCAGGAACATGAAGGTGAAGATGACCGGCATCCATTTCATCATGGCCGCCTGCGCGGGGTCCGAGGTCTGCGGGCTCAAGTGCTGCTGCAGGAACATGATGCCGCCCATTACTATGGGCATCACGTAGAAGGGATCTTTCGCGGACAGGTCCTTTATCCAGAAGATGAAGGGCGCGCCGTGCAGGTCCCAGGAACCGCGCAGCGCGTTGAACAGCGCGAAGAAGACCGGGATCTGCAGCAGCATCGGCAGGCAGCCGCCCAGCGGGTTGGTGCCGTGGCGCTTGTAGAGCTCCATGACTTCCTGGTTCATGCGCTTGGGGTCGTCCTTGTAGCGCTTCTGTATGGACTGCATCTCCGGCTGGATCTTCTTCATTACCGCCATAGCCTTGAAGCTTTTATAGCTCAGCGGCGTGAGCATAATCTGGATGATGACGCTGAGGATTATTATGGAGACGCCGTAGTTGCCGGTGAGGTTGTGGAAATATACCAGGGCGGAGTTGGCCAGCTTCGCCAGCGGGGCGAAAAAACCGAAATCCACAGAGCGGTCCAGGCCGAGCCCGAGTTTTTTCAGGAGGGCGTAGTCCTTGGGGCCAAGGTAGAATTGGGTCTCCCAGGCGCGCTTCTCTCCCGGCCTGAGTTCGGCGGCCGGCACGGGTACCACCAGCACCGGGGTTTTTGCGTTCTCCCCCACCTTCTCGAGGCGCCTGAAAGGGCGCGTTCCCTGGAAGTTGCCGCCGGCCAGCGCCGCCAGGAAATAGCGGTTGTCCAGGCCGGTCCAGACCCAGTCGTTCTGAGCCGGGTCGTCCTTGATCTCTTTGAAGGTGGGGTGCTTTTTGCCGCTCTCCTGGTAAGTGTAGACGGCTTTCAGCAGGTCCTTGTTCTCTTTCATTTCGCTCTTGACCGTGTCGAGGCCGGGGCCGATGGTGAGTTCCCACGGCGCCAGGACCTGCGCGCGGCCGGAGGCGTTGGTGGCCGTTATGCGGATGGAGTTCAGGCCGTTGTCGGGCGAGATGGTGAATTCCTTCGTCAGGGTTATGCCATTGGGCAGGCTGGCGGAAAAGACGGCTGTGTTCGCGGTTTTGGATTTCAGCGCGAATAAGGCCGCGAAGTTGGTGTCGAAGAACCCGCTGCCGGCCCTCGGGATGAGTTCCACGGGGGCTACGGGGCCCTGGTACAGCGCGCTGGACAAGGAGCCCTTGGGCGCGTAAAAGATCAGATCGGCCTTGCCGGCCTTAACGGAGACCAGCACCTTTTCGGCTCTGCCGGGTACGGTGAAGCCGGGCTTGCCGGCGTCGGCGTTCTGGTCCCTGGCTTCCTGCAGCAGCGCCTGCGCTTCTTTGATCAGCTGCTCGTCGCCGGCCGGGGAGGCTGCCGGTTGAGGCGCGGCCTGGGGGCTGGCGGACTGCGCCTGCTGGGCGGCCGGGGCCTTCTGCGGCAGTTTCTTCTCTATATAGGAGTACCAGCCGATATAAACCAGCGAGGAAAGGACTACCGCAAGTATCAGATTCTTCTGCATTTAACCTCCCGCAACAGCTGTGACGGAAGGCTTCTGGGGTCAGGTTCAGGGGACCGGGTCGTAACCGCCCGGAGAGAAAGGACGACAGCGGGACAGGCGGCCCGCCGCCAGCCTGCCCCCTTTTAAAATCCCGTGTTTATCCAGCGCCTGGAACGCGTAGTCGGAACAGGAGGGCTGAAACCTGCAGGTGCCTGGCCCGAGGGCCGGCCTGAAAGTCCTGTATGCCGAACGCAGCGTAAGCAGCGCCAGTGATTTTATATTTTTTATGCCGGTTCTATCTGCCGTCATCGTTGAGGCGCGCCCTCAGCCGGAGCGTATCCAGCGCGGCGCGGGCCTGTCCCAGGTTTTCCAGGGCACAGCCCGCTTTGGGGTAAATGATAAGGCGCGTACCTTCCTTTAACTCTTTTCTGCTTAACCTGAACGCTTCCCTTAGAAGCCTTTTTAACCTGTTCCGCTTCACCGCCCCGCCGGTCTTTTTAGAAACCATGAGGCCTATTTTCTTTTCTTTGTCGCCGCCCGGGGAGTGCCAGGCCACCAGATCACTGGTGACGGTCTTCCTCCCCGCGTCGAACACCGCCTCGAATTCTTTTTTGAGGCGAAGGCGTGAAGCTCTTGAAAAGGCGAACTTTTTCACTTTTGCCCGGTAAAGCCTTAATGCTGCTTTACGTCGGGGATGAGTTCCCAGCGGCCTTTGGCGCGCCTGCGGGCCAGGGTGGCCCTGCCGCCCTTGGTCTTCATCTTGGCGCGGAAGCCGATGTGTTTCTTGCGTTTGCGAACGTTTGGTCTGTATGTAGGTAGCATAGTGTTCTAATTATATGAATTAAGGCGGCAAATGGCAAACGCGCCGCGGCCGGGCGGGCGAAGCCGGGCGCCGCGTCCGTATGTTTGGTAAAATATGCGCATGATCTTCTGCGACTATGGGATTGTGCTGCAGCGGCGGCCGCTGAGGGAGAACGACAGGATAGTTACCGTCTTCACCCTCGAGCACGGCAAGCTGGAGGTCAATTTTAAAAGCGTGCGCCTGGCGCGGGGCAAGCTGCGCGCGCTCAGCGAGGCCGTCACCTGGGGGGATTACAGGTTCTATCTGAAGAAAGGCTCCAATTTCCCGGTCTGCACCGGCGGCGGGACATTGTGCGTTTTCGGCGGCATAAGGACGGATCTGGAACGGCTTTACCTGGCCATGCATTACTGCGAGGTGGTCAACAGGCTCACGCCGGCGCAGAGCCCCTCCCCGGAAAAATACGACCTGCTGCTAGGCGCGCTCCAGGACCTGGACGCCAACGGCTGCGCTTTCTGGCTGCGCCGGGCTTTCACCCTGCGCGCGCTGGAGCTGGCCGGGTTCGGCTTCAGGGAAACGGCCGCGGGACCGGAGGCCGCTTTCTGGGAAGCCCTGCACGGCGGCTCCTGGGCCGAAGTGCGCGGACTTAAGGATGACGAGGCCTCGGCGGCTTTTATCGACGGGCTTTTCTCGCGCTTCTTCGGAGAGCACCTCGGCATAGACCTGCGCACGCTGGCTTTCGTCAGATAGTTCCCCCGCCCCAAATAGGTATAATATTTAAAATAATCCAGGCCGGAGCGCGGCTTGCGGAGGCAACGGTGAATTTTCAGGACATCATTTTAAAACTTAACCAGTACTGGGCGCGCCAGGGCTGCGCCATCATCCAGCCTTACGACCTTGAAAAGGGCGCCGGAACTTTTAATCCGGCCACTTTCTTCGGCTCGCTCACTTCCAAGCCCACCAGTGTGGCTTATGTGGAGCCCTGCCGCCGCCCCGCCGACGGACGCTACGGTGAGAACCCCAACCGCAACGGCAAGTATTTTCAGTATCAGGTCATAATAAAGCCGCCGCTGGAGAACATACAGCAGGTCTACCTGGATTCCCTCAAGGCCATGGGCCTGGACCACACCGAACATGACATCCGCTGGATAGAGGATGACTGGGAATCCCCCACCCTGGGCGCCTCGGGCGTGGGCTGGGAAGTCTGGATGGACGGCATGGAGATAACGCAGTTCACCTATTTTCAGCAGATGGCCTCTTACGAGCTCAACCCCATAGCCGTGGAGATAACCTACGGCCTGGAACGCCTGGCCATGTTCGTGCAGAAGAAAAAAAGCATTTCAGAGATCAAGTGGACCGACCGCCTGACTTACGGAGAGGTTTACAAAGGCCAGGAGGAGCAGTTCTCCCACTACAACTTCGAGGAAGCCCACGTCGGCAATCTCCGCTCCGACTTCGACCACTGGGAGAAAGAGGTTTTCCGCGTGGCGGAAAAGGGCTACTACCTGCCGGCTTTCGACCTGGTGATGAAATGCTCCCAGAACTTCAACCTGCTCGACGCGCGCGGCGCCATCTCCGTGTCCGAGCGCGCGGTGCTTATAAAGCGCATCCGCGACATGGCCAAGGCCTGCGCCTCTTCCTATGTGGAGATCAACGAGCCTTCCGAGAAGAAGGAACCCTCCAATGTCTAATCCCTCCAGACGCGACGCACTGCTTGAGATACGCATAGAGAATATCCCCGCCCGCTTCGTAACCTCGGCGGAAGAGCAGCTTAAGAGATACGCGGTGGAAATGCTGGCCGCGGCCAGCCTGCCCTGCGAAGGAATGGAGGCCTATGGCACCTACAAGCGCCTGGTGCTCCACCTTACGGGCGTCCCCGCCAAGACCGAGGAGAAGACGCAGAAAGCCTACGGCCCCGCCGCCCGCCTGCTTAAAGATGAGAAAGGCAATTTCACGCCGCAGGCGGCCGGCTTCGCCCGGTCGCGCGGCACCACGCCGGACAAGCTGGGCGTGGAGACCGTTCCCAACAAGGGAGAGGTGCTGGTGTACGAAACAAAGATCCCCGGCCGCGCTTCTGTAAAAGCGCTGGCCGAGATCTTCCCCCAGATCATTTCAAAACTCCAGTTCCCCAAGAACATGGTGTGGGAAGCCACGCGTTTCCGCTTCGCCCGGCCTATCCGCAGCGTGCTCGCGCTCTACGGCGACAAGCCGGTGGCGTTCTCCGTGGCCGGAATAAAGTCCGGCCGGATCACCGTGGGTTTAAGCGCCAAGGCCTCGCGCCAGCTCAAGGTAGCTTCCGCCGAGAAATATTTCAAGGCGCTGGAGCACGCCAACGTCATAGTGAAGGACGCCGAGCGGCTAGAGACGCTTAAGCGCGAACTGGAACGCCTTTCCAAACGCATGAAGCTGGAAGTCGAGGCCGACGCCGAGCTGCTGGCTGAGAACCTTTACCTGGTGGAATACCCGGTCTGCGTGGTGGCGGGCTACTCGCAGGATTTCCTGAAGCTGCCGCACGAGCTGGTGCATCTGGTGATGAAGAAGCAGCTGAAGTTCTTTACCGTCGCGAACGCGAAGGGCGAACTGCAGCCTTATTTCGTGGGCATCCGCGACGGCGTGTCAAAAGGACAGCGCAACGTGGAGGACGGTTTTAAGAACGTGCTGGAGGCCCGCTTCCGCGACGCCATCTTCTTCTACACCCGCGACCTGGCAATCCCGCTGGCCGATTTCAAGGCCAAGCTCGGGGACATCACGTTCCAGGCGAAACTGGGTACGATGGCGGACAAGACCGCCAGGGTGGAAAAGCTGGCCGCCTGGCTTTGCGATAATTGCGGGACGGCCCTTAATAAGGAAGACGTCGCGGCCGCGGCCCCGCACGTTTATTCCGATCTCACCAGCAACCTGGTGCGCGAATTCACGGAACTTCAGGGCGTGATGGGCTACTACTACGCCAGGAACGCCGGCATGAGCGAAAAAGTCTCCCGTGCCGTCGGAGAATTCTATTGGCCCGTGTCGGCCAAGTCCCCCCTGCCGTCCTCTAAGGAGGGCTGCCTTGTGTCCCTCGCCGGCAAGCTGGACACGCTGGCTTCGGACTTCGCGCTGGACCAGATCCCCACCGGCAGCGCCGACCCGCACGGCCTGCGCCGGGCAGCGCTGGGCCTGGTGCGCATAATAATAGAGAACGGCTTCAGGCTGAACCTTAAGGCCGCCGTCGCCGCCGCTTTCGGCGGGCTGCCCGCGGCGGCGGATTCCCGCGCCGTTGAGCCGCTGCTGGATTTCATCTGGCAGCGCGCCGAGGTTGTTTTTACGGAGGCCGGCTACCGCTTCGACGAGGTCAAGGCCGTGCGCGAGTTCTTCATGGCCGGCGGCGACCTGCTGGACTGCCGGGACCGGGTGAAGGACATAAACGCCCTGCGCGGCAACCCCGACTTCGCCGCCATAGCCATGGCTTTCAAGCGCGGCAAGAACATCCTGCGCCAAGCCAAAGCCCCGCTCAGCGGCGCGCCTGAAGAGAATCTCTTCGAAAGGGACGAGGAACGGGCTCTGTACGGCGACATCAAGGCCATGTCCGGCAGACTCTCCGCCCACGTGGCCAACCGCGACTATGCCAAAGGCCTTTCCGAGCTGCTCTCCATAAAAGGCAGCCTGGATAATTTCTTCGAGAAGGTGATGGTGATGGCCGAGGACCCCAAAGTGCGCGACAACCGCCTGAACCTGATCAAGTCTCTAGTGACCCTGTTCGAAGGCGTCGCCGACCTGTCCCAACTCCAATAGCCCACCGGTCCCTTGAATCAGTGGCGCAGAATCGCGTGTCCACTCGTGGGCTGACCGGGGGCAGGTGCCGCACTCCTGGCTAACTGCAAGGGAAACCGTTGCGCGGTTTCCCCCCCACCTTGGGAAATTATGGTGGGGCCCCCCCTTCCCCAAAGTCGCGCGGCACCTGCCCCCGGTCAGCCCCCTCCGATAAAAATATCCTTGGAGCGGGCGCCGGGTGGGTGGATAAGCAAAACCCTCTCGGAGGCCGAGCCTTGCGTAAGCGGCGCGTGGAGCGCAGCGACACTTTCTTGCCCGAGAGCGGGAGGCGCGGCCACGGTGTGGCCGACGCCGTTTTTGCGTTCCACCCACCCGGCGCCCGCGAACCCTAGAATGGATACCCTATGCGGATGATGGCGTTGGTGCCTTCGGAACCGTAGGCGAAGTCCACCGTGGCCACCAACTGAGGCCGGATGACCAGCCGCGCGGAAATGCCCGGGCCGTATTTCAGGTCCCGCAGCCGGAAAGCCGACACCTTGGGGAACACGGTGCCCACGTCGAGGAACGGCGCTATTTCAGTTTCGCTTATGAACTTGTAGAAAGGCGTCTTGGAAAGCGTTATCCTCTCCTCAACGGTAAAAACGAATTTCCCGCGGTCGGTAAAGCGGCCGTCGCCCGCCATGCGCAGGCCCGTGCTTTCGCCCAGCTGCGGCATGGCGTAGAACGGCAGGGCGTCGCCGCGCTGGAACTGGAGCAGGTAATGCATGGCCGTCACAAAGCGGCCCTCTTCCTTATAGTTGAAGTAGTTCTTCATCTGGAAGGAGTAGGTGCGGTACTCGTAGTCCGACCCCAGCTTCTTGTTGGAATAGAGTACGGCGGCGCTGGCGTAGGTGCCTATCTTGGGCAGGGACGGGTGGTCGGTGTTGTCGTAGACCAGGGAGAAGCGGTTGGTAAGGAAGTAATTGCGGTTGGCGGCTTCCGGGTAGACCGCCGGGAAGATATCCTTCAGCTGGCCGTTGTCCACCGGGCCTTCGCCCACCCGTTTGGCGAAGTAGGCGCTGTTGACGTTGACGAACACTTCCTTCACCAGCGGCACGTCCAGGATCATTTCCCCGCCGGTCATCGCCAGCGAGTAATTGGCCTTGTCCCCGCGCTGGGAGTTTATGCCGAAGCCGTAGAACGACGGCTTGCCGGTAACCCAGTGCTTGGCTTCCACGCTGAGGCGCAGGCTGGTGGAGAAAAGCTGCGGCGTATAATAGTAAGCCATCAGTTCGCGTTCAACGCGCTCGGACCGCGAGGCGCGCAGGATGAAATAACGCTTTTCGTCCGGAAAAATATAATGCCTGTAGGTGAGGGTGGTGCGGAGGTTCTCGTTGTAGTTCACCGACGGCACGATAACCGACTTTATATCGTTGGTGGTCTTGTTCCTGACGGCTATCACCGGCATTATCCCGAAGCTGGGGCCGAGGTCCTTGCTGGAATCCACTACGGGGAAAGGAATGATGGGCCCGTTGGCGGTATCGATGGTGATGGCGCTCAGGATCTTCGCCAGCAGGCCTTCCTTGGGGACCGGGCGGCTGACCGTCTTCATGATGTCTTCTTTTGTTTTCGCTTCCGGCTTTACCAGTTCTTCCTTGGCCTTGGGCCCTGGTTTGGCGAGCTTGCGCTTCTTCAACGGCTGGGCCTGGGCTGCGGCGCAGAAAAGTAGGAGTGACAGGAATATTATCGCAAGGCGCTTTGACATGAGGTGCTATTTAAGGAAGCCCAGTTTTTTAACTAGCGGCATCTTTCTGCCGTAGCCGAACGACTTTTCCGTGACCTTGAGCCCTATCGGGAGCTGCTTGCGCTTATATTCGTTGGCCTCCACGCGCCTGAGCACCGAAATCACCAGGTCCCGCTTGAAGCCTCTGCGGATTATTTCAGCGGGCCCGCGGTTCTCCTCCAGGTAGAGGCGGATTATTTCGTCGAGGGTTTCGTAAGGCGGGAGGTCGTCCTGATCTTTCTGGCCGGGTTTCAGCTCGGCCGTGGGGGGCCGCTTTATCACGGCCTCGGGGATGACTTCTCCGGCAGAGTTCATATGCGCGGCCAGTTTGTAAACTTCAGTCTTAAAAAGGTCCGCTATCGGGCCCAAGGCGCCTGCCGTGTCCCCGTAAAGAGTGCAGTAGCCGACGGCTATCTCCGACTTGTTGCCGGTGGTCAGGGCCAGCCAATTGTTGGAGTTCGCCAGCGCCATCAGTATGCTGCCGCGGGCGCGGGACTGCAGGTTCTGCATGGTCAGGCTTACCTCCCCAGCGGGGTCGTCTTCTCCGAGCTCCTTAAGGAATGAGTCGTAGATATTCTTGATCGGTATGGTCCTGGTCTTTATGCCGAGATTGCGGGCTATCGCCAGCGCGTCGGCCGTGCTCTGGCCGGAAGTGTAGGCGGAGGGCATAAGCACGCCGGTGACGTTCTCCGGGCCAAGCGCGTCCGCCGCCAGGGCTGCTACCACCGCCGAATCTATGCCGCCGCTCAACCCCAGCACGGCGCTCTTAAATCCCATTTTATGGAAATAATCCCGTATCCCCAGCGTCAGGGCCGCGCGGACCTCGGCTATCCCCTCGTGCAGGGCCGGGGCGGCGCGCGCCGGCGCTGGCGCCGCCGTGTCTACCAGCAGCAGGTCCTCTTCGAAGGCCTTGCCCTGCGCGGAGATCACCCCCGAAGGCAGCAGGGCGAAACTGTTGCCGTCGAAAACAAGTTCGTCGTTGGCCCCCGCCTGGTTGACGTAAATTATGTGGGTCTTCGTCTTTTTAGCCAGGCCGGAAAGTATGGCGCGGCGCCTGGCGCCTTTGCCCCGGTAAAAAGGCGAGGCCGAGATGTTTATGATAATGGACGCCTTGCCCGCGCACAGCGTTTTTACGGGGTTGTTGCGGTAGAGCAGGCGGCTGGGCAGCAGCGCGGTTTCCGCCCAGATGTCCTCGCAGACGGTCAGGCCTATCAGGGCGCCCTTGAACTTCACCGGGAGATTTTCCGCCGCCGGTTCGAAATAGCGGGCCTCGTCGAAAATGTCGTAAGTGGGCAGCAGGGATTTGGCCCGCTTCGCGGCGATCTTCCCCCCGTGCAACAGGGCTATGGAGTTCAGCAGCGCCTTTCCCTTAGCCGCCGGGTTGCGGTCTACGAAGCCCACCGCCAGTGCGGTTTTAAATTTTAAGCCGGCCAGGCGTTTTAGCGCCTTGAGGTTTTCGTCTATAAAATCTTCTTTTACCACCAGGTCCAGCGGCGGGTAGCCGGTCAGCGCCAGTTCCGGGAACACCACCAGGTCCGCGCCCAGCGCTTCGGCGCGCCGCGCGAAAGCCTCCACCAGCGCGGCGTTGCCGGCGATGTCCCCCACCCTCGGGTTTATCTGGGCTATGGCGATCTTCATACGGTCTATTATAGCAAATGGGAAAATGACGGCTTCCCCCGGTTTCCGCCGGCGTTCTTCCGGTTGAAAGAGGCGGGGCGGATATGATAGTATAAGAACGTTGAAATCCTGCCCCTAGAGGGCGGGAAAAGAAACGAAACGTATAAAGCCACGGAGGACAGTAAAAATGTTGAACATATCCATGAAAAGCATGTTGGAAGCCGGAGTCCATTTCGGTCATCAGACCTACAGGTGGAACCCCAAGATGGCCCGCTATATATTCGGCGAACGTAACGGCATCCACATCCTGGATCTGCAGAAGACCGTCAAAGAAATAAAGAAAGCCTACACTTTTGTGAAGGATTCCGCCAAAGCCGGCAAGACTTTCCTTTTCGTCGGCACCAAGAAGCAGGCGAAAGAGATAATCCGCGAGGAAGCCATCCGCGCCGACGTCTCATGCGTGCACGAGAAGTGGCTGGGCGGCACGCTCACCAACTTCGAAACCCTGCGCAAGTCCCTCAAGCGCCTGGAAGAGCTCGAGAAATTCGAGGCCGATGGCCTGTTCAAGGTAATGTCCAAGAAAGAGGTTTCCCGCCTGAGCAAGGAAAAAGCCCGCCTGGTCAAACTGCTGAGCGGCATCCGCAACATGCGCAACCTCCCCGACATCATGTTCATAGTGGACCCGGTCAACGAGGCCAACGCCCTGAAGGAAGCCCACAAGCTCCGCATTCCCATAGTCGGCGTTTCCGACACCAACTGCGACCCGGACCAGCTTGACTGGCCCATCCCCGGCAACGACGACGCCGCCCGCTCCATAAGGCTTTTCTGCGCCACCATAGCTGACGCCGTGATAGACGGCCGCGCCGAGGCCGAGGCCGAGAAGGCCGCCGCCCACCAGGTGTCCCAGGACGCCGCCGCCGTTGAGGCAGGTGAAGTCGAGGCTTACGCGCAGCAGCAGGCCGTAGAAGAGGCCCCCGTCGCGGAAGAGCCCGTCAGAACCGAAGAGTAATTCTTTTTTTGAATTCGGGGGCGCGGGCTGTTACGCCGGCGCCCCTTTTCTTAACCACTAAGGAGAACACAAATTATGGCAGCAATCACCAGCGAACAGGTAATGACACTCAGGGCCCAGACCGGCGCGGGCATGATGGCCTGCAAGGGCGCCCTTACCGAGACCGGCGGCGATATCGCCAAAGCCGTGGACCTTCTACGCAAGAAGGGCCTGGCGGGCCTGGCCAAGCGCGCCGGCTGCGCCATGAAGGAAGGCGTAGTCGCGGCCAAGACCTCCGCCGACGGCAAAACCGTTTCCCTGCTCGAGATCAACTGCGAAACGGACTTCGTGGCCAAGAACCCCGACGTGGTGGGTTTCGCCTCCACCCTCGCCGCCGACATGCTTTCCGACGCCTCAATGGCCAACCCGGCCGAGAATGAAAAGGCCAAGGAGCGCCTGCAGGCGTTGGCTATGAAGATGGGCGAGAATATGCAGATCCGCCGCGGCGTGGTCTATACCGCCGGCGCCAACACCGTTTCCAATTTCTACGTGCACTCCGACAGCCGCAAGGGCGCCATAGTGGAGCTGTCCTTCGACGGGGACGTCGCCGCCGCCAAGCCCGAGCTGGAAAACCTGGCCCGGGAGCTGGGCATGCAGAGCGTGGCCATGAGTCCCAAGTTCCTCAGGCGCGAGGAAGTGGCCGCCGACGTGGTAGCCAAAGAACGCGAGATCTACAAGGCCAAGATGGAGCAGGACGAAGCCGCCGCCAAAGCCCTCTCCGCCGAGACCGGTAAGCCCTATAAGCCGAAGGCGCCCGAAGTCATCGAGAAGATGCTGGAAGGCCGCGTAGGCAAGTTCTTCCAGGAATCCTGCCTGCTCGAACAAGCCTCCATCCGCGACTCCAAGCTGAGCGTCAGCCAGGCGGTAAAGAACCTTGGCGCCAAACTGGGCGGCAACGTCTCGGTTACGCGCTTCAGCTGTTTCCTTGTCGGCATAGAGTAATATACCTTGCAAACGCCGCCGCGGGCCTGCCACGGCCCCGGCGGCGCACCTTATCTGCGCTGGAGGTTTATGTACAAGCGTGTCCTTCTTAAACTCTCGGGCGAAGCGCTGGGGACTCCCGGCGACAGCCGCTCGATAAGCCCGTCTTCCCTCACCTACATCGCCAAAGAAATAGCCAAGGGCCTGCGTAAAGGCACGCGGCTGGCCATCGTCATCGGCGGCGGCAATATCTGGCGCGGCGCGCGCGACGGCCACGGCATGATAGACCGCGTCACCTCCGACAACATGGGCATGCTGGCCACCATCATTAACGCGATGGCGCTGCAGTCCGCGCTGGAGCACGAGGGCGTATCCACCCGCGTGCAGACCTCCATAGAGATCTCCAGCCTGGCCGAACCCTTCATCCGCCGGCGCGCCATGCGCCACCTGGAGAAAGAGCGCGTGGTCATATTCGCCGGCGGTACGGGCAACCCCTATTTCACCACGGACACCGCGGCGGCCCTGCGCGCGGCCGAGATCAACGCCGATATCATATTCAAGGCCACCCAGGTGGACGGCGTCTATACCGGCGACCCCAAGAAGGACCCGAAAGCCAAACTTATAAAGGACATCACCTACATGTCCGCCATCAGCAAGGGCCTCAAGTTCATGGACGCCAGCGCGCTGACGATGTGCATGGAGAACCATATTCCCATACTGGTTTTCAACCTGCATACCGCCGGCAATATACGCAGGGCCCTCGCGGGCGAAAAGGTCGGCACGCGGATAAAGCAGGACTGAAGCGAGCTATGGAAGATAAAATCTCCTCCGCCATTAAAAAACACCAGGCCGCCGCCGCCGCCCTGGCGGCCGATACGAAGGCTATCCGGGAAATAGCGGACGCGCTGGCCAGGACCGTCCTGGCGGGCGGTAAAATACTTGTCTGCGGCAACGGCGGTTCGGCCGCCGATTCCCAGCACATAGCCGGCGAGCTGGTGGGCCGCTTCAAAAAAGAGCGGCGCGCCATCGCCGCCCTGTCGCTGACCGCTGACACCTCCATCCTCACCTGCCTGGGCAACGATTACGGTTTTGACTTCGTCTTCGAGCGCCAGGTGGAAGCGCTGGGCAGGCCCGGCGACCTGCTGATCGCTATTTCCACGTCGGGCTCCAGCCCGAACGTGCTCAACGCGGCCATCAAGGCCAGGGAAACGGGCCTGACCGTGGTGGGTTTCCTCGGCCATGCCGGCGGCCCCATACTGAAGCATTGCGACCTGGCTTTCCTGGCCCCCGAGACGGATACCCCGAGGGTGCAGGAAATGCACATCCTCGCGGCCCATATAATCTGCGAGCTGGTGGAAGACGCCATAGCGGCGGCCTGACCCCCCGCTACCACTAGAATTGCGTCGCTCCATCCCAGCATGTAAATATAATATAATTCCTTATGCGCGGCCGGTCCGGCCCCTATAGGAGGGGCTTTGCTGAGGCGGGCCGCAGGATTTACGGTTGAATTACAGGAGGGCGGTTTTATGGCACAATCATCCATCGGTGAGGTCATTTCCGAAGCTGAAATGGAAATGATGGATAAAATAGAAAAATTCAAGCGGGAGCTTACGTCCCTGCGCACCGGCCGGGCCAACCCCCAGCTGCTCGACACCGTATTTGTGGAGTATTACGGCACCAAAGTCCCGCTGAAGCAGGTGGCGGCGGTCTCCGTGCCCGAGCCCCGCACCATCGAGGTGCGCGCCTGGGACGCCGGCGCCGTGGACGCCGTGGAGGCGGAACTCAGGAAAATGGATTTTGGCTCCTCCCCCTCGCGCAACGGCGGGGTGATACGTATAAGCCTCCCCCCCATGACCGAGGACCAGCGCAAGAAGATGGTTAAAGTGGTGCACAGCATGGGCGAGGACACGCGGGTGCAGGTGCGAAATATCCGCCGCGACATCCTTGAAAAAGTGAAGAAGGCCCAGAAAGCCGGCGAGCTCCCCGAGGACGACGCCGAGCGCCATGAGGAAGCCGTCCAGAAGCTCACGGATTCCTACGTAAAGGTCATAGACGATATGGCCGCCTCCAAGGAAAAAGAGCTGCTCACAGTCTGATGGCCCAGCCCCGCGCCCTTGACCCAGCCCGCCTGCCCGCCCATGTGGCCATTATCATGGACGGCAACCGCCGCTGGGCTAAAAAGCGCGGCCTGCCGGCCATAGCGGGCCATAAGGCCGGGGTGGACTCGGTGCACGACGTGGTGCGCGCCGCCAGCCGCGCCGGCATAAAGGCGCTTACCATCTACGCTTTTTCCACCGAAAACTGGCGCCGCTCCAAGCTGGAAGTGAGCGCGCTGATGTTCCTGCTTAAAAAAACCATAGCCGCCTACGCCGACGAACTGGAAAGGGAGAACGTGCGGCTTATGTTCAGCGGCCGCCTGGACGAGCTGCCGAAGGCGGCGCGGCAGGTGATGGGCGCGGCCGAGGAGCGGCTGCGGTTCAACAGCGGCATGGTCCTGAACATCGCCCTTAACTACGGCGGCCGCCAGGAGATCCTGGACGCCGTCAACCGCGCGCTGGCTTCCGGCGTGAAGGCCGTGGACGAAGCCGCTTTTTCAAAGCTGCTTTATTCCCCTTCCCTGCCGGACCCGGACCTGATCATCCGCACCTCGGGCGAGCTGCGCCTCTCCAATTTCCTGTTGTGGCAGGCCGCCTACTCCGAATTTTACGTGACCGAAACGCTTTGGCCGGATTTCCGCGAAAAAGAATTCATCGGCGCTATCCTGGACTACCAGGAGCGCGACAGAAGGAAAGGAACTTAACATGCTTCTACCCAGGGTTTTAACGGCTTTGTTCGGCATCCCCGTGGTGCTGCTGCTGATCCGCGCGGGCGGCCCGGCCTACGCGGTCTTCGTGTTCACGATAATAGCGCTTTCCCTTTACGAGTACGCCACGCTCATGAAATTGGGCTCCAAGCCCGTGCAGGCGCCCATGCTTTACCTTTTCGGCCTGCTGTTGCCGGCGGCGCTTTATTTCGACCACTACTCCGCGGCGCAGCTCGGCGGCGATAATTTCACGGGCTTCTTCATCGCCCTTACGGTCATAGGCGTGATGACGTACGAACTTTTCTCGCCCGTGAAATACCTGGAGCGCATCGGCCTTACGCTGCTGGGCATTTTTATGATCTCCTGGTGCCTGTTCCACCTGGTGGCCATCCGCGGCCTGCGGTCCGAGGGCCTGGCGCTGACGCTGCTGCTGATAATCACCGTCTGGATCATGGACACGGCCGCCTACTTCCTGGGCAAATCCTTCGGCCGCAGGCAGCTCTCGTCCATCAGCCCCAAGAAGACCTGGGAGGGCGCGGTGGCCGGCTTCGCGGCGGCGATACTGACGGCCTGGGGGATAAGCCGGCTTACCGGCGGCGCGGTCACCCCGCTCTTCGCCATCGGGGCGGGCGTGCTTATAGGGATCTTCGGTCAGATCTCGGATATCGCGGAATCCATGCTGAAGCGGGCCGTCGGGGCGAAGGATTCTTCCAACCTCCTGCCCGGGCACGGCGGCATACTGGACCGGTTCGACTCTTATATCTTCCTGGCCCCCGTGATCTACTACTACGCGGTCTTCGCGCGCTGAGGCGCGAACAACGCAACGATGAAAAACATAGTCATTCTCGGTTCCACCGGCTCGATAGGCGTCAACGCCGTCAAAGCTGTGAAGAATCTTGGGGCCGGCTGGCGGGTGCTGGGCCTTGCAGCTAACTCGAGCGTGGACGCGCTGCTGGCCCAGGTGCGCCTGGTAAAGCCCGCTTACGCGGCGGTCTTCGATCACGACGCCTGGAAAGAACTGAAAGCCCGCGCGCCGCGCGGCGTAAAGGTGCTCCCCCCCGGCGTGGAAGGGCTTGTGGAGTTGGCCTCGCTGAAAGAGGCGGACATTGTTTTGAACTCCGTCACCGGCGCGGTGGGCTTCGCCCCGCTGCTGGCCTCCATCCGCGCCTCCAAGCATATCGCCCTCGCCAACAAGGAACCCATGGTGATGGCCGGCGAACTGCTGATGCGGGAGGCCGAGCGCTGGCAGGCCCGGATAATCCCCGTGGATTCCGAGCCTTCGGCGATCTTCCAGTGCCTGGCCGGCATAAACCCCGGCCAATACGACGCCGCGCTTTCCCGCGTTTTCCTCACCGCCTCCGGCGGGCCGTTCTACGCGCGCAAGGGAACGCTCGCCGGTGTTACCCCGGCGCAGGCGCTGAAGCACCCGCGCTGGAGCATGGGCCCGAAGATCACCGTGGATTCCTCCACCCTTATGAACAAGGGACTGGAGGCCATAGAGATAAAGAACCTGTTCTCGCTGCCGATCTCCAAGATAGAGGTGCTGATACACCCGCAGTCGGTGGTGCATTCGGGCGTGGAGTTCAAGGACGGGTCCGTGCTGGCCCAGCTGTCCAACCCGGACATGAAGCTGCCCATCCAGTACGCGCTCACCTGGCCCGGCCGCGCGCCGTCGCTCGCCGAGCCGCTGGATTTCTTCAAACTCGCCCGGCTGGATTTCGCCAGACCGGATTTCCGGCGCTTTCCCTGCCTGGAACTGGCTTTCTACGCGGCAAAAAAAGGCGGCATCTACCCCGCCGCGCTTAACGCCGCCAACGAAGTGGCGGTGGAGAGTTTTATTTCCGGGAAACTCCGGTTCACGGATATCCCGAACGTGGTTGAAAAAACAATAGCGGCCTGCCGCGGGGATTCGCGCGAGCGTCTTACCCTGGCCGCCGCGGTGGAAGCGGACGGTTGGGCGCGGCAGAAGGCCGCCGGAATAGTCGGTAATATCGGAAAAAGGTAAAAATGATCATATCCATAATAGCGGTCCTGTTCACTTTCGGCCTGGTAATCTTTCTGCACGAGCTGGGCCATTTTATCGTCTGTAAACTGTCAGGCATAAAAGTGGAGGCTTTCTCTTTCGGTTTCGGCCCCGAACTCTACGGCCGCACCAGCGGCCCCACCCGCTACTCGCTGCGCGCGATCCCGCTGGGCGGCTATGTAAAGCCGGCTGGCGAGAATATAGACGAGGTCTCCGGGGCCCCGGACGAGTATTTTTCAAAGCCCTGGTATACGCGCCTGGGCGTGGTGGCCGCCGGGCCGGTCATGAACTACCTGCTGGCTTTTACTCTTTTTTCCGGCGTGATACTTTTTGTGGGAGAGCCGGCGCCTTCCAATGACCCGGTGATAGGAGACCTTACGCAGGGCTATCCGGCCGAGACCGCCGGCCTCAAACCCGGGGACCGGGTGCTGAAAGTGGACGGCGCCGGGGTGGCCACCTGGGCCGACATGGCCGGCCGCATTTCCGGCAAAATGGAAAAAGAGATCTCCGTCACCTACGCGCGCGCCGGCGCGGAGGCCTCCGTAAAATTAAAAACCCGCAGGGCGCCCGAAGGGGCGGAGCGCGGGGTTATCGGGATCTCCCCCGCTATCGTTTACAACCGCGTGCCGATGCTTAAAGGCCTGCACATGGGGCTGCACCAGTGCTGGTACTGGACGGCCTTCACGGTGAAAACGCTGGCATCCAACTTCAAGAAGCGCGAGAAGCCGGACCTTGCCGGCCCCATCGGCATCGTCAATATCGTCAGCAAAGCGGCCCATACCGGCGCGGCGGATTTCTTTTTCCTCATCGGGCTTATCTCCGTGGCCGTGGGCTTCTTTAACCTGCTGCCCATCCCGCTGCTGGACGGCGGGCACGCCGTGCTCTACCTGGTGGAAGGTATTTCCAGGCGCAAGCTTAACGCCAAGGTCATGCAGTACGTCAACGGCGTGGGGATGGCGGTGCTGATGAGCATCCTGCTCTTCGCCACATACAGCGACATCATGCGCCTGGTCTCTTCGCGCGCCGCCAAGAAAGCCGACGCGGCCGCGCAGGAAAAGTAAAATGGACTGTTCCGCCCACGGCAAACCCCGCAAGACCCGCGCCGTAAAAGTGGGGCGCTTCACCATCGGCGGATCGAGCCCGGTGTCGGTGCAGTCCATGTGCAATACGGACACCCGCGACCTGAAGGCCACCGTGGACCAGATCCGCCGCCTGGAAGCGGCCGGCTGCGAAATAATCAGGGTGGCCGTGCCGGACATGGAGGCCGCGCAGAACCTGGGCCGCATTAAGCAGGCCATCTCCATACCGCTGGTGGCGGATATACATTTTGACTGGCGGCTGGCCGTGGAGGCCGTGCGCCAGGGCGTTGACAAGGTCCGCATAAACCCCGGCAATATAGGCGAGAAGGACAAGGTTAAAGAGGTGGTCAGGGCCTGCGCGTCCGCCGGCGTTCCCATACGCATCGGCGTCAACGCCGGCTCGCTGAAGGCCCTTAAAGAGAACCCGAAACCGCGCTGGACCCCTTACGACTGGGCGAAACAGATGGTGAAGGAAGCCCTGGACGAAGTCAGGACGCTCGAGCGCCTGGATTTCCACAACGTGGTAGTGTCGCTGAAGGCGGACGACATAGAGCGCACCCTGATGGCCAACACGCTGTTCGCCTCCAAGTCCGATATCCCGCTGCACATCGGCGTGACGGAGGCGGGCAGTTTCCTCGCAGGCACGGTGAAGTCCTCGCTGGGCATAGGGCTGCTGCTTTCCCGCGGCATAGGCGACACCATCCGTGTCTCCCTTACGGAGGACCCCGCCATGCAGGTGCGCGCGGCCTACGAAATACTCAAAAGCCTGGGGCTGCGCCGTTACGGGCCGGACCTGGTCTCCTGTCCCACCTGCGGCCGCTGCCAGGTGAACGTGGGTAAGGTCATCCACGAACTTGAGGAACGGATCTATTCCGACCCGCAGCTGCTTAAGCAATCCGAGGGCATGAAAATAGCCGTGATGGGCTGCGTGGTTAACGGTCCCGGCGAGGCCCGCTCCGCCGATTTCGGCGTGGCCGGCGGAAAAGGCCGCGGCATCTGGATAGAGAAAGGCAAGCAGATGAAGGTGATAAAAGAGTCGGAATGGGTTAACGAAGTCATCCGCAAGATCCGAAGCTCGAAATAAACTCCGGCGGTACAACAGGAAAGAATTGAATTTATGAATAAACCCGACAATCAGCAGAAAGCGGTCTCCTCGGCGGTCACTCCCCGCGCGCAGGATTACTCCCAGTGGTACCTGGACGTTATAAAGAACGCCTGCCTCGCCGAACATTCCCCGGTGCGCGGCTGTATGGTCATCCGGCCCCACGGCTACGCCATCTGGGAGAAGATGCAGCGGGAGCTCGACGACCGCTTCAAGGCCACCGGCCATGAGAACGCCTATTTTCCCCTTTTCATCCCCCTGTCTTTTCTTACACGCGAAGAGAAGCACGCTTCCGGCTTCGCCAAGGAATGCGCCGTGGTCACGCATCACCGGCTTAAGTCCGTCAACGGCGAGATCGTCCCGGACCCCGACTCTAAACTGGAAGAACCGCTGGTAGTGCGGCCCACCAGCGAAACCATCATCTGGGCGCAGTATAAGAACTGGATACAGAGCTACCGCGACCTGCCGCTGCTGATAAACCAGTGGGCCAACGTGGTGCGCTGGGAAATGCGCACGCGCCTGTTCCTGCGCACCGCGGAATTCCTCTGGCAGGAAGGCCATACCGCGCACGCCACCGAGCAGGAGGCCCTGGAGGAAACCTGGCGGATGCTGGACGTTTACGCCGATTTCTCCGAGAACGTGATGGCAGTGCCGGTGATAAAAGGCCGCAAGACCGAGGGCGAGCGGTTCGCCGGGGCACTGGAGACCCTTTCCATAGAAGGCATGATGCAGGACGGCAAGGCCCTGCAGATGGGCACCAGCCATTACCTGGGACAGAATTTCTCCAAGGGCGCCGACGTTAAGTTCCAGAACAGGGAAGGCCAGCTGGAATACGTCTACGCCAGCAGCTGGGGCGTCAGCACCCGCCTGGTGGGCGCCCTTATCATGACCCACTCCGACGACGCCGGGCTTGTGCTGCCCCCGAAGCTGGCGCCCGTGCAGGTGATAGTGATCCCGATCTACAAGAGCGAGGAAGAGCGCGTTAAGACCGAAGAAGAGGCGAAGAAAGTGGCGGCTGAGCTTAAGGCCCTCGGGGTTGCGGTAAAGGTGGACGCCAGGGAAGGCATAATGCCGGGCGCCAAATATTACGAATGGGAAGGCAAAGGCGTTCCCCTCCGGATAGAGGTGGGACCGAAAGACCTGGAGAAAGGTTCGCTCTGTATCGCCCGCCGCTTCGTCGCCGAGATAAAGGGCGAGACCCCTGAAGCCCAGCGCAAGCGCCGCAAGGCCTTTCTGCCCAGGGCGGAGGCTATCTCCTCTGTAGTCCCCACGCTGGCGGCCATGCAGAAGGAACTGCTTGAGCGGGCCAGGACCCTCAGGAACGACCGCACGCGGGTGATAGACAAACTTGAGGATTATGAAAAGTTCTTTAAAGGCGAGGGCGGCGGTTTCGCCTGGGTGCATTGGGCCGGCGACGCCGCCCAGGAAGACGAAATGGCGAAACGCTTCGAGACCAGCATCCGCTGCATTCCGTTCGAAGACCAGGTCCCGCCGGAAGCCAAGGGCGAGGGCGTCTGTATCCTCACCGGTAAGCCCTCGAAACAGAGGGTGTTGATGTCCAAATCTTATTAGTTCCGGGGGGCTCTGACCCCGGCGGATTAGGACGTGAAGGCCCGGGCCGCGTTTTGCGCGGCCTCTGCCTTTATTTACCCCCCCGCATTTGTTAGAATTTCCCTGTAGTAAGTTCCCGCTTACCATAGGAGGCCGCCCGCATGAAACCCGAAGATTTTATCAAGTTCCTGGACAAGGCCAAAATGTACGACCTTACCCAGCCGCTGAGCATCCACACCCCCCCGTGGCCCAGCTACATGCCGCTGCAGCTCCAGTATTTCAAGCGCATAGCCGGGGCCCATATGGGCCAGGGGGCCAACGGCCAGATAATGACCACCTCCAACCACGTGGGCACCCACATGGACGGCGAGATACACTTTTACAGCGCCGGCCGCACCATAGGCGAGGTGCCGATGAAGGAATGGACAGGGCCGGCCGTAGTGGTCGACATTTCCAAGGATGTGGGCGATTACGACCTTTACGAGCCGGAGCTGCTGATGAAGCGCGCCGATATCCGCAAGGGCGATATCCTCATCATCAATACCGGCTACCACAAGTACGCCTGGTACGAGAAGGGCACCTGCGACGAGGTGCGTTATTTCTGCAAACACCCAGGCCCCGGGCCGCGCTTCCACAAGTGGGCGCTGGACATGAAATTCAAGTGGATAGGCGTGGACTGCGGCTCGGCCGACCACCCCATGAACACCATCATCCGCAACTGGCATCCGAAGCTGTTCGTAGAGGCCGAAAATAAGCTGGTCAATAATTACGGCAAGAAATGGGACGAGATGTTCCCTCAGGATGAATACTACCAGGTGATGCATCTCAAGCTTTTCCCCAAGCGCCTGGTCCACGCCGAGAATATCGGCGGCGAGATAGACAAGCTTTCCAATAAGCGCTGCTGGCTCGGCTTCTTCCCCCTTAAGGGCATAGAGCTCGAATCGGCCATGGGCCGCGTGGTGGCCTGGACGGCCTGACCATACGACGGGGGCGGGCTAGCCCGCCCCCGGTCGCGACTATCAGCCTGGAGGTTAAATATGCCGATCACTACCGAGTTTGAATACGTCAAGCCCAAAGACATGGACGAAGCCCTCCATGTCTTTTCGCTTTACCGGGAGAAGGCCAGGGTGCTCGCCGGCGGCACCGACCTGGTGGTGCACCTCAAGGAGAACCTGGCCCGCCCCGAGGTGGTGGTGGATATAAAGGCGCTGCAGGAACTGGCCGGTCTTGCGCTCAAGGGCGACGTTCTGCGTATCGGCGCGCTGGTCACTTTCGCCGACCTCACGGGTTCCCCGCTGGTAAAAGCCAAATTCCCATTGCTGTGGGAAGCCTCGCTGACGGTAGCCTCGGCAGGCGTGCGCAACCGCGCCACCCTGGCCGGCAATATCTGCTCCGCCGTGCCTTCCGCGGATTCCGCGCCGGCGCTGGCGGTGTATGACGCCGCGGTCCTGACGCGCAGCCTCAGGGGAGAGCGCCGCGTGGCCATAAGCGAGTGGTTCGCCGGGCCCAAGAAGACCGTGCTGGCCCCGGACGAGATAGTTACCGCCGTGGAGCTGAAGCTTCCGGCCAAAAAGCACGCCGGCTGCTATATGAAACTTTCCCGTTACGAAGGCGAAGACCTGGCGCAGGGCGGTATAGCCGCGCTGGCCTTCGCCGACAATACCTACCGCCTGGCCGTCTGCGCCCTTGGCCCCAAGCCCGCGCGCTGCCCCAAAACCGAAGCGCTGCTCAACGGCAATAAACTCGGCGAGAAACTGCTCGCCAAGGCCAAAGAGACCATCCTGCAGGAGGTGTCCCCCATCAGCGATATCCGCTCCTCCAAGGAATACCGGCTGCATATGACGCAGGTGATGCTGAGCCGCGCGCTTGAAGCGGCGGTGGCCCGCCTGTTCGGCAAGGGGCCGAAGTACGGCACCGGGAATATCGTTTAGGGAGCCATAAGGGTTAAATATGAAAACTCACATGATAAATTTCAGCCTGAACGGGGAGAAGGTTTCCCTGGGGGTGGAGCCGAACGACGTACTGCTGGACGTGCTGCGCGGGCGGCTGGGGATAAAAAGCCCCAAGGTGGGCTGCGACCGCGGCGACTGCGGCACCTGCACCGTGCTCTTAAACGGCAAGACCATCCGCTCCTGCCTGGCGCTGGCGGTGGAGGCGGACGGCACCGAGATAGTTACGCTGGAGGGCGCGGGTTCCCGCAAATGGACGCAGAAGCTGCAGAAGAAGTTCCACGAAAAGAATTCCTTCCAGTGCGGTTTCTGCGCTCCCGGCGTGATCCTGTCGGCCACCGAACTGCTTGAAAAGAATCCCAAACCCACCGTGCACGACATAAAGGAAGCCATCGCCGGCAATCTCTGCCGCTGCACCGGCTACGAACCGATAGTGGCGGCTATAGAAGAGACGGTTAAGGGGAGGTAGAGATATGATCTCTTTTCTGAGGCGCTCAACGCGCAACGCGGATGGGAACACGGCCGTAAACGCGCCGGCGCCGTACCACGCGCATAAGCCCCGGCGTGTTGTGTGGGTGGCAACAATGAAGTCGGGTTTCGTTCCTTTTCCCTCCGACGACCAGCCGCCTCCCATGCGCGGCCAAGTTTCAGTAAAGGCGTCAGGCGTAGTACAGGGAGGCGAGGCTTTCTCGGGCGGTAAAAAGTTAAGAGCGCGTTTCTAGGAGACTTTATGAAAAACTTGATATTGATGGCGGTGGCGGTTGCTCTCGGGGCCTGCGCGGTTCCGCAGGGCGGTATGAAAAGGGTCGGCGGCCCCACCCTTTTCGGGAACATCGCCGCCCCGGCGCAGGAGACGGGGGCCTTTGTGGAGGAGACGATAGAAGTAGTTACCGCGCCCGCCGGCGCGCGCGTGCTGGTGAACGACGGATTTATGGGTTACGCCCCGGTTAAAGCGGTGGTGCGCCGCTACTGGCGCGGCGAGCCCGGCAATATGGTGCTGGACCAGGTTAAGATAGACGCCCAGCCCGTGGCCGCCGGCCATTGCGCGCAGGGCGGCCTCTTCGGCCCCAACTCCACCAAAGTCCCCTCCCCCCTGCGCCTGGATATGACCGCCTGTGCCGCCCAGCCGTCCTACGCCCGGCCTGGGGGTAAGAAGTAAGGGGACGATTTAATTTGATTGGCGTCTAAAAATGAATAAGCAGGAATTAAAACAGCTCTTGGAAGAAGGCGAGGGCTATAAAATAGAATTCAAAGAGGCTCTGTCCAACCTGGATAAGGAGATGGTGGCTTTTGCCAATTCCGCGGGCGGGCTTGGCAAAAAGAGCGTATTGCGCAACCCGCTGCTGGCTGATCTGCTTAACCGCGCGGACTATATAGAGAAAATGGGCACCGGCGTGAACAAAATGCGCCGCCTGATGAAAGCCGCCGGCCTCAAACGCCCCAGATTCGAATCCACCGGCTTTCTCACGATAACCTTCGCCCGGCCTGGCTTTTCTTCCAAGGGCAGTTCGGAGAGGACTGACACCAAAACTACCCCCAAAACTACCCCCAAAACTACCCCCAAAACCGAGGGTGCTATTTTGGGATTAATTGCGGTAAATCCGCGCCTGACAAAAGCGGACTTGGCAAAAGAATTAAATCTCACGATCGACGGAATAAAATACAGCATTAAGAAACTTACCAAAAGCGGCGTTCTCCGCTGGCAAGGCTCAAGCAAAAGCGGCCATTGGGAAGTAAATGCTAAACGCAGTAAAGAAGAAGAGTAATAAAATCAGCAGCGTCCCCTGATCTGTGTTTGTTGAGAGGAACATATGGAACTTCAAAAAACAATTTCTAAACCTAAGAAGGGCGTGAAAGCTAAGCCTGCGGGAGATGAATTGCAGGTAGTGGGCAAATCGGTGCTGCGCATTGACGGCTGGGAGAAGATCAAGGGCGCGGCCAAGTATACCGACGACCTGGAATTCGGGCCCGCCCTGCTTTACGCCGCCCTGGTGGAAAGCCCCCACGCCCACGCGAAGATAAAATCCATCGATACCTCCAAGGCGGAGAAGGTCCACGGCGTGGTTAAGGTGGTTACCGGCCGCAACTTCACCCAGAAGTTCGGCCTCTACATGAACGACCGTTATGTTTTTGCCACCGACATCGTGCGCTTCGTCGGTGAACAGGTGGCCGCCGTGGTGGCCACCGACCCCAAGATAGCCCTGCGCGCCGCCGCCCTGGTGAAGGTGGAATACGTAGAGCTGCCCGCGGTGATGGACCCCGTAAAGGCGCTGGAGAAGGATTCCCCGCTGGTTCATCCTAATCTTGGCAGCTACACGCATGTGCCCTGGTTCTTCCCAAAGCCGGGCACCAATATCGCCCATTGGCGCAAGATCCGCAAAGGCGACCTGGCTAAAGGTTTCAAGGACGCGGACCTGGTGCTGGAAGATACGTATACTGTCCCCCGTTACGCTCATTGCGCCATAGAGCCGCATTCGGCCGTAGGCCTTTACGACGCTTCCGGCCGGCTGACCATGTGGACCTCCTCCCAGTCCCCCTTCACGCAGCGCCACGTCTTCGCCGAAACCCTCAAGGCCTTCGGCCTCAGCCACAAGGACGTGCGCGTCATCAGCACCTATATCGGCGGCGGCTTCGGCGGCAAGGCCGGCGTCACCATGGAGATTATCGCCGCGGCGCTAGCCATCGCGGTGCCGGGCCGCCCGGTCAAACTGCTGTGGAACCGCGCGCAGGAGTTCTATAACACCTACCAGCGCCTCGGCGTTACGGCCAAGATAAAGATGGGCGCCACCAAAGCCGGCAAGATAACCGCGCTGGACTTTAAACTGCACTGGGACTCGGGCGCTTACGTGGAATACGGCGCCAACGTGGTGAACGCGGCCGGATTGTCGGCCAGCGGCCCGTACCGCGTGGATAACCTGAGCGTAGATTCCATGTGCACGTATACCAACCTGCCGCCCTGCGGCGCCTACCGCGGCTTCGGTTATTCCGAGTTCCTTTTCGGCCTGGAGTCCCATATCACCCGAATGGCCACCGAGCTGGGCTTGGACCCTGTGGAGTTCCGCAAGAAGAACGCCATTAAAGAGGGCGACACCCTGCCCTACGGCGCGCACATGAACCCCAACGGCATCCGCCAGGCCATTGAGAAGGTGGAAAAAGAGATAAAGTGGGGCGTGAAAGAAAAATCCAAAGACCCGAACAAGGCCATTGGCAAAGCCCTGGTCTGTTTCTGGAAATCCCCCGCCATGCCGCCCAATGCCAGTTCCAGCGCTTTCCTGAAGTTTAACGAGGACGGGAGCGTGAATATCCTGGTCTCCGGCATGGAGATAGGGCAGGGCCTGCTTACCGTGATGGCCCAGATAGCCGGCGAGGTGCTGGCGCTGCCGGTGACCAAGATCCGGGTGGAGACCCCGGACACCGACCGCAACCCTTACGAGTGGCAGACCGTGGGCTCCCACGTGACGTGGGGCTGCGGCAACGCGGTCAAGCGCGCGGCCCTCGAGGCGCGCGAGCGCATTTTCGACCTGGTGCAGCGCGTGCATTGTCTGGACAAGAGCACGCTGTACCTTCAGGACGAATGCGTTAAGTGCCGGACCAAGCCGGATTTCGCGCTGCCTTTCAGGGACTTCGTCATCAACGGCATCCAGGCCGACGACCACACGTTCAAGGGCGGCCCCATTATGGGCTCGGGTGTCTTCATGCCCGAGTTCGCCTCGGCCATCAGCGACCCGGAGACCGGCCAGGGCGGCCACCCGAACGTGCATTACACCACCGGTTCGGCGGGCATCATCCTTGAGGTGGACAGGGAAACCGGTAAGATGAAGATTAAGAAGGTGGCGCTGGCCGTGGACTGCGGCAAGGCCATTAACCCGGACCTGGTGCGCGGCCAGATAGTTGGCGGCCTGATGCAGGGCTTCGCCACGGTGCTTTACGAGGATATGCGCTACAACGACAAAGGCAAACTGCTCAATGCCAACTTCTCTGACTACAAGATCCCGACGGCCATGGACATGCCTGACGTGGTGGTGCCGATAATAATAGAGGTGGCCCAGCCCGACGGTCCGTTCGGAGCGCGCGGCGTGGGCGAGCACACCATGATCCCCTGCGCGCCGCTGATCGCCAACGCGGTGGCGGACGCGCTGGGCGTGCGCATTAAGTCTATGCCGGTGACCAAGGAAAAAGTGGCTCTGGCGGTGAAAGCCGAAGGGAAGAAGTAGGCTCCTGGAGATCGGGCTGTCACAGGGACCGGAACGCAAAAACAGCGTCTCGCACACCGTGCTCGCGCTTCCCCGCCTCGCGCATGAACACTTAATTGTGTCGCTGCGCTCCACCCCGCGCTTACGTAAGCGTCGGGCTCCGGCAGGGTTTTGCTTATCCGGTCCCTGCGCCAGCCCGAGGCGCTTTTCGCTGCTGAAGTTTTAAGGAGATACAGATGAAAGTAGCACTGTGCCAGTATGATATCAAGTGGGAAGATAAAGAGGCCAATAAGAGCAAGATAGAGACCCTTATCGAGAACTGCAAGCGCCTGGGGGAGATCGACTGGCTGGTGTTCTCGGAGATGACGCTTTCCGGCTTTACCATGAACACCGCCGTCTCCGAGCTGGACGATTCGGACCGGGCCTTTTTCTCCGGGCTGGCCGCCGAGAACAATATCAACATCTCTTACGGCGGGGTGGAGAAAGGTTACAACAACCTTATTACCCTGGACCGCCGCGGCAACCGCATAAACACCTATTCCAAGATCCATCTCTACGCCTTCGGCGGCGAGGACAAGCATTACAAGGCCGGCGACAAAATAGAACTCTTCGGCATGGAAGGCCTGCGCGTTATGCCGGCGGTCTGTTTCGACCTGAGGTTCCCCTACCTGTTCTGGAACAAGGCCCCCGCCGCCGACGTGTACCTGGTTATCGCCGCCTGGCCCATGCGCCGCGCCGAGCAGTGGACGACACTGCTGCGCGCCCGCGCCGTTGAGAACCAGGCCTACTGCATAGGCGTGGACCGCGTGGGTATGGAGGGCAAGGTGGAGTATTCCGGCAACTCCATGTGTTACGACCCGTTGGGCAAGACGGTGCTGGATTGCGGCACGGCCGAGGGCATTTATTTAGCCGACGCTCCGCTCGAACGCGATCTGGTCTCTAAAACCCGCGAGCGCTTCCCCTTCATGGGCGAAAGAAAAAGTTTCCCCTGGCAATAATATGGACCTGCTTTCTTACGGCGACAGCATACCCGAGGGCGATTACCGCCTGCACTCGGCGTTCGCCAACGCCATAAACTTCCGCAGGGGCAAGCTGATAGTCTCGCTTGTGCCCCCGCGCACCGGGGCCGGCCCGCTTAACCTGGTGCTCAAACAGCTGCCGCTGGGCGCCAGGCGCCTGCGCGCCTCCAGGTTCTACTTTTACGTCGACGAGAACCGCCTGCGCAAGGAGGCCGACTCGCTCTATTCTTCCGCTATCCCGGAAGTCGATGCCGCCCCGGAAACCGTGTTCGCCAATACTATGGAGCTGACGCGCCTGCTCGCGGCCGGCGCACCGCCCAAAAGCCTGGCTTTTATATTTGCGCCGGAGCTGGAGAAGGATTTCGCGCGCACATTCGATAAACACATGCTGGCCAGGTTTAAAAAAGGCGTCGCCTATTTTAAGACCGGCAATTACCGGCTGGGCGCGCGGACCATGCGCGGCCTGGGCCTCGGCCTTACCCCCTCCGGCGACGATTTTCTCAGCGGCATGCTGGCCGGCTTCAACTACGCCGTGCTGAACCTGCGCTTCGACGTTATGGCGAAGCTGGAACTGATCTATTACAACGCCTCGGGCAAGAATATCATCTCGAACAATTTCATGCAGGCTTCTTATGAAGGGAAAGTGAACGCCAAGGTGGGCCGGCTCATGCGGGCCTTGTCTGCAAAAGGCGGCCAAGACCTGCCCGCTGCGGCGGCGTCCGCGCTGCAGAGCGGGCATACCTCCGGGGCCGATTTCTGCGCCGGCCTGGTTTTCTCCCTGCTCGACGCTTTTGCCTGGAAAGAAGAATAAGGAAAATATGATCAAGACCATTATTAAAAAAGGCGCCTATTTCGATTCGGTCTCGCTGATGCAGGTTGCCAAGGCGCTTAACGCCGTAGCGGGCGTTATCGACTCCGCCGTGGTGATGGCCACGCGGGAGAACAAGGGCATAATAAAAGCTTCCGGTCTGCTTACCCAGGAAATACTCAAGGCCGGGGACAGCGACCTGGCCATAGCCGTCAGCGCGCGCACCCCCGAGGCGGCAGAAGCCGCGTTAAAAGCCGCCGACGAGCTGCTCAATAAAAAACCGGCCCAGGCGCAGGCCGGGACGGACCGCAGGGCCGCCGGCCTGGACGACGCCGTTAAGACCCTGGAGGGCGCCAATCTCGCCGTTATTTCCGTGGCGGGCCGTTTTGCCGGGGCGCTGGCCGCCGAGTGCCTGGCGAAGGACCTGAACGTGATGATTTTTTCCGACAACGTCCCGGTAGAGACCGAGGTCGCCCTGAAGAAGGCTGCGCTGAAAAAGGGCCTGCTGGTGATGGGGCCGGACTGCGGCACGGCCATCATAAACGGCGCGCCCATAGCTTTCGCCAATTCCGTGCGCCGCGGGAATATCGGCGTGGTGGCGGCTTCCGGCACCGGTCTGCAGGAAGTGACCACCCTTATCTCCAACGAAGGCGCGGGAATTTCCCAGGCCATAGGCACCGGTTCGCGCGACGTGAAAATAGAGGTGGGGGCGCTGACCCTTATCCAAGCGTTAAAAATGCTGGCGGCCGACCCCGGCACCGAAGTGCTCCTGGTTGTTTCCAAGCCCCCCCACCCGGCGATACTTAAAAAGATAACCGCCGAAATTAAGAAGATAGAAAAGCCGGTGGTGGCCGTTTTTCTGGGCGGGGAAATAAAAGAAAAGATAAAAGAGAATTTTTATCCGGCCCGGACGCTGGAGGAGGCCGCCTACAAGGCCGTCTGTCTTTCCAAGGGCTGGAAGCTGGGGAAGGCGCGCGAAATAATTTACGACATGAACCTCAAGGCCGAGGAACTGGCAAAACGGGAAGCGGCGAAGAAAAAGAAATCCTCCTGCCTGCGCGGGCTTTTCTCAGGCGGCACCTTCGTCAGCGAGGCCCAGGTGATATTGCCCGAGCTGACCGGCAAAGTGTTTTCCAACGCCCCGCTCGATAAAAAGTTCAAGCTGAAGGATTCCCTGAAGCTCTCCGGCCACGCCGTTATAGATATGGGCGAGGACGAGTTTACAGTGGGCCGCCCGCACCCGATGATAGACTTCAGCCTGCGCAATAAGATGATCATCTCGGAGGCCAAAAAGCCGGAGGTTTCCGTGCTGCTGCTGGACCTGGTGCTGGGCTACGGCGCCAACCTGCGGCCGCTGCAGGATATTCTCCCGGCGATAGTGGAGGCCTTTATCCAGAACAGGGAGCTGTCCATTGTGACCTCGGTGACCGGCACTGAGACCGACCCGCAGGCCAGGTTTAAAGTTGTAAAAGGCCTTGAGGCCGCGGGCGTAATAGTGATGCCTTCTAATGCCGGGGCCTGCCGCCTGGCCGGTGAAATTATCCGCCTGGCGGCTAAGAAATAAAAGGAAGATCCCATGAAACTTTTTGAGAGTGAACTGAAGGTTGTGAATATCGGGCTCGAATCATTCAGACAGGGGCTTACCGATTGCGGCGTTAAAAGCGTGCAGGCGCAGTTCAAGCCGCCGCTGAGCTCCGAGGCCGCGCTTTTCGCCGGGACGGCTAAATACTCTGCGCGCATAAACAAGGCCAACGAAAAAGCGCTGGCCCGCGTTCTGGAGGCTAAGCCGGCGCTGGTGGGCATGGGCGTGGCGCTGGCCGTTATCCCCGGCATGAAGCGTGACCTCATTCTGCACGCGGGCCCGCCGGTGACCTGGGAACGGATGTGCGGCCCTATGCGCGGCGGCATTATGGCGGCGCTGATGTACGAAGGCCTGGCGAAGACCCCGAAGCAGGCCGAAAAACTCGCGGCTTCCGGCAAGATAAAATACGCGCCCTGCCATGAACACAACGCCGTCGGCCCGATGGCCGGTATAATTTCGGCTTCCATGCCGGTGTTTATCGTAAAGAACGAGGCGGCCGGCAATTACGCCTACGCCACGCAGAACGAGGGGCTGGGCAAGGTGCTGCGCTACGGCGCTTACTCCCCCGAGGTTATAGAGCGCCTGAAGTGGATGGAAACCGCGCTTTACCCGACGCTGAACGCGGCCATAGCGTACCTGGGCCGCATCGACCTGAAGACCATTGTGGCGCAGGCGCTGCATATGGGCGACGAGGTGCATAACCGCAACAGGGCGGGCACTTCACTTTTCTACCGGGCCATCGCGCCCGCGGTCATTAAGACCTGCCGCGACACCGCTACGGCGGCCAAGGTGCTGGAGTTCATAAACGGCAACGATCATTTCTTTCTGAACCTTTCCATGGCTCTGTCCAAGGCTTCGCTGGATGCGGGGCGCGGTGTGAAGGATTCCAGCCTGGTGGTGGTGATGGCCAGGAACGGCACGGACTTCGGCGTGCAGTTGTCGGGCACCGGTGACAGGTGGTTCACCGGGCCGGCGCAGGTGCCGGACGCGCTTTATTTCCCCGGCTATACCAAGGCTGACGCTAACCCGGATATCGGGGACTCGGCTATTACGGAGACCAACGGTTTGGGCGGCTTCGCCATAGCGGCGGCGCCGGCTATCGTGCAGTTCGTTGGCGGCACGGCAGAGGACGCGGTGAACTACACGCTGGCCATGTACGAAATTACCGTGGGAGAGAACAACATCTACAAGATCCCCTACCTCAACTTCCGCGGCACGCCCACGGGAATAGACGTTATCAAGGTGGCCCGCACCGGCATCCTCCCCTTCATAGACACCGGCGTGGCCCACAAAAACGCCGGCATAGGCCAGGTAGGCGCCGGAGTCCTCAGCGCCCCCCCCGAGCCTTTCGCCAAAGCCTTCGAACACTTCGCCAGGAATCTGAAGTAGAAGACGGACCGCAGGATAGCCCAGTCGGGGCCTGCCAGGGGGACCGGAACGCAAAACCGGCGTCGCGCACACCGTGCGCGCGCCTGCCCGTCTCGGCCCTCGCGCTTATGCAAGCTCGGGCCTCCGACAGGCTTTTGCTAACCCGGTCCCCCCGTCAGGCCCCTCCGTATTCTGAGTAGAGTGGTATTCGCAGCCGGAATAGGTGGAGGGGTGACGCACGGGCCGGCTTTTCGGGCCAGCCGCGTAAGGTGAACGGCAGGTTTACATCTCGCCAGCCTAGCAGGGGATGGGTGGAGCGGCTGGACCGGGAAGGCGGTCCGGGCGGCAGGACCCCGAACTTGCATTCGGCGGCCTAACCCTCCATTTTCCTTGTAATTCTGGGGCTGAATTGCTAATATATATATGGAAGGTGGCTGAAGTTCAGCCGCTTTTTTTTGTATCGGGCGCGATTTTGAGGGATATATGGATAAGGCGAAGATAGAGACCGAAGTGGAGAACGTACTGGCCCAGACCGGTTTTGAGCTGGTGGACCTGAAGGTGGCCAGCCATAACGGCAAGCCGCTGCTGCAGATCTTTGTGGACAGGGAAACCGGCGGCGTGCTGCTGGACGACTGCGGCGCCTTGAGCGAGAAGATAGGCGAATACCTGGACGCCAACAATATTTACGAGAACGGCTACTTCCTGGAAGTTTCCTCCCCGGGCGTGGACCGCGTGGTGAAGAAGGAAAAAGATTTCAAACGCTTCGCGGGCCAGCAGATCAAGGTCCGCCTTAAGCGCCCGGTGAACGGTTCGCGCGTGTACTACGGCAACATCACCGGGTTTGAAAACGGGCAGGTGCTCCTGTCCGGCGACTTAAAATTCAGCCTTGAGGATATCGACGAAGCCCGGCTTAACCCGGCGGACGAAGAGATCTTCAAGCGAAAATAACACAGGGGTAAAGAAAATGACCACAAACAAGGAACAGAAGAACAAATCAGACCTTTTACTGGCGCTCGAACAGCTGGAGCGCGAGAAGAACATAAAGCGCGAGGACGTGTTCAAGACCATCACCGACTCGCTGGTGAGCGCGCTGCGCAAATATTTCGGCAAGACCGCCCAGATCATGGCCGGCATCGACCCCGAGACCGGCGACATGGCCGGCTTCCTGGTAAAGAAGGTCTCCGAGACCGTGGTAACCCCGGAACTGGAAATAACCCTGGCCGAAGCCCAGAAGCACCAGCCGGACGCCAAGATGGGCGACGACGTGCACATCCCTGTGCCCATACAGGATTTCTCCCGCATAGCGGCCCAGACCGCCAAGCAGGTGCTGATCCAGAAGATCCGCGAGATCGAGAAGGTCCGCGT
Organism: Elusimicrobiota bacterium; assembly: GCA_003482905.1. Taxonomy (GTDB): domain Bacteria; phylum Elusimicrobiota; class Elusimicrobia; order Elusimicrobiales; family UBA9959; genus UBA9959. The sequence continues at coordinate 80,243 of DMXM01000034.1, forward strand.
CTACGACGAATATAAGCCCCGCGAAGGCGAGGTCGTCACCGGCCTGGTCCACCATGTGGCCGGCCGCGACATATTCGTGGACCTGGGCAAGGCCGAAGCCATCCTCCCCTTCTCCGAACAGATCCGCCGCGAGCATTTCAGCGTGAACCAGCGCGTGCGCGCCATCATCCACCGCGTGGACAAAGAGAACAAGGGCCTCCAGATAGTCCTCTCCCGCGCCTCCGGCAATTTCCTTAAAGCGCTGTTCGAGGCCGAAGTGCCCGAAATAGCCGAGAAGGTCATAGAGATCGTGGACGTGGTCCGCGACCCCGGTTTCCGCGCCAAGGTGCTGGTGCGCAGCAATTCCCCCAAGGTGGACCCCGTGGGCGCCTGCGTTGGCATCCGCGGTTCCCGCATCCGCGTCATTATGAGCGAGCTTGCCAACGAGAAGATAGACCTTATCCCCTATATAGAGGACACGCTCACCATGATAGCCAAGTCCTTCTCCCCCGCCACGGTCAGCTCCGTGAAGATCCTGGATAAAGAGAACAAGCGGGCGCAGATCATCGTCCCCGACGACCAGCTAGCCATGGCGATAGGCCGCGAGGGCCAGAACATCCGCCTCGCCAGCCGCCTGACCGGCTGGGAGATAGAGGTGAAGTCCGAGGGCCAGCGCTCCGAGGATAACAAGCGGACCACCGACATGGCCATGCAGGACCTCCTTAAGATCGACGGCATCGGCGCGAAGGTGGCCGAGACCCTGATAACCATGAACGTGCTGGACATCCGCACCGTGGCCGGCCTCACCGAGGAAGAGCTCTGCTCTCTCGAGGGCATTGGCGAGAAGACCGCGCAGAAGATCATAGCCGGGGCCAAGAAATTTATTGAAGAGAACCCCAACTACGGGCAGGCTGCCGCGCAGGAAGAAGCTACAAAGACCGAAGAGGTGAAAAATGAGCCCGAAGAAACAGAAAGCAAATGAGAATTTAGACGCGGAGAAGAAAGACGCGGCCGAAGAGGCGAAGGCTGCCCCCCAGAAAAAGGCGGACGCCAAGCCCGCGGGCGAAAAGAAAGCGCCCGTTAAGAAAGCCGCGCCCAAGGTTAAAAAGCCCGAAGCGGCTCCTGCCGACGAAAAGCCGGCAAAAGCTCCTGCTAAGCCTAAAAAGGCCAAGCCCGCCGAGCCGGCCCCGGAGCCGGAACTCCCCAAGGCGCCGGACCTCAAGCGCTTTATGTTCTCCCATTCCACGGCTGAAGGCACCATTGCCGCCGGCCCGTCGGGGCAGAAGGAAGAGCCCAAACCCGTAGAGCCGCCGAAGCCAGCGGCTCCTCCCGCCGCCGCCGTTCCTCCCCCCGCCGCGCCGGCTAAGCCCGCCGCTCCGCCGGCCCCCGGCCTTAGGCCGGCGGTACCGCCCACGCTCAGGCCGTCCGCGTCGCCGCATTTTATCGTAAAGCCGGGAACCCCGCCGGTCAGGCCGCCCGCCGCCGGGCCCAGGCTGGTAATTCCGCCCCTTATACGGCCCTCGGCCCCGGCCTTGCGTCCCGGCCCCACTGCCCCCAGGCCCCCGGTTCCTGCCGCCAGGCCCGGCGCGCCCGCGCCGGCCCGCCCGCAGCCGCCCGCCGCTAAGCCCCCCGCTCCCAAAGCGCAGCTCCCGGCCGCCAAGCCCGCGGTCCCGGCAACGCCGCCGCTGGCGGAAGGCGAAAAGCAGCCCCTGCCCAAGCTGAAGGTTTCCACCAACGTCATCGTGCGCGAATTGGCGGAAAAGATGGGGATAAAAACCACCGACCTCATCAAGAAACTGATGGGCATGGGCGTGTTCGCCACCATCAACCAGCGTCTCGACGAGGACGCCGCCATGCTGATAGCGGCCGATTACGGTTATGACCTGGAACTGATACCGATGTACGGCGAGGAAGAGCTCAAAGAGGAGATAGAACACGAGAAACCCGAGGACCTCAAGCCCCGTTACCCCATCATCACCATCATGGGCCACGTCGACCACGGCAAAACCACGCTGCTCGACGCGCTGCGCGAATCCAACGTGGTGGACGGCGAGGCCGGCCAGATAACGCAGCACATCGGCGCCTACATGGTTAAGACCCCGCGCGGCAACATAACCGTGCTGGACACCCCGGGCCACGAGGCGTTCACCGCCATGCGCGCCCACGGCGTTAAGATAACCGACATTGTGGTGCTGGTCGTTTCGGCGGTGGACGGCGTGATGCCGCAGACCCTCGAAGCCATCAACCACGCCAAGGCCGCCGACGTGCCCATCATAGTGGCCGTCAACAAAATAGACCTGCCCACGGCCAACTCCCAGCAGATCAAACAGCAGCTGTCCAACCACGGCCTGAGCCCCGAAGAATGGGGCGGCAAAACGCCCATGGTGGAAGTTTCCGCCAAGAAGCGCCTGAACCTGGAGAAACTCCTGGAGATCGTGAGCATCCAGGCGGAAATGATGGAGCTCAAGGCCAACCCGAACAAGCCCGGCCAGGGGATAGTTATAGAATCCCGCCTGGACTCGAAGAAGGGTATTGTGGCCACCGTCATTAACGTCACCGGCACCATACGCGTGGGCGACCCGTTCACCGTCGGCGCCGCGCACGGCAAGGTCCGTGCCATCGTGGACGACAAGGGGAACCGGCTGGAAGAGCTTAAGCCCAGCATGCCCGCCGAGATCCTGGGCATCAGCGGCGAAGTCCCCACCGCGGGCGACGTGCTGAAAGTAGTGGAGAACGAGAAAGAGGCGCGCCACGTGGCCGACAAGCGCAAGCTGAACCGCCGCGAGGAAGCCATGTCCCACCAGAGGCATGTTACCCTGCTTTCGCTCAAATCGCAGGTGGACCAGAAGCTGCTGCGGAACCTCAACGTGGTCCTTAAGGCGGACATGTTCGGTTCCATGCAGGCCATAAAGGACTCCCTGGAGAGGCTCAGCACCCACGAGGTGGCTATCCAGATGCTGCATACCGGTATCGGCAA